>JAGQYI010000069.1 GCA_020436165.1 Cyclobacteriaceae bacterium | reverse complement strand
CTACCGTGGCATCCACAAAGCTTCCCCCACTGCTGCTCGTCCATAAAATTGTCCCGTTGCTGCTGCTCGTGCCTGATACCGTGTAGGTAGCCTGGTCTGCACACGTCTCATCGTCTGAACCTGCTACTGACGTAGGGGTTACATCAACAGTTATTGCGGTTGTGCTTGAAAGGTTATCAGTACAAAGATTTGGAGTTGTTGCTTTTATAGTCAATGTAACATTAGATGTAAGCGCGTAGGTGGTCAGATCAAGATTACCTCCATTACCTACATATACAGCACTCATAGGAGTAGCTCCATTGTACAATCTGTAATTCACATTATTTTCACTGGACTGTACCTGAATGGTAGTAGTTGTATTTTCGCAAACACTGACTGCGGCCGGAGAAACCGTTAATCCAGTGTTTGGAAGTGCATTCACCACAACATCAACAGCAGTTCCTGCACTTTCACATCCTGCATCAGTATCGGTAACATATAGCCTGTATGTTCCGGGAGTATTTTCATCAACCACACCTGTTGGTGTGTAAGGGCTTCCTGTTCCTACCAGATTAGTTAAAGCAACATCATCATACCATTTATATGTTCCTCCAGTACCAGAGGCAGTTAATGAAGGAACTGCATCACCTTCACAAATTGGAACCGGGCTTGTGGAAGTTGGTGGCAATGAACTTTGAACTGTAATTGCTTCTGTATCCGTTAAATCAACTGAACAATTCGTGGTTAAGGAACTACTCGCCACTACTTTAATAGTAAGATTGGAAGTTAAGGCAGTACTTGTTAAAACCAAATTAGACCCAGTACCAGGAAATGAGCTACTTAACACATTATCAGAAATATCTTTAAGCTGATAATTTACATTCAACTCACTGCTTCCAACGGTAATCTCTGCTGTCTCTCCATAGCACACAGTGGAATTTGTTGGTATCACGCTTAGTCCAGTTGAAGGAAGAGGCACAATAGTTTGTGTTATTGTATTTGTAGTGGCTGAACATGTACCGCTTTCTTGAATAATTGCATACACTTCATCCCCATCGTTCAATGTAGTCAGGTCATAGGTGTCGTCTGGCGAGGCAGCTTGTGCTACAACTCCATTTACAAAGAATTCGTACGAAACCGGTAAAGTTGGAGCCCCCCCATAAGCAGCCGTAAATGTAACCGACTCTCCATCGCAACTCGTATTGGCTGCTGCAGAACTGGAAATTGAAGCCGTAAATCCCGGATTTACTGTTATTAAAGATGCAGAAGACTCATCTGAACAACCATTTGAATCGGTTACGATTACCGAAACCTGATCACCATTTGATAAGGATGAAGTAGAATAAAACTCAGAAGCTCCAGATTGCAATGTTGTTCTTACCCCACCTGGATCAAAAATAAATTCATAGTTAGTTGCTCCTCCAGGAGCAGCAGTAAAAGTAATTAGTTCGCTTGAACAGATGACACTCCCTTTATCATCCGAAAGGGAGGCGACCGGAGGATTATTTGCAACTAATGTTCCATGGTTTTTGGCGTCACCAATAGCATCCCCATTAATAATTTGACTCCCACCTGTTCTTCTTATTTCAGCAGTTCCAGCGGCAGTTGCCCTTACATTTATGCCGGATATTGTGAAGCTATTTATGGAGGCATCAGATGGGCCAAAAATGGCAAGAGTAACTGTTATGCTGCTAGAAGTAACGGAAATAGAATTAGTTCCAATACCTGCACCACTAACCGTTAAATTTCCTATTCCAGCTTCAAACTCGAATGAGCCACTACTAAAACCAAGCGTAAATGTTCTGTTAGCATTTGGAGAGTCGAAGTCAGTAGGATTAGTCTCTGTAACAACAATATCTGAAAGACTATAGTAATCACTTGTAGCAGGTCCCGAGTTAAGGCAAATATTCTCACCTCCAGTTGCAGCAGTAACACTTACTTGTGCATTAGCATAAAAAGAGGCCAGAAAGGCCAGAAAAAAAATAAAATACCTTTTTAACAATTGCATGCCAACAGGTTAGGTTTAAATAATGTTTTTTATTCGTTTAAAAATAGTAAAGTAACCCATTTATTCAACAGAATCACAATCATTTAGCTATTTCATATCTCCGTTACTCTTTGTTTTAACAAGGAAAACCTTGGTTTGCGATTCCTGGTTTGCAGTACCCGTGTAAACGATTGAGCCATCGGATAAAACACAAGCATTACCCGAGGTATATGATGAATATGTGCCAAAAACTCTTTCCCATCTGATTGATCCACTAAAACTTGTTTCAAAAATTGTAGAAGATGTCCTTATGGAGTTTTGTTCATTAATATTTGCTGTAACAATGTATTTATTGGCAGAAGATTGCACCATACTAATTCCTGATATATCAGCCGTACCAATGGAGTAAGAAGCATTAGTTACGTAAAGATATCTCTCTTCGTTAGGGTCTTCATTTACTTTGGTCATAACAGAACCTGTTTCTGAAGCGCTTAAAATAAGATAACCGCCTTCTGCCACGGGAATTGCGTCAACTAATTTTGTGTTAAGAGCACTAAATTTAACTGGCAAACCCCAACCTATATTACCAAAATTTAGATCAGACTGATATAATGTAAGATTTATACCACTTGGAAACTCTTTATATCCGAAAACAAGATAGTTAAGTTGAGGTCCGCCAGCAGTATAATTATTGACTACTTCTAATCCTTTTACAAAGACTAAATCCACATCCTCATTATTGTCACCATTCAATTGAGGAGTAGCAACATTTACAAAACTTGAAGGAACAAAAGCTTGAAATGAATTACCTTTACTTGCGTCTTGGCTCGGTCCATCATAAGTACCGACAATGAAATAGTCACCAGAATTTGTTAATGTAATATCATTGCATTTATAGGAATTCACATTGGTGGAATCTAAAGTAAAATCATCCTCTTTAATACCATCTCGATCAACCATAATCAACTTTACTTTATTACTTCCTGTCAACTCAGATGTGCCTGCTATCAAGTATCCATCAGATAAAACCAATACCTCCGTCATTCGATCATCACCACCAAAATTGTAGGTTCGTTGCCATTCCTGATTTCCTTCTGGATCAGTCTTAATAAGTAAATAATCAGATTTACCACCAAAAGATGTAATGGAGTTTCCACCAATAATGAACCCTCCGTCTGGAGTTTCCTTTACATCTATACCTTCCTGATCTCCGGTTTGTCCATAATACTTTAAGAAGTATTTGCTTGAGGTTGGCTCTACGTTAGAGGTATTATCGCAGGATGCAAACCCAACCAATAGAGCTATAAGAATAGTGCAAGAAAAAAAATTATTATTCATCTTTACCTTTTTTCTTAAACATTTCTTTTAACATACCTCCAAAAGTCACAGACTTCTTTTTCCGAGGTTTATATTTTGGCCATACATATCCAAGTGTTAAAGAAAGATCGCTTTCCTTAAACTGACTATCTATTTTTTCATAGATTTCAGTGTATTCAATCACATCTTTATACCGGTTGGGGTTTGCATTGTACTTTTCCAAATCTGCAAAATCAAATTGTGTCTCTTCATTTAGCAGTTTATTCAATCCCAACCTATACCGAACATCAATAAATATGTAATTATATTTATATCTTCTCATTAATCCAGCCCCTAATATTACTGAGTTTGAAAAACGATTTCGTATTAATGAAATATCTAATTTTTTAGGCTCAATCGGGTTCTCATTAACTTCCTGAATAATTCTATATGAAGCAGTTGAATTTGTATAAATATTGTAATTAGGACTATATCCTCCATAGACATATGGATAATACTTTACTCCAGGATATGTGAACTTCAAATAAATTGGAAGGCTGGCATTCAAGCCAGTCTCCTTAAAGTTTTGAAAATCTTTTGCATTTTGATTCCCCTCTAAGTCATCAAATAAATGATTCGTATAATTATAAGAATTAAGTGAAACATCTACATCTATACCTAAACTAATCAATTTATTAAAATGAACATCTAAAGAACCTACAGCATTATAACCTAACAATGGCTTATAAACTGCCGAATTTAACTTTGCATTTCCAGAACCATTTGTATGTATTACTGAAACAAAACTATAATTAATTCCTCCCCTTACCCTCCAGGAAATAATAGGAGTAGTAATATACTCCTTGCTCAACTGCTCAAGTTCAACAGGGTCAGTTGGTTTAATACGATATTCCGGGTCTAGTTTCAAAAGGCCTATAAAGCTATTTTGCGCTCCATACGGGTCGTCAATATAGAGATAGGTAATTGTTAGCATTCGGTACGCCTCTACCTTTTCGGATTTAGTAAACCCATCTTGTAAGCATCCACTCAAAATTGAAGGAATAGAATACAGATGCCCCTCCTTAAATTCAGATTGCGCTTTATCCCAATCTTCAATGCATTGCGATATGGCTTTTGAGGGGCTAAGCAATAAAATAATTATAACAAAGAGCCAAACTAATTTATACATAAGCTTATTTGGAATTTGGCTCTAAAAGTAGACTTACACATGTATTTCTGTACTCTATATTGTTACCCACAAACCTTTCCCACTCATCAAGGGTCATATTTCTCTTAATGTGCTTGCATATTTCATCGGCCATTTGTTTGGCATGCACCGGCCATTTCTTGATCTTACCATTATTGGTTCCTACCACCAGGTACTCATCCTTATTACTAAAAGCAATATCCCAGGCATAAGCACCAAAATTATCTTTCATTACTATTGGGAATTCATCCAAGGCGTTCATGTTCCACATATGAATGCTATTATCGAAGCTTGCGGCAGCCAATAATTTGCCGTCATGCGAAAATTCAATAGAATTTATTCTTGAGGTTGGGCCTTTAAGTCTTCTAACTACACTCTGGGTTACATTGCTCCATAAATAAATGAGGGCATCTTCGCCTCCAAAAGCAATTTGCGTACCTCCTTTGCTTACTTTAACCGCATGAATTTGAGAATGAGAAGGAATGGTATATAATAGCTTTTCCTGGTTCGTAACCAAATCCAATTGAATTAATTGTCCATTATTGGTGCCTATTAGAACCTGCGTGCCATCTGCATTAACATCAAATGCTCTTGCATTAACTCCTATCTTTTTTGAATATTCGGTTTTATTGGTAGAAGGATTGTAAATACTTAGTACTCCATCAAACCCTAATGAAACCAGTCTGCTATCGGGTAAGAACCTTATTTCATAGACTAAACCTTTATGTCCACCAATTAAAGTGGGGCCACCATTTAAGTTGCTTAAACTATACAATTCAATATTTGATGAATCACTCGCTACCGCTAACCATTTGGCGTCATTACTTACCTCCACGTCTCGTAAAGGGTAATTATGACGTTCACCCACATTTACAAAACCTGCTTGCTCATTGGCTACATTCCATTGATAAATTTTACCATCGCTACCCACCGAGTAAAAATTATTACCAGTACCAAAACTCAACGACCTTGCTGCCCCGCCTGAACCCAAGAATGTGTTGTAGTCGGGCCCCATGAAATTGGCCATTGCATAGTAAAGTCCATCGTAAATGTATTTATCATATTCATAGCCGCCATATGCTGAGTTAAACTGATAGGCCTGTTCTGCCAATAAGCCCTTTAAATCACCGTCAGCTTCTTGTAACGATTTGGTGGTCATTGATTGAGCAACAGTTAAGTGTAATAAGGAATTTGCTTCTGAGGTCTTGTTTATTGCAATTGTAAGCAGACTATCTGCGCGGTTCTTTTCCTTTATTGATACATCCCGTTCTTTTACAGCTTCTGCTCTTGCCTCTTCAGCTAGTTTTGCACTTGCAACAACAGCTTCATTAGCTTTCCGTACTTGTATTATTTGAATCTTAAGTCTTTCTGTTAGTTTCTCATTTTGATCTAAACTATTTTCTGCTATTTTTCTTTGCTCTTCCTCTCCTTTTAAGGCATCTTTCGCTTTTTGTTCCGCTTCTTTGGACTTCTGTGCCTCAATTCTTGCTTTCTCACTTTGTGTAGTTGCCTCAATCTGCTGAACAATCGCCCAAACAAACATAAATATGGCTATGATGGCTGCCACACCCAGAACAAGTGCCATGGTTTTGGCCCTTTGAAGGTCTCTTTTTTGTTTAAGCTCCAGGCTTTTCTGGTCTGCTTCATACGATACTTTACTGGTATCGAGAAATACAATTGCCCGTTCAAATGCTGTATTATATCGCTCTGCCCATTGGCGTGTAGGGCTTTGCTTTTTCTGCCAGTTAAGTGCCAACTGCAAATCAGGCGGCCTCCACAATCCGCTTCGGCCAATCTGGTGCATTTCCGCAGCTTCCGAAATACGCTTGTACATTTTAGCCGAATCGTTCTCTTCCTCAACCCAGATACGCAGTCGGGTCCATATACGCATCAAACTTTCATGGGATATTTCAAGAACCGACTCCGAATCAAGTTCAATTGGCAATGCAGGCATTAAAAGAGACCGGCCAGGTTTTCTAAAATGCTCTACTATTTCAATAACTTCAGTATGAGAAACACCCGCAATAGAAGAAATCTCTTTTACACTACTCCTCCTTCGTATACCAAAATTATCATCACCTATTTCAGTAAGTGATTTGAAGAGCACTTCGGCAATACGTTTTCCTTTGTCGGTTAGTTCATCATACGCCTCATCAGCATGCAAAGAGAGGGCATCGGATATTTTACCAATGGCATTGTAATGCCTGATATCCATTGCTTCGCCAGATTCCCTATTGTTAACCCAGTAATCCCAGGTACGCATAAGCGCATGCTGCATAATAGGAAGCTGATCCTGGTTATCACCAATTTCCTCCAAAAGCTTATTAACCAGTCGTTCGGAAATTCTTCCACCACCAACTGCAACAGGGCCTTCAATAGCCATTCGTTTTTGATGCCTCGACATCAAAGGAATTACAAAACTGCTTCTGTTGATATGCTTTGTAAGCCTTGCATACTGTGCGCTATCTCCAATAAAATCAGAACGCATTGTAATGGCTACATGAATGGGAACTTCCTCCTGCTCAATGGCATCTACCAATAAGCTCACGAATTGAGAAGCTTCACTTTTGTTGTCGTGGCCATACTCCGCATATCGGAAAAGCTCTTCAAACTGGTCAATCAGGATAAGGAGATTTTCACCGGTTGTTGCCTTATACCTCCTTGCCACATCAACAAGCCCCGTAGATCCTGTTTTTAGCAAAGCAGCTGTAACATTGTGTCTTATCGAGTGGCCTTCTTCCCCATCCTTTGGTATTACATGGTTAACCAGCGCTTCAGCCAGATTGTCTATTGGACCGCCACCAGGGCGAGAGATCACGATATTCCAGTTAGGGCCCACTTCGGTCATAAAACCACCGTAAAGCACAGGTATAACACCACAGTGCATTAATGAGGATTTACCACTACCTGAATAGCCCAAAAGAGCTATAAATCGATTTTTTGAGAGTTTTAAAAGAATTTCATCAACCTGCCCCTCCCTACCAAAAAATAAATGGGATTCATCAACTCCAAAAGGCCTTAATCCGGGGAAAGGATTGGTAAGATCACCTGAAGCAATAAGTTCAGAATCAAACAGCCGTTCTTCGGCTTCGCTTCTATGTAAACTATAGTTGAGCACTAAGTTAGGTGTCCTGGCCAATATATATTATGCACTAAACTAAAGAAAATAGTCAAAATAAAATAATTAAGGAATTTTTTATGTTCTATGCTGTGATATTGTTTATTACTGAATGGGCAAAAGAAATGTTATCTGCTAACAGATCGTGCCACAAATCTTTATCTATAATATAGAGCTGCGTATCTTCATTTGCAACAACCATTACCGACTCCAAAGCTTCTTCGTTCAATATCAATTCACCAATAAATTCTTTGGGAGTTAAAACGGTTTTTTGTCTTCCTTCCTGGTAATATGTCAAATTGCCCGTAACGATAATTATAAATGAATTTGAATAATCTTTACCAAGACTAATTGTATCTCCATTTTTGAGATTTAACTCATCCATAGAATCAGCCATATAGCTTAAATCCAGGCTAGGAACGTTAGCAAAAAGCTTCATAGATTTAAGAAATAGCGTTTTTTCAAAAATAAGTGACCCATTCCCAAGCTCACTGCTTTTAGTCATTCGTTCATTGCAAACCAATCTCATTTCTTCACTTACCCGTTCAATATGCTCAAAATATAGTTGGTCATCTAACTGATAAAGCGCCCATGCAGCCATTTCCTGAATCATTAAATCAGGATTAAAAAGGTTCGCAATAATGTCATTTTTGAAAAACTGATTTTTAAGTGAGCCCATTTCGAACAAAACACAACACTTTGTCCAGCGGTTACTTTGTGTAAAGTCTCTATTCAAAAGAAATTTTAATACTTGCATTGAATCTAACTGAATGCGGGGGTAGAAAGGCTCAAGTTTTCTTACCTTATCAGCTGTTGAAATATCATCAAGAACAGGTATTATTTTAGCTTTCAAGTCTTCAGATAACAGCACATCCAACATTTCAATGGCAAGTGTTATTCCTTCATTTGTGCCACTTTCAAGGTTTTGACGAACCAAATGGATAGATGACGGATCGTACAACATGGAAAGAAGTGTGTAGATGTGTTTTATATCATTTTCATTCTCTTCAGCCAATGATTCTGCTAATAGGTCTGAATATTGATCTTTGGGAATTTCCAGAGAAGCCGCCAGGTTCCAGGCTATATCTCCAATATCACTTTCAATGGCATACTTAATTCGAGTCATTTGCCCTATGTCAGCTTTAAAGCCTGCCTCACTTAGCGAAACAATAACCTGAGAGGAAATGATCTTATCAGGAAAATCTATTTTATTCCATAACATAGCTATGGCATTGGAGCCTCCAATTCTACCAATTATCTGCACAATTTTAACCATTAGCTTGGCATCCTGACCCGACTTATAAAAGCTGTTGTCTAATGCCTGCAGAGCACCTTCACCAATAAGAACCAATGCACTTTTAGCAAAATTCGAAAACCGGGAAGAATTCAGGTTTTCAATTAATGCTATCAAAATTTCGTATGTATGCTTCTTTTCGGCCGTTTTAATCGCAGCAATCCTCACTCTTGCGTCATAATCGGAAAGTAGTTCTACCAAATAAAATACCGCATCGTTTGATTGCATATTGCCTATTAATTCTGCTCCATATTGCCTGTCCTGCTCATTTTCTGATTTACACAATGAGGCAATTCTCTTTACAGATACATCTCCTTCTGATAAAAGACTCACGAGATCAAATGATGATAGCACATTTCTTCCGGATTCTGCATCCTTTTCATTTGCCTTTACAATGTATTTGTCGGAAACAGATAATCCTCTAACTGCATTCATTTTTCTCTGCGCAAACTCCCTGACTATACTTTTAGGATGCCTCATCAAAATATTTAAGGAATTATTGATGTAACTGGGATTCATTTTTTCGAGAAGCTTATACGAAAAAACAGCCATAGAAGGCATGTCGTTTAAAAGGTTGTTCTGAACCTTGCTCACAACGGACTCGTGTATAATATCGATCTCCTCAATGGTGATCTGTTTCGACTCAAGATTGTCTCTTAATCGGTTTCGGTATTCAGCATACAACTTACCTGCCAAAACACCCCATCCAATTACAACCAGTATTATAAGGAAAGAATATTGTATAAGTTCAAAAAAAGAAAGGAAACCCAGTGCCAATATAATTCCCGCAGTTACCAATTTTGCTGTTTCATTTACCACTCCTTCTATTTTAGTTTGAATATCAAACCGAATACTGGCCTTAAGGGTCATGAAATAAATCTTATACGTAGGATTTTCAAGAGCATCTCTTAAAAACGATACAAACAATTTACTAATGGCTATAAAAATGAAGAAAATGGTAAATCCTGTAGTACCCTCCTGGTATCCAAAAAGATAAAAGATAGCTATAATAAGAAGCGTAATAAAACCCATAATTATGGGCAAAATGGTAAGGGATACCCTTAATCCATAGTCTGCAATTATTCTATCGTTAAAAAATGTCTGGAATATAAATCCAAGAATGAGAATTGCTCCGTTGAACCAGCCAAGGAACTGGCGTAATTGAACCTCACCTTGTGGTGTATCCGGATATTGTATTGTTAAAACAGTTAAATATGTGTTTTCTACCAACAAGTAGGCAAAAACGGAAAACGTTAAAAAAAGTGCAAGTAAAACCACATACCGATCCTTAAACATTTCTCCAATCGAAACGCTTTTTTGCACCTCGGCACCAGCAAATACAGCACCTAAACTGTATTTATTAAGAATAATAATTAAAAAACCAATTGAGCCTAGTATGCTGATTGCTCCCACTAGTAATAAATCATAAGTTTGAGGAACAACAATAAACCCAAGACCAACTGTAAAGAAGGTAATTATAGCTGCCAGTAACTGACCGGTATCTATACCACCAATAATCCGTTTGGATTGTCTTAAGTCGAACATCCGACCAAAAATTCCCCAGAAATTAAGCAAGAAAACAGCAATTGAAGGCCCCATTAAAGCAAAATGAACAAACGAAAGAACACGCTGATGCTCATCTGGCACTACTCTAAATGCAATAAAAAGGCTTACCGTAATAACAAATAATACACTTAGATTGGTAAATGAAAGTGTAGAATACTTAAATCTGTTTTGCATGAAAGCAAAAGCAGCTGTAGTAAAAACACCTGTAAAACCAGCAGCAAAAATTCCCCATCTAATGTATTGTTCCCCCAGCTTAGTTACAAAAAGTGTTTCGGCTGATATCTGAAAAGTAGCCAAAAACACACCCATAAAGAATCCAAATCCAAGTAGCAGAAGTACCTGTTGTTTCTCTTCCGGTTTTGCATTTAAAGCTTTAAGTACAAGCTTAAGCATTGTTTATTTTGATAATAAATAAGGCGATAATACAACAATTAGACTACTATCTAAAGATTAAAAACAAAAAAAGCCCGGATAAACCGGGCTTTCATATCTTTTTGGTAATGAAACCTTTATTTTCCTGTAATCGAGTCAGCTTTAAATGTTTCTGGCTTGCCTTTGGTTTCGTACTCTTTATTCAATCCTTCAATCACCTCAGTGGTTATATCCATAGTGCTGTCGCCATACCATATTTCCCCGCCTGTGGAATGTTTGAAGATCATATCCAAATTGTGTGATTTACCATATTTTTTTAAGTACTCAGCAACTGTATCATACAATTCCTTATTAAGCTTTGCTTCTTCTTTTAATAACTCTTGAGTAAGCGATTGTTGATATTGCTGCAAGTTTTGCTGTTTGCGGGTTAAATCCTCTTCAACGGCTCTTGCCTGAGCAATTGTCATATTTTGAGCCGTTCTTTGGTAATCCTCAATTTGCTTTTGCAAACCTGATGCCCTGTTTGCAAATTCCTTTTCGTACTTGGCTCGTTTGTCTTCCAGTTTTTTACTTACTTCCTCGAAGTACTTGTAATGCGTTGCCAATGAATCAGAGTTCACATAAGCAAGTGACAAATCGATTTTCGAGGGTGTCGATTCATCAGAGTTTTCACCACTCATACTTTTTGGCTGGCATGAAGCCAAACCCAAAATTCCAATCGCAAGAATATATGTAGCTTTTTTCATCAATTTAGTTATTTCTAAAGTCCCGCAAAGAAAGGGCTTTGAAATTAATTTAGAAAAGAAAACAGAAATTATGATGCAGAAAATCAGGCCTCTTCGGGCTCGTCCATTTCAAATGAGTAAAGAGTCTCATCCAATTCAAGACTTCCTGAATTGAAATCCTTTATAAATTTAGCAATTACATTACTGGTTACTTCCTCAACATTTAGTCCTATATCTAGACCAACACCAAACTCTAACGAAGTGTCTAATTCTACGTGTTCTTTTACTTTTACTTCACCTTCTTCTTCCAATTCCAGAATCAGCTCTGTCATGTACATCCCAATTTCTTCTTCTTTCTGAGATAGTTCATTGAGATCTCCATTTTCATCAACAGAGTATGTCATTGAATTAAATTCCGGAAAACGCTCCGATGTTTTTTGTTCGGCCAACTCATACAGATCGCTGTGGTGGTTCAAACGAAGGGTATAAATAACCGCATCGTAAATTACTTCTCTACCCTTATATTCTCCTGCGAACATAAAGTTTACATATTCCTCACCATTGTCTTCTGACTCAACGATTAAAAAACCATCTTCATTCATTCGGGATTTATACTCCCTTATCACCGTTGGATCAAAACCATCATTTAGTGAACTCATTTTTACCAGAGTTTAGATTCATGAGAAAATTACGAAAATTATATTATAAGTGACAAGCCTAAATGCAATTAAAATACTATCAAATTGTTAAATATTCTATTACTCTTCAAACCACTTGCTATACATGACGTAATTTTTTGCGGTTCGCTCAAAAACATCTTTCCTGTTTTCACCCACTTCCTTAATCTTTTTTGCGGGTGCTCCTGCATAAATGCAATTAGGTTCCACGATGGTATTTTCCAAAACAACAGCCCCGGCAGCAATTATCGACCCTGAATGAACTACCGCATGGTCCATTACAATAGCGCCCATTCCAATAAGTACATTGTCGTGTATAGTGCACCCATGAACTATGGCATTATGCGCAATTGAAACATTATTGCCAATAACTGTTTTTGCCGTTTTGAAAGTACAGTGAATCACCGCACCATCCTGAATATTGGTATTATCTCCAATGGTTATTGAGTGAACATCACCGCGAACCACTGCATTAAACCAAACGCTGCAATTATTGCCCATAGTAACTTCACCAACAACGGTTGCATTTTCAGCCAAAAAGCAGTCCTTACCAAACTTTGGTTCAATTCCTCTAACGGATTTTATAAGTGCCATAATTAATTTCTTTAATCATTACAAAGGTGAATATCTTAAAAAGAATAAACTAATATTCTGCCATTATGTCACTTTTTAGGGCGATCGTATTACCTTTGCAACCCCGCAAGGATTATGAAATGAGCGATATAATACAAGACATAAATATTTTAGGCAATGGAAATAGTGACGAACTATGTGAGGTTCGTATAACTAAAGACACATCAACCGGCAAAAACCGAAAACTATACATTGAAAGTTATGGTTGCCAGATGAATTTTTCCGACAGTGAAATTGTGTCTTCCATCATGGCTGAAAATGGATTTGATACAACTTCTGAATTGGATCAGGCGGATGTAGTGTTACTTAACACCTGCTCCATTAGAGAGAAAGCTGAGACAACTGTTCGCAACAGACTCAACCATTTTAATGGGTTAAAGAAAAAGCAACCGGATGTAATTATTGGAGTGCTGGGTTGTATGGCCGAACGCCTTAAACAGCAGCTTTTAGAAGAAGAAAAAGTGGTTGACCTTGTCGCGGGCCCAGACGCCTACCGAGATCTTCCAAACTTGGTTGCCCAGGTAGATGAAGGCCAAAAGGCTGTTAACACCATTCTTTCGCGCGAAGAAACCTATGCAGACATTAGCCCGGTTCGTCTGAATTCAAATGGAGTTACCGCATTTATATCTATTATGCGTGGATGCGATAATATGTGTGCCTTTTGTGTAGTACCCTTTACCAGGGGGCGTGAAAGAAGCAGAGACCCACAATCCATAGTAAATGAAGCTAAAGAACTATTCGCCAACGGGTACAAAGAAGTAACCTTGCTTGGGCAAAATGTAGATTCTTATAAGTGGTCTCCAAACGAAGAGTTGAAAGGGAAAGCGCAAATTGAAAAAGCAAACGAAACCGACATTGTAAACTTTGCTCAATTACTGGAAATGGTAGCAAAAGTCAGCCCTGAGCTTAGAGTACGTTTTTCCACTTCACATCCAAAAGATATTACCGATGAAGTGCTTTATACCATGAAGCGCTATGAAAATATATGCAACTACATCCATTTGCCAGCTCAAAGTGGTAATTCACGTGTTCTGGAACTCATGAACCGCACCTACTCAAGGGAATGGTACATTGACAGGGTGGATGCCATTCGAAGAATTTTAGGAGAAGAATGTGGCATTTCTTCAGACATGATCACCGGATTCTGTTCTGAAACAGAAGATGAGCATAAGGATACACTCACATTAATGGACTATGTAAAGTACGATTTCTCTTACATGTTCTTTTATTCGGAAAGACCGGGCACTTATGCGGCAAAAAAACTAAAAGACGATATAGACCTTGAAACAAAAAAGAGTAGGTTAAACGAAATCATAGCTAAGCAACAAGAACTTTCGTTAGAAAGGAATAAACTTAATGTTGGCAAAGTGGAGAAAGTCTTAATTGAAGGTTATTCAAAACGATCGAACGAATACTTACAGGGTAGAACCAGCGCCAATAAAGTGGCTGTTTTCCCGACTGGTGATCATGAACCTGGAGATTATGTGCATGTATTAATTGAAGACTGCACCGCGGCCACACTCACCGGAAAAGTTGTTGAACCAGAATTTGCTCAAACATGAACGAATCAGAAATACTTCGTATAAAACAACGATTCGGAATTATTGGTAATTCTCCTCTGCTCAATCACGCATTGGGTGTAGCCATACAGGTAGCGCCTACCGACATGACAGTGCTTATTACTGGAGAAAGCGGCAGTGGTAAAGAGTCATTTTCCAAAATAATTCATCAGCTGAGTGCCAGAAAACACGGAGCTTTTATTGCTGTCAACTGCGGTGCTATTCCTGAAGGAACTATAGATTCAGAGCTTTTCGGTCACGAAAAAGGGTCGTTCACCGGTGCACACGATGCGCGCAAAGGCTATTTTGAAGTAACCAACAAGGGCACTATTTTCCTTGATGAAATTGCAGAACTACCACTAAGTACACAAGCGCGTCTTCTTCGCGTACTTGAAGTAGGAGAATTCATTAAGGTTGGATCGTCAAAAGTACAGAAGACAGATGTGCGGGTTGTAGCAGCAACAAATGTGTCTCTCGAAGAAGCTGTCCACAAGGGTAAATTCAGAGAAGACCTCTATTACCGGTTAAATACCGTTCCCATATTTGTCCCACCTCTTCGCCAGAGAGGTTCCGATATCGAGTTATTATTTAGAAAATTTGCCTCTGATTTTAGTGAAAAATATAAAACCAAACCTCTTAAACTAACTCAGGAGGCAGTAGAGATTTTGCTTGATTTTGATTTTCCAGGTAATATCCGTCAGTTAAAGAATATTGTTGAGCAAATGTCGGTTCTCGAACTTGAGAAAGATATTACTGGCGAAGTAATGCTCAAATACCTCCCTTCCTCAAGAGCCAAGCATCCGATACTTTACCAGGGCAACAGCGAAAAAGACAGTATATCTGAACGTGACTTATTATATAAGGTATTATTCGATCTGAAAAGGGATGTAACAGATCTCAAGAAACTCGTAAGTGATATAATTGAAAATGGAGGTGACATTGAACCTCACATGGTAGATGAACACAGACGGTTGCTAAGTGAAAATGCTATCAATCAGTTTGATGAAGAAGAGGAAAAAGAATCATCATTTGTAATTGATGTTCCTTCTAATGAAACAGACAATTATGATGAACATCGCATTGAGGACATTTCTCATGAACTTGAAGAAGATGATTCCTTATCGATTGAGAAAAAAGAAAAAGAGTTGATTATCAAGGCCTTACGAAAGAATAATAACAAGCGAAAATATGCGGCACGGGATTTGGGCATATCGGAACGTACCTTATACAGAAAAATCAAGCAGTATGATGTCTAAATTACACTTGTTCCTCATCGTTCCATTTTTGTTTGTTGCCACTTCTTGCGGTGTATATAGTTTTACAGGAACCACCATTACTGCCAAAACAATATCCATTCAGACCTTCTACAACGATGCCAATAATGGCCCCACAAACCTTGGTGCTCTTTTTACAGATAAGTTAAGAGATTATTATCAGCAAAACACCAGCCTGAGCCAGGTGCCGGATGATGGAGAACTACAAATAGAGGGATCGGTTACCGGTTACAAACTAACCCCTGTTGCCCCATCAGCTGCATCAAGTACAGAAACCAACGATCAGGCAAACCTAACCCGACTTACTATTACGGTAAAAGTAAGCTATGTAAACCTAGAAGATGAAGAACAGAATTTCAATAACAAGAGTTTTTCATTTTATGCTGATTTTGACAATGATCAGGGGCTTACTGCTGTCGAAAATCAGTTGATTCAGGAGATTTACGACCAGATAATTTTAGATATATTTAACGCCACCGTTGCCAATTGGTAATATTTTTTCCTAGTTTTACTAGCCTGCGGTAATCAAAACTATTTGTGAAAAAGGATCGATTCAAGCAAATTGTAAGTAGTTATTCTTCTACTCCAGAAGAAATAAAATCTCTTGAAAAACTGGCTACAGACTATCCTTTTAGTCAAATAGTGCACTTGTTGCTTGCCAATGCGACAAAGAAAGAAGATCAAAAAAGCTTTAAACAAAGTCTTTCCAATGCTGCACTTCATTCTACTGACCGAAGCATTCTAAAAAGCCTGATTGAGCATAATCTGGTTCCGAGTGAAATTGTTGAAAGAAGAGTTAAAACTACAGTTAATAAACTTCCCGCTCAAAAGGCATCTCTGCCTAAGCCAGTACAAAAAGCTGTTGCAGATGGAGGAGATTCTCTGAGAGAGGATGTGTTAAAAAATCTGGAGCTGCTGATAAAAACAAAAAAAGAGTTTTCTGTTTGGTTTGAAGAAGAACATACCATCTCTAAAACAAGCAAAGCAGGAACCACCCCCAAGCCAGCTGTAAGAAAAGCAACACCTTCTAAAAAAGAGAAGACAACCAAAAAAACCAATCAAAGCAAGACGCATTCCAAGATCATTGATGAGTTCATAGAAAAGGAGCCAACCATTAGTAAAAACAGTAAAAGCGTTAATGACAAAGAGGACCTTGCAAAGGAAAGTGCTAAAATGAGAGATGATGTTGTAAGTGAATCACTTGCAAAGATTTTCGCCAGCCAGGGCAAAACCGAGAAAGCAATTGAGATTTATAAAAAATTAATTTGGAAACTTCCGCAAAAAAAGGCGTTATTTGCAGCTCAAATTGAAAAATTAAAGAAAAAGTAATGCTTTTATTCATATTAATTCTTATCCTGATAGCCGCAGTTTTGCTTATTTTGGTTGTTTTGGCACAAAATCCCAAAGGAGGCGGGTTATCCAGCCAGTTTGGTGGTTCAGGAGCAAGCAATATTATTGGTGTTAAGAAAACAAGCGATCTTCTTGAAAAATTAACCTGGGGTTTTGCTGTCGCAATTGTTGTTTTGAGCATGAGCACAAAACTTATGATCAGCAATCAATCACCAGATGAAGCTTCCAGCCCAAACCTTGAAAGAGCTGGCGAGCAACAACAAGCTCTCCCTCCAAGTCTGGATTTGAACGACCAAAATTCGGGAAATACAGATACCGATAATTCACAGGGAGATGATCAAACTACCAACGATTCACAAGAACAAAATTAGATTAAGGAGAATGTAGAGAAGGGGCGCCAGCCCCTTTTTTTATGCCACCTTTTCGCCTCCCTCATGACATCAGTTTGTACAAACTGAAATTTTGTCTGCCTTGTTGGCATATTATGAATTTGGCACATAAAATGATAATAAGGGAGCAGTATAAAATTGTGTTAAATTAAAACTTAATAAAATGTCCAAAGTTAAAATCACACCACTTGCTGACAGGGTGCTTGTTCAACCTGAAGCTGCAGAAGAAACCACTGCATCTGGTATTATTATTCCTGACACTGCCAAAGAAAAACCTCAAAGAGGTAAAGTAGTTGCGGTGGGGAAAGGAAAAATAACTGAGCCCATGACAGTTAAAGAAGGCGATACGGTGCTTTATGGAAAATACTCAGGTCAAGAAATACAATTTGATGGAGTAGATTACCTGATTATGAGAGAGTCTGACATTTTAGCAATTGTTTAACAACCTAATTGAATAATAGTAGAAAATTATGGCAAAAGAAATAGTATTTGAAAGCGAAGCCAGGGGGCAATTAAAAGCAGGTGTAGATGCACTTGCCAATGCAGTAAAAGTAACATTGGGTCCTAAAGGCAGAAACGTAATTCTTGATAAAAAATTCGGTGCACCTTCTATTACAAAAGATGGTGTTTCTGTGGCTAAAGAAATTGAATTGAAAGCTCCCGTGGAAAACATGGGCGCTCAATTGGTGAAAGAAGTAGCCTCTAAAACGGCAGACGATGCAGGGGACGGAACCACCACTGCAACCGTTCTTGCTCAGGCTATCTACGGCTTTGGAGTGAAAAACGTAGCCGCTGGAGCAAATCCTATGGACCTGAAAAGAGGTATTGACAAAGCAGTAGAAGCGGTTATTGCAGATTTAGGAAAACAAGCCAAGGAAATAAGCAATAGTAATGAGATTGCTCAGGTTGGTGCTATTTCGGCAAACAACGATGCTGCTATCGGTAAAATGATTGCCGATGCAATGGATAAAGTAGGTAAAGACGGTGTAATTACTGTTGAAGAAGCAAGAGGTACCGAAACTGAGGTTAAAACAGTGGAAGGTATGCAGTTCGACAGAGGGTATCTCTCGCCTTACTTTGTAACAAACACTGATAAGATGGAAGCTGAAATGGATGCTCCCTATATACTTATCTATGATAAGAAAATTTCTTCAATGAAGGAATTACTACCAATTTTGGAAGCAGTTTCACAAACCGGAAAACCTTTGGTTATTATTTCTGAAGATGTAGATGGTGAAGCGCTTGCAACACTGGTTGTTAACAAAATCAGAGGCACATTAAAGATTGCAGCAGTAAAGGCTCCGGGATTTGGTGACAGAAGAAAAGCAATGCTGGAAGATATTGCCATCTTAAGTGGTGGTACTGTAATCTCAGAAGAAAGAGGTTATAAATTGGAAAATGCTACTCTTGACTACCTGGGTACAGCAGAAAAAATTATCATTGATAAAGACAATACTACCATTGTAAATGGCGCTGGTGAAAAACAAAATATCACTGCTCGTATCAATCAGATAAAACAACAAATTGAAAATACCACCTCTGAGTATGACAAAGAAAAACTTCAGGAGCGCTTAGCCAAACTTTCTGGTGGTGTTGCAATCCTTTATATTGGTGCTGCCACTGAGATAGAAATGAAGGAAAAGAAAGACAGAGTGGATGATGCCTTGCATGCTACGAGAGCAGCTGTACAGGAAGGCATTGTTGCTGGAGGCGGTGTGGCTTTTATAAGAGCAATTCCTTGTCTGGATAAAGTTAAAACCGACAATGGCGATGAAGAAACAGGTGTAAATATTGTTCGTCAGGCTATTGAGTCTCCATTGAGAACTATTGTGGAAAACGCAGGACTTGAGGGTTCTGTGATTGTACAAAAAGTAAAAGAAGGCAAAGGAGACTACGGCTACAATGCAAAAGATGACAAGTTCGAAAACTTGATTGCATCCGGAGTTATTGATCCTAAAAAGGTAACTCGTCTTGCTTTGGAAAATGCTGCTTCCATAGCTTCTCTTCTTTTAACAACTGAAGTTGTTGTTGCTGAAGAGCCTGCTGATGAGCCAGCCATGCCACCAATGGGTGGTGGCGGAATGCCGGGCATGATGTAATAAAATACATAAATACTAAAGTAAAGCCTCTCCAATTGGAGAGGCTTTTTACTTTCTGCCCAAAGAAAGTTTTACTCTGGTTATATTAGTGTTTCGATAACTAACACAACAACATGAAAACCAGACAAATTCTGCTGCTTATAGTCGTTTCCGTAGTTCTGCTATCTTCTTGCACTACTAAAAAGAACTCAAAACAAATCAGTTCACCTAATGGCAGTATCGTCTTAACAACTTTTTTGTCAGATGATGGAAAACCGGGATATGAAGTAACATTTGATGATGGAGTAGTAATTGACAGCTCTTTTCTTGGATACCTATTGAACGACTCAATTAACTTGACCCACCAATTAAAGCTGGATTCAGTCTCTAATTCTACTTTTAATGAAACCTGGGAACGTTCCTGGGGCGAATCACGAAAAGTAAACAACCATTACAACCAGCTAACATTAAACCTGTCTACGCAAACCAGCCCTTTTTACAATTTTAAAATTGTTTTCAGGGTATTTGATGATGGAATTGGTTTTAGATATGAGATACCGAAACAAGCAGGTCTGGATAGCATAAATATTAATAAAGAAGAAACACAATTTCACCTTGTTGGTGACCTAACTGCTTGGTGGATACCAGGTGACTGGGAGTCTTATGAGCACTTGTGGACAAAATCGCGACTTTCAGAAATAGATGCAGGAGCTAAACGTAACCACCCGAATTTAAGCTGCACTCTAATTCCCGACTCGCTTGCGGTAAACACACCGCTGACTATGGAGGGCAACGGATATTACTTAAGCATTCATGAAGCTGAGCTGGTTAATTATGCGGACATGACCCTGCATGTAGATGGACAAACCCATACGCTTACCAGTGCCCTGGTTCCCTGGCCCGATGGCATAAAAGTAAAAACCAAAACACCAATGCAGAGCCCTTGGCGTACCATAGAAATAGTAAAAGAGCCTGGTGAGTTAATTGCTTCCAACCTTATTGTGAACCTTAATGAGCCAAGCAAAATCGAAAATACCGATTGGATAAAGCCATCAAAATACATGGGTATCTGGTGGGAAATGCACATTGGCAAAAGCTCATGGGCACCTACGTGGAACAACCCCGGAGCTACCACTGAAAACGCTAAGAAGTACATTGATTTTGCCTCTAAACATCACATTGACGGTTTACTTGTAGAAGGCTGGAATACCGGTTGGGAAAATTGGCTGGACACAGCCACCCAAATATTCGATTTCGTTACCCCCTACCCTTATTTTGATATCGATGAAGTTATAAGGTACGGAAAGGAAAGAGGCGTTAACCTGATTGGACACCACGAAACCTCGGGGGATGTTGCCACCTACGACAGGCTTATGGATTCTGCTTACCAGTACTATGAAGACAAAGGAGTAAAATATGTAAAGTCAGGTTATGTAGGAGACATTACCCCTAAACAATACCACCATAGCCAATGGATGGTAAATCATTACTTAAGAGCTGTAACCAAAGCAGCTGATCATCATATTATGCTGGATGTGCATGAGCCAATCAAGGCAACGGGTTTAAGACGAACCTGGCCTAATTTATTGTCTAGGGAGGGCCTTAGAGGCCAGGAATTTAACGCGTGGAGCGAAACAAACCCTCCTTCGCATACGGCAACTATTCCTTTTACCCGCATGTTGGGTGGCCCCGTGGATTTTACCCCGGGCATATTCAATATCAAGTTCAATGAATATAAAAAAGATAAGCAGGTAAATACCACGTTGGCCAAACAATTGGCCCTGTATGTGGTTATTTACAGCCCGGTGCAAATGGCAGCCGACTTACCTGAACACTACGAAAAGCATTTGGATGCCTTCAAGTTTATTGAAGATGTACCCGTTAATTGGGAACAAACCAAGGTGCTCAATGGAGCAGTTGGTGAATATGTAACCATTGCACGACAGGAAAGAGGAACCGATAATTGGTTTATAGGAAGTATAACCAATGAAGAAGGGAGAGATTTTGATGTTCCACTCAACTTTTTGCAAGAGGGTAATTACAAAGCCGTAATTTATTCGGATGGCCCTGATGCACATTGGGATAAAAACCCGGTTTCTTACACCATTGATTCTTTGAATGTTACCAATAAGGACTCACTTCATCTTAAATTGGCTCAAGGTGGTGGGGCCGCAATTGCATTGTTTCATCAATAGGAAATGAAATTCAATAAAGCTCAACGGTTATATGTTTTTTGGGTAGTTCTTTTTTTGCTGCTTTCAAGGGAAACTGTGCTTGCACAAAATATTCCCTATGACGTTCAGCTTAACGATTCCATTACTGAATACGACTTTGTTTTAAGTAAACTTCACGCGTTGGTTGACACAACCAATCAAAAAACGTTCGATGAAATTTTAGCCAATAACAATAAATTCAAGGTCTACCCTAAATACACAAAAAACGACTACGATATTAATTCTACGTATTGGGTAAGGTTAAATATTAAATTCAATACAAAAAGCAAGCGAAAATGGGTCTTGGAATTTTATGACCAAACCATAGATAGTATCAGCATGTATCGTCCAAACTCCTACGGTGGCTTTACAAAAATTAAAATGGGGGATCAGATAAATTTCGAAGAAAGAAATATAAAGCATAAAAACTTCCTTTTTTTAATAGAAAATCCCAAAGACAGTGTGTATCAGTATTACTTTAAAATCAACTCAGCCAATAAGGCCGATGTTCGCATTGTAATACGTAGCCTCGACCGATTCGTACACTATGCACTCAATGAATACTTTGCATTTGGCATTTTCTATGGTCTCATATTAATTATAAGTGTTTACAACTTTCTTCTCTTTTTTGCTATTAAGGAAAAGAAATACATCCTTTATACATTCTATTTACTTAGCGTGGGCATATATGCCATGTGTACTGATGGTATAGCTTTTCAGTACCTATGGCCAAATCATCCCTCATGGAACCAGTTGGCATCCGGGATATCCATTTATTTGGTTATTGTATTCGCTCTTTTCTTCACAAAGCTTTTTCTGAACACTAAGGAGATCACTCCGTTTTATGACAATCTTCTGAAAATAACCATTGTGGGAAGAAGCCTATTGCTGGTTTATGCCTTATTCTTTTCAACCAAAACAATTGACAATAGATTTATTGAGATTTTACCCATAAGCATTATGCTTATTGCCAGTATTGCCGTTTGGAAAAGAGACTACAAGCCAGCTCGATTCATGGTTATTGCCTATTTTGTTTTGATGGTTGGGATAATTGTGAAATCCCTCGTTTATGCAGGCCTTTTCCCATTCTCGATTTTAACAAATTACAGTCTGCGTATCAGCTTTATTCTTGAAATGCTCTTCTTAACCATTGCACTGGCCGACAGGGTTCGGATTTTAAAGGATAACAGAGACAACGCACTGCAAGAAATAATCAAAGAGCATGAAATAAATGCTGAGTTGCAGGAAAAGGTTAACAGGGAATTGGAAGCCAAGGTAATGGAAAGAACTATTGAGCTGAATAAGAAAAACCAGCTTTTAGAAGAAACCAATCTGAAACTTGAAAACCAGTCTCACGAAATTCATCAGATCAATAGTGTGCTTGATCTTGATAACTGGAAGTTGAAAAACAATTTAAAAAATGTTGTTCAGGATAGGCTTTTCAACAAATACCTTACGTACGATGAATTCAGAAGCGTTTTCCCGGACCACCTATCCTGTTATCGTTATTTGGAAAGAAGCAAATGGGGAAATGGATTCAGTTGTAAAAAGTGTGGAAACGAAAAATACTCCTCCTCCCATAAGAGTTTCTCGCGAAGGTGCAGCAAATGCGGGTATTTGGAATCAATTACTGCATTTACCATTTTTCATGGTATCAAGTTTCCTATTGAAAAGGCATTCTACATCACCTTTCGGGTAACGCGAGGACGCAAAGACTATACACTTGATGAATTGGCAGAAACACTTGAATTAAGAAAAAATACTGTATGGAAATTCAAGCAGAAAATTGAGCAAACAATGCAGTCACATCCAAAACAGAAAAAGAATTATCAAATAACCGAGGACTTTATCCCAACCATAGATTAACACTTTAATAACATTAAAATCGAAAAAGCCTCAAAAACCGCATCAGAGCAATCATATTGTTATTATTGCGCAATATATTTCTAATTAAATGTGTAAATTGAACAAAAAAGAAGTTTTAGCTTGATATTTAAGTGCCATAGCTTATAGGCATATTACCTACATATCTTCATGTCTTTTTTAAGTTAAAAGCAACTTTTTTTTGGGGTTTGTGTACAACTCGTTAACATTACTATAACCGAGTTATAGAAAAACCATGTTTAAATCAAACAACCTAACTAAAAAGACAATGGTGAATACATCATTAATAGTCTTCATTAAAGAAATTAATAAGAAACTCTATTTGCTTTTAATTTTCATAGGTCTAACACAGATTCTACATGCACAACAAAAGATCGTAAGTGGAACAGTAAAGGATGCAATTAGCAATGAATCATTGCCTGGTGCTACCATTGCAGTAAAAGGAACAACCATTGGAACTGTAACAGATATCAATGGATTTTACAGCCTATCAGTTCCAGGGCCAGAGTCAGTTCTTGTGTTTTCTTTTGTTGGATTCAATTCTACAGAAGTAATTGTTGGCAATATGTCCGAAATCAACATTAGCTTGGCAGCAAATGTATCAGAGTTGGAAGAAGTTATAGTTGTTGGATACGGAACTCAGAAGGTAAAGGATCTAACATCTTCGATTTCAACAGTAAAAAATGAGGAGATTTTAAAAACACCTGCGGGCCAAACAATGCAAGCTTTACAGGGTCGGGTAGCAGGTGTCCAAATTATTAACAATGGCAGCCCTGGAAGTGAACCTACAGTTCGAATTCGAGGTATTGGCTCTTATGCCAATACTTCACCTCCACTTTATGTAGTAAACGGTGCTCTTTTTGACAATATCGACTTTTTAAATCCTTCAGAAATTGAAAGTTTATCAGTTCTTAAGGATGCATCAGCTTCTGCAATTTATGGAGTTCGTGCAGCAAATGGCGTTGTACTAATCACCACTAAGGGTGGCCGGTTTAATTCTAAGGCTAATATCACCTACGATGGATACTATGGGGTCCAGGTGCCAACTAACGTGCTCAAAATGGCAAATACTGCACAATTTGTTGAATATGTGAATCAGACAGGTTCTGCTGCTGATAAGAGCTATATTGATAAAGTATTTCAACTTTGGGGAAGAAGTAAGGAAAACCCTGAGTTACCGGCACCGAATACTGACTGGTATCATGAAATAATGAACCCAGCAGCTCCAATTCAAAACCATTCTGTCGCAATAGCTGGTGGTACCGAAAACACAGCCTACTCCTTTGGTATGAGTTACTTTTCTCAAGATGGATTAATGAAAATGAAGAACTCTTATGACAGGATGAATATTACAACAAAGATCGATCAGAAAGTTAATAACTGGTTTAAAGCAGGGGTAAGCTTCAACCTAAGTAATGCGGTTAGATATATTGAGCAATCTGGGGCTTGGTTCCAGGCATACCATGCTGTTCCTGTAATGCCAGTACGGGATGAGCAATTCTACAATCAATTTATTGTATCTGATGACAGTCTGGCTGCATGGGGAAGCCCATATGCAACTGCTCAGAATGCCGGTTACCGAAATACTCAAAATCCTTTCTTCGCGCTTGATTACAATGAAGCAAGGCAGGATATTAAAAAAATACAATCAAATATCTACAGTGAAATAACCTTTCTTAATGAAAAGTTGAAATTTAAAACTAATTACAATATTTATACGATGTTTCTGAAGTCCCGTTCCTTCGGCACTCCTTATATTATTGTTAATACCGATGCAGAGAGATTATCAACATCAAGATTATCCTCAACACTTAATAGTGGAAGGACTTTGCAGGTTAATCAGTATTGGGACAATACGCTAACTTATAATCAGGAATTCGGGAATCACAATGTTACCGCAATGATTGGAACATCATTCAGAAACGAATGGTATAATGGAATAAGTGGCTCAGTACAAGGGGTTCCTTTGGAGGAATATCTACGATATATTAATAATAACCTAACTGTTCTGTATAACGATACAAGACAAGTTAGTGAGAGTGGAAGTCGGTTATATGGATTTTCCTATTTCGGTAGGTTGTCGTACGACTTTAAAAACAGATACCTGGCCTATTTTACCCTACGTAGAGATGGATCACATAAATACCAAGAAAAGTGGGGTACCTTCCCGGCCTTTGGACTTGGATGGATAATTTCTGAAGAAAGTTTTTTTGAAGGTGTAGGGTTCGTTGATTTCCTTAAAATTAGAGGAGGATGGGGAAAACTCGGAACTGATGTTGGCGACCGTGAAGACGGGGCCCAATCAGTTAATCAGGTTAATCTTGCTATTGATGATCAACAGGTAGAAGGCACATATTCAACAAGTACATTTGGCTATCTTGGTTGGGAAGTTGTCGTTGGTACGAATATTGGTTTTACAGCTGATTTACTTAATAATCGTTTAAGTATTGATGCCGACTATTATATACGAAATACAGAAAATGCCATTATTCCTGTTAGTCTAAAACTTCAGGCAGGGTCTGTAAGAAAAAATGCTGGAGGAATTAGAAACTCAGGTGTTGAAATTACTATGGACTGGAATGATAAAATAACTGATGACTTAAGTTATATGGTAGGCCTTAATTTTGCCTTTAATAAGAATGAGGTTACAGATTTATTTGGGCAGAAATATTTGAATGCAGGTACTGCAGAGTTTCGTCAACGCTCAGAGGTGGGGCAACCCTTATTTTCCTTTTATGGATACGAAATTGCTGGAGTTTACCAAACTCAAGCAGAAGTTAACGCTGATCCTGTAGCAGTGTCAAATGGCTTGGTTCCTGGCGACTTTAGGTTTAAAGATCAGAATAATGATGATGTGATTGACGATCTTGACAAAGTTTATCTTGGATCATACATTCCAACTCTAACTTACGGAGGGTCTTTAGGATTGAATTACAAGAATTTATCATTCACAATGGCCTTTATGGGACAATATGGAAACAAAATCCTTAATCGTAAACGAGGAGAAATAATCTTTACTAATGATACAAATATTGATGCCGATCTTGCCACAGGGTTGTGGCATGGCGAAGGCACCTCAAATAAGTATCCTTCAGCTTCTGGTCTTAGACGAGGTTGGAACCAGAATTTTAGTGACTACTTTGTTGAAGACGGTGCATTTTTTAGAATTCAAAATGTTCAGGTTTCGTATACAGTAAATACTGATTCATTCTTTAAAGGAATGCCAGAAACAAGAATTTACCTAACTGCCGATAAGCCAATCACCTTATTTAAATATAATGGTTTTAGCCCAGAAATTCCTGATGGCATTGACCGTCAGTTTTACCCAATTCCTGCAACTTACCGGATTGGTTTAAATGTTAAATTTTAATGTTTAGAGACATGAAAACGTTATTTAAAATAAAAAATATAACACCAATACTAATTGCTATTCTAGTTTTGTTTGCATCATTAAGTTGCGAGGATAAATTATATGAACCTTATGAAGGTCTTGTCCTTAACACAGATGTAGATTATACAGTAGGCGGAGATATGATCCTCCCTCTTTTAGGTGCCTATGAAGCATTTTATACCAGAGGCTGGGATGAATTAATGACAATCGGTATTAGAGGTGATGATGTGAATGCTGCAGGTGATCAGGCTCCTATGCAGGAGCAGGACAAATTTCTTTATCAGGCAAGCCATTGGAACCTTAACGCTATCTGGACTGCAGAATACAGTGATATTGTAAGAATGTTCACTGCGATGGAAGATATCGATAAATATAGTCCGGCTGCAAATAATCAGGCCTTAACTGACCAGTACAAGGCAGAATGTCGAACCATGCGCGCCTGGCTTTATTTACAGTTCACCAGGGCATTTGGCGGTTCAATTATTATTGATCAGCTAGACAATATTCAAAGTCAACCAGTTAGTAATAAGGTGCAAACTATGCAGTATATTGTTGATGAAATGAAAGAAGTTATTCCTCTACTACCTGATTCTCACCCTAGGAATCGTTCGGATATTCCCGGTGGAATAACTAAGTATACAGCCCTCGCTATACAGGCTATGGCCTATCAGGAAATGGAAGATTATGATGGAGTTGCGACTGCAACTTCTCAAATAATCAGTTCCGGAAAGTTTCAACTTGCTCCCGATTATTATGACATGTTTAATAAAATATCGTCTAAGTTAGATGATGAATTCATTCTTGAGTTCCAGCGATCAGACTATGGTCAGTCAGAAGGTGATAAGTTTAACCCAAATGCACTCTGGAACCCTTATGGCATAGGAGGTTGGACTCCGGTTGTTAGTGGTGCTGAAGCAGGATGGGGATTCTATGAGCCTACACTCAAATACATAACTTTTATGCTAGATAGAGGGGAAACCGATCGTCTGGAAACATCTGTAGAATTTACTCCAAGAGGTATTGATACTCTTCAAACCATCTATGGAACGCTTCCCGCATGGATAGATAATCAAAACCGTGAAGGCGATATTTTTAACGATAATGGAAGATTATTCTTTGGAAGCGGTAAACATATACAACCATCAACTGAATTGACACCAGGCCGGGTTGCTGCTGGTGATAATAAGAACCTAATAGGTATAAGGTATGCAGAAATTCTTTTAATGCACGCAGAAGCATTGACACGTGGAGCCAGTAGTTCTGCAATGACAGCGATTGACGCAGTAAATGCAGTTAGAATAAGAGCAAAACTATCTCCATTAGCATCAGTTACTACTCAAGATGTTCTGGATGAGAAATATGCCGAACTTAGTATGGAATGGGGAATTCGATATTATGATATGGTAAGAACAAAAAATACCATGGAGCTTAGCTATGAAGATAGAACTTTTACGATGGATAAAGCATATTACCCATTCCCAGCAGATCAGGTATCAGAATTGCCACAATTAGCTGAAGGAGTAAACAATTAATTTAAAAATAAATTATCAACTAAATAATTAAGTATGAAACAATTTCACAAAATTTCGATTCTTGCAATTATTGCATTAATGGTTTCGATAGTTTCCTGTAAAAAGGATCCGGAGCCAGAGCCAGAGCCAGAAGACACCGTAAATCCCACAGTGACAATTTCGTCACCTGAAAATGGATCAACGGTTGAAACACTGGATGCCACAACAACTGTTACAATTGAATATAATGCTAAAGATGAGACGGAATTAGCCTCAGCAGTAGTAGCATTTGATGGCACTCAAATTGAAGAGGTATCTTCTTTCCCAGACTTTTTGAATTATGATGGATCAGTAGAGCAAACAGGTGTTGCAGATGGTGAGCATACTATTACTGTGACGGTAACAGATAAAGGCGGGAATACAGCTACCGCAACTACTACATTTACTAAGACTACTGCTAATCCGTACACTCCAATGGATGGTGAGGTTTTTTACATGTCATTTGAGGGTAATTATGCAGATCTTGTAAGTGAAACAGAAGCAACTGTTGTTGGATCGCCAGGTTTCTTAGGAGAAGGAGAAGAGGGAGATGATGCTTACGCGGGGGCACCAGAAGCGTATTTAACGTTCCCAACAACAAATCTTCAGAATACATCAATGACTGCATCCTTCTATATGAAGGTTAAGCGCGAAGATCCCAAACCTTCCTATGGTTGGCGTTCAGGTATTCTTGTAATGGGTCCTGAGGATACTGAAAATCCTGATGCCCAAAATGTTAGAACAAGTGGATTTAGAATTTTTCAGGAAGAGAGTGGCGACAAGCAGATATTCAAGGTAAACTTTGGAACTGGTGAAGCGGATGTATGGTTAGATGGAGGTGATTTTGCAAAATTAGACCCTGATGATGGCGTTTGGCACCATTTTGCTTTTGTAATTGATGCAACAACAGCTGCATTTTATATTGATGGAGCTAAAGTTAGTGAGAATACTGATCATGCCGGCATGGATTTTACTGGATGTGATCTATTAAGTATTATGTCGGGAGCCCCAAGATTCACTGGTTGGAGTCACTTTTCAGATGTTGGAGATCTTGATGAGTTAAGGTTGTTCAATAAAGCCTTAACTGAAGCAGAACTCGAAACTCTTACAGGATTAGAGTTTGGCGAACCAACCTGGGACCCAGACCCACATCTTACCCCAGACGATGGTGATGATGCCGTTGAAATAACCTACTTGTCATTTAATACTGATTTCACTGCTACAGGCACTGTAGCTCCGACAGTAACTGAAGTTGGTACACCAACAATTTCAGGAGCAGCTTATGTAGGCGCTGCCGATTCATACATCACAATGCCAAGTACCAACCTAACAAATACTGAGTTTTCTGCTTCTTTCTGGATCAATGTTAACGCAACTCCAGACAGAGCCGGAATACTTACAATTGGACCTGAAGATACTGGAAATGCTGGCTATCCAGATACTCAAAACCTAAGAACCAGTGGAATAAGATTCTTCCGTGAAAATGCCGATGGAAATCAAAGGTTTAAAATTAATGTGGGTAACGGAACGGCTGACACCTGGGTTGATGGTGGTTTGTATTCTGAAATCAAGTCTGAAGATTTTGGAGAATGGAGACACATCGCTTTCACTATTTCACAAACCAAAGCACAAGTATACATGAATGGAATACTTGTTACATCAACTGATTTAACTGGCTTAGATTGGACTGGATGCGATCTTGTCTCATTTGCATCTGGCGCACCAAGGTTTACTGAATGGGGTCACCTTTCAGACCAAAGCCAGTTTGATGACCTTCGAATTTATAATGGTGTTTTAACTTCAACACAAGTTGCTGCATTATTAGCTGCTGGTCACTAATTTTTTTAGTTAAATTAGTCTTCTTAATTAATTATACTGTCCCGGGCTATCCCGGGACAGTATTTTATATTTTCTCCTAATGATTCTTTAAAATGGGCCGCAACTGGCGTAAACCTTTATATTTAGTACCGCTGTTACTAATTATGCTAACTTTTTTAAGTTGTAATAAAAACAGTGAAATGATACCAACATTGATTTTAAAATCTCTACAAATTGAAAATGTAAACTTGCTTGATGGCCAGATTGATAATGTAGCAATTAACCCGTCAATAATTGCATCTTTTAATTACTCAATTGACACCACTTCTTTTAGAACAGCATTATCAATAGTTAATCAAGATAATAATGAAATCACTTATAGGTTAAATTATTCTAATGAGTTCAAGAACGTTGTTATATATCCTTTAGAAACACTTGAAACATATACCTTGTATTCAATAAAAATATCCAATCAACTGGTAGGTTCAAATGAAAACAAATTTTCACCAGTTGAATATCAATTCAAAACCCACCAAGGCAAATTACTTCTTAAGTCAGTTACTGCAGGTGATATCGATTTGATGTCTACTGGTAAAATAACCAACGCACCTCTTGACCTTCAAATTGTTGCAACTTTTTCAGATGATTTAGACATGGAATCAATTAATTCTCAAAATGTTCGTTTAAAATGGAACTCTATTTCTCTTGTATTAAATAGAAGTGTTGACGGAAACAAGCTAATAATAGACCCTTTAGATGAAATACGAGACTTATCAACATATGAATTAGAATTAGGAACAACCATTGCCGGGCCCGGAGCAGTTGACTTTGATGGATTTAACAGTACATTTATAACCAAGCTGGATTCAACTTTAAAATTTCCTGAAATTTCAGACGATGATCTCCTTACCAAAATCCAGGAACAAACCTTTAAATATTTCTGGGATTTTGGACATCCGGTTTCCGGTTTAACCAGGGAGCGAAATACATCAGGAGAAACCGTTACCAGCGGTGGCTCAGGGTTTGGATTAATGGCCATTATTGTTGGTATTGAAAGAGGCTTTATTACCAGAGCTCAAGGAGTGGAACGCTGGAATACGATTGTCGATTTTCTATTGAACGATTCCGACCGTTTTCACGGTGCATGGTCGCACTGGCTGAATGGAACCTCAGGACAGGTAATACCATTTAGCACAAAAGACAACGGTGGAGATTTGGTAGAAACCTCTTACATGGCGATGGGGCTACTAACAGTTCGGCAGTACCTTGACCCAAATATAACCGAAGAACAAACGTTAATAGACAACATAAATACATTATGGGAAGGCATCGAATGGGACTGGTATACGCAAGGACAGAACCAGCTTTACTGGCACTGGTCTCCCAATTATAATTTTGAAATGAACATGCCGGTTAGAGGCTGGAATGAAGCCCTGATCACCCATGTACTTGCTGCCTCCTCTCCAACGCATTCAGTCGCACCATCTGTATACAACAATGGGTGGGCATTAAATGGCGGTATTGCGAATGGCAAAGAATTTTACGGGTTCACGCTCCCTCTTGGCCCCGATTATGGTGGCCCACTGTTCTTTGAACAATATACTTTTCTGGGGCTAAATCCTACCAATTTGTCTGATCAATACGCCAGCTATTGGGAACAGGTAGTTAATCATTCAAAAATTAATCATGCCTACTGTGTGGCTAATCCTAAAAACTGGATTGGCTATAACGATGCATGTTGGGGGCTTACTGCCAGCGATAACCAAAGCGGATACTCAGCACACTCCCCCACCAACGATAAAGGAGTTATTACTCCTACAGCAGCAGTGTCTTCCTTACCTTTCACTCCGGAAGAATCTATGAAAGCATTAAGATATTTTTACTACATTCTTGGAGACAGGACTTGGGGTGAATATGGTTTTTACGATGCTTTTAACATAACCGAAAATTGGTATGCATCCTCCTTCCTGGCTATAGATCAGGGTCCCATCATTTTAATGATTGAAAATTATCGCACCGGTCTTCTTTGGAACCTGTTTATGTCAAATCCCGAAGTCCAAAATGGGCTGGATGCGTTAGGGTTTACCTATTGATTCAACTCTAAACATTAAATTAAATTTGAAATCTCCTCAACATATATAACCTCATGAAAACAACTGCAAAATTCAAACAAGTAAGCATTGCTATTTTTGCTTGCCTAATAATGGCCTGCTCAAATAATACGAACCATGAACAGGTTGGTGACAATGAGTATAAACAAAAGGCCGACTCTGTGCTTGCTTTAATGACCCTGGAAGAAAAAATCGGACAGCTTAATCTGCCATCTTCAGGCGATATTACTACCGGAGAAGCTTCAAGTTCTAACATCGCTCAAAAGATAAAAGAAGGGAAAGTTGGGGGTCTTTTTAACATCAAAACTGCCGAAAAAATAAGAGAGGTTCAAAAAGTAGCTATCGAAGAAAGTCGTTTGGGCATCCCGTTAATTTTTGGAATGGATGTGATCCACGGTTACAAAACCGTATTCCCAATCCCTTTAGCCTTGTCATGTTCCTGGAACATGGATTTGATTAAACAATCCGCCAGGGTTGCTGCTCAGGAAGCTACGGCCGATGGTATTTGCTGGACTTTTTCCCCTATGGTAGACATTGCCCGTGATCCTCGCTGGGGACGTATCGCAGAAGGTAGCGGAGAAGATGCGTTCCTTGGTTCTGAAATTGCCAAGGCAATGGTTGAAGGCTACCAGAGCAATGACTTGACTGCCAATAATACCATGATGGCCTGTGTGAAACATTTTGCACTCTATGGTGCCGCTGAAGCAGGAAGGGATTATAACACGGTTGACATGAGCCACTTAAGAATGTACAACGAGTACTTTCCTCCTTACAAAGCGGCCGTAGATGCCGGAGCAGGAAGCGTCATGACTTCCTTCAATGAAATTGACGGCATTCCTGCCAGCGCCAATAAATGGCTCTTAACAGATGTTTTAAGAGACCAATGGAGCTTCAACGGATTTGTTGTAACAGATTACACTGCCATAAACGAAATGATTGATCACGGCATGGGCGATCTGCAAAAGGTATCTGAGTTAGCATTAAAAGCAGGAGTGGATATGGATATGGTAGGCGAAGGTTTTCTTACTACTTTGAAGAAATCGCTCGAAGAAGGGAAAGTAACCGAACAACAAATTAATGGTGCTTGCCGAAGGATACTGGAAGCCAAGTTTGCTCTTGGTTTATTCGATGACCCATATAAATACTGTGATCCGGAACGTGCAAAAAATGAGGTATTCACCGATCAAAACAGAGCAATTGCCAGAAAAACAGCTTCAGAAACATTAGTCCTTTTGAGAAATGAAAACAAGGTTTTGCCACTTAAGAAACAAGGCACCATTGCCTTGATTGGCCCATTAGCCGACAATGCTGAAAATATGGCCGGTTCCTGGAGCGTTGCAGGCGATTTTGAAAAAAATATTTCTCTTAAACAAGGAATAGAAGAAGCTGTTGGTGCAAATGCAAAAGTGCTTTATGCAAGAGGCGCTAATATTACATCCGATCCTGGTCTGGAAGCGCGCGTAAGTATTTTTGGGAAACCAACAAGAAGAGACAACCGTCCTGAATCAGTTATGATTCAAGAAGCCGTAAATACCGCAAAAAGAGCAGATGTAATAGTTGCAGCTATGGGCGAACCTTCTGAAATGAGTGGAGAAAGCGCAAGCATGTCTAATATTGAGATGCCAGAAAACCAACGAGCCTTACTTAAAGCGCTGCTGGAAACAGGCAAACCTGTTGTATTGGTTTTATTCACCGGAAGACCAATGGCAATAAAATGGGAAAGTGAGAATATACCTTCTATTTTAAATGTATGGTTTGGAGGGACAGAGTCAGGGCATGCAATTTCTGATGTATTGTTTGGAGATGTGAACCCTTCTGGTAAACTAACCACCACCTTTCCTCAAAATGTTGGTCAAGTCCCGATCTACTACAATCATAAGAATACAGGGCGTCCATTGGCAGAAGGACATTGGTTTGAAAAATTCAAATCAAATTACCTGGATGTTTCTAATGATCCCGTTTATCCTTTTGGCTTTGGATTGAGTTATACCACATTTGAATATAGTAATCTGAAATTAAACAAATCTCAGATGTTAAAAAGTGATTCAATAGATGTACAAGTTACAGTAACAAATACAGGTAGTGTGGCCGGAAGTGAAGTTACTCAGCTTTATATACGAGACATAGTTGGAAGCATAACACGACCTGTTAAGGAGCTAAAAGGCTTTACAAAAACATATCTGGTGCCAGGTGAATCTAAAACACTGCATTTTACAATTGCTAATGAGATGCTGTCATTTTACAATTATGAGTTAAATTGGAGTAGCGAACCGGGTGAATTCACTGTATTTGTCGGAGGAAATTCCGATGATACTCTTTCATCCAATTTTGAATTGCTCGATTAAATATAAAACAGATGAAAAAAGTTATTCTGTATATTTCAGCAGGGGTTTTTCTTATCATTTCAGCTTGCACAAAAAAAACAAACTCTTCTTCCAATTCTGCTGATACGAAGGTAAGTGAATCAACCATCTCCGATGATTCGTTGCTGAGCCTTGTTCAATACCAGACGTTCGAGTATTTCTGGAATGGAGCCGAACCCAAAAGCGGCATGGCCCGTGAGCGGATTCACATGGATAATGTATATGGGCATGACAAGGACATTGTAACTTCAGGCGGTTCCGGGTTTGGACTTATGGCAATAGTAGTTGGTATTGAACGTGGATTCATCAGCAGAGAAGATGGAATTGAACGGTTTGAGAAAATAACCTCATTTCTTGAAAATGCAGATAGATTTCATGGCGCATGGCCGCACTGGTGGTACGGACCAACCGGAAAAGTCTATCCTTTTAGCAAAAAAGATGATGGAGGTGATCTAGTTGAGAGCTCATTTCTTGCAGCCGGGCTTCTTACCGTAAGGCAATACCTGGATTCTGAAAACGATCGAGAAGCAGAACTTATTGGTAGAATTAACAAGCTTTGGGAAGGTATTGAATTTAACTGGTACACCCGGGGTGGGCAAAACGTGTTGTATTGGCATTGGTCTCCCAATTTTGGATGGGACATGAACTTTGCTGTAAGAGGCTACAACGAATGCCTGATAATGTATGTGTTGGCAGCTTCATCGCCAACACACACTATAAACAAAGAAGTTTACGACCAGGGATGGGCTAAGAATGGAGCAATTACGAAGGACACACTCTTTTACGGATTAAGAACTGTTTTAGATCATTACGATACAGACGATGCGCCAATCGGCCCGCTTTTCTGGGCACATTATTCTTACCTGGGATTAAACCCAACCCACCTAAAAGATAAATATGCCAATTATTGGAAATTAAATCAGAATCAGGCTTTAATAGATTATAAATACTGTGTAGAAAACCCTTTGCATTACAAAGGATATGGCCCTGATTGCTGGGGTTTAACCTCCAGCTACTCAATGAAAGGTTATGCCGGTCACAGGCCAGGACATGACCTCGGGGTTATTTCACCAACTGCAGCTTTATCCTCATTTCCATATACTCCGAAGGAAAGCATGCAAATGCTCAGATTTCTTTACAATCAAGCCGATACGCTTGTAGGTGAATATGGCCCATATGATGCCTTTAGTTTTCAAAGCAATTGGTATTTACCCCGCTACCTGGCTATTGACCAGGGCCCTATTCCTGTTATGATTGAAAATTATAGGTCTCAATTAATATGGAACCTTTTCATGTCAGCGCCCGAAGTAAAAAAAGGGCTGTCCAGGTTGGGGTTTAGCACTGATAGCAATGAGTAATATTTTTGCTAAAATTGCTTGCAACCAATTACAATATCGTAACTTGATCGCGTTTTACATTTAACATTTAAAAAAATAGAAATGGATTTACAAAACCAGTCACCTGTTCAGGAAGATGAAAAATACAACTTACTAAGGGTAATATTTCTTGCTTTTGTTGCTGCTATAGGCGGTTTTTTATTCGGGTTCGATAGCGGGGTTATAAATGGTACGGTAGATGCCCTTCAGTCTGCATTTAATGCAGATGCTGTTGGAACTGGTTTTAATGTTGCTTCTGTTTTACTTGGATGCGCTATAGGTGCTTTTTTTGCCGGTACCCTTGCCGATAAATATGGCCGTAAACCAATGATGCTGGCAACAGCTATATTTTTCATCATAAGTGCCTGGGGTTCAGGAATTGCAGCCAGCTCTTTCGAGTTCGTTATCTATCGTTTAATAGGAGGATTTGCCGTTGGTGCAGCAAGTATATTGGCACCCGCTTATATAAGCGAAATAGCTCCTGCCAAAATACGAGGAAGGCTGGCAACCCTGCAACAACTTATGATTGTAATTGGTCTTTTTGCTGCTTTTATGAGCAATTATTGGTTGGTTGGACTTTCTGGTGGAGCAACTGAAACGCATTGGCTGGGTTTTCAAACCTGGCAATGGATGTTCTGGGCAGAGATATTACCTGCATCTGTATTTTTACTAGTGCTTTTCTTTATTCCTGAGTCGCCCAGGTATTTGGTTGCTGCGGGTAAGAATGAGCTGGCAAGCAAGGTATTAGCCAACATATCAAGTCCTGAAGCGGCAGCTGCTAAAGTTGAAGATATCCGGTCGACACTCAGAGAAGGAAGTAAACCTAAATTAAGAGACGTTATCAGTAAATATACTGGCAAAGTGCATACATTGGTTTGGGTAGGATTAGGGTTGGCTGCCTTGCAGCAGTTTACAGGTATAAACGTGATCTTTTACTATGGAGCCACTTTATGGAAAGCTGCCGGTTTCACGGAATCAGATGCCCTATTAACCAATGTAATAAGTGGTAGCGTTAATATTTTCTTCACATTTGTAGCTATTGCGCTGGTAGACCGCCTTGGAAGAAAACCATTGCTGCTTATCGGATCATTGGGGCAGGCAGTAATGTTGGGTATTCTGGCCTATATATTTGGAACTGCCTCTCTGGACGCATCGGGTAACCTGGTTTTGTCTGAAACGATGGGTACCTATGCATTAATTACAGCTAATGGATACATTGCTTTCTTTGCTTTCTCATGGGGACCGGTAATGTGGGTAATGTTAGGTGAAATGTTTCCTAATCAGTATCGTGGAGCAGCTCTTGCATTAAGTGGGCTTGCACAGTGGGTAGCCAACTTTATAATTACCATGACATTCCCAATTCTTTTAAGCAGCCTGGGCCTTGGATTTTCTTATGGTATTTATGCCTTCTTTGGAGTAGTTGCCTATTTCTTTGTTAAATCCATGGTTAAAGAGACCAAAGGTAAAACCCTGGAAGATATGTCAAGAGAGCAGGAGTTGGAAGAACAACAATACGCCTAGTTATTAAAACTTGTTTATAAACAGATTTGTATAAGTAGATTTTTATGCTCGAGGGGCAATTCAAATGCCCTTCGGGCTAAACTAAAATCAGCTTTTTAATAACTTGATCTCGAAGGGCACGTTTACAATGTCCTTGTAGTCGTAACCTGAGTCTTTAATCTCTTCATCATCCTGCTCATAATACCATTCAACTATAACCTGTTTCCCATTATTATGTAGTTTCTCAAGCTGCTTAAAAAGATCCGCCAGGCATTTGCTTGTACTGGTATTGAAGTATTCAAGTTTAACCATGAATACAGTATTTTGCTGCGCATTGAATGCGTATTCATTTAGATAATTTTCTAAGCTGGTGTAAAAGTTATTTGGGTTCTCCGTTATCGATCTTCCCGAAAGCTTTAGAAGGCCTTCTTCAAATCTGAAATCGACTTCGGGTGTTCTATCTGTTCCGTTAATGAATACATTCTTCACTATACTTTAAATTAGAACACGGTCTAACTAAACAAGGTACCCTGAACCTGTAATTGATAGACTCTGTCTGTAATAAACAATTAAATAACGAGACATCTAAACGCAAAAAATGTACCAATGCCTTTAGAAGCGGGTGTAAATATAAATAGCAAATGAGAAAATTTTCTACCTGGCTAAATAATTATTAAAGCTCAAGATTGTTACATCCGGTTATCAACTGTTGTTCAATTCAATAAATTGAACTGCTTTATAAAACAATATGTAGTATGCTAAGTATGCATACTACGTAACCCCATGCATAAGTTTGTTAAGAGGCTTGTTGAAAATGGCAATTATCAACGCAAAACCAAGTAATACATAACCAATATTGGCAAATGTTCCCGTATAAACAGCAAGCTGCTCACCCATATCTGTTATTTGACCTCCGCCTTCGGCACCGGTAAGAGCAGCTATTTTACCCGCTACAAAGTTCCCGATAGCATAACTCAGGAACCATGCTCCCATTGCAGTACCTGCAATATTTTTAGGAGCCAGTTTTGTTACCATCGAGAGCCCAATGGGTGACAGGAAAAGCTCTCCTGTGGTGTGCAACATGTATAAAAACACAAGAGTTAACAAAGGTACTTTGTAATCATCTGCAAAATTTACAGCTACAAGAGTCACTAAGAATCCGAGACCCAATTGAAGTATCCCAAATGAGAATTTCATCGGTATGCTTGGGTTTCGACCAATTTCTGAAAGTTTAACCCACATTACCGAGAATATTGATCCAAATACAATAATGTAGAAAGGGTTAAAAAACTGTGTCATAGCAGCGGGCATCACCCAGCCAAAGATTTCTCTATTTACATTGCGGTCGGCAAATAAGGTCAAAGAAGTACCTGCCTGTTCGAAAGCAGCCCAAAACGTAATATTAATAACGATGAAGATCACCAATGCTATCATGCGGTCGCGGTAAACCTTGCTTACTTTTTTGCCGGACATAATTAGATTAACTGAAATATAAAGGAACAAACCTATAAGCAGGTAATCCATGATCTCATTCCAACTGATCAAAAAATAGCTTATTGGGATAATCAATAATGAGCCTAACGTAACAACATGTAATACATTGAGGGGTCCAAAGATCTTCTTTTTTGAAGCTTCAGGAATATCAAGACCTTCTGCTTCTTTATACCTATCTCGAAAAGCCCAGAAAATAAAAAAGGCGGCCAACATTCCCACTCCTGCCAAGGCAAACCCATATTTAAACCCATAGGTTTCACCAATATAGGCCACCACCGTTGTGGCAAGGAAAGCACCAACATTAATTCCTATATAGAAAATGGTAAATCCGGAGTCTCTGCGGGGGTCACCCTCTTCGTAAAGTTTCCCAACTATAGTTGATATATTGGCTTTGAAATAGCCATTACCGACAATAATTGATCCCATCCCGATCAATAACCATGTTTCATTACCACCAAGAATCATGAACTCACCAATTGCCATAAGCACTGCTCCAAGCATAATAGCATACCGGTATCCCAGGTACTTATCGGCAAATTTCCCTCCCAAGACAGGAGCGGCATAGATAAGCGCTGTATAAGACCCATAGATTAAGGCAGCCTCCGCATCGCCTTTTAGTAATGATTTAACCAGATAAAGCGTAAGCAATGTACGCATTCCATAATAACAAAATCGTTCCCACATTTCTGAAAAGAACAACACCATTAATCCCCGGGGGTGTCCACTTAGCATTCCCATATAAAGTCTATTTTATTGATCAGATTTGATTTGAATGATCACCAAAATAATGTTCTCAATTAATTTAAACAAGGATATATGTTCTTGTTGGCTCTTTAGTGAGGGTTAACGGTATATTTTGTAAACCCAAAAAGACATTTATTGCTACATTTGTATGCATATCAACTAAATTAACCAAGTAATAATGTTACAGTCAGAAACAAAGCCAAAGAGTAGATCTCTGGAGGGCCTTGGCATTAAAAATGCCATAGAGCATTGGAACCTCTCGCCTGAAAAATTAGCAGAAATAGCTATTGAAAAAGGACAGGCAAAAAAGACAAATACCGGAGCAATTTCCGTAAATACCGGCGAATTTACCGGAAGGTCACCCAAAGACAGGTTTATAGTTAAAGATGATATCACAAAAGATTCCGTGTGGTGGGGCAACATCAACATTCCATTTGAGCCTGAAAAATTCGATAAGCTATACGACAAAATAGTCGACTACCTTTCAGGAAAGGATGTGTATGTTCGGGATGCTTATGCATGTGCCGACCCAAGCTATCGTACAAATATCAGGGTGGTGAATGAATACCCATGGTCTAACCAGTTTGTTTACAATATGTTTTTGAGACCAACCGAACAAGAGCTTGAAAACATAAAACCGGATTGGGTGGTAATAAATGCTCCAGGGTTTGTAGCTAATCCCTCGGTAGATGGTACCAGACAACACAACTTTGCTGTATTGAACTTTACAAAAAAAATTGCCATTGTTGGAGGCACGGCCTACACAGGTGAAATTAAGAAGGGTATCTTTTCTGCATTGAATTTTGAGCTGCCTCATTTCAAAAACACCTTGTCGATGCACTGCTCTGCCAATATTGGTGATAAAGGTGATACTGCTATATTCTTTGGCCTGTCGGGAACTGGTAAAACCACGCTTTCTGCCGACCCTGGTCGCAAACTAATTGGCGATGATGAACACGGATGGTCACACGAGAACAAAATCTTTAATTTTGAAGGAGGATGTTACGCCAAAGTAATTGACCTTACCGAAGAAAAAGAACCGGATATCTTCAGGGCTATTCGACCTGGCGCCATTCTTGAAAACGTTGTTTTCAAAGAAGGAACCGATGAAGTAGACTTTACTGATGGCTCTATTACGGAAAATACCCGGGTTTCTTACCCTATTTATAATATTGATAACATTGCAACTCCCTCAATAGGAGAAAACCCTAAAAATGTTTTCTTTCTTACAGCAGATGCTTCAGGTGTTTTACCCCCTATTTCCAGGCTAACACCAGGCCAGGCCGCTTTCCATTTTATTTCCGGATACACTTCTAAGGTAGCTGGTACGGAAATGGGCATAACTGAACCGCAACCAACATTCTCAGCCGGCTTTGGTGCTGCTTTTCTTCCCTTGCATCCGACTAAGTATGCCGAAATATTGAGCAAAAACATGAAGGAGCAGAATGTTAACGTATGGCTGGTAAATACAGGATGGTCCGAGGGGCCTTATGGAAAAGCCAAACGTATGAAGCTAAAGTATACCAGAGCTATGATTACAGCTGCTCTCAATGGCGAACTGGACGATGTGGAATACCATACGCATACTATTTTCGGAATTGATATGCCCATGAGTTGTCCCGGGGTACCTGCAGAAATTTTAAGCCCTAAGCAATGCTGGAATGATGACGAGGCTTTCTATAAAGCCGCAAATAAATTAGCCGATTCATTTAATAAGAATTTTGAAAAATTTGCAGAGTATGCCAATGAAGAAATTCTGGCGGGAGCTCCGAAACAAAATAATTTATATTGAAAATTGAAGGGGCTTCGGCCCCTTTTTTAATGCCGTTAGGTTCTTATGTTAAATGAAAGGGTAAAGCTTTGCCAAATCCAAAATTAATCGTTCCTTAGTCAGCTGTAAACTTTAAAAGAGAAGTTTACCAAACTCAACTGCATTAAAGAGAATGAGCCGATTTTTAAGAACTTCAATACTAGTATTATTTGTATTTCAAGCCTATTTCGCATCAGCGCAGGATACCACAAACGTTCAATCATCAGATTCAACTCAGCTAACTGTGGTAGCTGTTCAGGAAACAATCGCAGCAACAAGCCAATCTTCAAAAAACAACCTTATTGATGAGCACACACTCAAAGAAGAGGGAAACTGGATGATCTCAATACCTCGAGGTTTGTTGGGCATGGCAGTTCTAATACTCATTGCTTATCTGTTCAGTACAAACAGGAAAGCAGTTTCCTGGCGTGTGGTTGGCATTGGCCTTGGTGCACAGCTTGTACTTGCCTTTGGTGTTCTCAAGCTTTCATGGGTGCGGGCAGCCTTTGAGCTCTTTGGTAAAGTCTTTGTGAAAGTGCTTGATTTTACCAGGGACGGAAGCACCTTCCTTTTTGGCAATTTACTGGACGTAAATTCAACAGGTTACATCTTTGCTCTCCAAATTCTACCAACTATTATTTTCTTTTCAGCTCTAACAAGTGTTTTGTTTTACCTGGGTATCATTCAGAAAGTTGTGTACGGGCTTGCCTGGTTGCTTACCAAGGCATTACGAATTTCAGGTGCTGAATCGCTTTCAGTGGCAGGCAATATTTTCCTGGGCCAGACAGAAGCCCCATTGCTCATAAAAGCCTATTTGGAGAAAATGAATAAGTCGGAAATTCTGCTGGTTATGACAGGCGGAATGGCTACTGTGGCAGGTGGTGTGCTGGCTGCTTATATAGGCTTTTTGGGTGGAGATGATCCTGTTCAAAGGCTCATATTTGCCAAACACTTGCTGGCGGCCTCTATCATGGCTGCCCCGGGCGCAGTGGTTATTTCAAAGATCATTGTTCCTCAAACCGAGCCAATTGATACCAACATAGAGATAAGCAAGCAAAATGTGGGTAGCAACTTTTTAGATGCTATGTCAAACGGAACAACCGAGGGTTTGAAACTAGCGCTTAATGTTGGAGCCATGCTACTTGTTTTCTTTGCCTTCATTGCCATGTTCAACTATTTCTTTATCAAGATAGGTGACATTTCCGGGCTTAATGAGTCGATAGCAGCAATGACAAACGGCCAATATCACAATCTTTCTTTGCAATTTATCCTTGGCTACACATTTGCGCCCCTCATGTGGTTGATAGGGGTAGCCTCGCAAGACATTACACTGGTGGGCCAGCTCTTAGGCGAAAAGTTAATAGCCAGCGAATTTGTGGGTTATGAAAGTCTGGCAACCATGAAGGCTGCAGGAACATTTGTTTCAGCCAAATCAATTATTATGGCTACCTATATGCTTTGTGGCTTTGCTAACTTTGCTTCCATTGGTATCCAGATAGGAGGTATTGGCGGTTTGGCACCCGGCAAGCGAGTATTACTTTCCAAATACGGGCTTAAAGCATTGCTTGCCGGTACGCTTGCATCGCTTATGTCGGCTACCATTGTGGGAATGATCTTAGGCTAGAACGCAAAGTTTCCAAGAAACTCCTTGATCTCCGTT
>JAGQYI010000068.1 GCA_020436165.1 Cyclobacteriaceae bacterium | reverse complement strand
TGTTAACCAGTTTGATACGGAATTTAAAACGGCAAACGATTTTAAAGTAAAAGCAGAAGGTGAGGCTCTTAATGTAATTGAAGCCTTTGACGGACAATTGATTACTAAAAAGCAGGTGCTACCTGCTACCATCAAAGATGGACTGGCTATTTCCAACCCAGAAACAGATGTACTTAAAATGGCGGTGGTTAACCGCTATTCCAATGCCAAACCTGCTATGGCATTCATCAAAAACTTTGGGTTAAAAGAAGGCGCCATCGCCTCTTCTGTGGGCCACGATTCGCACAATATTACCGTGGTTGGTGTGGATGATGAATCTATTGCTAAAGCAGTAAACCTGGTTATTGAGGCCAAAGGAGGCCTTTCGGCCGTTTCTTCCACCGAAGAACAAATACTGGCCTTGCCAGTGGCCGGGTTAATGAGCGATCAGGATGGGTATCAGGTTTCCAAAGAGTACACAGCTATTGATAAGCTTTCCAAAAAAATGGGAGCTACATTGAAAGCTCCTTTCATGACCCTTTCATTTATGGCACTTCTCGTTATCCCTTCCATTAAGTTGAGCGACCTTGGGTTATTTGATGGAGACCAATTTGAATTCATGGAGTTGTTTGCCAGCAGCAAATAAAACTCTATTGACTTCATTTTATATTAAAAATAACTCTGCCTAGAAATTTAACATTGGGCTGTTTTTCTTTCTAAATACTTCACCAAACATTCGACCATTTTCTAACAAATTCCGTTATATTTAAAGGACGTATAACCGAACCACTATGGGAAGAAGTAAAGAAGGCAAAGCCGAAAAAATGTTTAAGCGTTTTGGTAAAAATGTTGATTCAATGATCAGCGATATTAAGGAGTCAGAACGTTACACGAGGCTAAAAATTAATGAACGTATTTCCGTTTTAAACAAAGATGTTGAGCACCTTGAAGGCCATTTGAGTAGTGCATCTGAAAACATTAAGAGCCACTTAAAAGATGCTAAACCGAATTTAGAACGTGCGGGTCAGGAGTTGAGAAAAGCTATGCACACACTTTTTTCCGGTAGAGTTTACAGATAATCTCAGCCATTTTTCTCTAATTGCTCAACCAGCACCTTAAAATCCTTAGGATAAGGAGCCTCAAAGGTTATGTCTTTCCCATCCAGTCCTTTTAGTTTAAGTGAATACGCATGCAGGGCAAAACGCTGAATAAGAGGACGTTCTTCCGTAAATTTTTTCAGGTTAAACTTTCTTTTAATTGAAGAAAGGTAAAATAGTTTTCCTCCATACAACTCATCATTTACGATAGGTGCATTCAGAGAAGCCAGATGCACACGAATCTGATGCATTCTGCCCGTTACAGGCTTGCATTCGATCAAAGAATAATTACCAAACACTGCCAGGGTTGAAAAAAAAGTAGTTGCCTCTTTGCCATCGCGTTGGTTAATAACCATTTTACCCTTTCCTGTTAACACAAGTGGAGCATCTACTTTCTCGTTCTTAAATTCATGAACCCCATCTACAACTGCATGGTATTTTTTCTCAACCAATCTCTTTTCAAACTGAACGGAAGCATTTCGATAGGCCTCAGGATTTTTGGCGATAAGCAAAACCCCGCTCGTTTCTTTATCCAGTCTGTGGCAAACCTGTGCATCTGAGTGGTATTCCTTGGCAAGCTCGGAAATATTCACAGGCGAATTCCTATCCTCAAGTGTGGCAATAAAGGGTGGTTTATTTATAACCAGGTAGTTAGTGTCCTCAAATAATATCGAGCTCTTCAGGTTTATCTTTTTTGCCATGCAATACAGCTTTATCCTTTGGCAAAGAAAAGCTAAAAACAGAGCCCTTCCCAATTTCACTTTCAACTTCTACTTTGGAATTGTGGTTGCCAAGCAAATGCTTTACGATTGAAAGACCCAGGCCATTGCTAGCCCTGTTTTTCATTTTGGTTCTGCTTTTATCAACCCTGTAAAACCTGTTGAATATTTTATCAATATCTTCCTGAGGAATTCCTGAGCCCGTGTCTTTAATGCTGATCAAGACTTTATCCGCCAAATCAGTAACAGAAATATTCACCTTGCCTCCTTTAATATTGTATTTAATTGCATTGGAAACAAGGTTTTGCATTACTTGCTTGATCCTGGTAAAGTCAGCAAATACAATTGCCTCCTTGGGGCTTTTATTTCTTTTGATTTCAACATCAGACTTAAACGCCAGTTGCTCAAAATCATCAATCACTTCATCAATCAATTGAACAATATCAAAATGATCGAACATCATTATAATATTCCCTGTTTCAATTTGAGAAAGCTCCAGTAAATCGTGTACCATTCTGTCAAGGTGGTCCAGACTCTTGGCGGATTTTTTGAGAAATTTTTGGCGTACTTCCTTGTCTTCCATGGCACCATCAAGCAAGGTGTGTACATACCCCTGGGCTGCAAAAATGGGAGTCTTGAGCTCATGCGAAATATCGGCAATAAACTGCTGCCTGAAATTGGCCATTTCATGCAGTTTCTCAATTTCATTCTCTTTTCTTTTCTGCAACAAACGAATGTCGCGACCAACCGTACCCGTCAGCTTAAGGTTATAACGCACTTTGGGCAAATCCTTTGTGGTAGTTCCCTTTAAAAGCATTGCCATTAGTTCTCTAAGCTTTATGGCGTCCCGAAACACAACAAACTCAAGAACCACCCATGTTACCATGTAGATAATAACCGTTGCGGCTATTAACATAAGTACAATAAGTCTTTGCGCCATTCCTGCAGAATATAACAACCCTGTAATGGCTAAAGAAGAAACTACCGAAACTAGAAGAATGAGTCCGTTTTTATTCATTGGATGGCTCGAACTTATAACCTACACCTTTTATAGTTCGAATATAGCTGTCTCCAATCTTTTCACGAATTTTTCTGATATGAACATCAACCGTTCGAGCCAAAACATAAACGTCTGACCCCCAAATGTTTTTCAGTAAGGTATCTCTGCTGAATACCTCATCGGGTTTTTTTGCTAGAAAATACAACAATTCAAACTCTTTTCTGGGAAGCATTATTTTCTTCCCGTTTAGCTTAACCGAGTAACTTACCCTATCAATCAGGAGGTTCCCCATCTCCAAAACCCCAACCTGTTCTTCTTTTTTAACCGTACGCTTAAAATAAGAATTAACCCTGCTTACCAGAGCACGTGGTTTTATGGGTTTTGAGAGGAAATCGTCTGCACCTGAATCAAAGGCAGCTACCTCTGAATACTCCTCTATTCTAGCTGTAAGAAATATTACATGCGTTTTGAATAACTCCGGAACCTGACGAATTTGCCTGCATGCTTCCACTCCATCCATTCGGGGCATCATTATATCCATAATGATCATTTCAGGAAGCTGTTTTTTCGCCACTTCAACAGCTTCGATGCCGTCTTTGGCCTTTACAACTTTATAGCCTTCTTTGGACAGATTGTAGTTAAGCAAATCCAGAATATCTTCATCGTCATCTACGATTAATATTTTCCGTTCCGATTTAGACATAACTTAATATTTATTAAACAAAAATAGGTTCACCTTTTAAAGCATACCTGCTGCACACATTACCATATTGTTAAATTATAACTATTTGGGGTATTGCTCCTTCCAGTAGGTAACAAATTTATGTAAGTCTCCTTTAAACTGCTTGTTTAACATAAAGTTAAATTCTTCCTGCCTTTCCCGATAATTTAAAAAGGAAATAAACCGTGCATTGTTAATATGTGCTGTATCAACAATTGACCTATACCTTTCCGGATCAATAAACCGAACCGTATCAATAGTACTTACAAATGAAGAAATGTATTTGGATTTTATCTCCTTCAGCTCATTTTCCGGCAATCCTTCAGAGTGCTTGTAAATACTGTCGAGCTGGCTGGCCCCTTTCTTCATAAAGCGTGTAAAACGCTCACTATCGCTAAGTCTGTTCTTGTAGCTAATTACTTGTTCAGACTCCTTTCCATAGGTCTTTTCAAGGAACTCCACCCCTCCTTTTCGCCCGACAAACGATGCCAGATTTTCATTGAATGTCATACTATCAGGTACGAAAATAGTTCCGTGTGTAAGTTCATGAATAATGGTATTGGCCATAGAGCCAACCGATCCTTCCAGCATATTGGAAAGAACAGGGTCTTTAAACCAACCCAATGTTGACCAACCGGTTACACTGGAAACCTCCACATCATATCCCTTTTCTTTAAGCTCTTTTGCCAAAGCCAAAGCTTTATCCAATTCAAAAAAACCTTTGTATGTAAAAGAACCAATTATCGGAAATGACCATTCAACCGGTTCAAACTTATAAGGCGCACAGCCAGTAACTACCCAAAGTATTTCCTTTCCGTGCTGGTTGTAGTAGGTAGTGTAGTTCTTATTCTTTTTTAAGCCTAGCGAATCGAACGCAAATAATCGTATTTTTTTTATTAAAGCCAGTTTTTCGCGAATTGTATCGGGGGTTGAGGTTCGCGATATAACCTCTTCAATTGGTTCTGCATTCCACAATACATTAAACTGACCTTTTGCCTGAGCAATTCCATACCCGATAAGCTGATGATAATAAATAATGGCAATAACTATGCAAATAACTAGCAACCATATAAATCTTTTAACCATAGTTCTTCAATTGCAGATGCCGTAAATCTACTAATTATCATCTGCTTACAATTTCCGTTTGTCATAATCTTGAAAACTCAATATCTTCACCTTTCCTTTGCACAAAACCAACAAAAGAATATGAGCGAGCAATCCGAAAAACTAAAAGCCCTTCAAATGACCATCGATAAGCTTGAAAAAGCATATGGAAAGGGTACGGTAATGAAATTGAGTGATGAGAATGTGATAGATGTACCGGCCATATCCACTGGCTCTTTAGGTTTGGATATCGCTTTAGGAGTTGGAGGTATTCCAAGAGGAAGAATAACCGAGATTTACGGACCGGAATCATCCGGTAAAACAACCCTATCTATGCATGCTATTGCTGAAGCACAAAAAGCAGGCGGTCTTGCCGCATTTATTGATGCTGAACATGCCTTTGATAAATTATATGCAGAAAAGCTGGGCATCCAAACGGATAATCTGCTCATTTCGCAACCTGACAGTGGCGAGCAAGCGCTGGAAATTGCAGAGCATCTGATCCGCTCCGGAGCAATTGACATCATTGTTATTGACTCAGTGGCTGCACTGGTTCCTAAGGCTGAACTGGAAGGAGAAATGGGTGACAGCAAAATGGGACTTCAGGCACGTTTAATGTCTCAAGCATTGAGAAAGCTTACCGGAACCATTAATAAAACGGGCTGCGCCTGCATCTTTATTAATCAGTTGCGTGAAAAGATTGGGGTAATGTTTGGTAACCCTGAAACCACCACAGGTGGTAATGCACTTAAATTCTATTCATCGGTTCGTTTGGACATCAGACGAATTGGCCAGATAAAAGACACATCAAGTGATGTGACTGGAAACAGAACGCGCGTTAAAGTTGTAAAAAATAAAGTAGCTCCTCCTTTCAAAGTAGTTGAGTTCGATATTATGTACGGTCAGGGCATTTCTAAATCTGGTGAAATACTTGATCTTGGAGTAGAGCTTGATATTATAAATAAATCCGGCTCCTGGTTCTCATATGAAGGCAATAAGTTAGGTCAGGGCCGCGATGCCGTAAAACAGCTAATTGAGGACAATCCAGAACTGATGGATGAACTCGAAGCCAAAATTAAGCAGTCGGTACATGGTGGAGCGGTAACTCAAACTGAAGTAAATGAATAACACCTTATAACCAAGAGGTAATTGATTTGGGCGCCACATTTGCCCTATTGAACAGATTTGGTAACTCCCAAACTAATTGGCAACGGTGTGAGTCTATGTGTCGTCTGCATCAGAACTATATAAGGGCAGCAAAACTTTAAAAGTGGTACCTAATCCTTCTCTACTTTCAACACTAACAATACCATTATTCATTTGAGCAAACTCATATACCAGCCTTAGTCCAAGACCCAGCCCCTTTTCTCCTCTGGTTCCTACTGTACTTTTTCCTCCATTAAGCTGAAACAAAGATTTCATCTTTTCAGGAGGAATTCCTATTCCTGAATCGCTGATGCTTATCAGAGCTTTACCATCAGATCCAGAAGCAGCAATAGTAATGGAACCTCCGTTTTTAGTAAATTTCAGCGCATTATTTACCAGGTTTCTCACAATTGCACGAACACTATTTCTGTCGGCTAAAACAGTTATATCCTTATCAATTTCAACATTCAAGCTAATTTCCTTTGAATCAGCCATATTTTGCGAAACTGCACTAACATCTTTAATAAGCTTCAGAAGCTCAATCTTTTCAGGCATAAATGGAAACTGACCTTGCTGATTTACTGCCCAGTCAAGTAAATTATTGAGCAAAAATGAAAGCTGTGAAGCAGATGTTTCAATCCGTTCAACTATAGCAGGAATCTCATCAAGTTTGCCTTCCTCTAAATCAAGCTTTAGTATCGATGAAAGGCCTTTGAAAGCGTTTACCGGCCCCCGAAGGTCATGCGAAATAATAGAAAAGAAGCGGTCCTTAGTACTGTTCAATCGCTCAAGCTCTTCTCTTTGTAACTCAAGTTCCTTTTTCTGCACTTCCAAAATTTTATTGGTCGCTTTCTTTTCTTCGTTACGTTTATGGTAAACGAACGCTAAACTACCAAGTGCCATAATTAATAGTACAAGCGCTCCTCCGACACTTAAATAGGTCTTTTGCCTTTGATTCAATAGGTCAACTTCAGCTTGTTTCTGAGATACCTCATACTCTGTTCGCAAGTCAGCCATCTTACGAATAGTTTCTTCATTATTTATACTATCGCGGTACTCGATGTATTGCTTTTGATAGTGAAAAGCATTTTTATAATCTTTGGCTATCTCATAGAGCTCAGACAATTTTAAACTGGCATCTCTAATCTGCTCTTTTAAACCATCTTTTTTAGCTATTTGATAACTTCTGTACGCATACATTATTGCCTTTGGTAAATCCTCATTGTCTTTATAAATATCTGCCATGTAGGTATTATAAACAGCAATTGGATATTGATCTCCCAATCCTTCTAAAATCTTTGTTGCATCATTTATATATTCTTCAGCCAATTTGTCTTTTCCTTGCTCTGCATATACCAGACCAACATTTCCCAGATTATAAGCTTTTCCTAACGCAAAGTTCTTTAAGTCAAATATTTTACCAGACTCATCAAAGTATAATAGCGCTGTATCTAAAATATGATTTATACGGTACAACTCACCTGTATTCATTAAACTGGTGGCCAAATTCGTGGAGTCAGCCAATTCCCTCAGTTTACCAATCGCTAGATTATAATACGTTAAAGCATTGCTGAAATTCTCCTGCACCCGATAAACACTTCCTATAGAACTGTATGCTAAAGCAATTCTTCTATCTTGACCTTCTTTCTTTGCATCCTCCAGATACTTAAAAAAAATATTCAGGCTTTTTTCAAGATCACCTTTCGATTTAAGTGCCTGCCCAATATTTAATAAGCTTTTCGATTTCCAGTTCAGATCATTGGTTTTAATAGCAAGATCATATGCAATTTGTGCATATTTAATTCTGGAGTCCGGTACCGGATGCTCCGCATATATTATATATAAAAGTTGTTGATTAATTGAATCTGGTAACTGCTGGTTAGATTCATAGATTTGGAGAGCACTATCTGCTTTTTGAAGATTTTGTGAAAAGGCAAGAAAAGAATAAAAAAGAAAGCCTATTAGTAAACAGGCTTTCTTTTTTAATTTACTTTGTTCAAAACTAATCCTCTCCGTCTCCTTCATCCTTAACATTCATTTCTGGATCTGCAGTAAACGTGACCCCATTAAGGGTATAATCCACATTATAAAGCTCTTTACCACTTGCATCAGGTTTTACTACTCCCCTCCAAACGCCTTCATCTTCCATAATTGGCCCATTACCTTCCAAGACATTTTGACTTCCCTGTTTAGGATATATCCTGTCAATTGTAATTTCCTCACCTTTGGCAACTTTCCAAATTACAGGTTGATTTCTCCAAACCAGAGTGGTAATGAATTTGCCTTCATGTCCTTGATTATCCTCAAAGATTAAATCACCAGATAGATTATCGTATCTAACTGTGATTATTGGTATTTTGATTTCCTCCGTGCCCATTTTTATTATTTAGTTTAGTTTATTTTCTAAAAATTTTGCACACTCTACCACACATGTACAAGTAAATAAATTAAAGTTTTTTCGATTAGCCGGATTCAGTTAATACCAGGCTCCTTCAATTGTTCAAAAAAGTATACTTTCCTAAACTAAAAAAAATTAAGGAAAATTTAAGCTTGTGCTTATTTTTTATGCACGAATAGCTTCAACAGGGTCCATACGAGCGGCCATTGCGGCAGGTATAATACCGGCTACCATTCCTATGGCCATGCTAACACCAATACCCAAGGCTACATTTCTTAATGTAAGAGATAACTCCAGGCTTCCAAGGGATGCAAATGAGAGAAGGAAGACCAAAAATAATCCAATAAACCCGCCAAGACCACTTAGGAACACCGCTTCGAACAAAAACTGGAACAGCACAAAGTAGTTCTTTGCTCCTAACGACTTTTGAATACCTATTATGTTTGTTCTTTCACGTACCGAAACAAACATGATGTTGGCAATACCAAAACCACCCACCAAAATGGAGAAGCCTCCTATTATCCAGCCTGCTACACTAAGCACATCAAACACACCTCCAATTATATTGGCGATAGCCTCCGGTCGGTTTAAAGCAAAGTTATCCTTATCAGCTGGCCTGAGGCCTCTTTTTGATCGGAGCAGGCCGCGCAATTCATACTCCAACTGAACCAAACCAACATCCGAATCATGCCCCTTTATCCCAATTATAGATGATTTTTCGTTCCACCTTCCTAACCCTGTACTGTAAATCTTTCTAAATGAGTTGTAAGGAACAATGCAGTTATCATCGTTGCTTGGAGTACCCATAAAGCTTTCTCCCTCTTGCTCCATAATACCTATAACATGGTACTTCAATCCTTTTATCTTAATTTCTTTGCCGAGCCCATTCGAATTGGGAAACAAGGCTTTTGCTACATTGTATCCTATCAAAACCACATTTCTGCCATTATCTACCTCACTTTCAGTAAAATAACGCCCCTCTTCTATCGGCACTGAAAACACATCCTTGTATCCATAACTCCCACCAACCAGATTGCCGTCAGAATAACTATTGCTTTCATATTTCATAACTGATCGTCCATCTCTGGACCATATCGCAATAGCTGATTTTGCTTTTAGATTATCACTCAAAAATTTATATTCATCATAACTAGGATTGGGCCGCTTCCAGAAATCCCACCAGTTATATTCCTTCCCATCTTCTGCTGTAAATGGCCATTTGCCTACGTATATCACACCCGTTCCTAAAAAGCTAAGGCTATCCCGTATGCTTTTTTCGAGAGAATCTACCACCGTTAAAACCCCGATAATGGCAAAAATGCCCACCGTTACTCCAAGTAAAGAAAGAGTAGTGCGGAATACATTCATCCGAAGGGCGTTCCAGGCAAACCTGAAGCTTTCCATTATGAGTTTAACAATTACAACCATGTAGTATAAGACTTTACTTTTCAGTACAATAAAACGAAATTGATATCAAATTGTTAATACAAATTCATATTTTTGCATGCTTAAATTATTTGAAACAATCACTGTTTATAAAATCTAAAGTTAGCTTTGAAATCATTAGTAATGTGGATTGATCATTTTTTTTATTTAAACGGTCTTTCTGAAAGGTTTCTATTGCACTAAACAAACAACGGTAACACATGAAATTATCTCAATTCAAATTCGATTTACCCAAAGGACTCATTGCAAAATATCCAGCCGATAACCGGGATGAGAGCAGGTTAATGGTTGTTCATCGTGATACAGGTGAAATTGAACACAAATTGTTCAAAGACTGCATCGACTATTTTGACGAAGGAGATATTTTCGTTGTAAACGACACAAAGGTTTTTCCTGCCCGTTTGTACGGAAACAAAGAAAAAACAGGAGCTGAAATTGAAGTATTTCTTTTAAGGGAACTTAACAAAGAAATGCGTTTGTGGGATGTATTGGTTGACCCTGCAAGAAAAATACGTGTTGGTAATAAACTTTACTTTGGAGAAGGAGAACTCGTTGCAGAAGTAATTGACAATACGACTTCGAGAGGGAGAACCATCAGGTTTTTGTTTGATGGTACAGACGAAGAGTTTACCAAAGTAATTGATCAGCTTGGTGAAACTCCACTACCTAAAACTATTGAAAGGGCTACAGAACCGGAAGATAAAGAAAGATTTCAAACCATTTATGCCAAAAACGTTGGTGCAGTTGCTGCTCCAACTGCGGGGCTGCACTTTACTGAGCACCTGATGAAAAAGTTGGAAATAATTGGTGTAGATGTAGCTCCAATAACTCTTCATATTGGCCTTGGAACATTTGCTCCTGTGGATGTGGAAGACCTAACGAAGCATAAAATGGATTCAGAGAACTATCTCGTTCCTGAAAAAACAGCTGATATGGTTAATGCAGCCATTGATAATAAGAAAAGAGTGGTTGCCGTGGGTACTACAGTAATGCGAACTTTAGAAACAGCTGTTTCTGCAACCGACAAGCTTAAAGCAAAAGAAGGCTGGACCGATAAGTTTATCTTCCCTCCTTATGAATTCAAGATATGCAATGCGATGATCACCAACTTTCATTTACCTGAAAGCACGTTGATGATGATGGCTGCTGCATTTGGAGGTTATGATTTGGTTATGAAAGCCTACGAAGAAGCTATTAAGCAAAAGTACAGGTTCTTCACGTATGGCGATGCCATGCTTATCTTATAAGCAGCTCTCTTTGCATTGCCCTAAGCCATAGTTAACATGAAAAAATATGCACTAATTGTGGCCGGTGGCTCCGGTAACAGAATGGGAAGCACCACTCCAAAGCAATTCCTGCTATTGGAAAACCTTCCCATATTAATGCATACCATTTCACAGTTTCAAAAGGCTGAAAAAGAAATTGAACTGATTGTAGTTCTGCCCAAAGACCAAATCGATACCTGGAATGCCTTGTGCAAGGAGCATAACTTCACGATTAAGCATTCGGTAGTTGAGGGTGGTGCTACCCGTTTCGATTCTGTTAAGAATGGACTAAGCATGGTCGGTACTGAAAGCCTGGTAGCTATTCACGATGGGGTAAGGCCACTAGTATCAACAACCATTATTCTCAATAGTTTTAAAGAAGCAGAACAATCGGGGTCTGCTGTTGTAGCGGTTCCATTAAAAGAAAGTATTCGAAAAAAAGAGAACCAAACAACCGTATCTAAAAACCGAAGCGATTATTATTTGGTACAAACACCACAGACATTCCAATCGACTTTGATTAAAGAATATTACCAGCAAATTATTGATGGTGCAAAGTTTACAGACGATGCTTCCGTTTTTGAATCTCAGGGAGGAGAAATAAACCTTGTTGAAGGTGACTACAAAAATCTTAAAATAACAACGCCTGAGGATTTGGTGATCGCTCAGGCGCTGCTCAATAACAATACGTAGTTATTATTTAATACTCGTCTTCATTAAAGAAGAAGTCTTCTTTTGTTGGGTAATCTGGCCAAATCTCTTCAATATTCTCGTATGGTTGCCCATCATCCTCTAATTCCTGAAGATTTTCAACTACCTCTAATGGTGCCCCTGACCTTATAGAAAAGTCAATCAACTCGTCTTTAGATGCCGGCCAAGGCGCATCTTCAAGGTAGGAGGCTAATTCTAATGTCCAATACATAGCTGATCGTTAAATTTGACTGCAAAAATATATTTTTATTTTTCAAATCAAACAATATAAACACTTTAATAACAAGTGTTTACAAAACACACTTCTGCGTGCGAAAAACAGGCATTTTGTGTTGTTGATATTAATTGCAAACGCTTTTATAAAGTAACCGAATATGTATTTTTGAAGCCTAAATAACCAGCTATGAGTGACGAAAAAATAATTTTTTCAATGGCAGGGGTAAGCAAAATTTACCCGCCTCAAAAGAAAGTACTGAATAACATCTATCTCTCATTTTTTTACGGAGCAAAAATTGGAGTATTAGGACTCAATGGTTCAGGTAAATCTTCACTAATGCGCATAATTGCAGGAGTAGATAAGAATTATCAGGGTGAGGTTATTTTTTCACCAGGATTTACTGTGGGAATGCTAGAACAAGAACCTGTTTTGGACAAATCGAAAACAGTAAAGGAGGTTATTGAAGAAGGAGTAAGTGAAATAACAAGTCTGCTCAAAGAGTTTGACGAGATCAATGAGAAATTTGCCGATCCTGCGGTTTTGGAAGATCCGGATGCAATGGACAAATTGATACAGCGCCAGGGAGAAGTGCAGGAAAAACTTGACCATGTTGGTGCCTGGGACCTGGATGCAAAACTAGAACGTGCCATGGATGCACTTCGTACACCTCCGGGAGATGCCAAAGTGGAAAATCTTTCAGGAGGTGAAAAGCGAAGAGTGGCTCTTTGCCGCTTGCTGCTAACCGAACCCGATGTTTTGCTGCTGGACGAACCTACCAACCATTTGGATGCAGAATCAGTTCATTGGCTGGAACAACACCTGCAACAGTATAAGGGCACTGTAATTGCCGTAACACACGATCGTTATTTTCTGGACAATGTAGCCGGATGGATTCTGGAGCTTGACAGAGGTGAGGGCATTCCATGGAAAGGAAACTACTCTTCCTGGCTTGAACAAAAACAAAAACGCCTGGCCCAGGAAGAGAAAACCGAAAGCAAACGACAAAAAACATTAGAACGGGAATTGGAATGGGTGCGTATGTCACCAAAGGGCAGGCATGCCAAATCGAAGGCGAGGCTCAGTTCTTACGACAAGCTTTTGAGCCAGGAGGTAAAAGAAAAAGAAGCCAGATTAGAGCTATATATTCCTGCAGGGCCAAGATTAGGAGATAAAGTTATTATTGCGAATGGAGTTTCTAAAGGGTTTGGGGATAAGCTTTTGTATGAAAATCTTAATTTTTCTTTGCCTCAAGGTGGAATTGTAGGTATTGTGGGCCCCAATGGAGCCGGAAAAACCACGCTTTTCAAACTTATAACACAAAAAGAAACACCGGATTCAGGAACCTTTGAGGTCGGCTCAACTGTAGATATAGCCTATGTAGACCAGGAGCACGATAACCTTGATCCGAATAAAACAGTTTGGGAAGTTATTTCAGAGGGTAATGAACTGATTGAACTTGGAGGCAAACAAATGAACTCGCGCGCCTATGTGAGCAAATTCAATTTTAGCGGAAACGACCAGCAGAAAAAGGTGGGTGAGCTTTCAGGCGGAGAGAGAAACCGGGTACACCTTGCTTTAGCCCTTAAGCAAGGGGCCAATTTGCTCCTTTTGGACGAACCAACCAATGACCTGGACGTTAACACACTTCGGGCTCTTGAAGACGGGCTAGACAACTTTGGAGGCTGTGCTGTAATTATTTCTCACGATAGATGGTTTTTGGATAGAATTTGCACACACATTCTCGCATTTGAGGGCGATTCACAGGTTTTTTGGTTTGAAGGCACCTATTCTGAATATGAAGAGAACAAGATTAAACGTTTAGGTAATATTGGACCCAAACGATTAAGGTATAAAAAACTTAAGGCCTGACACAAGGTTTTGTAAGGGTTCTATCGTAGGTTTATGATAGCTCCTCAAACTATGGAAGCGCTTACTAATTTTATCGATAACCTAATCCCATACAGGTTTCAACTAACTTTTGACCTTAAAACAAAAGTTAGGGGATTTGTAGGAAGCCAGCTAATAGTCGGTAGCTTACTCGTACTGATAGGTATTTTTTTTAAGTACATTGAATACGACCCGGTAGAATTTTATCTCAATACAGCCGCTGGTACTTATGTTATTCTCGCGTTTTTTACTATTAGATGGTTTAAGCATTTTGAGTCTTACGTAAACCTGGTTGCGTTTGGTGCCTACATGGCTGTTTTCCTTTTTATAATTTTTTCCGGTGGAATATTTGCTGATGAGACTTTTTGGCTGGCTCTCATTATTGCCGTTAATATTAACTACGGTAAGAAAAGCCATGTAATAGGTTGGTCTGTAATCGTTGTTTTGTTCCTGGCAACTCTCTACTACCTCCAAATGTACGGGGGCTTGGAACTGGCCAGAGATGAAATATCGTTTACAGAAAGAATTACCACACTTTTCAGCTTTTTCATGCTTCTTTGGGTAGTTAATTTTAATTACTCAAGAATTAACAATAAACGAATTGAAAACCAGCTGAAGGTAATTTCTGAGCATAAGCGGTTACTAAAGGAACGTGACGACCTAATGAGTATCATAGCCCATGATATGAAGTCACCTTCCAGAAGAATAGAGGGTCTGATAAATATTTTTGATAAATCTAATCTTACAAAAGAGCAGTTAGAAATATTACAAATGCTTCAAAATACGGCTAATGAGAGCAAACAACTAATTGATGACCTTATTGAAGCTACAAGTTTTCAAGCACAGCTCAACATAGAACCTATTGCAATAAACCATTTATTGGACGAGTTGGTAAATAGTTTTATTCCCATGGCAGAAAAAAAAGGGATTGACATAGTTCTTCAAAGAAAAAGAAAACAAGTGACTGCAGAATCGAGCACACCACAGGTTCGAAGAATTTTAGATAATCTCATTTCTAATGCTGTCAAGTTCTCAGAACCCGGATCAAAAGTTGAGATCAGTTTTAGTGACAGTAAGGAAGCCGTAGAAATTGCAGTTAAGGATTTTGGGCCGGGCTTTAGTAAGGAAGATTTACCCCAAATGTTTAAAATGTTCCAAAAACTGAGTGCAAAACCTACTGCAGGCGAAAGTTCAAGCGGCTTGGGGTTATCCATCGTAAAAAACTTGACCGAGTTATTAAAAGGGAAAATTAGTTTTGTGACCGAAAAAGGCAAAGGCTCCACTTTTACATTAACTTTGCCTCATACTTATAAGTAAAAGCAATAAATAGAAACTACTTACTAGGTTAAAAATTCAGGTACTAAGTTTTTTTACCTATTGGGTTCGTGACCTTAACTTTGTTTCTTAGCAAGTAGATGATTCTATTTTTGTTAGAAATAATATGAACAGTGCTATGAAAGTAATGTTTGTGGACGATGATGTAATTAACAACGAGATCAATCAGATGTTGTTCAGGAAATTGTATCCTGAAATTGAGGTAGTTGTTAAGTCTTCGGTTGATTCAGCTTTAGATTATCTTAATAATCCTGAAGTTAGAAATCCAAACAAGATTTTTTTGGATATCAACCTGCCTGTTAAAAGCGGATGGGATTTTTTAACTGAGTATAAACAATTAAAAATGCATGGCATTGATGTTTATATGCTTACATCTGCACTTGACCTGCTTGATGCAAATAAAAAAGAAGAGCATCCGGAGGTAAAAGATTTTGTGGAAAAACCACTGTACGATTACAAGTTGGAAAGTATATTAAGTGAATAAAAGAAGCCCGTTAAGTCGGGCTTTTTTATTTTAGATATTGTTGAACCTTTATCAGAAATTCTTCTTTTAAGCTCATCTATTAAAACCGGAATAAAATCCTCAATGGAGGAATACTCCTTTCGATCCGATTCGTAAACAGATAGGATTTCTTTCATTGGCAGCGTGTAAATAAAGCCTCTTTTATCTGTGCATTCAGACAAATAACTTTCTGCAAAGTCTTTCTTACCCAATAATTCTGCAATTCTAATTTCACCCAATCGTACTAAATGCTCTTCAAAGCACATAGCCCAATCTATGTAACCTTGTTTTAACATATTACTTTTTAATGAGTCAGTAAAAAGATACCCAATTTCACTTAGCTTTCTCTTTAAAGTTTGGTTTTCACGTAATGATTCGTGGAAAAACGAATGACCTAATTCATGCGTTGCTATTTCACGGAAATAGCCCTTATTCGTGTAACCAATGGTAAAAGAATTAAGGTTAGTTAAGTCAATAGAATCCGATTCATCCTCGGGATTGGATGAAACAAACTGATACACGTTAATACCATCATTAGTTCGTATTGTTTTCGACCTGCCTATCCCATTGAATGAGAAAGCAGACACTATAATTGTGTAGCTTTTTCTTTCAATGCCATAGTATTCCTCCATCAAAGTAATGTGCCTTTCATCCGGCCTTACATCATTAACCTCATCAAATAGTTTTTTATAAAGAGTTTTGCCTTCACCATTAAAGAAATTTGCCAGTTCGGCATCCTTATAGAATTGGCCAACTAATGAGTTAAAATTCTTAAACACTTGTTTCACTTGATCAGGATTCAAACTGTCATTTTCATAATAAATGGGAGGAAAATCCGCATATTGTTTGTACTCTGGAAGAGGTGTACAATACAGCGATAAAGCAATGTCGTATGAATCAACAAAGTCCTTATTAACCAAAAAATTAACCATTTCAACGGCTTTATGGTTTTTGTACTTTGCAAACTTATCCGTGAGTTCTCTTGCCAGCATGGAACGCGGCACAGGGTTTTTTTCAAATTGAAGCTCTCCGGCTTCTGATAGATTGAAAATCAAAGCTAACGTCTCAAGATTTTCACTATACCGTATATCTAATTTTGAAGCACTTTTTGATGGTTCATGGTGCTCTGAGGTTTGATTTGACTGACAGGATAAAATGACCAATACTAGCAGTAGAATGACAGTGGGTGAAGAAATTTTTTCCAACTTTTTGGGTTAGTGGTTAATGTCTGATTTTTTTAAAGACACATTAAATCTAATGGAGTTGCATGAGACAAAATCTACCAAAAAGTTGGCCCCATTTAATGAAGAATGGGGCCAACTAAAGGTTATCTTTTTATAAACCGCTTGTGTTCTACTGTGCCATCTTCCTTTATAAGCCGCAGTAAGTAAGTGCCATTTTTTAAGCTGGTAACCTCTATGGTTTTATTATTCATAATCCCGTTAGTGGTATAAATTAATTCTCCTGAAACAGATAGAATTTCAACCTCTTTAATTTTATCATCAGTAGCAAAACGTATACTTTCAGTAGCAGGGTTTGGGTATATTTCTACATGGCTTTGCACTTGTGTTAAATCAGTGCCTGTTACTACTATTTGCCCGGAAGTGGAGGTAACACACCCATTGCCATCCTTCACAGTAAACGTATAGCTGCCATTTGCCAGCTTAAAGTTTGCTTCTGTTTGAAAGCTCGTTCCATCTGAAGAATATTCATAAGGCGTAGTGCCCCCTACAGCTGTTAAATCAACACTTTCGCCATTGAAATTAGCCGTTAATGTTAATTCGTCTGGTTCCGCAATGGTGTATTCCTCTGAATAGTTGCAATCATTTGCATCCAATAAGTAAACAGTATAGGTACCCGGACTTAGTGCAGTAAAATTGGAGCTTGAACCAAAATTAGTTCCATCCATGCTAAACTCATATGGCGAAGTGCCACCAGCAGCAGTAACAGAAATACTTCCGTCATCCTCTCCATTGCAAGAGATGTCTGTAACTACAGTAGTAAATACAAAAGCATCCGGTTGACTCACTGTCGTGTTTTCTGTAATAGAGCAACCGTTGGCATCTCTAATGGTTATCCCGTAGCTTCCACCTTCAGATAGTGAAAATATTGGTAATGTCTGAAAGTTGGTCCCATCAATTGAATATTCGTAGGGTGCAGTGCCACCGGAAGCTGATACTGAGATACGTCCTGAAACTTCACCGGGAGGACATGTTAAATCTATAACCGATAATGTTGCCGTTAGTGCGGCTGGCTCATCAATTGTTTCCATCATGGCTAATGTGCATCCGTTAGCATCTCTGAAAGTGATTGTGTGCGTGTTTGGAGCTAACCCTGTAAAGTCCGAGATCTGAAAATTGGTGCCATCAATACTAGCCTCAATAGTTCCTGTTCCGCCACTGGTTGTAAAAGAAATTATTCCATCATTTGCCCCATTACAGGTAATATCGGTTTTACTAATAGAAGCTGATAATATATCGGGTTCAGTTATAGTAATAGTGCCTAAAGATGAAGAACACTCAAAAGCATCTCGAATTACAATATTATAGTTTTGAGGGGCTAAATTATTTAAACTAATAGTTCCTGTGTTTGAATTGCCAAAACCCGATCCTGTGTTAATTTCATATGGAGGAACACCTCCGGAAATAGTTAGGTCAATAACACCATTTGTGCTACCAGAACAAGTGACGTTTGTTATTGTTGCATTAGCAATAAGTAATGGTGGTTGGATTAGGGTGATAGGTTGAGCTTGAATGGTACACCCATTCCCGTCTTTAACAATGACATTGTAAGTTCCTGCTACCAAGTTTCTTAAAATTGGATCTGATGAAAAATTTATTCCATCTAAACTATACTCAACCGGACTTTTACCAGATACATTCAGTGATATTTCTCCTGTAGATTCTCCGAAACATCCTATATCTGTAGACTCAATTGCACTAATAGACAGTGAAACATCCTGATGTTCGTAAAATCCAATATCAACCGTGTTATCGAAAAGTCTTTGGTTTCCAAAAAAATCAGTTGTAATACTGGAAGGTGTTGCTGCGTTATCTCCTGCATTAATTGCTGGGGAACAAGGCTCAATCCTAAAATTACCATTAGCTGGATCGATAAATAATGGGTCATCATTTAAGTTTCCAGGCTCAGTAGTCCCTTCTATTATATTGTTTTGAACCGTGAAAAAACCTCTTGTAAAACTCAGGTCAGTACCTGAATTATTCCAAAAAATATTGTTAGCAATAGTACCAGCTAACCCAGTAATGCCCGCAGCACTAGCACTATTAGAAGTATTAACTTGTGTGTTATTGTAAAAGACATTATTGACAACATCAATTTCACTTGTATTGACCTCATTAGTTAGTCCAACTACATTATTACCAGTGTTATCATAAAACAAACATTGAATTACTTCTGCTCGCTGACCTGTAGTATTGAATATATGTACGTTCCCTCCACTTTGGGTATAATTATCGTGAAAGACAGTATTGTATATTTTAACCAAACTACTATTTGCCAATAGTGCTCCACCCGGATTAGCACTAGCATAATTATTCCTGAACGTGCAATTCCAAACTTGAAGAGCTGAGCTGGAAATAAAAAGTGCAGACCTATTGATCCCCTGGTTTTCGTACGATTCCTCTAAAATTATCCCGTCAATTCTATCATTGATCGTAGTACCTGAAGCTGTTATTATACCAACCGTGTTTTCAGTACTTATGTTAGCATCTCCAATGTTTCCAGAAATGATTGTTTCATTATTTTTCCAGTCTCGCTGATCTAGTAGTGTTTCGGTTCCGACAAAACCACCGTAGAGGCTTACACCCGCTTTTAAAACTATTTTCGCAGTTCTGATTGTAGTTGTAGTAGGGTAATAGGTGTCTGATTTAAGCCAAATTTGAGCAGGCTGAGAGGCGTTACCAGCATCTATTGCAGCTTGTAAACTATTGAATGCGTTAGCCCAACTTGTTCCATCTCCGGTTCCGCTAGCAGATTGATCAACACGTAGAATGGTTTGAGCTTGTACTGCGAATGATAATAGCAGTATCAGGTATAGAAGTATATGTCTATGTATTAACATGGTTCAAGTTATTTAGTAAGTGAAAAAGTAAAATCACCCGTTACTCCCAATGTTCTTCCGTTAACAGAAGTGTAATTGAAAGAGAGGACCAAGGTTGTAGAGGTAAGTTCTTCAATCTTTATTTCCGTACCATCGCTACGAAGAAGAGTGAAAAGATCGGTGCCTTTAAAATCGTAGGTGCCACTGGATGGCCATGGATTGCCCCCATTTTGTGTTGAATAGTTTAGTTGGTTTATCGTTAAGGTAAAACCTGTAAACTGATCGGTAACATCTGACCCATCATTTTCTACTTCATTAACACTCCAGGTAGCCGAAAGCTTGCCCTGTTGAATGGTCTTTTCATCCGGTTCAGGAGCCTTCTTTTTACACGAAAACGTAAACACCAGCATTAGTATCAAAAGACTAAGCGGTGCACTTTTTTGTAGATTTTTTCTTTTCATATTCAGTTAGTTTAGGATTTTCTTTAAAGGGTTTTTAACCCCATTTTGTAGGGTTAATACCTAAAATATGCCGAATTAATAACTGATTATGAGGTAGTTGAGAATGCGCTTGTTTTGTTTTAGAATTTGCGCTTAACTATTTAGAATTTGATTGAGCCGACCAGGTTACCTAACTTATGAATTCCCTTAATACATGTAAAAGTTCTTCTCGCTTTCGCGATGAAACCAACACTCTGCTACCATCTTTAAGAACTACTTCTCCTCCTTCTTTCTTGTCGTACTTATCGAAATACCGCAGGTTAATGATGTGAGATTGATGGGTTCTGAAGAAACCATGCTGTTTTAGCAAATCTTCGTAATGTTTAAGCGTTTTGGAAATAATGATTTCACGGCCATCTGACAAAAAGAACTGGGTATAGTTATTAACTGAGTTGCATTTAACAATGTCTTTTATATCGAGAAGATAGATATTATGGTTATCGGATAATACGATCTTTTCGGGCTCATGAAGCTGATTGGTGAGCAGAGACTGAATATTCAACTCATCAAGTGAGTGATTTTGCATTGCTTTTTTTACAGCTTGGTTTACTTCATCGGGATCAACCGGTTTAAGAATGTAATCAATAGCGCTAAATTTAAATGCCTTTACCGCATACTCATTATGAGCCGTTACAAAAATCAGTTGAAAATTACTTTGTCCCTTTACTCTGTTTAAAAGATCGAAACCGGTACCGTCTCCCATTTTGATATCCAGGAAGATTAGATCTGGTGAAAAATCCTTTATGAGCTCAACTCCTTCCGCAACACCTGTAGCTTCTTTTACTTTAAATTCCGGAAAATAATATTCAAGAATCGACTGAAGAGTTTCTCGAACAGGTTGTTCGTCATCTATAAGGGCAACTTTCATAACCTCCGGTTTGCAAACCAAAAATAACTTTAAATTAAAAAGGGCAAAGTAAGCGATACCTGAACCCCCTCTATTCGTCCACTTTCATTCAGGATATTCTCAACTGTTACGTTATAATTTTTCTTTCGTTTACCCGAAAGCAATTGCAATCTTTCGTTTGTAATGGAAGTGGCTCTTGACAAATGTTCCGAGTTACTTTTCCCGCTTAGTCCTACTCCATTGTCTTTAATATTCAATTTCAAATGGTCGCCTTCCATTTTGAAAGTAATGTTAATTTGGCCATCTGCTTTAGTAGCAATACCATGCTCAATGGCATTTTCTATAAAGGGCTGGGCAAACATAGGAGGCATTTTAATTTTTCCCCTATCGATCAATTCATCTACGATAATTGAATACTTAAACTTATTTTCAAAGCGAAGCTGTTGAAGATCTAAATAGTTTGTAAGTGATTTTAATTCTTCTTCAAAGGGCACAAATTCATCCCGCGAATGCTCAAGTACCTGTCGCATTAATTGGGAGAACTTGGCAATGTAACTCCCCCCCTGCATTGGGTCATTTTTCATCACAAATTTTTGAATACCCGTAAGCGCGTTAAAGATAAAATGCGGATTGAGCTGTGCTCGAAAGAACCTTTGCTGAAGAATCAATAGTTCGTTTTTACGCATAAGACTACGTTGCCTGAAAAAAAGAAATAGTAAAATAATTGATATTAAAAAAGCGAAGGCTGATATACCAATTACTATTTTTTGCTGACGAATAGTTAACTCCTGTATCTGAGCTTTATCAGATAATGCCTGTATTTCTCTCGATTTTTTCTCAGTTTCATATTTGGTTTCTAATTCGGCTACAACATCCTGGTTATGTTTTTTTTCAACCTGCTCATATTCTTCAAAATACAGTTTATAGTATTCCAGGGCTTTCTTGGTATCACCAAGATCCAGGTAAATTTCATGAATAAGTGATAATAAAGCTTCTCGAATGCCATCCGCTGACTCGGTTTTATCCAAGGTTTGTAGCGCCAGATCAAGTGCTTCTTTATTCTTGCCAAGCCCTCTTAGGGCAATTGCTTGCCTATGATGAATAAGTCTTAGTAATACTTCATTACCCATACTCTTATACAAGGCTGCTCCTTCCTCTGCTGAAGCCAACCCTTTTTCATAAAGTCCTTTACCAGAGTAGGCCTGGGAAAGAACTGACAAAGCCCTGGCCTTTCCGTACTCCATCTTATTTTGGAATGAAATGTTATAGCACTGTTGTGCATAATAAATAGCAGAATCGTACTGTTCATGCTTCATAAATAAGGTAGAAATATTTACTAAAACAGGGAGTTTAGTAGTCATAATATTGTAAGTATCGGCAAGTTTTAAGGCCTTGTGGAAATAATATTTAGCTTGTTCATCACTGTCTATGGAGTTTAGGGTAATGGCAATATTTGCATAAGCAGCAGCCGATTTCCTTACATCGCCCAAGCCTTCATAAATGGTTGCGGCAGCAGTAAACATTTCAACCGATTTGTCAAGCTGGTTAAGGTATAGGTATGCTCCTCCCAATCCATTTTTAATATCTCCTTCTAATCGTTTGTCTGCATTTTGGGGCAATAACTCAAGTGCCTTTTGATAGTAATAGAGCGATGAATCTCTCTCCATTCTCAGGTTTTTGACCATTCCCATAACCTGTAGTGCCATTGCCTTACTGAGGTTATTGTTGAGTTTGATTGATAACCTGTAAGCTTCCTGAGCATATTTTTGAGCAGAATCTGTGGAAGTTGTGCGGTAAGATAACGAGAGCTCAGCAAATGTATTTACTAATTCAGCACCATGTGCGATATTCAATTGATGATACAGGCTGTCTTGCTGCGATTGACCGAATATCCTGATCGATACAAATAGAAAAAAAAAGAGGAATATTTTCTCCATTTGTGATTTTAGTAAAAAACTTAAACATAGCCTAACCAGATTTATTGCAAATACTGAAATAAATGCTCGAATTGAAGCTTTCCAGTAAAATCACCCTATTTTATTTAATGAATTTTCTACAACAATAAACTATTAATTAACTCAGAATATATTTTACTATTTTTAATATATACTTGTTCTAATTTAACAAAGCTATTATACTTTTTAAAATGCGTTCATTTCTACTGATTTTTTTGCTCGTGCTACCTCAGTACATCTGGGGACAAAAAACATACAATTACCCAGTCGCTCCTAAGGATACCTTAACAGACACTTACTTCGGTGTAAATATTGCTGACCCTTATCGTTATCTTGAAAATCCCAATGATGAACGAACCCTAATTTGGCTGGATGAAGAAGAGAAAGTAACTAAAAAATATTCGAATCAATTTATGGCACAATTGGATTTGAGAGACTGGGTTTATCAATTATATCATGTTGAATTTAAGCCTTATATTAAAGAGGAAGCTGAAAATACAAGCACATATGTTTTTGAAAGGAAATTTAAAGGCCTGGATGCTCCGTTAGATCTAATCTATAAAAAGTCAACCGATGATTATTTTAAAACACTTGTTAAAGCAAAGAAGTATAAGCTTTCAAAAGATGATAATATTCTCATTACAAACCTGAGCGTTGATGATGACAACCGATATGTAGCTATTAGCATTACCCATTCAGGCAGCGATTGGCGTGAAACTTATTTGTATAATCTTGAAACAGGCGAGCAACTAAATGACACAATAAAATTTACAACCGACCCAAGTATTGTGTGGAACGATGACGGGTTTTACTACACCAGATACGACACTCCTGAAAAAGGGAGAGAACTTTTGAATGTTAGAAAAGGGCAGCGGATTTGCTTCCACAAGATCCATACACAACAAAAAGAAGATAAGGTCATCTTTCAAAACCCCGATGTTGAAAACAAAATTGGCTTATACTATTACATGGTCGATAGTACCCAAATGTTACTTAATTACCCAACCAATGTTAGAGGAAGATGGTATTCAGCTATGTCCATTGTTGATTTAATTGACCCTAATTACTTTATTCCCAAAAATTTTCTCATTACCCCTGCTGATGATGACGTTTTTTATTCATTAGAAGCAATTTTTGGTGACTCTTTGATAATTCGATCAAATCATTCAAGCCCTAATCACAGAGTATTGGTCTGTAATAAAACAAAACTTAATGAAGTATCTGAACTCATACCTCAGTATGAAGACAATCTGGTTAATGTTAATAGGCTTGGTAAAGATAAACTGGCATGTAATTATCTATTAAATGGCGTATACACTGTTCTGATTTTTAATCTTAAAGGTGAGGTTCTAAAGAAATTCACATTCCCCGAAGGAAAGACTGTTAAGGGGTTTAGCGCTTCAAAAAACAAAAATTATGCCTATTACTGGATCAGCTCTTTTTATCACCCAAGTATAAAATATAGGTTAGACTTAACCACTCTTACAAGCGAACCTGCCGGTGAACTGACCATCCCTTACAAGTACGATGAGTTTAAAACGGAATATGTAAAGTTTAAATCGAAAGATGGAACAGAAGTACCCATGTATATCACCTATGCCAAGCAACTTAAAATGAATGGGAAAAACCCCTTACTTATTAGGGGTTATGGAGGGTATGGTACTACTATTGAGCCCTCTTATGATAAAGAGTATATTATCTGGCTGTTGAATGGAGGTATTCTTGCAATACCAAACATAAGAGGAGGTGGAGCCGAGGGCTCTGATTGGGCACTTGCAGGAAGGGGTCTCAACAAACAAAATGCAATTGATGACTTTGTTTATGCCGCTAAATATTTGCAGGAAAACCATTATTCGTCACCAGCTAAAACGGCCATAACTGGTGGTTCTCATGGTGGTATGCTAGTGGGTGCAGCATCTATTCAGTATCCCGAATTGTACCAGGCTGCAATACCCCAGGCAGGTGTTTATGATATGTTACGCTTTGAAAATTTTACAGCTGGAGGTTATCTGGGGAATAATTTTGAATTTGGAACTACCAAAGACTCTCTTCAGTTTCTTAATCTTTTAAGCTATTCTCCTTTGCATAACATAAAGAAAGGGATTAAATATCCAAATATGTTAGTTATTACAGGAGACAATGACGACCGTGTTCCTCCTCTTCACAGTTATAAATTTATGGCTACCCTACAGGCAAAAGGCGACCCTAGTTCTTTGTATTTGCTCAAAGTAAAAAAAGGAGCAGGACATGGCGGGGCGCTTACCTTTGAAGATTATTTTAGTGATATAGCTTTACGCTATAGCTTTTTACTCAAAGAACTGGATCTTAGGTTGGAAGATAGAATACATTAAGTTTTAAGTACAATAGAAAAATAGTAAAGAAGTAATCAGTTGCCGCTTATATAAATTACTAAACACGCTCATCTACACTTCGTTTTCATAGGTGATCACCAAAATCGTAAACTATGAAAAAACTTACATTAGTATTACTAACATTTCTATTCTGTGGTTCTTCCTGGAGCCAAACATTGGATAAATACCCTTTCGAATCATCCGATAAACACCCTTTCGGGCTTCTTAATCCAAAAGCCCCAAGGCAAACTGGCGATTTCGCATCTATGATTGGCCAAAGCGAATGCTTCAGCGCAAACCGTAAACCTGATGGCTCATGGCAGGACAGCTTAAAGATGTTATGGACTTTTAAATATATTATGAATGGAATGGCAGTTCAGGATGAAACCCTCAAAGAAGATGGAAAGCATTCGGGGAGCATTCGGCAATACAATGCCGACAGTGCTCAATGGTATGTAAGTTACTATTCCTCCAGTTTTGCTCCTAATGTTTTACCGGTTTGGCATGGAAACTTGATGGATGGCAAAATTGTACTCAAAATGAAACAGAAATCACCTAATGGGCTGGATGGATATTCACGCCTTACATTTTATGAAATATCTGACGACTCATTCAAATGGATAGGTGAATGGGTAAACGATCAGGAAACCATTGTGTATCCTTTCTGGAAAATAAGCTGCCATAAGAAAATAGATGATAAGCTATAACTAAAGATCAACTTTGCTTCCACCGGTTATTTCCAAAGTATTTTCATCTTGAATATAGGCAATTATTTCTCCATTACTTAATTTAAAATGTGCAGGCAATTCAATATCAAAATTGCCTGCTTTTTTTGCTTCTATACTTTTGAAGACGCTTACCACATTAGTATGCTCAAGCAACTTTCCCCGATTTTCACCTCTGGGAACTTCATTCTGCACATGGCGCTCAACCAATGCTATATTCAATATTTTGTCCGCCAAAGGTCCCGAAAGATTGTATTTTATTTGTAAAGATGAAGAACTCTTCTTGCTAACTGTTAGCTCAACATCTTGTGAAATAGAAGCACTTGCAATTGCTGCTTCTGCTTTTGCTTTGTTAGAACCAACGAATTCATCTTTTCCATTAACAATCATTTGTGGCGTGTAAACACTGCTCAAATTCATTTTTCGGGCATATGTTCTTTGCCTATTAGTAAATTCCTCACTGCTGTAAGGATCTTTCCAACCCAGGTAATTCCAATAGCTTACATGAAAAGAAAGAGCCAGCACATCTTCTCTTTTCCCTAGTTCTGCCAAAAACTTATCTGCCGAAGGGCACGAAGAGCACCCCTGGGAAGTAAAAAGCTCCACCACAGCCACATGTTCTACCTTATTTTTTTGAACTGCTGTGGAAAAAGAGAACCAAGCTCCAAAAACTACTACAGCAGGTAAGATTATACTTTTCATGCCTGCAAATAAAAAGTGTAATGCAGAAAAATTCTGTAGTGCTCAAGACATTACAATCTTTATATAACTATTCAAGAATTTCCTCTCACTGCTTCAAACTTTGGGAGAAATAGGGTAGTAATCTTTAATTTTTATGCCTGCAAGGGTTGAACTTGTAGGCATAAAAATTCATTAAATCCAATTTTGTGTTACTCTTTAATAAATCTACTGTAAACAACACCTCCATCAACTTTTGTCAAGAAAAGAAAATAAATACCCCTCTCTAAACTCGTGATGTCGATTGCCGTTTCCTCTTTAGCCAAAGCAAATGAAAAAACCAGCTCTCCTGAAATAGAAATGATTTCTGCTTTTTTGAAGTTTTCATTAACTGAAAAGTTTATGCTTGTATATGCAGGATTAGGATAGAGATCAACATTGTAAACTCCTTCTTTAAGGTCAACACCTGTAATTAGTATTTGCTCTGTGGTTGCGGTACTACATCCATTTGCATCTCTAACAGAAAATGTATATGTCCCATTTGCTACTCTGAAATTCGCTTCACTTTGGTAATTAGTCCCATCTGAAGAGTATTCGTATGGGGAAGTGCCCCCCTGAACATTCATATCTACGCTTTCGCCATTGAAGCTTGCTGATAAGGAAAGTATATCCGGTTCGGTGATGGTGATGTCGTTGCTCACTTCGCATCCAAAATCGTTTCGTGTAGTTACCGTATAGTTTCCGGCCGGAAGGCTTGCAAAACTATTGACCGTATCGAAGTTTGTTCCATCTATACTGTATTCGTAAGGTGTGTATCCTCCAGTTGTCGTTATTTCAATACTTCCTGCTTCATCTCCATTACAAGGCTCATTAGCGATGGTATAGGTATTGGCAATATCCACTACTTCTACATTTTGAGTGAGTGTGATGGTGCCGCAAGCATTGGTAATGTCAACTGTATAAACCCCTGTGTCGTCAGGGTTCAGGCTGGCAAAGCTTACTGAACCATCGGTTTCGTTGCTCAGTACAGTTCCATCTTTTTTCCAAACATAGGTATCTGTATTGGGCGAATTTAATTCCCAATTGATAGCCGTTCCAGTACATTCTTGAACATCAGCAATCGGGTTATACTGTGGCTTAACACATACTTCCTCTATGTGTACACCCCACCTGGGATCTACGGTTTCTTCCATGAAGTCAAGTTTTACAGTTACTGCATTGGTGGAAGGGTTGTATTCGAAGAACGTGCCATATCCATGAGCTCCTCCGGTTTGAGTTGCTCCGTAGAGTTTTCCGTTGGAGGCTTTCATGAGGCTTCCTGTGGGTTGACCGCCTTGTGTAGTTCCGTTGAAGTTAATTTTGGAGGTAAAAGTGCTGGTAGCTATATCATACTCGAAAAGCGTACCCATGCTATTTGCTCCTCCGCTGGGTGCCAAGCCGTACAGTTTGTTTGATGTTCCCTCTACCAAGGTGCTTATGGATGCACCGCCCGTAGCAGTTGCCATATCCACCTTTTTGGTGAGTGCACCGGTAGCTATGTCGTATTCAAAAATTACTCCAACTCCATTGGCTCCTCCGGCAGTTGACGTGCCATATAGTTTGCCGTTGGACGCTAAAAGAGGACTGCCCGCTGGAAACTGTGCCCCAATAGAGGCCATGTGATTAATAGTTGTAGTATTACCAGTGACAATATCATATTCTATGATGCTACCAGCTCCTGAGGTAGCTCCACTTTGACAGAGCAGGTAGAGCTTTCCGTTTACTTCGATCATGCCACCATATCTACCACCGATAGTGGAGCTTAGGTTTAACTTATTGGTAAAGCTTTCTGTTTGCATATTATATTCAAAGAGCATTCCAAAGTTGAAGCTACCACCTCTCTCCGCTCTTCCGTAGAGTTTTCCATCAGAGGCCTCAAGTAAAGCGATGGGGTAGTGTCCTCTGGGATCACTTCCAAAATCTAATTTTTTGATGGGTTTATTAGTTGTGTAGTCGTAGTAAAACAGAGTGCCCCTGTTATAGATATTACCTCCCTGGTAGGAAATTCCATAAGTTTTTCCTGAGGACGTACTGATCATTGAAATAGGTAAATACATGTCTTCATCAACATCTAAGTTATATAAGTTGGTAAATGCCTTTGTTGATAAATTGAAAGAGTAAATTTTGCTTTTTACGGTTGAAAAATTTCCGTTCAAGGTGCCATATAAGAGTCCATCTGTTCCTTTGATGAAAGAGTGGTTATTGACATACCCATGTAGACTCGATGAAAAGCTAAGTAGCACGGTAACAGCTGAGGTAGACAGGTCGTATTCGTAGATGCCCCCAAAGCCATTTGTCCCACCCCCGGTGGTTACCCCATAAAGTTTACCTGTGGCGGCTTCAATCAAATCTCCAATACCATAGTTTAGGTTTGATGCATTAAGGTTAGCTTTTATGGTAAAGGTGGAGTTGGCTGGATCGTATTCATAGATTGTTCCATTAGAATTGTAAGTAGTAGACCCATACAGCTTGCCATTGGAAGCCACCACCGGAGTACCTTTAGGTAAGGAATTCGAAGGGAAGTCGGCTTTTTTGGTGAGCATGCCTGTAGAAAGATCGTATTCGAACAATGTGCCTCCGTTTGTAGAACCTCCATATTGGGTAGTACCATACAGCTTGCCACTAATTTCGATAACGCTTCCAATTGGACTGGCGCCATTGGCTGCACCGGTAAAGTCAACCTTTTTGGTAAGTGTATTAGTAGCTATATTATATTCAAATAATGTGCCCTTTCCGCTTGCACCACCGTTTGAAGCTAGTCCGTAAAGCTTGCCATTAGAGGCTTCGAATAAGTCCCCAATGGGTGAGCCTCCTGTAGCAGTGCTGAAATCTATTTCTTTGGTGAATACGTCATTTACATAGTCGTATTCGTAGAGTACCCCTTGGTCAGAGAGGCCTCCTAATCTGGTAATGCCATATAACTTGCCATTTGCCGCCTTGATGAGCCCACCGTAGGTGCTGCTTCCGTTTTCCCCGGACAAAACAACTTTGTCGGTATAAATATCATTAGCGGCATCATATTCAAATATGGCACCGTATCGGTCGAGGATGCCAAGCCGTGAAGTAGTACCATAGAATATGCCGGGAGAAACCTCTAAGAGTTTACAATAAGGCTCGTTGCCGCTGGCTTTAAAGTTGTAGAAGGTTTGTGCATTATCGCCATTAAGATCAGTTTTAATTACCTGGCCAACACTATACTTACCTCCGTAGGGAGTAGTTACTTGAATATATGGCTGTGCCTGTAGAGCCAACGAAGAAATGGCCATTGCAGCTATTAGTATGTATTTTAATGGTTTCATCATTCTTATTGTTTAGTATACACTGCTACTGCTTTAATTAGTGCAGAAATTGTTTGACTATTATTTTTTAAGGGAAAAAATGAAATTTCCTGTTACTCCATTTGTTCTACCACCTGTTAAAGAATTGTAGTTGAAAGAAAGAACCAATGTGGAAGATGTCAGTTCTTCAATTTGTATTTCGGTACCATCGCTGCGAACCAGTATTGTCAGGTCTGCATCTTTAAAATCATAGGTGCCTGAAGATGGCCAGGGATTACCACCGTTGGTGGTTGTGTATTTTAAATCGTTTACCGTAAGTGTAAAACCGGAATACTGGCTTGTTACATCCAGATCATCGTTTTCAACAGAGTTTACCTTCCAGCTTGCAGATAGTTTTTGCATTTGCAGGGTGCGCGCATCCGGTTCAGGGGCTTTCTTTTTGCAGCTTCCCAAAAATGAGGCCATGAAAACAATGGCTAGCATCAGATGCCACTTAATTGTATCTACTCTTTTCATATCGTGGTTCATTTTTTACATTGAATCACATAAAAGTAGATTGGCTTACTAAATGAAGTTTTCTATAATTGAGTAGGGGCGACTATAGGTTTATAAGCGTATGACTTATGCGCATAAGCGCAATGTATAACAATTTAAAAATGCGCCAGCATCTCTGCCAATCGTTCACGCTTTCTTACAGAAACAGGTAAGGATACATTTTCTTCCAGCAGGATGGTACCTCCATCCGTTTTGCTGAACTTCTTAACTTTATTTAAATTAACTAAGTGTGAGCGGTGTATTCTAAAGAACCCGTTGGGGGTAAGTATGTCTTCAAACTCTTTTAAGTGGCTCGAGACCATTATCTTCCTGTTACCGGTAAGATAGAAAACTGAGTAACTGCCGTCAGCATTGCACCATAGTATTTCATCTAACTGAACTACATGCAACGTATCCAATTCTTTGAGCACAATTTTTTTCTTTTCTTTAGAGAGCTGATGTATGTTATCCATTAAAACGCTTAATTGATAATTGATTTTTTCCCGTCCGGCAGCCTCCCTTACTTTTTCAAGCGCAGTATATAAATCTGTTGATATGATTGGTTTTAACAGATAATCAATAGCACTAAACCGGAAAGCCTCTACCGCATAATGGTCATAGGCCGTTACAAAAATTACCCGGAAGTCTCTCCTGCTAATTTTCTTTAGTAGGTCAAACCCTGTTCCATCTTCCATTTCAACATCTAAAAAGATCAAATCAGGCTCTAATTCATCAATTTGAGACAAACCTGATGCAACACTTCTTGCCTCACCAACAACTACTACATCGGAAACACCATCAAGTAACTTTCTAAGAGTTGCTATAAATGGCTTTTCATCATCAATTAATAATGCTCGTATCATGTTCCTTTTAATTTTGATATATAAGAGGTAAGCTAACTGTTACTTGTGTGCCAATTACTTTTTCTTGTCTGTCAACAATGTCTTCTATTTGCAGGTTAGCTCTTTTTCTAAACCCTTTTTGCAATATTTTTATTCGGTCCAGTGTGATTTGAGTAGCTAAAGAACGGTGCTTTTGGTTCCTTTGCATAAAGGAGGCCCGCTCACGACCAATGCCATTGTCTTTCAAGACAATCTCTAACAACCCTGCCCTTTTTAAAAAGGAGATTTCAATGACTCCTTTTTCCTGCTTATATAGAATACCGTGCTCAATGGAGTTCTCTATGAACGGTTGGATAAACATAGGAGGTACCAATACATCTTCAATTTCTAAATCATTATCTGTGCTAATCTGATATTCAAATGGTTCATCAAACCTAAGTTTTTGTAATACCAGATAGCTATCCAAAAACTGAATTTCTTCTTCGAGGGTAATTAAACTCTTTTGGGTATGGTTCAAGATTAGCCTAGTAAGCTGAGAAAATTTTCCGAGGTAATCACCCGTTTCTACAGGATTGTGATTCTGATAGATAAAATGTTGAATGGCCCCTAATGCATTAAATATAAAGTGCGGATTTAGTTGAGAACGCAGCAATTGTTGCTTCATCTCAACTGTCTTTCTTTTCTCATTTACTACTCGTTGGCGATTAATAAGTATCAAAACCAAAACTAATATTACAGCAAAGCCAATCATTAAATTCCTTTGTTGAAGTTTCAATTCCTGAATAGCGGCCTTTTGAACCAACGATTCTATTTCCTTTTGTTTTTTTTCGGTTTCATACCTGATTTCCAAATCTTTTATGGTCTTTATTTTTGATACATTGAGCACGCTATCCATTACCTCCCTGTATTCCTCGCTATATGCAAAAGCATTCTTATAGTCTCCCCTTTTTTCGAAAACATTGGATAGAAGTTCGTAAAATGGCCCCAGTTCGGAACTGGCTCCAATCTCTTTTGCCAGGCTAATACCAGCTTTTGCATACTCAATAGCTTGCTCATAATCTTCATTTCCTAGGTTTGCCTTACACAAATAAAAGTATGACCGAACCACAATGTCCTTCCTGCCACTTTGCTGGCTTAATGTTAGCGCTTTCAACATAAGTCTCTCAGCTTCACTGAAACTCCCCTTTTCGATAAGATAGTTGGCATAGATGGTAAACAATAAGCTCTGGTTTTCCAAGTCATTTACTTCTGTAGCCAGTGCCTGTGCCTTTGCATAATAATAAAGAGCACTATCCTTTTGGTCAAGATCAAAATAAGAAACTGCAAGATTTGTGGTATTTGAAATAATTAAGTTTTTCTTTCCCATTTGCCGGGCAATTGACATAAGCTTTTTTTCTGTTTGTAAGGCTCTATCAAACTCGCCCAAAGAACTGTAAATATTTGCCATTGACTGAATGGCGTAATACTGATACTTCTGGTTTTTTATTTTATTGGCAACCCGTTCTGCACTTTGGCTATGGTAAAGGGCTGAGTCATACAAATCCAGCTTTCTATAACTAATCGACAATTGCCAATTAATTTCACTTTGAATGGAATCATTTATAACCGAAGCAAGAAGCGGACGCATGAACTCTATTGATTTTTGATATTGCCCGTCCTTCCTAAGTAATGCTCCTTTTAGTGCTTCACATTTTTGATAGAGATAGGTGGATTTGGTTTCTGCCGAAAGCGCTGAATCACAGTAGGCAAGACCAATGTTGAATGGCCCAAATTGGTAGCTTTGCGCCATGTAATAATAAACATAAAGAGGCACAGGCTTACCGGACTTATGTAAGGAGGTCAAATGCTCTTCCACTCCTTCCCTTAAAACTTTGTACTCACTTGCTGCACGTAAAGATTCCCATTCTTTTTGCTGCAAAACCAATTTTGTGGAATTATCAGAACTAATTTCTTGCGAATCGTCCGTTTTTGTTCTGGTGCATTGCACAAAAAAAACAAGCACAATCCCATAAAGAAGTATTCTAATCATTTGACTATGTATTGAATTGTTCATTCCATCCTCAAGGCATAGTCAAATCAATACATTTGATTTAGCCAGGCATAGATAAAGATAAAGCAATTTATGGATCAGAATACCAACAAGTTTTACGAGCGTTTGTGAAGAGTGAATAAGTGTAGTTAAAATAACAATTAGCGTTAAATGCAGATATATTGTCTCCATTTAAGGCTTCAGATAACTTTATTCCAGCAAGTGCACCCACCCGGTACATATTTCACCATCTTCCAGTTTTACTTCATAGTAATAAACTCCACTACCCAAACCTTGGCCTTTCCAATTGTTTTGGTAGTTCTTTTGTTCATAAACTTTAGTGCCCCAACGTGAATAAATAGTCAGGTCAACTGGTAGAGCAGATGTAATTACCAGTTCATCATTTTTCCCGTCTTCATTTCTAGTTAGCACATTGGGTATATTCAATTTCTGAATAGTAACAGGAATGGCGACCTCTTCCCTGCACACCTGATTTTCAAGTTTCGCTATTAATACGTACTGCCCATCTGTTGCAAACTCATAAGTGTCCTCATTAAGTTCTATCGGGGTGCCGTCTTCCAGGGTCCAGGTAGTATTTGTAATGTTTTCTGAATTATTATTTATAACTATTCTTCTTGAACCGAAACATAGATCATGACGTTCTATTTGCACATCTGAAACAATGAAAGGGACAACATTCACCGTAACCGAACCTATAAAATTGCAACCATTACTATTTTTTATCTCTACTTGATACGTAGTAGTATCTAAAGGAGAGGCTATCGGGTTAAAGATGTGCGTATCGCTTAAACCTTCTTGTGGCGACCATTTAAATTCACTTCCACCCAAGGCAATTAATTGCGTAGATGAACCCTGACAAATATCTGTATCTTCAGTTACACTAAAGTTGGGAGCAGAAACTGATATGGTAGTATAGGCAAAATCCTCTGAGATACATGTATTGGGGTCAGCCGCTCTTAACCGCACCTGGAAAATTCCAGGAGAGGTAAATGTATGCACAATAGTGTCTAGTGTTGTGGTTGTTCTATCTGAACCATCCCCAAAATCCCATTCGTAAATTTCACCACCCACACTAAAATTCTCAAAAACAACTTCCAAAGGTAAGCAGCCTCCTTTCAGTCCCGGCTCTGTTAAACTAACGTTGTTGGTTTGCAATCGCGCCCTTAACGATGCCAAATCGAACTTGAACAGTGCATTATTGCATCCTGTACTTCCATTAACTTCTGACCAAGCTCCTTCTGTAGTAGGAAATGAAGAGTCGCCAAAACAACTGGCACATACCGAGTGGTACACAATCCCGTGCTTATCAAACCGGCTGGTTCCTCCATCCACATGCACCAGCGAATTTCCATCTCCCAAATGAGTTGCATAGAGCAATTCAGTAGCATCTCCATTAAGAACCATAAGATAAAAAGATGAACCATCGGTACTTGACTGGTAGGCATCCTGAGTTATAGGGAGGCCTTGTGTACCAAGCGCAAAATTGTTATCGAGTGAAGAGAAAATTGTATTGGGGCTGCCCCAACCTGAAAGGTAAATATTGTCACAATCATTTACCAAAAAGGCTGTTAGCGAAATAGCCGGAGAAGTTCTTCCTTCTGTATTTATAACAGTTGAAAATTCAGAAGTTTTTAAATCCGAAGATAGCTTGTGTATGAATTGCCCGGTTTGACCACTCTTAAAAATACCGGAAGTAATCGGATAAGCTCCGGTTGTTTGCCCTGCTAAATATACATCCTGGTTGGCATCGAGGTCCATAAAAAATACCTGATCGTATGATGACGTTCCAATAAAACTACTTGCTATCAAACTATCCCCATCCTGATAAATATGTGCTACCCACCCATCTCCATTTCCCTGGGCATCCGGATGCAAGGCATCCAACGTAGTTGGAAAATCGTTGCTGGTCGTACCTCCTGCCACATAAACATCATTGTTTGCATCTATCTTTACAGATAAGGCAACATCTGTACCCGCCCCGCCCAGATAGGTGCTCCAGACCAAATTATTTAGTTCAGGAGAGAGTTTAAAAACAATGGCATCTGTACTTCCTCCTGCATACAACGATGAAAAACCGTTAACTATTGGAAAATCATCTGAGCTTGTTCTTGAAGAGACCAACACATTCCCATGCGAATCAAAGTTTATATCTCCCCGGGACTCATCCCCGTAATTTCTGGATAGAGCATCATTACTTGGAATTTCGCCATCGTTTGAAGTACCACCCAAATAAGTGGAAGATATTAGTTGAGTACCATCAGCACTCAATTTAGCTACAAATAAGTCGGAACCGGAATTAAAATCAACCCCACCAATTAATTCATAATTAGTTCCCCCATTAAACGTTTTATCGTACGCATTGGAGGTCACTGGAAAATCGCTTGAACCAGTGACACCAAGAATTAAAAGCTCTCCGTTTTCATTTACAATCAGACTTTGAGGCACTTCTGTTCCAGCACCCCCTAAATACGTTGCATACAGTAAGTCATGCCCGGTAGAATCATATTTTAGAATAGCTACATCCCAACCTCCTCCGGATTCCTCCTGAAAGGCTCCCTCTGTTGCGGGAAACTCGCCTAAAAAAACACCATTACGTACAGGGTTAGTCATACCTCCTGAATAGGCATTGCCACTATCATCAAAAGTGGCGGTGTTTCCCCAGTTATCTGCAACTGACCCAGAATAGGTTGAAAAGATCAGCAATGGGTCAATTACTACAGATTCCTCCGGTTCAACATTCTCAAGATCAAATGAAACTACGGAACCGCTTAATTTATACTTACTTTCTATTTGCCGGTTACTGCCTGCACAAACCGCATAACTTACAGGAATAAGCTCCTTCAAAGTTTGGTACGGTGTTGTTATGGTCAACGTTTCTTCATTTAAAGTAATAGAAGATGCCCCCATGTATTCCATTTGTATGCAATTTGCATTCACCTCGGGCGAAAGTTTGAAATCATACTTTATCCTATCTTCTTCCGAATAAATCTTTAGATCAATTCCATCATATAGGTTTTTGATTATAACGGTGGAATAAGCTCTTGCAGATGAAGCCCATTTGCTTTCATCCTTTCCAAAAAAATAATTGTAAAGAGTTTTAGTTGGACCTTTGGCATCAAAAGATATGTTTGAACCGGTTCCCATAAATCTAACTTTCAGGCTGTAGTAATTTAATCTTTCTGTATTTCCAGGCTCAAGATGAGAGGCGTGTGTTTTTAGATATGCCTGTTTCGGATCCTCAAAACTGTAGGTAAGACCATGCTCTTCTATAAAAAGTCTTCCACCAGGGATCTCCGCTGAATACTTGACCTGTTCAGGCCATTGGCCTTTGTTTTCAACAAACAAAATACCGGTGGTTCCATTTCCAAAAGAAACCATTGTAAAAGCTAGAAAATAACATAAAAAAAAGAATGCCTTTTTCAATTTGCGAATGTTTAAATTCAGACTTAAATATAGTGAGTATTCAGAGTGGTTCAATCCATTTTTCCGATCAACTTTTTAGTAATCAAGGAGTCAGCTTGACCTCAAAAAGAAATTTGTTGGGAAAAATTAAGATAACTGATAATAGGATTTGGTAAAATTAATTTTAGTAAATTACAAAGCTTAACTTACAGTATAATAGCATTTTATTAACCTGAATACCTAAACTAACAACCTTAACAAACTTGTTTTAACCCTTTATGAACTCTGTTATTTGGCAAAAAAAACGGCATAAGCTGCTTATTAGTCTATGCATAATGGTAGTGCTATTTGCTTTTTCAAATAGTGTAAATGCACAAGCATTTATTACAACCTGGCAAACAACCGATGGACAAATTACCATTCCTACAACAGGTGGAGGGTATAATTATAGTATAATTTGGACGAATCAAACCAATGCAGGTGTTGGAGATGGTTCCGTTTCAGGTGTTAACGGAAATTATACCATTTCAGGGTTAAATAATGGCGATATTTATCAGGTTGAAATAAACGGAAGCTTTCCAAGGATCAATTTCAATAATGGAGGCGATAAGGATAAAATTCTTACAGTTGAACAGTGGGGAGACATTATTTGGACTTCAATGGAAACGGCTTTTTATGGGTGTACCAACCTAACCGTTCCTGCCGTTGATTCACCCAACTTATCAGTTGCTTTATCCTTGAATCAAATGTTTCATGGTGCCACGTCTTTTAATCAGTCGATTGACCATTGGGACGTTAGCAATATTGTTATTTTCTATGGTATGTTTTGGGATGCCACTTCTTTTAACCAACCCCTTAACAGTTGGGTGCTTACCAGTGCCACTGACATATCTAGCATGTTTCAGGGAGCAACCAGCTTTAATCAGCCATTGAATAACTGGACTATAACTACTGTAAATACTATTCAGGTAATCTTTAAAAATGCTACCAGTTTTAACCAGCCGGTTAATAGCTGGGATGTAAGTAATGTAACAAATTTTGCGGGTGCTTTTCAAGGAGCAAGCTCCTTCAATCAACCACTTGCCAATTGGGAATTGGGCTCAGCTTTAACCCTTGGTCTGATGTTTTATAATGCGAGTTCTTTCAATCAACCCATTGGCAACTGGAATGTAAGTGGAGTTACGAATATGAGCTATCTGTTTGGATTTGCCAGCAATTTTAATCAAGACCTGGGAGGTTGGAATATAAGCAGTGTTACTGACATGACCGATATGCTTTGGCTTTCCGGTTTATCCACAGCAAACTACGACAAAGCATTAATTGGCTGGGCAACTTTAGATGTAGGCGAAACACAAATACCCACAGGAATAGCCTCTTTTCGTGCGAACGGTATGACATATTGTAATGGTGAAACTGCCAGACAAGATTTGATTTCAAGTTATGGATGGGCGATTACACTTGACACGAAAAGCTGCAACCCTTTTATTACCACATGGCAAACCACGGATGGGCAAATTACCATTCCAACCACAGGCGGAGGATACAGTTATGACGTGGTTTGGACAAATTTGACAAATGCCGGAGTTGGAGATGGATCATTGACGGGTAGAACAGGAAATACCACTATCAGTGGGTTAACCAATGGAGATACGTATCAGGTTGAAATTACAGGTGCTTTCCCGAGAATTTATTTTAACGGAGCCGGGGATTTTAACAAAATTTTAACTGTAGAACAATGGGGCAGCATTGCCTGGACTTCCATGTCCCATGCTTTTGATCAGTGTCATAATTTGGTGATTAATGCAACGGACGCTCCCAATCTTTTCAATGCTACCGACCTAAGCTTTATGTTTTTTGGTAACTGGAACATGACCGGTAATCTCAGCAACTGGGATGTAAGTACCATTACCAACATGTCATACATGTTCAATTTTGCCAATGTATTTAATGGAGATGTGAGCAGTTGGGACGTGAGCAATGTAACCGACATGAAATACATGTTTGCAGGGGCTTTGGCTTTTAACCAACCATTAGCTGCATGGGGCACCAAAACAGGCAATGTCTTAGACATGGCTGCCATGTTCTATGAAGCAACTTCTTTTAACCAGGACATTAGTAACTGGGATGTGAGCAATGTAACATTTATGTATTCAATGTTTGAAGCTGCATATGTTTTCAACCAACCGCTCAATAGCTGGAATGTTAGTAATGTGGTTGACTTTGATTATATGTTTAATCAAGCTTATGTTTTTAATCAACCGTTGAATAACTGGAACCTGTCAAGTGCAACGGACATCTTTGGGATGTTTGGATATGCCTATGCCTTCAATCAGGACCTGAGTTCATGGAGTTTTCCGCTTGTTACTGATTTATACGGAATGTTTGACAATGCTTCTTCCTTTAACCAGGATTTGAGCGGATGGGATATATCCAACATAACAGACATGACCTCAATGCTCTCTGGTTCTGGCCTTTCTCCTTCCAACTACGATGCTACGTTAATTGGGTGGGCGGCACAATCCGTACAAGCTGCGGTAACTCTGGATGCCGATAATCTTTATTTCTGTAGTGCTACAGCTGCCAAAGCAACACTTGTCGCTTCCTCGTGGGCCATAACCGATGCAGGCCAGTACTGTCCATTTACCACTACCTGGAAAACGGATAATCCAGGCGTTTCCGGCAGCAATGAGATTGAAATTCCTATTTACGGTGCCGGCACCAACATGACCGTTTTTTGGGAAGAAAATGGCAATCCAACCAACTCGGGTGTGGTTACATCCTTAGGGGAGAACCCAACTATTACATTCCCCTCTTCGGGAACCTATACTATTGAAATAGTTGGTACATACCCACATATTCAATTCAATAATTCAGCGGATAGACAAAAAATAACTTCAATAGATCAATGGGGCTTTAACGTGTGGGATGATTTTTCTTATGCCTTTAATGGATGCACTGAATTAACTGTTGCAGCTTCAGACATCCCGGATTTATCCAATGTCTCATCGGCCTATTATATGTTTAGCGAGGTAAAAGATTTTACGTCAGATCTCTCGGGTTGGGATGTAAGCAACATTACCAATATGAGCAACATGTTTGCTTACACAAATATTAATCAGGATCTAAACAGTTGGAATGTAAGCAACGTGGCAGATATGAGCTATATGTTCAGGGATGCAACGGCATTCAATGGAAATATTTCCACCTGGACAACCACGAGTTTAAGTTTTATAACAGCTATGTTTTACAATGCGTCAGCATTTGATGGAGACATAAGTGGTTTTGATGTAAGTGGGGTGAGTTCTTTCGCATTTGTTTTCAGAGGAGCTACTGCATTTAAACAGAATATCAATGGGTGGAATGTTTCAGGCGGAACTGTTTTTGACGGAATGTTTCAGGATGCCACTTCCTTTAACCAAAATCTTAATTCCTGGAATGTAAGTAGTGCTACTTCCATGACAGCCATGTTCAGGGGAGCAACAGCATTTAATGGTAATATAAGCAGCTGGAATGTTTCCAGTGTTTCCGGCATGTCGTTTATGTTTTATGACGCATCTAATTTTGACAGCAACATATCGGGCTGGCAGGTTGGTAATGTTGCTACCATGGCCAACATGTTTGTGAATGCAATTGCATTTAATCAGGATATTTCTTCCTGGGATGTAAGCAAGGTGCAAAACATGGGAGGTATGTTTTTTAACGCTTCCTCATTTGACCAGAACTTGGGCTCATGGAATATTGGCTTAGTAACTTCTCTATCTAATATGCTAGATGATTCAGGTCTTTCGTTAGCAAATTATGATGCAACCCTAATTGGTTGGGAAGCACAGGTGCCTCCAAGTGGTTTATCATTAGGCGCCAACGGTCTTACTTACTGTGATGGTACTGTTGCCCGAAGTAATCTTATTTCATCCTATGGCTGGACGATCTCAGGCGATGCACAATTGTGTCCATATGTAGTTACTAATACAAACGATTCAGGAACAGGCTCTCTGCGTTGGTGCATGGATAACGCAATTGCCATAGTTGGCAAGGAAACCATCACCTTCAACATACCTATTTCGGACCCTAATTACGATGGAGCAACTGAAAGATGGACCATATCTCCGGCATCTGATCTACCCTTGATAACCTTTGCTTCAGGAGGTGCTGTAATTGATGCCAGCACGCAGCCAGGCTCAGCCGATTATCGCGTAATCTTAGATGGTCAGGGTACACTAACTCATGGACTCTCTTTGCAGGGCCCAAGTGAGGTTTATGGTTTGTGGATTACCAACTTTACAGGAGGCGGAATTTATTATGGAGGTTTTCAAAATGGCCCTGCCATATTTGGAACAAGTGGTAAAGGCAACCTGCTGAATAATAACAATTATGGAATATATCTTTTCAATAGCAGCAACATTACCATCCAATCAAATCTAATAGGAACTGACCCGAGCGGTACAGTAGCAACACCAAACAACATTGGTATTTATGCACAAGGCAATGGTATTGGGTTTCCTTATGTTCAGGGATACATAATTGGTGGCAGCCTGGCTACAGAAAGTAATATCATTTCAGGAAATACCAACGAAGGTATTCTCTTATGGTATAACAACGGTGCATTAATAGAAGGAAACTGGATTGGAGTGGATGCAAGTGGGAATGCACCCTTACCTAACAACGTAGGTATTTCTCATTCCATTGGCATAAATGCGACCATTAGCAATAATGTTATATCGTCAAATACTACTAATGGTCTGCACTTGTCTCGAGCAGAAAACAATAATCTATTTGGCAATAATATTGGTGTTGGCAGTGATGGAACCACCTCCTTGGGCAACGGAATTGGTGTCTATTTTGAACCCACGGGAAGCGCCAATTTGAATAATGCCATTGGCGGTACTTCTGCCGGTGAGGCTAATATTGTTGCCAACAACTCTACCTATGGAATTCAGATTAGCAATGGTTATGGCAATTCAGTAATTGCCAATAGCATTTACTGCAACGGCACATTGGGCATTTCCCTTAACGGAACTGCAAACAACAGCATTCAGCCACCTTATGTATCTGGTATGACAAGCTCCTCCGTCAGTGGCGTTGGAACAATTGGAGAAAATATTCATGTATTCAGGGCCAATTCTGGTTGTTACCCCTCGCAGGGGCAGGAGTACTTAGGAACTGCCATTGTTGATGGTTCAGGCAACTGGTCAGTTACCGGCCTAACCATTGATACAAGCAACGATGCTATAACAGCCACTGCCTCCAATGCAACGGACGGAACCTCGGAGTTTACACCCGTATTTCTTAACCCTCCCGGCCATTCCCTGGACTTTGATGGTATAAATGATTATGTAGATGCCGGTGGGGATGCTTCGCTTTACGGGCATTCCAGCCTAACCATAGAAGCCTGGGTAAAATTAGACTATTCGGTTGTGAACGATCAGTATGTAATTGCAGCCACAATAGGCAGTTTTGGCACTTCCGGTGGGTATGAAATGCTTATCAATTCAAGCGGACAACCCTTTTTAATGTTTAGGGATGATACACATGCCGATCAGGTTTTAACAGGAACTACTGTGCTGGCCGATAACACTTGGTATCATTTGGCTGGTGTTATTGAAAATGCCGGAGCCTCCACCAACTCGTATATTTATGTAAATGGAGGCCTGGATACTTCTACTACTTTTGCCAGTGTACCAAACTACGATGGGGTTTCAAATCTTTTTATTGGGAGTAACTATGATGGAGAACCTGTTTTAAATTTTAATACCAGGGAATTTAGTGGAGAAATTGATGAATTAAGGATTTGGGATGATGTTCGAACTCAAACAGAAATTCAAAATAATATTTCCAATTCATTGGCCGGAAACGAAGCTAACCTTATTGCTTATTACAAATTGGATCAAGGCATTGCTAATGGCGATAATACCACGCCCCCTGTAATTCTTTTACCAGATAGAACCACAAATAATAATGATGGTGCCTTGAATAATTTTGCGCTCAACAATTCCGAATCAAACTGGATAATTTCAAACGCACTTCAAACGCTTTCACCTGAAATAGATGTTTACCACGGATCAGATAACAGTGGTATTCCCATAACGGATGCACAAATTACCCCCATCGATTTTGGAAGCATGGTTCAGGGAACTGACATTACCCAAACCTTTGCCATAGAAAATACAGGGACAACAGATCTTGATATTAGTGGTATTTCTGTTTCAGGAACCGATTTTTCTGTAACCAATTCTATAACAACTATCAGTTTTGGGGCCACTCAAACATTTACAATAACATTATCAGGTACCAGCATTGGAACATTCAGCAGTACCGTCACCATCACAAACAATGATAGTAACGAGAATCCATTCACGTTTGATATTACCGGAACCATAACGGCTACTCCTGAGCCTGAAATAAATGTATATGCCGGACTGGATAATTCAGGGACTCCAATAGTCGATGCTCAAGCCACGGCTATTGATTTTGGAAGTGCGTTTCAAGGAACTGACATTACTCAAACTTTTGCCATTGAAAATACAGGTACGGCCGATCTAAATGTAAGTAACATTACTGTTATTGGTACGGACTACACAGTCAACAATTCAATAACAACCATTTCTATTGGCACTTCGCAAACTTTTACAATAACACTTTCAGGAACCAATACAGGTATATTCAACACTACAGTTACTATTGAAAATGACGACAGTAACGAAAACCCATTTACCTTCGATATTACAGGTGTAATTTCTGCAGTACCTGTTCCCGAAATAAACGTTTATTCCGGGTCTGATAATTCAGGAACACCCATTGCTGATGCACAAGCAACTGCCATTGACTTTGGCTCGGCAATTCAAGGAGCTGACATTACACAAACATTTGCTATTGAAAATACAGGTACAGCCGATCTGAATGTAAGCGGCATAACTATAAGTGGAACCGATTATTCTGTAAGCAGTTCTATTGCAGCTGTTCCTGCAGGAAACACCCAAACTTTTACTGTAACCCTTTCAGGAACTAATGCAGGAACGTTCAATACCACGGTTACTATTGCAAATGATGACAGTAACGAAAACCCATTTACGTTTGATATTACAGGGGTTATCGCGCCTATCAATGCACCCGAAATAAATGTTTATGCAGGATCAGACAATTCTGGAGTATCTATTACAAATGCTCAGGCCACTCCTTTTGACTTAGGCTCCGCAGCCCAGGGTACTGATGTTACTCAAACCTTCGCCATTGAAAACACAGGTACTTCATTCCTTGCAATCAGTGGTATTTCCGTTAGCGGCTCAGGGTATTCTGTGGCAAGTACATTATCAACTATCCCAATGGGTGCTACTGAAACGTTTACGATTACGCTTTCAGGTGCAAATACAGGCACTTTCAATGGTACAGTATCTATAAATAATGATGACGCAGACGAAAACCCATTCACTTTTGAGATCGCAGGATCGATCGAAAGTATAATAATTATAGACGGTGAAGATAATAGTGGTGAAGTAGTAATCTCTAACCAAACAATAGATTTGGGGTCTACTACTGTTGATGTAAATATTGATAAAGTATTTGTGATCGAAAATCCAAGTACAACCAACACTCTAACAATTACCAATATTACATCAGATAATCCTGCCTTTGAAATTATAGACCCTCCTGCTTCAGTTCCTCCGGCTGGTTTTGATCAATTCGTTGTAAGGTTATTAGCTACCAGCGCAGGTGATTACTCCGGAAACGTACTGGTTTCAACCAACCTTAACGATTTTACATTTTCTGTTTCCGGTGAGGTATTACAAGAGTCCTCAGGAGATATTAAGGTATACAATGTGGTGACTCCTAACGGTGATGGGGTACACGATTTTCTCAAAATAGAAAACATTACCAGCTACCCGGATAATAAAGTTATAATTTACAACAGGTGGGGCGACAAGGTTTTTGAAGCTACAGGATATGATAACCAAAGTGTAATATTCGATGGCACCGACAATACAGGTTCTAACCAGGAACTCGAAACAGGTAACTTTTATTACTCCATTGATAAAGGTAATGGAGAGAAGGCATTAACAGGATTTATATTCTTAAAACGATGAGTTTGAAAAACATAGTAATCGCCCTAATGGTCTTTGGCTCAACCTCAACTGTGTTTGGTCAACAGGACCCTCTGTATAGTCAATATCTGCTAAATCAATCCATGATTAACCCTGCGTACACAGGTATTAATGACGTATTTAATGCCACCTTATTTGCACGCAACCAGTGGGTGGGCTTGGAAGGAGCCCCGCAGACAAACACCTTAAACGCCTCTGCTTCTATAATCAATAATAAGGTGGGCGTTGGACTGTTGGTATCAAGGGATGCTTACGGTGTTAATAAGAATACGGAGTATCAGCTAATGTATTCCTATAAAATAGATCTTTTGAACGGTAGAAGCCTCTCCTTTGGATTGCAAACTGGTTATATTGATTACAGATATGATTATGATAACCTTGTTCTTGAGCAATCGGATCAGGCATTGGAATTGGTAGATGCAGAAGTCACTAAAGTGAATTTTGGATCAGGTATTTTTTTCAAAACAAATCAGTTTTATCTGGGTGCTTCTGTTCCCAGAATGCTTAACATGGAATCTCGGAGCGCAAATGGCACAACCACTGTTCATCAAAGGCATTATTATGTAAGTGCCGGGTATGTATTTGATCAGTTCATCGCTTTAAAATTTAAGCCGTCTGCGCTTATTAAAATTGTGGAAGGTCAGCCTATTTCTGTGGACTTAAACGCAAGCTTTTTACTCCTGGAAAGTTTGTGGGTGGGCGCCACTATCAGAAATTTTAATGCCGTAGGTATTAATTCTCAATTTGAGTTTAACGATATGTTCCGTTTGGGGTATTCATTTGAGTATCCCTTAAATGCGGTTGGAACAAATACGTTTGGAACACACGAACTTATGTTTTCGGTTGATCTGGAATTGTTTAAAAACAATGCAATTGGAAGACGATATTTCTAATAATCATGTGATCTGAAATCGGGATTCACTTTTTCGACTTTTATTGAATCAGATTCGTGCAGGACTAATTCTCCTTTGACGTCTAAATCGGGTTGGCCCGCATCTATCCAGGCGCTAAGCCACAGGCTCCCCACCCGAATAATGGCTGAACGCATTCTTTGCTCGACTAAGCCACCACCTTTTTCATTGTATTCTTTACAAAAATATTCTGATGGCGCTCGTACGGTTCTTTTACCTTTAACGATATAGGCGTATTTTTTATCCTCTCCTACCTTACGGGTTACATAAGCCTCCAGGTTAAGCACGGAATCAACCACAGCATGAGACTCCATAACAGTCTCCCAAAGTTCTGCCTGCACATCTTCTACATAAGTTGCCCTACCTGCAAAAAGGTCGTACGAATCAAAATACAACTCAGGCAACCTCGATTCCCAAAATGCATGTATGCCCAACTGGCCGGTTTCCTGCCCATTATAATTGCTTGTTGTATGTAAGGGCACATGTGCATCACCCACATAATGTCCCAGATCGGCCGAAAGCCGAACAATGCGCTCGTAGTTATGATCGCTCATAGCCTTCACCAGTTGGTGGTACACCAAATAGGTATTCCAGGGAACAATTCCTCTGCTTCTCAAAAGCTCCTCTCCATATTTCTCAACTGCCTGGTTCCAGTATTTGGGCAGGGGCAATGAATCGTACAAATCCAAATCGATGTAGTGCTTTGCGGCTTCTTCTGGGATCACATAACGCCTTTGGTCCGGTGCCGGGGCAAGCTCAATTATTTTGTCAGCCTGTGACTTATAAAACTTTTCTAATTCGGGAGGTAGCGTATAAATAGCAAGTTCATTTATTTTTCTGTGGCCAAAGAACCCCCAGTCCTCTTTGTTGAAAGAAGGAAAAATCATAAAGACTAATACCAATAAATAAACTACATACTGCATTGAAAAAGCATTATACGATTAAAATAATTTAAAATCAATGCTTTGCATTAAATATAAATAGCCCTACATTTGCACTCTCAAAATTTTGGAGTAGCTTTTAAGAATTATATATACAAATGGCAAATCACAAGTCAGCTTTA
>JAGQYI010000067.1 GCA_020436165.1 Cyclobacteriaceae bacterium | reverse complement strand
TCCTGGCCGGGCACTTTTGCCAAAGCATTAGAGTCAAAACCCAATGCCATTTTAGGAACTGTAAAAGCCCTATTATCAGGAGGTGTTCCGGAAGTCTATTAAACAAACTGCCATGATTGAAATAATAAAGCTATCCATTCAGGAAAACAACGGTCAAAAAATGATTGGTGTCCGCTACCAAAAAGACGGTCAAGCTCAACCTTTTGTAATTTTCCATTATTCCGACCTCGATTCTCCAACTGGTAATGTTGAATTAAAAGTGGCGGTTAAATCATATCTGAATCTGGGTGGCGGTTAAATCATATCTGAATCTGGCTTAACAATTAGATTTTGACCATTTGTCTATAAAACTACCAACCTCTAACCACATAAAGTGAGTTGAGTTAATCTCTCACCATACTTACATCCAACCTTTTCGGATTTTTGCCAACAGCAATTTTGGCTATACTTTTTCCTAAAGATAAATCAATAATGTCTGCATCATTGGAAGATGTATTGCTCACTACCGCAATTTTTCCATCAGGAGTAATGTCAATCCAGTTTGGATTTTTGCCAGCCTGAATGGTGTTCACTATCTCATTGGATTCGGCATCAATTACATATACTTTGTCGGTAAACTGGCTTGTCAGATAAACTGATTTTCCGTCTGGTGAAACACAAAGTCCATGAGCAGCTTTGCCCTCATTATCAAATTTTTCTGTTACCGGAAGTTGTATCCAACTAACGATCTTATTTTGTTCCGTATCAATTTTAACCACACCATGCAACCACCTTATTGTAAGATAGATTAGTTTCCCATCCGGAGTTGCTGTCATTACTCTCGGAAATCCAAAAACTGGGATTTCTGCAACTACCTTCATTTCGTCAAGGTCGATTTTAACAATTTTGTTGTCCCCTTCGGAAGTGACCCAGACGGATTTACCGTCAGGCATGGGCAAAACAATGTGCGGGTTTCTGCCGACTGGAATGGATTGGCTTAATTTCCAGTCTGTTGTTGAAATCACATCTACCTTATGTTCACCATTAATGGCGGTTAATAGGTAGTTCCCGTCCATACTGAAACTTAATTGATGTGGTGTCTTACCAACGGCAATGGTCTGTTGTACTGTATTGTCGGACGCACTGATTATGGAAACTGTGTTATCACCTTCATTACTGACGGCAACAGTTTTTCCATCCGGAGAAACAGCAGCTCCATGTGGATTCTTTCCTGTCTTGATGTCCGCAATCTTTTCTTTACTCGCTACGTCAATTACTGAAATAAAGTCTTCCCCATAGTTTGTGATATATGCCCTGGGTGATTGAGCCATAAGGCTTAGTCCGAATGATAAGCCCGTTACCAATAAGCTGATTTTTCTTTTCATCTTGTTCATTTTATTAGGATTAATATTTTTCAATTTCAAAATCATCAAAGTACGTGACAGCATCCGCTTTCGTCCAAAAGCCTACTTTTCCGGCTTCCGTGAAGGTTTCGTCCTGCACTTTGAATAGCTCTTTCCCGTTGAGGAATACAGTAAAAAGATCACCTTTCACCACCAACTTCAAATTATTCCACCCATTGCCCAATGTCGGTACATCCACCCCATAGGTTCTGCCTTTGTCGACTATGGGTAAATCGGTACGTTTTCCATTTTCTACTTTATAAAGCACTACATTATCCTCCAGCGGATTGGCCCTTACCACGTAGTAATTGTTCTTATCCGTAAACCTCCACACAAAACCGCCTCCCTGGTCGTGGTTTCCATTAACACCCTTCAATCGGGTGGTGAGCACCATGTCTTTAGCTGTGACATTGTTATTGACAACTATATTAAAATGGCTATTGGGATTATCGCTATATAGCTGTGCCATAACTTTATTCCCGTTATCATCCATCACTTTCCAATCAGTTCCTCCATTTCCGGTGTAGTATTGCGTCCAGTTGTCAGGCAATTGATTAGCAGAATAATTCTCAAAATCAAACCGGAGTGTTTCCGATGGTTTTATGGAATCAGGAAATTGTGCCTGTTCATTGATTTCCTTAATTTGTCCTTCTGAGAGTTTGGGTTTTGAATTGCCACAGGCAACCAACATCAAAACAGATGTGACTGCTGGCATGAAAATTTTTGATATTGTATTCATAATTATTCCATTTAAGATTTTAGAAATGATTTCACAAATTCTGATGATGAAAGACTGACTTCTTCCTTCGATCCGTCAGCCTCTATTCTTCCTGCATTCATGACCACAAGGCAATCACCTGTGTTCATGGCTTCTTTGTGGTCGTGTGTTACATACAGCATTGTGAATTGCTGTTGTCGCTGAATATCTTTTAAATGCAGAAGTAAGCGCTCTTTTAAATGTGTGTCAATATTGGCCAGTGGCTCATCCATTAAGAGTATTTTGGGTTGTAGTATCAGCGAGCGGGCTATGGCCACCATTTGTTTTTGCCCACCGGAAAGCTGGTGAGGGTATTTCTTAGCCTTATCGCTTATCCCGAATAATTCGAGCCATTCAAATACTTTATTCTTAATATTCGTGTCTTTCTTGTCTGCTAATGCAAACGCAATGTTTTTGTACACGGAAAAATGTGGCCAAAGCGCCAGATCCTGAAAGACAAATCCTACCTGGCGTTGATGGGGAGGAATAAGGATGCTCCCCTTTTCACTTACTTTAACTCCGTCTATTTTTATCACACCGCTGGAAGGTGTTTCCAAACCAGCAATTAATCGCAGCACGGTGGTTTTTCCACAGCCGGAAGGGCCTATTAAGCAGGTTGTCTTACCCTGCTCAAAAGAATAGGTGAAATCGTTTAACACTTCCTTATCTCCGTAGCAATGGGTGATATGTTCCAGGATGATCTCAGGCATATTGAAATTTTTTGAATAACCATTTTCCAGCCAAAAAGAACAGCGTGATTAATACCAGGGCCACAGTCAAATTGATCAAAGTCATACTGCTGGTAAGGGCTTCAGGTACGTTAGCGCTTATGGTGAAAGTTTTAACAGGCATCAGTTCTGTACCGGGCGGATAAACTAACATAGTAACGCCCAGTTCTCCCATGCTCAAAATGAAGGATAGGACAAATGCGGCAAATAATGAAGGTATCAATAAAGGCAAATTGATCCTCACAAATATTTTCCAGGATGGTATTCCCATAATAAGAGCTGCCTCCTCCAATGAAACAGGTATTTGCCTCATACCATTGCCGATAATTCGGTTAGCGATAAAACCAAACTTGCCGAGATAGGCGAGCAGCAGAATTAGGGCAGTACCATAAATAAAATTCAGGACAGGCAGATTATAATACCGTATAAGGGCAATACCCAGTACGGTAGAAGGCACAATAAAAGTCAGTAAAAGCAATACGTTGGGTAACCAGTTGTTTAAGCGGACTTTAACGTAAGCCGACCAAAGGCCAACAGATGTAATTAATAGGGTGCCACATAGTGCAAGTTTTATCGATTGCAGAACAGCTGGACCCATCAATATCCACGCTTCTCTGAAGAACAAGATGCTTCCTGTCAAAGACTGGGTTCCCAGCATAAAGACAGGCAACACCAAAGCCATTATCAACAATAGCCAAAGTAAAGCGTGAAATAAGGCTTGACGCTTCTGAAAAGCGTATTTTTTGGACATGCTCCCTCTTACTGACACGGAAAAGAAAGGAGCATCAGAAAGGTAGCGTGCTTCTGCCAGCATGAGTAACAGGCATATTACCAGTAATAAAATTGATTGCCCAATGGCCAGTGGGAAATTGTACAGGGCGGAAAACTGTGTAAATATCTCGGTGGTAAATGTGCGAACGCCAAAGAAGGCAGGAACTGAAAAATCACTCAGGCTGAATATCAGAATGAGCAGGAAGGATATCGTTATTGCAGAACGAATCAGAGGAAGAACAATTTTTAACAGCATTTTCCCGAAAGGAATCACCATTAATCCAGCTTCTTCGTAACTGGCATCAATTCGGGATAATGCGCTACCGATAATGAGCATCGCCAATGGAAAGAATACGAGGGTGTGTACCAGAATCACTCCAGAATCTGAATAAAAGGCAGCATTGTTTCCAAATAACCAGAACAAACCGTCTTTCCACGCCACGGCAAAAATGTAGGGGGAAATGAGCAGGGGCAGGAGAAGTGCCATTTTGTAAAAGCCGGTGAATGCAAGCCGCATTTTGTATAGAATAAATCCGCATACCGTTCCCATGAAGGTGGCAAGCAATGCCACTATACCAGATATGAGCAGGCTTTTACCGATAAGAAATAGCGTTTCCCTACCAATGAAAGACAAAAGCGCTGACTTATCGTCACCATTAACCAGCCATTGCAAGAGCAGCGCTATCATGGGCAATCCCAGAAGCAGAAACAGCAACAGAGAAGGAACCTTTGATATTATATGTCTGACTATTGCTCTGCCCATTGTTTTAGCCAGGGTTGGATGTCCCTCAGTTTTGCAGAAGTTATGTCGTAATCTATGTTCATGCTTTTGATATTATCCAACGAAGGAACGTTATCGGGTAATTCCGTTCCTTTAATTAGTGGCATTTGTGCACAGGATTTGGCAAGTTTTGTCTCTGTTTCCTTACTTAGCAGGTAATTCATCAGTTTTTTGCCATTCTCTGTGTTCGGACAACCTTTAATTAAACTCAGTGCATTGGGCATAATTAGCGTCCCGATATCGCTTCCTTGTTGATCCAGAAAAACAAAATCTACTGCATCACTTTCTTTTTGAGCTTCAAAAGCATCATCCGTGTCGGTGAGGCCAAAAGCGAGTTCCCCGTTCATCACCCGTTTTTTAACATCCCCATTGCTGGCGGCTATCACCACTCCATTTGCTTTCAAGTCATTCATCCACTGCTTGGCTTTTTCATCGCCCAAATTCACAAAGAGCGCAGCTATGTGAAAAGTAGTGGTACCGAACAATGGATTGGCAATGGCAAATTGCCCTTTGTAAGCAGGATCAGTGAAATCAAATACAGATTGAGGCAAAGAATCAGTAGCAATCAGGTTTTTGTTATAGATAAGTACTCTGGCCCGAGCTGAAAAGCCCGTCCAATTATTATCCTTTTCTTTGAAATACTCAGCAATGAGATTTGTTTGCTCCGATTGATATGAATCGGTAATTCCATTGGTTTGCAAAACACTATTGCGTACCGGATCACCACTCCAGAACACATCGCACTGCGGATTATCCTTCTCGGCAATCAACCGATTCATTACCCCGGTAGATTTGGTTTCTTCGGTATCATATACCGCCTTTACCTTGATGCCGGTCTCTTTCTCAAAATCCCTCAGGATAGGCTCTGAAAAGACCTGATCAACAGTACAATAAACGATTACTTCATTGGATGAATGACTACATGCGGTAAGTATAAGCATGAACAGTACAATCATTTTAATAAATAACAATCTCATAGTTTTTCCTTTTAAATTACAAATCTCCATATCAGTTTGCCTAAAACGGTGGTTCTTTCCAGTGTCCAACTGTTGCCCGAAGTATCGTAAGCCTGGTTGACGATGAAAAAGAAATCAGCTCCGATAATTGGAATCCATTGCAAACGAAAATTTAGAAGTGCTTCTTCATCTTCACTGTTCCACTGGGAAAATAAGGAGCCGAAAAGATTCGGGTTTACTGCATACTCTATGCGGTTACCGATCAGGTCTGTATCAAAGCTTCCTTCCGGTAAGTCAATCCAGTTTTTTTCGTAGTTAGCAGCGATCTTTAGATAACGGCTTGTTCTCCATGACAGCTCAAAAGCACTTTGGGTACTCTTTCCTTTAAAAAAGTTTCCCCAGTTAAAATACGTATCGAGTGCAAAGTTTCGACCGCTGAAAGTAGCGGCTTGTATTTCCATACGGTTGTACCAATACTCTCCTTCAGGAATGACAATTCCTTCCGTTATCTCAAATGGTTCTCGCAGACCTTCCGCTCTCCTTTGGAGGTTAAACTCAAAGGATTCGCCACTACGTGTTTCAAAGCCTAATGGTCTGATTTCGTAGAAAAATGATTGCAGTTCACCTGTGTCGTCAAAAATGAAGTAATTCATGTCCAACCCCTTAAAACTGAACTGTCGTATCCATTTGAAATGGTTTTTGGGTCGGGGTTTCCATTCAAGTTCAGTATAAAACTCCTGGAAATTTTCCCTGCGCAGAAAACCCACTTCCGGATTGAAGGGAGTAGCACTTCTTTGCCAAGCCATATCGAACTCAACTTTATCGTTGGGATAGCTCAGGTAAATACGGTGAGCATTGGCCCTTGCATCAAAATCATCAGAGTTAATGTTTTGTGTGAATGATGCACCAATATTCAGGTTTTTGTCACCAAATAATTCAGACGTACTGTAAAGCCCATATCCTCCGGTTGTGCTATGCCATCGTCCATTTTCGTATTTATTGGCAGATAAAATGCCTATGGAAGATTGTTTCAAGACATCCTGCCTCCAGCTTACAACTGTATAATTGGTAGAGGGTATGCTGTCCCTACTGGCTGTCTGCATGGACAAAGCACCCAACGTAGTATTTCCCATTTTACCCAATACCCTTGCCCCTGCGATTATTGGAACCGTAGAGCGATCTTCGGCTAATCCGATCCGCCTGCTATAAAAAGGGATTATGCGGTTTCCCATACCCATATCAAAATAGTCTTGTCCCTCAAGGAAAAATTCCCTTCGTTCAGGGAAAAACAGTGGAAATCGGGTAAGGTTGATCTGCTGTCTGTCGGCTTCAACCTGTGCAAAATCTGTATTAATGGTCAGATTCATACGGAGGGTAGGTGTGATAAGGTAATTGATGTCGCCACCGGCATTCAGTTGTCCCTCAGACTTTTCTGGTGTTAATTCCGCACCCCCGATTGAATAAGGCTTGATTTCAATAAAAGTTTTACTTTTGATATTGTCGAGATCGGTCAAAGTACCAGCCCTGTTCACCAGCTCTAGTTCGGAATCACGAGACCAGCCCTGCCATAGTAATTGTTCCCTTTTTCTGCGAATATTGCGCTCAAAATTGATACCCCAGACCTGCTGATCTAAATTCGTTTTAAACTTCAGGGTAGAAAAAGGAATGGCTATTTCCGCGAACCAACCTTCGTTCGTTATCGCTGTTCTGGTATCCCATACACCATTCCAAAATTTGTTAAAAGACCTACCGTTGTTTAAAATCTGCGCATCGGCACGGGCACCATTAGGATTGATTACAAACAGAAATCCGTTTCTGTCGTCATCGTAAGTGTCTATGATGACCTCAAAGTTGTCTTCTACACCCCAGTTGAAATCCCGTTTCATTTCGCGGGCTACAAGATTATCCGGCTCCCTATCGAAACCCCAAAATCCGATGTATAGGGTATTGGCCGTATAGACAATGGCCACTTCCGTTTTTTCAGTTGCCGGCTCCCCAACATTCAGTTCGCGTTGGGTAAAATTGCTTATGCGAACAGCATTTTCCCAAACAGGTTCATCTAATCTTCCATCAAGCTGAATTGCATCATCTGTATACTTTGCATAAATCGTGTTTGGTAAACTTACCTGGGCCATGCTGCATTCTACAATCATCAGTAAACCTATGACAAAGAATAGTCCTTTCATATTTTCCTAAAATAGAAACCGATTCTGTAGAAATGTGGGAACTAGTTTACAGGCAGACCTTCGGACATCTCCTCATTGGGCTGCAGAAGGATTTGATCCCCTTCATCAAGTGCGCCAAAAATCTCAACCATATCTTCATCTTTCATGCCTGTGCTGACTTCTACCCATTTTAGTTTGCCATCCGCTACTTTTCCCACAGCTTTTCTTCGGAGGGTGGTCAAGACCGCACTATGAGGTACCCACAGACTTCCATCCGGACGTTTGATGCTTAATTGAGCTTCCGCAAAAAGTCCAGCATTCAAATTACCCTTTTGATTATCCACAAGAAATTCCCACATCTCTGTACGGGTGTCCGGATCTATACTTTTGGCTCGCCTGTAATAATCTGCCTTAAATACTTTTCCGGGAAATGGTTCTACACTAAATGAAGTAGAATCCTCTGCTATGGAACTTCCGGTCAAGGCCTCAGGAACTGGTAGCTTCAAACGCAATTTTTGGTTGTTTTCGATTATCAGTAAAGGTTGGTTATCTATATCTCCCACAAGATTTCCGGGATCTGTATTTCTTTGCGTTACAACCCCAGTAAATGGCGCCCTAATTGTGAGATAATTAAGGAGTTGCCGTTTAGCTCTGGCGGTAAAATCCAATGCTTTTAGCCGAGTGCTGTCCGACATGGCTTTGTTTTTTGCTTTAATCAGTTCGGATTCTGAGACCGTACCTTGTATTTCGGAAGCTTTTAGCAATCGGGTATACGTATCCTCACTACTCATATAGTCCGCTCTGGCTGACTCTACATCGCTCTGCGCTTCTGAATAGGCTGCCTGAATTTCTGGTGCTTCTATCCTGATCAGGACTGCTCCTTTCATTACTTTATCTCCAATGTCTACCCGCACTTCGGTAACATACCCCTGTACTTTGGCATTCAGACCAGCTTTTTCAAAAGCCAATAATTCCGCAGGAAGCATCAGGGTATGTCTGGAGTTATCAAAGCTTAACTTTATGGTTTCTACTTTTTTTGACGACTCGTTTTTGCTTTCCATCTTATTGTTTTCAACACTACTTGAACAGGCTGAAACGATGGCTGCATATAAAATCGGTATTATATATTTTCTCATTATTCTTAAATTTTACTCTTTTCAGGTTTGAAGTTATTGCTGTTCAAAGTATGTACTCTGCTCATCATCTGGATCAAGTGACGGGCTCTTATAAAGTCTTCTTCCGGAAACCTGCCAATAGACGGACGGCAAGATGAATACGGTTGCAAACACGGAGAACAACAATCCGCCTATCACGGCTATTCCAAGTGGGGCTGTTTGTTCGCCGCCTTCACCCAGCCCTAGCGCCATCGGTAGCATCCCTGCTATCATGGCTATGCTGGTCATGAGTATGGGCCTCAGGCGATCCTTTATCCCTTCCAGGTGAGGGTTTTGTTTTTGTTCTTTCCGATAATGCTCTGCTATGGTAACAAATAATATGGCATTGGCCACTGCCACACCTATAGCCATGATACTGCCCATAAAAGATTGAATGTTGAGCGTGTTCCCGCTTATCCAAATCAGAAGGAACGAACCAGCAACTACGGCAGGAATAGTGGATAGCACTGCGAAGGAAAGCCGGAATGACTGAAAGTTGGCTGCCAGCAGCAGAAATATCACGGCTACTGCCAGTAAAAGGCCGGTACTCAATTCATCAAAGGTTTGAGAGAGCGGTTCAGCAAGTCCTCTGAATTTAACACTCATCCCTTCGGGTGGTTCACCCATAGCATTTACTTCATCTTTAAGCGTTTTAATGGCACTTCCCAGGTCTTTATTATGCAGGTTCCCGGTGATGGTAATGAACCGTTGTTGGTTCAGACGGTCGTATTCCCCAATCATGGTAGAAGGTTCCCATTTACTCACATCGCCCACATAGACGGTTTTCCCGTTTTCCGACTTTAATGGAACTTTTTCGACATCATCGGGTTGATCCACCATATATTGAGGAAATTCTACCTGGACCTGGTATGCATTGCCCGATCCGGCATCCAACCAATAATTGGGCTGGGTGAAACGACTGGAAGAGGTGGAGGCTGTTACAGAGCGGCTAATGTCTTCAATTGTTAGGCCTAACTGGCCTGCCCGGACACGGTCATATTGTAAATCTATGGATGGATAGTTAAGTGGAATACCAAATTGCACATCACGCATAAACGATACGGTTTGTACCCTGTCCTTTATTTCTTGGGCATATTTACGTGATTCCGAAAGGTTTTTGCCCTGAACAGCTATCTCTACTGATGTGTTGGCTCCCTGGCTCATTACTTGGTCAACCAGGTCAGCCGGTTCAAAAGAGAGCTGCATTTCAGGTATGATTTCTGTTACCTTTTTTCTGATATTTTCTTTAATTTCATCAAGGGGCTTTCCTGTCTGCTGTAGCTTGATCTTTATAACAGCTTCATGTGGCCCACCTGTCCAGAGAAAGATAGTATTGACCGGGTAGCTGGGTGGTTGGATACCGACAAATGCCGATGTAATCTCAACATTTTCTTTACCAACCACTTCGTTTACCACTTCCAGAAACTGCTTTGTTTTCCTTTCCGTATTTTCAATGCGGGTTCCGTCAGGCATTCTTAAACGAACTTGCAACTGCCCGGAATTGACTTTTGGAAATATCTCCGTACCAGTAGACTGCCAGAGTACCGCAAGCATGGCAATAATGGTTATCAGGTAAATACCGATGGCCCACTTGCTCCTGTTTGTAATACCCTTTGTATATCCTACAACCCGGTTTCTAAACTGTTGGAATTTTCCTTCTTTATTTTGAGTAATATGGTCTTTCAGAAACCAATTGGAAAGAATAGGAACCATTGTTTGAGAAAGTAGAAATGAAGCAATCATGGCAAAACCTACAGCCAATGTAAGCGGTAAGAACATGGCCCTGGGAGTGCCAGTCATAAAAAAGGAAGGAACAAACACGGCAAGAATGCTGGTCAGGATAAGAAGTTTGGGCAATGCAATTTCTTTGCAGGCATCCAGAATGGCACGGCCCTTTTTCTTGCCCATTTCCTGATGTCGGTGGATATTCTCTATTGTCACGGTCGATTCATCCACGAGAATACCTATTGCCAGCGCCAGTCCGCCCAATGTCATGATATTGATCGACTGTCCAGCCAGATAAAGGCACACTACTGCCGATAATATGGCAAGTGGTATGGTAAGAATTACAATTAGCGCGCTTCGTCTGTCACCAAGAAACAGCAGTACCATAAGGCCAGTAAGCACTGCTCCAAGAGCTCCCTCAAAGGACAGGTTTTTCAGGGAATTGATTACATAGCCCGACTGATCAAATTCATAGCTCACTTTAATATCGTCCGGCACAGCAGCCTGCATTTCCGGCAGGCTTGCCTTGATGCGTTTCACCACATCCCAGGTTGATGCGCTGGCTCGTTTGGTTACAGGAATGTACACTGAGCGGCTGCCATTGATCAGGGCATATCCTGATGCAACATCAGACCCATTTTGTACTTCAGCTACATCCTTTACATATACCGAGGGCCCGGAGCCCATCTTTAAGGGAATATTGGCCAGTTCCTGGATATTGCTGACCACCGTATTTTGGTTAGCAATCAAAAGTTTGTCCGCAGTTCGGATATTTCCGGCAGGCGAAATGGTATTGTTCTTGGCAATAGCCATGACGAGTTCATCCGGACTGATATTATAACTGCGCAGTTTGGAAGGGTCTGCCTTAATCAGTACAGTACGCTGGTTTCCTCCAAAAGGGGGGGGGGCTGACACACCCGGTATTGAAGCAAATTTTGGACGTACCTTAAAGAGTGCAAGATCTTGTATTTCACCCAATGACCTGGTTTCACTGCTAAAAACAAGTTGGCCTACTGGTGCACCCCCTCCGTCAAAACGCGTGATGAACGGAGGTACTGTCCCCGGAGGCATAAAGGCCCTGGATCTGTTGACCTGGGCTACCACTTCCGCCAAAGCCTGAGACATGTCGGTGCCCTCATGAAAAATGAGCTTCATCAAGGATACGCCCTGAATAGTTTTGCTTTCCACTTCCTTTATCCCATTGATATACAGAAAATGGTACTCGTAATAAGAAGTCATAAATCCTTCGATTTGATTAGGAGCAAGACCACCGTATGTTTGGGCCACATAAATAGTGGGGGTGCCTAGTTTTGGGAATATATCAACTGACATATTCCGGATTGACAATACCGCAAAAAACACGATGGCCAAAAGGGTTACCATGACGGTTATGGGTTTTCGCAGTGCAGATATTATTAGTTTGATCATCTCCTATAATTGATTTAAGAATATTTCCAGATTACCATTGACAGCAGCTGTATACAATAGTGCTTTCCAGGCTTCCCAATAGGATTTTCGTAGTTCTATTTCCGCAGTAATCAGTTCGTTTTGGGATTCAATCAGTTCCGTAAAGCTCATCAACCCGGCCTGGTATCGGGATTGTGCGGCTTCGTAAGCATAAAGAGCATCCTCAACCTGGTACGGAGTCTCTCTTGCAATAGCCATTGCTGTTTCTAAGGCCTTATCAGCTATGGTTTTTTGTTTATTGAGGGTCAGTCTCACTTCTTCAAGTTGCTGTTTATAAGCTTCAGTTTCCCATTCCTTGGCTTTCCATTGGGTTTTGTATCGGCTGATTTGGGTCAGCGGCATAGTCAATTGTAAACCCAGGCCATAATTGAACCGGGTCAGATTAAATCCATCAGTAGGATTATTGACAAAACTGTTACCGTTGTTGTCAAGCTGAACCCCCGAACCTCTGCCATAAGCGGTGCCCCATACACTTAAAGTAGGTAACCAGCTTAATTTTTCAGCTTTAAATTGGTATTGTGCGGCATTCCATTGGGCTATGGCCAGGTTTTCCTTTGGATGAATCACCCCTGAAACTTCTGGCAACCTGGGAAGTACTTTAAGAAAGGTAGAATCCGCCAGGTTTTCTGGCAAATCAGCCGCAATTAACTCAGACAGTTTCTCTTTATATTCATGAATGGTATTTTGTTGTTGCAGTATATTGATTTTCACCTTGGAAAGCTCCGTCCTAAATCGTGCAGTATCCACCCCTGAAACCAGCCCTGAATTAGCCAGGACCACAGCCTGTTCGTAATTTGATCTCGATCTTTCCTGATCACTTTCCAGTAGATCAAGAATTTGCATAGCAAGTAGATAATCCAGATAGGTACTCGATAGTTGAACGCTATGCTCTAAAAGTGTAAGATCCTTTATGGAAGTGCTGGCCTCATGGGTGCTTTCCGCTGCCTTTATCTCATTATTTCTTCTTCCGAAAGTGTAGGGTTCCCATTTCATGAGCAGACCGGCAGCTGACCCCCAAACCATATCATTTAGATTCCTGGCAGATGGAGGCCCACTTACAGGTAGAAAATATTCGGGGAAAAACATTCCGGTAATGTTGTTATAAGTAACATAATTAATGTAGGTGGAGGCGGAAACTTCTGGAACCAACAATCGTCTGGTGGATTTTACCTTCTCTTCAGATGCCCGCTCAAGAGACGCTGAGGCAAGAATTGCCGGATAATTTTTCTTGGCAGTGTCCAGTAATTGTACAATTGTCGGTTGTGTTTGAGACCGTACATTTGTCCAAGAAACAGCAAGAATAGATGCCAACAGGATAAGCTTGAATTTTCGGATCATATTCAATTATTAATGTAATTCGTTACAAAATTATGACCCGATTCTGTAGAAATATGGGAACGAGAGTATTCTGCTATTTTAAAAAAATGAAATGATAAAGGATGCCGCATATCACACTAATGAGTATGGTTTTAAGCATGTTCCATTTGAGGATGAAGTAGGCAAAGGCGGCTATCAATCCGATCACCAATGAAGGAATGTTTATAGTCTCCCATTCCGGGATTAACCATCTTATTCCAAGTGAATGGCTTTCGTTCACTTTCCCAAACAGTGTGTGGATGGTAAACCAAACACCAAGGTTGAGTACTACACCTACAACAGCAGCCGTAATTCCTGATAAGGCAGTCGTCAGGCTTTTATTTCCTCTGAGGTATTCAATATAGGGAGCACCAGTAAATATGAACAAGAAGCAGGGAATAAAGGTAGTCCAGGTTACCAGTAAGGAAGCTAAGATTCCGGCCAGTAGAGGATCCATAGTGCCAGCAAAGCGGTAAGCTCCCATAAACCCTACAAATTGCACGACCTGTATGAGTGGACCCGGTGTGGTTTCTGCCATACCTAAACCATCCAGCATTTCTCCGCTTTTCAGCCAGCCGTAATCTTCCACTGCCTTTTGAGCTATGTAGGCAAGAACCGAGTAGGCTCCTCCAAACGTAACCACTGCGGTTTTGCTAAAAAATATTCCTTCGCTAAAGAAGATGGAATCAACGCCAACCCATAATGCGATTAAAATTAACGGCAATGCCCACAAAGAGAGGTACAATAAAATCGTTTGGAGGGTCTTCTTGAATGAGGGTTTGACTTGTTGAATATGGCTGTCAATTAAATAATCATTTTCCTGTTCTGTTTTATCCGCATGGCCTTTAATGACATGAAATTTCTCCTCCCAGAATTTGCCTCCAAGAAAGCCTGTTATCCCTGCCGCAAGTACAATGTAAGGAAAGTCCATCTCAAAAAAGAAGATGGCAACAAATGCCAAGGCAGCCATAATTACCATGACTTCATTTTTAAGGGCTTTCTTGCCAATTTTTATAACCGCACCAATTACAATGGCCAGCACTGCTGGCTTAATACCAAAAAATATGGCGTCAACGATAGCCACATCCCGATAAGCTGCATAAAGAATGCTCAAGATCAGTATGGATATAAATCCAGGCAATATAAAAAGTAGTCCGGCAACCAATCCGCCCTTTTTTTTATGAAGCAGCCAACCTATGTATGTGGCCAGTTGTTGTGCTTCGGGACCTGGCAACAACATGCAATAATTCAGCGCATGCAAAAAGCGGTTTTCGCTGATCCATTTCTTTTCTTCCACCAAAAATTTGTGCATGACCGCAATTTGGCCTGCCGGGCCACCAAAACTATGGATGGCTACTTTTACCCAAACTTTTAACGCCTCGCTGAATGGTAACACCTGGTTTTTAGAGGGATTTGATACACTGGACATTGCCTTTGACGATAATTAGTTCTTAGTTAATCTTTTTAGCATTCGCAAAACGTTGTGCTACGTTATCCCAATTTATGATTTCCATTATAGTATCAACAAAATCACCTCTCTTGTTTTTATGTTTTAAATAATACGCGTGTTCCCAAACGTCTATGACCAATATGGGAATAACGCCCCACTGGGTAAGCTTTTGATGATTTTCACACTGGAGAAGTGTGAGGGATTGTGAATAAGGCTGGTAACCTAAAATTCCCCAACCACTGCCTTCTACACTTTTAGAAACTTTTGCTATGTAGGACTTGAGTTTATCAAATGAACCAAAGTCCTTTTCTATTTGCTTTAGAAGCTCTGCCTTGGGCTCGCTTTTCTTGTTTGTGAGATTTGTCCAAAAAATAGTGTGTAGTACGTGGCTTGAAAAATGATAGGACAATTTCCTGGTCCACAAATCGACACTATCCATTTCACCGGAGTCGAGATTTTTCTTGATATTTTCCAAATCCTTATTGGCACCTTTGACTGCACCACCGTGGTGAAATTCATAATGCAAGTGCAAGGTCTCTTCGTCCATATAAGGCTCTAAAAAGGTCTTCTTATATGGTAACGGCTTTTGGATAAAGTTTCCGTTGCTGTCTACCAGTTTGTCAATACTTGCTTCATTAACACTTTGGGAAAAAACATTGTTTATAGGAAGAATGGTTGCTCCTCCAAGAATTACTGAATTTTTTAGAAAATCTTTTCTGTCCATTTGTATCTGTTTTAAGATTGCACTGTTTATTAAAATATAACGCCAAATTGAAAAGCAAAGGTTGTTGAAGCAGGATGGTCATTTCCGAATCGAAAAAGCATGGGCATTGCCAGAAAATAGGTCATTTTTTCCAGCTTGATGATAGGCTTATTTATAACAGCTGTGAAACCGTATCTGCCATTGGTGTTGATGCCAGACGTGTCAATAAATTAAACCCTGCTATGTTTCTGTAAATAACCCCAGGATGAAATAATAAACCACCTACTCTACTGGTAGTGTCGTTTACTACAATAGAGGGAACAAATTCAATACTATATGCAATTTTTTGGTTTTGAATGAAATTGATCCCTACAGGAAAACCAACCTTGTAGCTATTGCGAAAATTAAATGTATGCTCTCCACCTGAGAAGGTACTGATGGGGTGAACAATACTAAAATAAGTTTTTGTCTTTGAAGGGGTTGCATCATTTGGCGGCTGAGAAAAACAGAACTCACAACACAGCACACCAATTACTGCAATTAGAAATACTTTAATTTTCATGTCTATAATTGATTTTTAAAGGTCACATGGAACTCGCCTTTAGGCATTCGCCTGTGGGGTAAAAACTTTACTATGGCTCGTTTCATCTTTTACACTTGCATTTTCTTAACAATTGCAAGTATATAATCCAAATCTGTAGAAATATGGGATTAGCTAAAAGTGAACAGTGAAGGTGTGGTGGACATTTGAATGGCTGTACTCCAACTCCCAATCGCTTACTTGTGCAATCTTATAAGCGATGGCAAGTCCCAACCCCCAGGATTCGGGATTATTGGAGGATTTGTAAAACCTCTGAAATAACTTTTCCTGATCTATTCGTTCATTGCTGGTGTTGGTAACAGTCAACCCTTGTTTGTCTGCTATTACAGTGACCTGGCCATTTTTTAAATTATGCACAAAAGCATTTTTAAGCAGGTTCTGGATGAGTACTTCAACCAAAGAATTATTTCCCTGAACCACAGGGCTGCCTTCAATGTCTACTTCTACCTGAATATTCAAAGCCTCCTTATGTTCTTCAAAGTATTCCAACGATTTGTTGATTATTTCCTTTATTCTAACCTCATCTGTCTTCAAGAACTGCCGGTTTTCTATTTTGGAAAGGAGCAACAGGGTTTTATTCAGTTTTTTTATCCGTTGTGTGGATCCTATTATACCTTCAATGATGGTCGCTTGTGCTTCGGTAAGTTGGGTTTGTCCAACCAGTGCCTCTAATTTTGATTGTATGATGGATAAAGGGGTTTGTAACTCATGCGAAGCATCTCCAATAAACTGTTTTTGGTTTTCAAATACCTCTTTGTTTTTCCGGGTTAATTCCGTTAACACATTGTTTAGCAACTGAAATTCTTCAATTTTGGAATTTGGGAATGCAGGCACATTTGCATTGTCAAGATTGTAATTTTTGAGCTTATCAAGCATAGCATAAAAGGGTTGCCATATTCTTCTCGAAAGCATTCTGTTTGACAGGTAAAAACAGAATGCAAGTCCAAAAAATAGCCCGCCCAACGTAATGGCAATAGTACCAATGATTTCAGTTGCTTCCAGGTGAGGCTTCACAATTTCCAGCTTGTAATAATTGTTGTTTAGCTTCACAAAAGTTACCAGCTTCCGGTACTCATCCAGTTCGGCATCTATCGGTTCATAGATCAGTGTATCGGCATAGCTTTCTTTTCCGTTTTGAAAGGCATTTATATCAATAGGGTAAAATGTAAAATCGTCCAGAGGGTTATCCTGTGCTATGGATAGTTCCGGGTGCTTTTCGAGATAGGCAAGTAAGTTCATCTTACGGTTATACAAAACCTCATCCACGTTTTGAAGTACGTTCCAGCTTAGCACCAGATAAAACAAGGTCGAGAATATCCCAAACAGTAAAAGGAATGCGAATAATTGGAGACGGGTCGTATAGGAAAGCAGCTTCATATTATTGTTTTTATTTGGTATCCCACACCATAAATATTAGTTATTTCCACGTTGGCACCTGCTTCCTTTAGCTTGCGTTTCAAATTTCGGATTTGTGAGAACAGAAAATCAAAACTCTGTACCTCATCTACGTAATCGCCCCAGATATATTCTGCCAAAGAAACTTTAGTGATCACCCGCTTGTGATTGCTGATCAGGTGGGTAAGGATGGCATATTCTTTCTTTGTTAGGGAAAGTGGATGTTCAAGATTATCAATTCCAACTATGTACTGATCTGGTTCTATTACCAGATTAGCATAGCGAACCAATTTATTTGTCTTAAATTGTTTCCTCCTGATAATTGCCTTTATACGGGCATTCAACTCCGAAAAGTAAAAGGGTTTGGTCAGGTAGTCATCTGCCCCCAATCCCAGACCTTTTAATTTATCGTCCAGGGAATTGCGGGCAGAAAGGATGATTACCCCATCAGTTTTATCTTCCTTATGGAGAATTTCAAGCAGGTCAAAACCACTGCCATCCGGGAGGTTTATATCCAGAATGATACAGTCATAATCGTACAGATTGATGCGCTCCATACCTTCCTGGAAATTACTGGCAGTATCACAGAAAAAACCTTCATCCTTGGCAAAGTCTTCAAGGCTTTTTAGCATTTCCGGTTCGTCTTCTATGATGAGCAGTTTCATGGATACAAAGTACTGTGTTAATTCTGTAGAAATGTTGTATTGAATTCAAAATTAGAATGATTGCTGGGCCATGTATGTTTTTGATTTGTATAATAAAGCTTATTTCCATTTAACAACAACTTGTATGTCCCTGAATAGGAGGACAGGGTACAGTTCCATACGAACAATACACACAACAATCACCTTCTTTTGGTTTAATTACTTCCTTGCATTTCTCACACTCGTAAAAGTATTGACAAGCATCGGTTGGCATTCTTTCTTCCTTTTGGCGTCCACAATGAGGACAGGCAATGGTTGATTTTAATTTAATTTCAGTTTCCATAGTCCTTTTCAATTTTCTTTTCTAACACTTTGTACCCTGTTTCTTTCTCAACTTCCATAGCCAGCTTATCAATCGAAACTTTGGTTTTGTCGAATTTCACTTTTGCGATTCCAGTCTCATAAGAAGAGGTAACTTCTAAAACCCCTTCACTACTGGTTAATGAGTGATTCACATGATGCTCGCAACCCGTGCAGGTCATTCCTTCGATAGTTAATGTAGCTTCCATAAAATCTGATTCTTTTATAATGATGGTTTTTGTTTCATTCTTGGGAAAGAAAATGCCAGAGTAATAAGGAAAGGCCAACATTATAACGGCAAATACAGTTACAAGTCCCAGAAATTTTTTTGACTGCCAGAAGGATGGCTTCTGGTCTTCCTCACATTCACAATCAATGTCTTTTTTAGACTTTAGTTTTTGATACCATGCGAACCCTATTACTAGTATTGTTACACCAATTAAATAAGGTCTAGCCGGTTCTAACCATGAGAAAGAAGAAGCCAACCCGCTTGCCCCGGCAATTAAAGCTAGAACGGGAGTAATACAGCATAAAGATGCAGCAATAGCTGTAACAACGCCCATCCTAATCATCTTATTGTTGTTCATGCCTTTATCAAAATTCTATTTGAGCTATGGTTCAGCACATTGGAAAATAGCTCTACATATTCCTCTTTTAGGGAATAATAAATTATCGTACCATCTCTTTCACTACTTATTATTCCTCGATCTTTCAACTTCCGTAATTGTTGAGATACTGCAGGAACAGTCATTCCAAGAATATCACTCAAATCACAAACGCAAAGTCTATCCTCAGACTGAATTAGATACAGGGTCTTGATACGAGTATCATTTCCAATTAGTCCAATAATTGTAGCCACGTCAGAAAGATCAGAACCTACATTCTCAATCTTCTTTTTGCAACGGCTAATTTGATTTTCATCCGCCAATGCTCTTATGCAAGTCTGTTCCTTGTTAGAATTCATATTACAAAGGTAAAGATATTAAACTATTTAAGCAAATACTTAAATATATTCTACTAGTATTCATTGTGCAAACTAAATTATAATCAATTGGAGCTAACTATATTGCCACTCCCACAAGCTTTGCATGGTGGAGAATTACGTCCACATCCTGCATAATAAAGTTCGATATTTGTCGGTTTCCTTGTACTAAAACCCCTGTTAATCAATTGATTTTCAGGGGTTTATTTTTTACAGGTCATGTTATAGGTCAAGTTTTTCTGCGTAATTATTCGTTTTTATAAGTTCTCAATTTTTACTTTATTGCATTTGAACATATCATATTTTTAGAATGATACAAAAAGTCTTAATCTATTTACTATTGTGGCCAATATCCATATTGCATAAACAAATAGAAGCAGAATCAATGTCTAAGTTCAGTTTTAAAATTCACCTATTTCCAAAAGTATTAGCTGAAACCATTAGCATGAAATATAAGGCATTAGTTGTCAAGATAATTCTGTATAGAAACAAGGATATTTGTAAAGAATGTGCAAAGTTCTTATCAGAGAATTTGATAACTGAAATTCAAATTCTAAATCGATCAAGGTATAATTCATTTCTTCATAAGATAGAGTCTGATGTTTATAACCGTCACAATTTTGGTAAACTTTTTAAACAACATATCTCATACTATAAACTCTTAATATCTGAAACATCACTTAACACAGTTGAGGTACTTATAGTAAACAACCAGATAAAATTGTTTCAAGAACTTCTTGACAAGAGAGAAAAACAACCTATAGAAAAATTTTATAGCCCATTAAAAACAGTTGGGATACAAGATCAAGAATTTGAAAAGAAATTAGAATTAGAACAAACAATAAAAGACCTGAACTTTAGTTTCAAAAATAATCTAAACACTGATTCTTTATTAGAAACTTGTGAAAATGGTGGGCTAACAAGAAAAACCATTTGGGTCAAAAAGTGTACAGATTTAGGAAACTTAATATATTTCCTTTTACATAATAAAATATACACTCCTAGTAATAAGGACGAGGTATTTATGGCAAAGCAGTTTATATTAATCTTTAGAGCTAACTGTTCATATAGAGCCGTAACTGATCATATTGATGAAGGCAATGATGAAATACAGCAAAATTTTAAAATACTATTTAGAAATTTTATTGCTGAAGAACCGGTCAAAATTCATATATAAATCACCTCTTGAAGAAATATTGAAGCTAATTTGAAGAAATATTGAATATATTCTTTCAAATAATACTTTAGGGTGCTCCTAATATTGGCAAAACATTAAAAATCATTAACGCCAATATTATGGACAAAAAAACTCTTAATTACTTAGACAACCATGGCCCAAAAGTTAATACTCTAGGGTTTCCTTTCGCATCGCTTAAACAAACATTAGAACTTCTTGATTGTTCAAAATTCTACCTATACAAATTGGTACGAAAAAAAGTTTTAAGCACATATTATTTAGAAAAAAATGAGAAGGGACAACCTACCGGAAAACCCTATTTCAAGCTTGAGGAGATAGAAAAAACATTCTTCACTGATTCAAAATAAAAAACCACAGCTCAATCGTTAGCTGTGGCCTTTCCTTTTACTTGTCGCAGGGTAAAGGTAAGGACAATTGAATCCATTTCAAAAATCTTATCTCAACCAAATGAAAATCAATAAGCCTAGTAATACCATTCTAGAAACAGAAAGGTATCTGGAGAAAAAATATGAATTCAGAATGAATGTTATCAATCATAAAATAGAGTGCAAGCAGGTTGAAACAGAAGATTGGAAAGAACTGAATGAAAACAACATTTTCATTGAGCTTCATAAAAGCTTTATCCACATTTCAATGGCCAATTTACTATCTCTATTAAAGTCTGATTTTGTTCAAAAATACAATCCCATAGAAACCTACTTTAACAATTTAAATGAGTGGGATCTAAATGATCATATTGGTAATCTTTCAAACCATATAATTACTGAAGAAAGGGAAAGATTTGATCTCCAATTCAAGAAAATGTTAGTCAGAACAATAGCTTGCGCTTTGGACGATAACGTTTTTAATAAGCAAGCTTTTATTCTTGTACACGGCCAACAAAACAGTGGTAAAACCACTTTCATCCGATTCCTAGTTCCAACAACTCTAAAGGAATATTATGCTGAAACTATTGGCACCGACAAGGATAGTAGAATTGCACTTTGTGAGAATTTCATAATCAATCTTGATGAGCTTGCTAAACTAAATAAGAACGATATAAATGAACTTAAAAGTGTATTTAGCTCACAGAGCGAAAAACTCAGAAGGCCGTATGACCGTAGAGCTGAGCGCTTAACAAGACGAGCCAGTTTTATAGGCTCCACCAATTCCCAAGAGTTTCTAACGGACGAAACCGGTTCTGTTAGGTGGCTCTGTTTCAACATTTCAAAAATTAATTGGGATTACCCAAACACAATTGATATTGATAAAGTTTGGTCACAAGCTTTCCACTTATATAGAACTGGATATAAGTACCAACTGACGAAGGAGGAAATCGAAGAAAATGAGCACATCAATGCAGCTCACAATATTGTCACTTCTGAAATGGAATTGATACAACTTTATTTAAAGCCAGGCACGACTGAAGAACATGATGAATTCTGGACCTCAACTCAAATTATGCAGTACCTAGTATCCAAGGTAGAACGCACAATTTCTTTAAAGCCTGTGCTAATTGGCAAGGCACTAAAAGTCCTTGAATTTGAAAGAGTCCAATGGTATAACGGCAAATACCAAATAAAGGGATACTATCTGTCTTACTTACTTACTGATAAAATTAACTAATACAAGAATGAATTGTAAAGAAGCAAACCAACTCGACATTGTTAAGGTATTAGCCACACTTGATTATCATCCAGTTTCACATTCAGGCAGTGAATACCAATATTTGGCGCACTATAGAAATGACAAAAAGCCATCCTTAAGTGTAAATAGAGCCAAAGGACTATGGTACGATCACGGTAGTCAAGAGAGAGGCACCCTATTAGATTTAGTAATTAAAATACTTAACACTAACGAGGTTGCAGATGCACTTAATTATTGCAACGGATTAACTGATGATGAAATCTCTTTTTCTTTTAGAAAGCCAATAAATAAGGGCTTACAAAAAGAAAAAATAAAGGCCTATTCAATCCTCAAATCAATTAAGCCAATTGAAGACAATTCGCTTATAAACTACCTAAGAAATGCACGAGGTTTATCGGAAGCAACATGGAGGCCTTACCTAGAAGAAATTACTTACCAAAATACACATGGTAGATTTTTCGCAATTGGATTTAAGAATGATTCCGGTGGCTATGTAATTAGAAATGGATTAATGTCTAGTCCACATTTTTTGGGCAAAGCTGACATTACAACTTTCAAGGGTGCAGTTAATCAATTGATCATGTTTGAAGGCTTTATGGACTTCCTATCATATATCGAATTAAAAAAATGGAAAGCTGAAAATATTATTATTCTGAACTCAACCGCATTGATAAACTCAGGCATTAAAAAGGCCAAGGACATGTTCCCAGGTATTAAGATCAAATCATTCTTTGATAATGATGAAGCCGGTAGAAAAGCCACACAACTATTGAAGAGCTCTGTCCCCAATGTCAGTGATTGTTCAAATGAATATTCTAACCATAATGATCTAAATGACTATACAATATATCTAAACAAAAAACTGAACAGAGGACTTTAAATGTTGCCTCGATTAATCCTGCTAAACTGCACAATTTGTTATAAAAAAATTGGTGTGCAGTAAAGCAGAGCCAGAGGGGTTAATAGCATCTTAAAACTCGACTTCGTCAATTTTTAATCTTGCATTAACACTCTGGATTTGCTCATATGATTCGCAAATGGCTCGACCTAAAAAGCACATATTAAAAGCAAAAGTTGTATCGGTTCATATGACCCGATCAGATCAACTTGTGCTTAAAGGTCTCGCAAAAAAATGTAAACTCTCAATAAGTGAATACCTTCTACATGCAGGTTTACAAATAGAATTAAAAGCAAAGTTCAGTGACGAAGAAATAGAGCTTTTCCGTCAACTGGTAGCTTTAGGCAACAACATAAATCAGATCGCTAAACATATAAATACTGGAAAGAACATAACCAATGAAGCACTTGGTGATTTAGAAAAGTTCAGTCTTATAATTAACAAATTCAAATGATAGGAAAGTCGATAATTGGAGCATTATTTGGTGGTTGTATTAGTTACTGTTTGGATCCAAAAAAAGATCCGGAAATATTAGAAGTTAATGGACTTTTTGAAGGTTCTAAAAAAGAATTGATTCAACAGTTCAACACAATAAGTGCCCAAGCACCTAATGTTAAAAAGCCTGTTTGGCATAGTACTATAAGCTTTGCCCATTCCGATATTGTAGATGATCAACTTATAAAAACAGTTGCTATTGATTTTTTGAAATCTATGGGCCTGGAGAACAATCAGTACATTTTAATTAAGCATAATGACACCAAACATGTACATGCGCATTTAGTGATTAACAGGGTTGGCTTTGATGGTTCTTTAGCCCGTGATTGGAAATGTAAATTTAGAACCATGAAAGTCATGCAGGAATTGGAAATTAAATATGAACTCACAGTTGCAAAGGATCAGGAAAACCAAAGAAAAGTAAACATTAAGAATGCGATTGATACTGGCATCTCTAAAGGTGAAAGCCTGAATCAAGTATTTAAAAGAGTTGAAAACCTGGGTTTCAAAATAAAAATAAACAAGACCAGTAATGGTAAAATAAGAGGTGTGGGTTTTCGAGATGTGGAGAAAGGAATTTACTTTAAATCAAGTAGCATAGGTCGAAATTATTCTTTCAACAACCTATTAAAAGTGACCCAAAAAATAACAAAGAAAAAAATTAAGCAGCTTTCAAAATGAGTGAAAACGATCAAATTCTAATCGAACAAATATTAGAAAAAATTGAAACGATTAATAGAAAAATTAATCACAATCCTTCAACGCCAGATATTCAAACATCCGATCAATTGGAAGGTAAACTTCAAGAATTACATCGTACCTCTCAAGCTTTAAATGAAAGCTTGAAAATGCTTAATGATTCACAAAAACTGTTTACGAATAAGTTACAAAATTTTGATCCCAAAAAGGAGTATCATATTGAAACCAATCATGTTTTTTTTCCTGGAATATTGGCCTGGTTTCAATCAATGTATAGAGGTAGGACTATATTGTTTTTCGCCTTAATAGCATCCCTTTCTATAATGCTTAACTCTCATTTGTTTGTGAAAATTAGGAAGTATAAAGATGCATATTACAAATACTACGGTATCCAAATATTTAATGAAAATCCTAAGAATATAGAGGCAACTTATTATGCACATAAAGACATTGTCATTTACAAAGTTGATTCAGCAATTAAGTATCAATCAGAAGTAAAAAATCTTAACAAAGAGTTGAAAGAAAATAAATCAAGAAATCAACAGATTGAAAAGTTACTTAAGGGTTCAAAATAATTTCCTTGTTGTGAATTAAACCTTACAACTCAATTTATCACTCGCCATCATTCCTGTTTTGTTTTGCGTGGTTTTGTGAACAAAACAAAACAGATTAATGATATGGCTAAAAAATTTAAGTTCTCGAATCAGGTTGAATACAACGGAATTTTATTTGACTCAACATTAGAATGTAAGTACGCATTATCCATTGAAGATTATTGTGACTACTACTATCATCCATTAAAAATTTGGTATGATAAAAAAGACAAAACCAAATCTGGCAAAGCGTATTGCAACAATTCATATGAACCAGACTTTCTTGTAAGAAACTTAAAAACGAATAAGACTTATTTAGTTGAAATAAAGGATGGCAGACGTTCTAACTACTATGATACCCAACTTAAGAAATTTCACGCATTAAGATATATTGAAGAAAAGAATAAAGATTGGGAATATTTACTACTTACAGAAAAGGATTTTTATTTCCCCTCTAGTAAATTGAATATTCTAAAAAGTGTGCAGAAAACTATCATTTCAACTGCAGGGAAAAAACATATGAGTAATATCCATAGAAAATATTCTAAATATCACAGTCGTGATAGAGTAAATAAAATGCCATTTAAAAGACACTATAGTGATTTAGATGAACTGGATTATTTACATTTCATTAAAACTGGAGAAATTCGAAATCGGAATTCCTAAATTTCAAGACATGTGAAAAGTGATTGGTTGATTAACCAGGTTGTAGTGTTCATTAAGAACAGAGGCGTTAATAAACCGAGTTCCTTTATCATTTCTTTTAATACCATAACCTTCATGTACATGTCCAAACACATGGTATTTAGGTTTTATTTCATCAACTCTTTTGAGCAAGTCAACACATCCTACCCTTTGCATGTATGAGTTTGTATCAAGGTAGCCAAAAGGGGGTCCATGGGTTATAAGCAAATCAATATCATCTGGAATAATATCCCAATGCTTGCTAATTTCCTTTCCTCTTTTTCTGTTAAATGCCCAATTATAAAACTCCGGTTGAATCGGTGAACCCCAAATGTTAATCCCATTTATATTGGTTCCATTATCATTTAAATAAATAATACCCTCTGGGATAAAATCAGGATGGTCCTCAAAGTAAAAGTCGTGATTCCCTGCAATTAAAATCTTAAACTCATAGTCTAAAGAACGATACCATTCTAAAAATTCAAATATTTCCTGGGGATGCCCGCGACCACTTACGTCACCAGCATGAATTATGATATCAGCCTTTGGAAGGGTTAATTTCTTATGTTGATTATGTGTATCAGAAATGGCAACAAACTTCATACTTTTATAGTGAATCTAAAGCTAGCTCTCTAGCATTGGTTATCGGCATACCCTGACGAATATTTTCAATATATCTATCAAGATATTGCTCTGACTTTTTTAATAATTCGGACTTAGTAAAAGTTAATCCTTTACCTATAAGATATTCTCTAACAATATAAGTTGAGGGTGACTTTTCTATTAAATGTATGGTATTTTGATTCATAACCTTTATCCTCTTTTAGTCTTAGTAATAAGTATTAGCATACACATTTGATTCAAAATAATTTAAACTCAGCCATAATATATTTCTTCAAATAGAATCCATTGATTTTAAGCCTTAAAGACAACTCCACTTGAAATCTTAGCTAAAATATAGTTATTTTGAAAAACTCTACAAAGTATTTTTGTAACCTTTTTTAAATATTTATCGTATATTTGATTGAATTTGAAAAACTCTACAAGAGATTGGATACAAAAATTAAACATATAGCAGACTTAAAAATAGGTTATCATACCCAGCCAGCAGAGCATGGGGATGTCCGATATTTATTGACTAAAAACTTTGATGAAGAAGGAAATTTAGAAAATGATTTAAATAGTTTCGTTAGTCCTGAAGATACAAATATGCTTCATTTACTTAAAGATGGTGATGTTTTGTTTGCAGCTAAAGGCAATCGAAATTTTGCATGGACTTACGTAAGTAGTATCGGGCCAGCAATAGCATCTTCAATTTTTATAATACTAAGACCCAACAAACAAAAAGTCTTACCAGAATACATATCAACTATTTTTAATTTACCCCAATTACAAGAAAAATTTCAGGTTTTAGGGGCTGGCAGCTCTATTCCATCAATCCGTAAATCTGAACTGGAAGCATTTAAGATTCCAGTTCCTTCTATAGATATCCAAAAGAAAATCGTCAAACTGAAAGAGCTTCATATAACTAACATTCATATTTCAAAGAAAGTTATTGAGGAGAAACAAAACTTGTATAATTCAGTCATTAACACTTTAATATTTAAAAACCATGGGTAGAAAAACTAGACATGTAGTACCCAACTCTGGAGGAGGATGGGACTCAAAAAAAGGAGGAGCTGAAAGAGCTTCGAAACATTTTGAAACTAAAAAGGAGGCCGAAAAATATAGTCGAGAGCTATCTAAGAAAGAAAGCTCTGAATTGGTAATTCATAGGAAGAACGGAACTATTGAACGTTCCGACTCTCATGGAAATGACCCTAACCCTCCAAAAGATAAGAGATAATAATATGGCAGAGAATAAACCAATAACACAAAAGGAGATCAACAATATTGTTTGGAAGGCCTGCGATACATTTCGTGGTGTTCTTAGCAGTAGTCAATATAAGGATTACATCCTTACTATGCTTTTTGTGAAGTATGTATCAGATGTTTGGAAAGACAAAAAAAACACCTATCTCAAAAAATATGAGGGCGATGAAATAAGGGTTCAAAGAGCACTTCGTAATGAACGCTTCCATGTTCCAGAAGATACAACCTTCGAATACCTTTTTGAAAATCGAAATGAAGCCAATATTGGTGAGCTAATTAACATCGCTTTAGAAAAACTAGAGGATGCTAATCGAACTAAGCTTGAGAGGGTATTTAGAAACATTGATTTCAACTCTGAAAGTCACCTGGGACAAACTAAAGATCGAAACAGAAGACTAAAAAATTTATTGGTTGATTTCTCTGCAATGGACCTTCAGCCTTCACACCTGGAGGGCAATGACATCATAGGCGATGCATATGAATACCTTATCTCAATGTTTGCAGGTGAGGAAGGTAAGAAATCAGGAGAGTTCTATACCCCTGCACAAGTATCAGAGTTACTTGCGCGTCTCTTAGATCCACAGCCAGGAGATCGGATTTGTGATCCCGCTTGTGGTTCAGGTTCGCTTTTGATTAAGTTAGCCAGGAGAGTTGGAAGCAAAAACTTTGCGCTTTATGGACAGGAGGTAAATGGCAGTACCTGGGCATTAGCCAGAATGAATATGTTTCTTCATGAAATTGATGATGCAACGATTGAATGGGGGGACACACTAAACAACCCTAGATTATTGGAAGAAGATCATCTAATGAGGTTCAATGTGGTGGGAGCTAATCCTCCATTTTCTCTGGACAAATGGGGAGCAGATAATGCAATTACTGACTTATTCAACAGATATCATAGAGGAGTTCCACCAAAAAGCAAAGGTGATTATGCTTTTGTATCTCATATGATCGAAACCACCTTCCAGGATACAGGTCGTGTGGGAGTAATTCTTCCACATGGGGCCCTATTTAGAGGTAGTAGTGAAGGAAAGATTAGAAAGCAGTTAATAGAAGAGAACTTACTGGAAGCCGTAATTGGTCTTCCGTCAAACCTATTTTATGGTACAGGCATACCCGCTTGTATCATGATATTCAATAGAGCAAAGGGTGACAATAAGGATGTCCTCTTCATTGATTCCAGCCAGCACTATGAGGGGGGGAAGAATCAAAATAGATTGAGAGAAAGCGACATTGAAAAGGTTGTGAATACCTATATGCTTTTCAAAGAAGGGGCGCCACTCGAAACAGAAGAAGGAAAGGTTATTGAAGATAAATATGCATATAGAGCCTCTATTGAAGAAATTGAAGAAAATGAATTCAACCTTAACATACCAAGGTACGTGGACACCTTCGAGGAAGAAGAGCCCGTGGATATTGAGGCAACACAAAAGAGAATTAACGAATTGAAAACCGAATTATCAGCCGTTGAATCTCAAATGGAAAAATATTTAATAGAACTTAAACTAATATAAATATGCTCACAGAAGAACAAAAGAAACAATTCAATGAGATTCTGGAAGAGCTAGGACAAACACTAGATATTTCAGAGTCAGAATATGAAGTTGCGGTGAAAAGTTATGAAGCAGTTGGAAAGTGGTTATCTGATGAAAAATCCACCCTGGCTCCATACAAGCCTGAAATACTCCCACAAGGATCATTCATGTTAGGCACTATGATCAAGCCTGTTAATGATTCCGATGATATGGACATTGACTTGGTTTGTCAATTAAAAGGGAAGAATCCTGAATGGACCCAGGAGAATCTCAAACAAAAAGTAGGCGATCGCATCAAAGATCACGAAACATACAAGCAAATGCTTGATGAAGAAGGGAGACGATGCTGGACACTTCTATACAGACAGGACTCCAAAATTCAAAAAGAAAAATTTCATATGGATATCTTGCCAAGTATTGTAGATTCAGGCTATAGAATGGTTCTTGAAAAAGCATTTTCGGCTACAGAACTTAAAGAGCTGGATGACCTAGCTCTCAGGATTACCGATACAGAAGAGGACAACTATGAATCAGAAAAAAACCATCTGGAATGGCTAAAGAGTAACCCATTTGGATATGGGAGATGGTTTTTTGAACAAGCTAAACTTGAGATAAAAAAAGCATTCTTCATAAATGAGTCCATTCAACCAGTACCTAAATATCAAAAGGACAAACTTCCACTTCAGCGTGTCATTCAAATACTAAAGAGACATAGGGATATGATGTTTAAAGGAGATGAAGACAAACCAATCTCCATCATTATTACAACGTTGGCAGCTAAGGCCTATAGAAAAGAAACGGATATTCTTACAGCCCTTAGAAATATTGTCAATTCAATGGAGCAATACATAGAAGAATATAATCCACATACAGGAGAAAAAATGAAATGGATTAGCAACCCTGTAAATAATGAAGAAAACTTTGCTGATAAATGGGTCGAAACACCCCAAAAGCAGGAAAATTTTTATGCTTGGTTGGGTCAGGTTAAGGCAGATATAGCCGAAGCAACTGGCAAGACCGAGTTAAAGTACATTATGGAATCACTGAAAGCACCTTTTGGCGAAGAAGTGATTAATAAGGCTTTTGGAACTTATGGAGATAAGTTACTAAAGCAACGAGAAAGCGGGAAAATGAAAATGGCTGCTGCTTCGGGAACTATTGGAGCAGTAGGTAGAACAACTGTAACTAATCACAATCCATATGGGAAAAACAAGTAGGATATCATTGATAATTCAAGAAGGTACATTAAAGTCATATTTCCCCGGATCTCAGATCAGTAGAAAGGGAGAGCATGAATTAAAATGGACACATACTGTGACTCCTACACCACTTAGTGGGTCTTATACTATCCACTTACATTATAAATTCAATAAAGGGGCAAAGGTTTATGTTTTGAAACCAAATCCCCTGCCCCTAGCTTCTGGCAAAAAATTATTACCCCATGTGTATAGCACTCCAGAACAACGTCTTTGTTTATACTATCCTGATTATCGAGAATGGACACCATCAAAATTATATGTAAAAACATTAATCCCGTGGGCCTGTGAGTGGCTTATTCATTATGAAATATGGTCCGTTACCGGTGTTTGGTATGGCGGAGGAATAGATCATGAAAATGAGGCTGAAAAAACAGATTTGGACAATGCAGCATAAGAGGACCAACAAATATCATTCAACCAGATTTGGAACCCTGCCAGAGGATTGGGATATTGATACATTGTCTCGAAACGCTGTTGTATTATTTAGTAATGTAGATAAGCATATCAAGGAAGATGAAATTGAAGTAAGACTTTGTAACTATACGGATGTATATTACAATCAATATATATTTAATGACCTCCTTTTTTCTAAGGGTACTGTAAAGGAGTCTGAACACAAAAAATTTAGACTTTTAAAAGGAGATGTCATAATTACAAAAGACTCTGAAGATCGGGCTGACATTGCCGTTCCAGCGTACGTTATCGAAGATGTTGACAATCTAATATGCGGATATCATTTAGCGATAATTAGGCCCTCAAATGGCAAACTGGATGGCTTATTTCTTCACCATCTATTCCAGGTGGAATTTTTCAATCATTATTTTCAGAAGTTAGCAAATGGTATTACAAGATTTGGACTATCAACAAGCTCTATTCAGCATAGTTTATTACCTCTTCCACCAATAAAGGAACAAAAGAAAATTGCAGAAATAATTAGCACCTGGGATTTAGCAATCTCCCAGATTTCAGAACTAGTTGAAAGCATCAAACTAAGAAACAAAGGCCTTGCCCAACAATTACTTACAGGAAAGAAACGAATATATGAATTCGAAGATGAGTGGCAGGAGTTAAGTCTTCATGATATTACTTCTCGTGTCACAAGAAAGAATGAAGAATTGGATGATACTGTAGTCACCATTTCAGCACAGCGAGGATTTGTTCTTCAAGAAGACTTTTTTAACAAGCGAGTAGCTAGTGAAACGCTCTCAAATTACTATTTGATTTACAAAGGCGAGTTTGCATATAATAAGAGCTATTCTAATGGGTATCCAATGGGTGCATTCAAAAGACTTGATGCATTCGATAAAGCGGTTGTAACAACTTTGTATATCTGTTTTTCATTGAAATCAAATGTGGATAGTGATTTTATAAATCAACTTTTCTCAGCCGGAATGATGAACCGAGGTTTAATGAAAATTGCACAGGAAGGTGGTCGAGCTCACGGGCTTTTAAATATAAGTCTTCATGACTTTTTCAGACTGAAATTATCAATACCATATTTAGATGAACAAAAAACTATTTCACAAGTTTTACGAGCAGCTGAACAAGAATTAAGTCAGCATAATGAGAAGCTAGAGCTACTTAAAAAACAAAAGAAAGGGTTAATGCAGCAGCTTCTTACAGGTGAAATAAGAGTTAATTTAAACTAAATGAAGAAATTGAACAAATTGGATACATACAGAAGGATATCAAAAGTACATGTAATTAAGTGTCTTAAAGCTAAGAATGATTTGGAAGCAATTAAATCTTTTAATGAAGCAACAGAATTAAAGCACGAGCTTGAGCAAATAAAAGGTGAAGGCGAATTAGAGCAACTTATTGACATGATAAGAAATTGGGCAGGTAATAACCCAATAGTAACCGATGTTGAAGTTGATCAATTGATAAGAATTGTAAAATAATGCCGAATAGACCATTTAAAATATTATCCATTGATGGAGGAGGAATACGAGGCGTATTCCCTGCCATGTTTCTGGCTAAACTTGAAGCTGAGCTAAAATCAAAAGGTAAAGAAAATTGGCAAATATATCAGAATTTTGATCTCATTTGCGGCACCTCTACTGGAGGGATTTTGGCAATTGCATTGGCACTTGGCATACCGGCACAGGAACTTCATGAACTTTACCTCAATAACGCAAAGTCTATTTTTGGAAAAAACTGGAAGCTCTTACGGTTTTACAAGAGATGGATTAAAGGCTTAGGATGGTCTGTTCATAACAGAAAATCACTTGAGTCGTTGATTCAAGAAAAATTTAAAGCTGTCAATGGTACTGAAGACCCGAGAATTGATCATTGCAAAACTTCAATTTGTGTCCCCATATATGACCTTTTAAATGGACATCCATCTGTATTGAAAACCAAACATCACGAGGCATTCAAGAGAGACTTTCATATTCCTGCCTACAAAGCAGCCCTGGCTACTTCTGCAGCACCCACATACTTTAATCCATATAGCTCAGAATATAAGGATTTGAATGGCATTAATAATTCGTTCACAAATAAAGTTGATGGCGGTGTTGTTGCTAATAACCCGACCTTACTTGGAATTTTTGAAGCTCAAGAAGCTTTTGAGGAAAAAATTGAAAATCTCCGAATACTATCGCTTGGTACCGGGCATCAGAAATTTACTGATGGAAAGAAAAGGCACAGATGGGGAATTAGTTATTGGTTAAGTAAAACAAGGCTGATTGACCTCTTTATGCAAGCTCAATCTCAACTGGTGGAAAATCAGATTAGTTTGCTTCAGTTAGGGATTGATAAAAAACTTAAAGAAGCTCCGAGATTCAAATACATTAGAGTCAACACTGAATTATCTGGACCGCTGAATATAGCTCTTGATGAGACTGGTAAGGACAAGCTCAATAAGCTAAGTGAAAAGGCAGCCTTTGAATTCGGAAATTATGGGAGCGAGGTAATTAAAACTTTTTGCGAATAATACTATGAGTAATAAAGGAAACGAAAATCTTATTGCACTTGGATTACTAGCACTATTTGGTGGTCTGTTATATACCTCAAATAGGAAAAAGTTTGAAATCACCAAAGAATCCAATAGCGATGAGTTACTCAAGAGGTTTAATAAGCTTATTGACATTCATCCAGATAAGATTGCAAGTCTGAAAAAAGCACATGAAACCATTCGGAGTAAATTAAAAAACTACTTCTATCAAAATACCACTCTCCCCATTCCTGATTTCTATATTCAGGGTTCCTATAAAATGAAAACTGTGGTTGAGAATCGTAATATTAAAAGCGATGTGGACCTAGCCGTAATATTTTCAGAATACCCGGGTGTTAAATTAGAAACGCTACAAAATCATATAAAAAGTGCACTCTGGAACCATACAACACAAGGAGTAATTATTAAAAACCCTTGTGTTAGACTAACATATGTTAGGGATTTTCATATTGACTTACCCATTTACTTTAAAGGTAAAAATGGGAAGTTGTATTTTGGTTCTCGGGGAAATGATTGGCAGCCATCAGATCCTAAGGCTTTTGTAGAGTGGTTCCAAAAAAATACGGCTGGTAAGCCACAAATTGTTAGAATCATAAGGTACCTAAAGGCCTGGGCAGATCATACCAAAACCAAAAGAGGAATAAAATTTCCGAGTGGGCTGGCACTGTCCTTATGGGCAATCAAATATTATCAGTCATCCACAAGAGATGATGTCGCACTTTTTAATACCTGTTCAGGTATTCTCTACTATTTGGATAAAAATTTCAAATATCAATGGCAGGCAAAAATGCCTGTTGCACCACTTGACAATGTGTTAAGTAAACTTTCTGACTCTCAGAAATCAGCATTCTATGAAGAACTAAAAGAAATGGTTTCATTAATGACAGAGGCAGTTAGTGCTAAAAGCTTGTCAAAAGCCAGACCGAAATGGAATAGAATTTTTGGAGACAGATTTAGATCAATGATATGACAATAGATGAAATAAAAAATCTAAGAGAGACCGAAGACAAGGTTGAGTTCAAGCAAGCTGCGGCTCAATATAACTATGACAACGGCCGTAAAAGTGTCCTTGGATACGTAGTAGCATTAGCAAATGAAAAAGGTGGAAAACTTATACTTGGTGTAACAGAAAACCCCAATCCGCCTCATATCATTTCTGGTTCACTGGCTTTTAATGGCAGAGAAGGACAATTGGAACAAAACATCTATCGCGATCTCCAAATTCGGGTTCGTACCGAAGTGCTTTACGAAGGCACTAATCGTGTCTTGGTCATTCATATTGGGCCAAGACCGATTGGCAAATATCTTACCTTTCAGGATGTTCCGCTAATGCGCGTTGGAGAAGATTTACATCCAATGAGTCAAGATCAAATCCGTGCGATATTACTTGAGCAGGAATCGGATTTTTCAGCAACAATCTGTGAAACTCTAAGAATCGAGGATTTAGATACTAATGCTATTACTATCTTAAAAGAGAAGTATTCAGATAAACAAAATAACAAAGCCTTTCTGGCCCAATCAACTGAACAAGTACTTAGTGATTTGGAGTTGTTGCATGATGGTAAATTAACTTATGCTGCATTAATTCTACTTGGTAAAAGAGAAGCCATCAGAAAATATTTGCCACAGTGCTCTATAAACCTGGAATACAGAAGTAATCCGGATAGTATAGAATACGATAAGCGCGATCTTTTTACAAATCCATATTTTATCCTAATTGATGAGCTATGGAAAATTATTGATGCCAGGAATAAGAAGAAACATATCCAAATTGGATCATACATTATTGACATTCCTGAACTTAATGATGAAGTAATTCGTGAGTCCATCAATAATGCTGTAGCTCATAGAGATTACTCAAAAACCAGTGAAATCATCATCAAACATTCACCTAGTTTGTTTTCTGTTTCCAGCCATGGCGGTTTCCCATTGGGAGTTGATATTAATAATATTCTAACCGTCAATAGTACACCTAGAAATCGACTGCTTGCAGATATCTTGACTAAGACTGGTTTGGTGGAACGATCTGGACAAGGTGTGGATAAAATTTTCTATCAAACCCTAAGCGAAGGAAAGGATACTCCAAGTTATAAGGATAGTGACCTATTTCAAGTGACGGTCAAAATCCCGGTAGTAGTTAAGTATCCTGTATTTGCATTATTCATTCGCAACATACAAAAAGATCTTTCTCCAGATGAAAGACTTGGTGTTAATCATTTAATTACTCTGGTAAGGATTAGAGAAAATGAAAAACTTAATGGAAGAGATAAGGAGTTAATTCCAAGGTTAGTAGAAGTTGGAGCAATCAATGAACCGAAAGAAGGTGTGATTTTTTCCAGTAGATATACCGAATTGGTTGAAGAACTAGAGGGAAGTGATACAAATAAAATAGTTGAATTTGTTAAGAAAAATGCTCCAGTAAAAATGAGAGAAATTTTAGCACTCTTTAGTCATAGATTAACAAGACGTCAAGTAAATAATATGGTGTTTAAGCTAGTGGAAGAAAAGGTATTAGTATCCAGTGGTAATGGATCTGCAACAACTTATAGTCTGTCAGAATAAGGATGTAGAATAGATTAAGATGTACAAGAATAGACCGAGATGTACAAGAATAGACTAAGATGTACAAGAATAGATCAAGATATACCGGAATAGACTAAGATATTCCAGAATAGACCGAGATATTCCAGAATAGACTACGATGTACAAGAATAGACTACGATGTACAAGAATAGAGATAGAACCAAAGTTGAAGATGATTCTAAAGAGATAATAAAAGATGTATAGATTCATAACAGTAGAAAAATGAATACACCGTCATTTAAAGAAGACCATATCTCTCAACTGCCAGCATTAAAGTTGCTGATGAATATGGGTTGGGAGTATATATCGCCTGATCAGGCATTAGAACTTAGAGGAGGAAGAACATCTAATGTTTTATTGGAGCCAATACTTAAAGAGCGGTTGAAGGCAATCAATAGCATTCATTATAAACACAAAGAATTTGAATTTTCAGATCTCAATATTAATAATGCTATTCTATCCCTAAGAGATCTCCCCATTCAAGATGGGTACCTGGTGGCCAATAAACATTTCTATGAGCTAATTACATTGGGTAGGAGTTTTGAACAGTCAGTCCTTGGTGATAAGAAAAGCTTTTCTTTCCAATACATTGATTGGAATAATCCAGAAAACAATAGCTATCATGTTTCAGAAGAATTCAGTGTCCTAAGAGAAGGAAGTCATGAGCATTATCGTCCTGATATCATTTTGTTTATAAATGGTATTCCAATGGTCATTATTGAATGCAAGAGTCCAAAAATTAAAGATCCAGTTAATAAGGCCATAGAACAACATCTGAGAAACCAATCTGAAGACGGTATTCGATCACTTTATCTATACTCCAACATTGTGATGGGGTTAGCAACCAATGATGCTAAGTATGCTACAACTGGAACAAGTAAGGAGTTTTGGAGCTTTTGGAAGGAATTATTTAGGGCCAAAGCAGATGAGACTAAGTGGCTTTCTGATTTGTCGGAAATAAAAAATCAAGCTCTACCTACAAATGAAAAATCTACATTATTTCAAGACCGATACAGAAATGTTTGGGAGTATTTCAACAATCTCGAACAGGAGTCACAAAAGGTAACAGAACAAGACAAGTTACTTTACAGCTTTTGTAGGCCAAACAGATTGCTAGATCTGATATTTAATTTTATCCTTTATGATGATGGGATTAAAAAAATTACTCGATACCAACAGTTCTTTGCTGTCCAAAATACCCTAGAAAAAATATCTAAGATTCAACCAGATGGAACAAGAAAAGGTGGTGTAATATGGCATACTCAAGGAAGCGGAAAATCCTTGACCATGGTGATGATGGCACAACTTATTGCTACCAAAATAAAGAACCCCAAAATCATTTTGGTTACGGATAGAATAGATCTGGACGATCAAATCACAGAGACTTTCAAGAAATGTCAAATGCCCGTTGATAATGCCCAAACAGGATCTCATCTAGTCGATTTACTATCGAGTTCTGGAGATGGTGTGATTACTACTCTCATTCACAAATTTGAGGCAGCTGTTAATAAATCAAAACAACCATTTGATTCTCCAAACATATTTGTATTAGTTGATGAAGGTCATAGAAGTCAATATGGGACTTTCAATATCAAAATGCAAAAGATATTCCCGAAGGCGTGTTTCATAGCCTTTACAGGAACTCCATTAATGAAGAAAGAAAAGAGTACGGCTGGCAAGTTTGGAGGGTTAATTGATGTTTACTCTATCACTGATGCAGTAGCGGATAGAGCTGTAGTTCCACTTCTATATGAAGGAAGGCACAACTTGATAGATGTGAATGATAAACCATTGGATAGTTATTTTGATCGAGTATCAGAACCTTTAACCCAATATGGTAAGGCAGCACTTAAAAGAAAATTCAGTTCAACGAATCAGTTGAATAAGGCCGATCAAATAATTTATGCCAGGGCGTGGGATATTTCTGAGCATTTCGATCAAAATGTAAAAGATATAGAGTTTGGTACACTACGGGCCAAGGGGCAATTGGTTGCTCCAAATAAAACCACAGCTATTAGGTATAGAGAGTACCTAAAAGAAATCGGAAAAGTATCATGTGAAGTGCTCATCTCAGCTCCTGATGTAAGGGAAAACTATGATGATGCATTTGAAGAAAGCGAAGATGTTGTTTTGAAGTTTTGGAAGGCCATGTTAGATAAATATGGAAATGCAGAGAATTATGAAAAATCAATTATCAGTTCCTTTAAAAAACAAGACCACCCTGAGATTATTATTGTAGTTGATAAGCTTCTTACCGGTTTCGATGCTCCCAATAACTATGTTTTATACCTAACGCGTCAGTTAAAAGAACACACTTTACTACAAGCGATAGCCAGAGTAAATAGGCTAGCTCCAGGAAAGGAACATGGTCTAATAATTGATTATTTCGGTAATCTTGAAAATCTGGATACTGCCCTTGAAACATACAGTGGATCGAATCAATTTGATGAAGCTGATTTGGAAGGAACTCTTACCAATATCAACGAAGAAGTGAAGAAACTCCCTCAAATTCACTCTGAAGTATGGGATATCTTCAAGTCACTCACAAATAAATATGATGAGCCTTCTTATGAAGAATTGTTGGAAGATGAAGCATTAAGACATCAGTTTTACCAAAAGGTATCACAGTTTGCAAGAATATTGAAGTTAGCTCTATCCAGTATAGATTTTGTCAGTTATGCCCCTGAAGAGCAAATAAATAAGTACAAGTCTGATGCTAAATTCTTTCTAGGTTTGAGAGTTTCTGTGAAACGGAGATATTTTGACGACTTAGAGTACAAGGAATATGAACCCCAAGTACAGAAACTTATTGATAAACATATTACTACAGAAGGAGAAGTTCTCAAGATTACAGATCTAGTAAACATATTTAATAAAGAAGAACGAGAAAAAGAGGTAGAAAAACTTACAAGCAAAGCCGCAAAAGCAGATCATATAGCAAGTCGAACTATTAAAGCTATAAATATTAAAATGGATGAAGATCCAGTTTATTACAAGAAGCTATCAAGACTAATTCGCGACACTATTGATGATTATCATCAACATAGAATTTCTGAGGTTGAATATCTAAACCGAGCTAAAGATTTTGAAGACAAGTTTATTAAGGGCCAACAGGTTCAAGCTCCGAAAAACCTGCAAGGAAATCCAACCGGAACAGCTATATATAATTTGGTTAATGAAATTTTTAAGGATCACTTTGATTCTTTTGACAGAACTCAAAATATTGCAGCAGAAATGGCTGAAGGTATTGATCATGTCATCAAGTCCATTGTATTTGAAAATGGAAAACCAATTATTGATTGGGTAAATAAATCAGACATTGAAGGAAGGATTAAGATTGAGATTGATGACTATTTATTTGATCTAAAGACACAACAAGATATTGAATTACCATTTGATTTAATAGATGAATTAGTAGAAGAAGGACTCAAAATAGCTAAGTTGAAATATGTCTGAAGCAGTGACTACAGAATCCTTAACATTTGGCTCTAGAAAAATCAATTATGAACTCTCTTATCAGGATCGTAAAACGCTTGGTATTAGGGTTTATCCTGATTGTAGGGTTAAGGTAATTGCACCCTATGATACTACGGAAGAAAAGCTAAAACTTAAACTCAAGGAGAAAGCTCCCTGGATAATTAAGCAGCAACAGGATTTTCTATCCTATCATCCACTAACACCCCCACGGAAGTATGTAAATGGTGAAACTCATCTCTACTTGGGTAGGCAATACAAACTAAGAATCGAGAAGGCGAAAACCAATGAAGTTAAGTTGTTCAGAGGACGTCTGGTAGTGTATAAAAGAGATAATATATCAGCCAAAGATCTACTTTCTGAGTGGTACCGTGGAAAGGCATCAGCTCATTTTAAAGAAACATTAAAAAAAATACTTCCACTTTTTGCAAGATATAATATCAATCATCCTGAACTTCAAATCAGACAAATGCCTACTCGCTGGGGAAGTTGCACCCCTAAAGGTAAAGTTATTCTGAATCCTGAATTGATTAAAGCGCCTAAAGTAAGTATTGAATATGTTATCATACACGAGTTATGTCACTTAGTTCACCATAATCATACACGTGCTTTTTATGATCTTCAAGAAACTATTATTCCGAACTGGAAGAAGTATAAAGAAAGATTGGAAAAAACGTTAATCTAAATCTAAATACTCATTAGGCAAATGCGTTGGCCATTTGTTCATTGATTAAGGCTCTATCAATGTCATAATAGTGTTATAGCATCCCCTTTGCTGTTTTATCTGTAATTACTGATATGATTTCTAACACCATCTAACTAATTGTATAATATATTAATACTATTAGTTACATTATGAATCATAATTCTAAGTATGTAGTTTTATCTAATTTCAAGTACTTGCTACTACTTTTATTATCCATAAAAAAAACAACACACTTCCCCTTTTCAGATTTTGAGCTTTTATATACAATTCCTTCAATTTGATTATTTGTTAGTTGATAAAAAATGTATTTAAAATATTCAGTTAAAATTTGAGTTGGAACATACTCTACATGTTCTCTTCCATCTTCATAGATTTCTTTCGATAATTCATCCACGAACTTGTGGAAAAAAATTATCAAATAGTGCTGTTTCCTTTTAGTAGCATCGAAAATGCTTGGAATTTCTGGAAGGTTTGTAAAATCAATTACTTGCAATGGCCTTTTCAAACTAAAGTAGCCAAATGTCAAGAATGGTAAATCTCTCACTTTACTCAGATTGATAGTTTCTTTTTTTGCAGTTGATTTATCAAAAGATCCATAGAACATTGAAATACCTGCCGGGCTCATTCGATTTGGCTGATTTGCACAATTATCAGGAGGGGCTGTTATATGCTCGAACTTAATAATTTTTTTGGCTGACTCGTGTTGCCTACATCTAATAATCTTTACATCTAAGTCCAATGTCTTAATTAAACTTAATGCCTCAACACCATTAGCAATATCATTAAGAATATGACTTAATGCCTTATTATTTCCCAAGTCAAATTCTTCAGTTCTAAAAAATGAATATCGGATTTTATGTTTCACAATTTCGCTAAACCTGTTCCAGTCCATTGACAATTCCTGATGTTCTGGTAGTTGATATGGATCACGTATGCACCATTGCTGGTCAGAAAATGATCTTATAATATCGTTTTGCAACTCTGAGTTATCTATATCAAGTAAAATTTCATCCGAAATCAAATCATATGCATCATATATTTCGGTTCCTATCCAACCACCCTCAGAAGAATCATAGCCAACACCTTCATCATTTGGATCACCATAAAAGTGTCTAATACCTTCATTAAGGAATTCTATTAAATCTTCTAACAAAATTGCTTGACCGTTTTGATACCTAAGACTGCAATACGAGCATGTAGCCTTTACAGAATTGTCATCAATAAATTCTATTATCGAATCATCTGTAAAATGATTGCTACAAACATGCTTATCAGGAGGCTTGCTAAAACCCTTGTCGTAATAAGATTGCATTTCTGCCTTAACTCGTCCCATACCTTAATATTAAAAAAACAATATTTAATATTAACTTTAAGCAAGTGTATTTATTTAAAAAAGGTGCAAAGTGGTAAATATTATTTATACAAAAAAATACAATAGAAAACTAGAGACAGGCAGAGATGGAACAGTATCATGGAACAGATAAAAAAAATGCCTTGGATATTATTAACGGCAAACTAAGTGTATCAAAAGGAGGAGGAGAATTAGGTCAGGGATTTTATGCAGGAGATATAAATTATGAAGCTCATAATTGGGCTTGGCATAAATATGGAAAAGAAAAAGCAGTAGTAAATATTCAGATTGATGACGATGACTTTTTAAAATTAGATCCTCTTTGCTTGGATACAGTACAGACGAGATATAGAAGACTGTATATTAAAAGACGAAAAGTAACGAGAAGTTACTTATTTAATAGAAATGTAGTTTGGGCACCTGTGGTTGGGAAGATTTTTTATAACAACTTCCAGCAGATTAAATATGAGGGAGAGTATTCGGAGAAAGCATTGAATAGTTCTGTAGTTATTAAAACAATAGTTTAGAAGTGAATCCTGTATATTATTTATCATATTCGGATAGTCCAAGGAATTATGGACTAGTCTTTCCCTCAGAATTACAAGAAGATACTTATTCTCCAGGTATATGGGTGGTTGCTCAAAATTATAATGGATACGAAAATGAATTCATATTTGATGCTGTTGATAAAGGAGAACTAATAAGTCTAAATATGGTCAGAATAGGCAATTCTGTTTTTCAAGTATCTACAGCAAATTATGGAAAAATATTTTTTAGAATCAGGTCTATTCATTGGTATTATAATATGTACACGGGGAACAGCAATCTAATTAAACCAGGACAAAGATTACTTCAGGTAGTTCCAATGGATTATAGAAGATTAGAAAATTTATGTAGAGAAGAACTTTTTTTCTTTGTTGGTAAAGTAGATAATGATTTAATGAGACTAATAGATTAAAGCAAATAATTTGCCATCCTATAAGTTTCTTAATTAGAAAAGTATAGATGAGCTAATGATAACTTGTATATAATGAAGTCAACTATCAATAAGAATAAATTTGAATTTTCGAATGAAAAAATATTTTCAGTTCTCGTTCCATCTGTAGTAAATATAATGGTACTTGTTTTAATGTTCTATGCAAACGTTGAGAACAAATTCATATTTGAAATTTTATTGATCATTATTTTTATATCTTCATTCTTTGGTGTAATTGTAAACAGTTTAAAATATTCTTTTTTCATAAACTCTTTATTAACTGTAATTTTTCTCTCAATATCCTGGTTGAATTTTTCTAATAAACTACTTAAAAGTCTGTCGTTTACAGAAATTGAAGTTCTTAATGAAGAGTGTTTATGAGAAAATATTGTTGATAGCAATAATTCAGTTATAGGACTTAAAGAAAATTCAGTGTACATATGGAACAAGTGGAGGTGGTTCCCTGACACATATGATTATAAGAGCAAAGGTCGATTGAAAAACCTCAAAATAGTTTATAACGTCCTACAAAACAGGGTTAAACATGAAAACGCAAATTTTAAAGATTTATATGTTGATTGTGCTCAAAATATTTCCTTTATTAAAGATTCTACATTCAATTATTTTTTTTCGGAAGTAATTGACAACTATGTAAAAGGAGGAGAACTATTTACGTGTATATGGTCAATCTGGCCATCAGAAAAAACTTTAAATATTTATAAAAAATCAAATAATGATAAGTGGAAAGCTTTGGAGGAATTTAAAAATGATTTTTTGAGAGATAGAAGGCCTATATTTAATATGATAATTGAAAATAAATCTAATCATGACATCGTATTAAATAAGGTAAGAATAGAGATGCGTAACCTTGAGGTTGACATGATGCCTAAGGCCTTTGGAGGTGGGCAGATTCAAAAAGAAGGAGAATATAATTGGGATCTTACTAACTTAGATGATATTGGTTATAACAAATGGCTTAAGGAAAAGAACAATAAATTCCCTTATGGCTTTAAAGAAGAATATAAACAAGACCTCCTTCCAACCAATATTATACTATCTAATAAATTACGTGTTCCTAGTAAAGGCTTTTCTACTTTTAAAGTAAGGATAAATTCAGGCTTCATTTGGCCTTGTGAGCTTAAATTTTTATTTTATAGTACAAATAATGATAAGGTTACATCAGATTGGCTGAAGTTTAAACCTGTAAGCCATCCAGAAATAAATATTTATAGTTTCAACTAATGTACTTGAAGACTCCTATTGAGAATATTGCAAATACCATTTATATAGTATTTGTCTGGTTTAATCTAGCCTTTCTAGCTTCAATTGGATATGCTCAAGAGAATGTAAGCTCAGATAGAAGCTTTTCCAATAAAATACCATTATGTTTAGCTATAATAAAAACCGAGAATTATAGTCATATGATTAATACCGTATTAGTGGGGGACTCTGTCTTGAATTATAATGACTGGCATAATTTTGATGGGATGAATGATTTCCACTTTAGAGAAGGTAGGCCTAATGTCCCTAATAGTACATTTATTATTGGGCGTATTTATAAAGTTGATGATATTTCTTTGCGAAATTTTAGAGAATATAGGTTTGTAGAATTTCTGAGATTCCAATTTAATTCAAAAGGTGAACCTAATTTGGTGTTCAAAAATCCAGCACTTATTACAAACAAAGAAATGGCAATTAAATTAATTAGACAAAATAAAAAAATTCTCCAGGTATTCTTCTAATTGAAAATTAAAACAATGATATTAAAAAGTATTTAGATAGCGTTAAGCCTAGATACCCTGAAAGCTTTAATCATTTGTTCCTTTATCAACTCCTTATCTATCCCATAATAGTGTTTCACTATAACCTTTACAGTTTTACCTGTTATTTCAGCTAAAACTTTTGGTGAAACACCTTTTTTAGCAAATAAAGTAATAAATGTCTTAACTGCTATATTCGTGGACATTACTTGCCACTTAGGGATAAGATCATATTTTTTATTACCAGAGTTTGTACTTATTCCTTCTACTTTTTGATCAATTCCTGCTAGTTGACATGCTTCCTTAATATATTGATTAAGATTTTGTTCAGAGATTATTGGTATTTCATAATTGTATTTCCCTAGAATTGTTTGAACAATGGGAGTGATAAGCTAGTATTTCAATTCAAATTTTGGATTTAAATAAATATTTTTTTTAATTAAACATTATTTTATTATTTGTTTTAAATAAAACAACATATCGAATGTCCTCAATTGAAGCTGAAATTAAAAAACCCTGTGACTGTGATGCACCATCTTGCCAACCATCTCCAGAAATTGATCTAGAGTCAATCAAAACGAAAGTCTTACAAACTCCAATTACACCATCAAAAATTATTAGTACATCTGGAACTATACTTGATCGTGAAATTTTAAGAACAGATGAGCTCATAATCCAAGAAAACGGGCTGCTCAAACTAGAAGGCAACAATGAATTGTTGTGGATCGCAATTGTTGTGAAAAACCTGAAATTTATTGGTTCAAATACAGGAAAAAGTACTTTCAATGTTACTTGGAACGAATTTGACCTAAACAGTCTTAATGGAGATAATGGGAATGACGGGCCTAATGCTACAAAAAGTGGTTACAATGGAGGACATGGTGAATCAGGCAAGAATGGTATAACTCGTCTTTTACCTAATATTTATTTCATTGTACGACAATATGAAGTGGTCCACGGGTCAATAGATGACATTGATATAACATTTAACCTAGATGGATTTCCAGGAGGCAAAGGTGGTGATGGAGGTAAAGGTGGTAATGGTACAGATGGCAAAAATGGTCGTAATGGGTCTGATGGATTACTTAACTGTAAATCAGGTCCTGGTAATGGACAAGATGGAGGTAATGGAGGCTATGGAGGTCGTGGTGGCAATGGAGGATGTGGTAGTAATGGTCCACTTGTTGAAATAATATATTTAGACCCTCTGGTGTATGATAAATTTATCAGTACAAAATATTCTGTGAATGGTGGTCAAAACATTATTCCGAATTATGGTAAACATGGAACTAGTGGTTTGCCTGGATATGGTGGATCTCCAGGACTTCCCACTACACTTTGTAGGGGCAAAAAGAGTTTTGGTAAGAATGGTAAACCGTCAACTGCTGATGAAACTGCAAATTGGCACTTGGGCGATGGCAAACAAGGATTAGATGGAAAAGATGGAGATTTTCTTCTAACTATGTCGGAAGAAATTATTGAATTCTTATTTACCTAATTTGTTAACTACATCATTACCAAAATGCTTTAACCACCTGTTCCCTAATTTGATCCTTATCTATCCCATAATAATGTTTCCATATCACCTTTACAGTTTTACCTGTTATTGCAGCTATAACTTTTGGTGAAACTCCTTTTTTAGCAAATAAGGTAATAAATGTCTTAACTGCTATATGCGTGGACATTACTTGCCACTTAGGGACAAGATCATAAATTTTATTACCGGAGTTTGTGCTAATTATTTCTACTTTTTTATCAATGCCTGCGATTTGGCAAGCTTCCTTAATATATTGATTAAGGTTTTGCTCAGAAATCATAGGTATCTCGTAATCATATTTTTCTAATATTTTTTGTGCAACAGGTGTAATTGGGACATATACATCCTTTTGATTTTTAAGTGCTCTTAGATCTATATCACCGTCTTTTATATGGTCTCTTTTTAACCTTGATAGGTCTGAATATCTCAAACCTAAATAACAGTTGAGAACAAACAAATCTCTAGCCCTTATTAGCCTATCAGACTCAAATTCATAATTATATAAGGTTGTAATTTCATCTTCTGTCAAGAAATAGATAGGCTTGTCTTGGTAGGAAACCTTCAAGTTTGAAGTGAGTTCTTGAAAATTATAACCTCTTTTTTCTAAGTAAGTAAGAAAGACTTTTAAATTTTTAATTGTTGAAGCAACAGAATTATCAGCAAGACCCTTCGTTCCATCCAGCTTTATGATGTCTTGTACAAGAAACTTCGCAAAATCATCATAAAAACTCATGTCCAGCATTTTTAAGGTCAATGGTTTGCCTTTGTACTTTTCATATTCTTTAAGATGATATAATGCCGTTCTATAGTTCTTTACCGTATTGATACTCTTGTTAGAGGTTTCAATAAATTGATTAAATAAATATTCAACCCTATCTGTAGAATGATTGGTAGTTTTTGGCTTTTTTGATTCAAGGTAGCGTTCCTTAACAAGATGTACCTCTGGCTCAACATCCTCTTGAATTAATGACCTGGCAATACTGATTAATTGAGATTTAACTTTATCAATAATAGTATTAGCATACAAGTCTGATTTTTCATTTTGCTTTAGCAGTTCTTCATTAAGTTTTGTTTTTCTTACACCGGAAACAGAATTAATCAATTGCTTATCAGATCTCCAATATCGAGGTGCTACCATGACGCCAGTTGTAATATCAACTGATCGTTGTTGATGTCCATATCGAACATACACAACGGACTCCCCTTTTGAATTGACTTTGTTTTCTCTAACTATAGCTTTTACAGATGGCATGTTTTGCTCTGATATTTTGTTCAAAGTAAATACAGGTCAAGTTACAGGTCAAGTTTTTATGCGTTTTTATTAGTTTTCAATAGTTAATAAATACTCATATTTAACTATATAAACGTATTTTAAAGTGTTTTAAAGTAATTATTGGTATTTACATTCGACCCCGGCCCTGGGTACTGTTACAAAAAAGGCTAGCATTTTGCTGGCCTTTTTTGTTTTTGACCCAAACGTAGAGTATTTTCAGTTACAGATAGAAATAATTTTAATAAGAATAAATTCTTAAATTAAAATCTCCTTCAATCAAAAACGATTTTATGAAAAAGATCGCAGCTATAATAGCCATAACTATAATTTCCAGCTCCATCCTCTTTGCTCAGGTCACCTTCAACTATCACAAAGATTTCAAAAGAATATTAGAACAAAGCAAGGATAAATCAAGCGAGTTTTACTACCCGAAACTCCTGGAACGTTTTAATAGAAACGATAGCACCCTTACAGACTTGGAAGTATTGGCACTACAAATTGGTTTTACAGCAAACTCCAATTATAAACCGTACCAAACTGTTTCAATAGAGCGTGAAATAAAAGATCTGGTTTGGAAAGAAAAATACGAAGAGGCTCTTATTGAGTGTAATAAGTTTCTTAAAACAAATCCTTTAAACTTTACTGCTTTAATGGAGAAAGGCTTCGCATACATGAAGCTTGGTAAAGAGGGCAGTGAATTACAGAAAGAAAGATTTATGATAGTGCTTCATTCCATATTAGCTAGTGGTGAAGGGACAAAGGATAGCCCATTTTTTGTTTTAAGCCCCATTGACGGCCAGACCCTTATTACACACATATTTGGTGAGTCAATAGGAATAATGGGTTCAGGAACAGATGCAAATGGTAATTTTCTTGATATTCTGGAAATGAAAAAAGAGGATGGCAGTTCTAAAACACTTTACTTTAATATTAATCATGCAGCTGAAAAAATGTTTAGTGAAAGCGATATGAAGAAAATTAATAAGGCTTCAAAAAAGAACAAAAAATAGGTTGACAAATACATCTTCGCGCACAAGCATTCCTAAGGTGTGTAGGTGTCCGCTTGTGCCTTGATTAGTTGATAAAACAAAAATTTAATTATTGCCATGCCAATCTTGGTCTGTGAGGACACAGACCGGGGAAGAAGAATATGATATAACTTAAATTATTTCTTGATATTTTATTGATATACATATTCTGATATACATTTATAAAGTAAATATTAATAAAGTATAATAATAAAATGAAAACAGCATTTACTATTTCTCTCCTCTTATTTTCATCAACCTTCGCGATTGCCCAACCAAATAAAATTGCTCATAGTAAATTAGTAATTGATTTCCCAAATGATGAATGGTCATTTAAAGGTGAGCAAACAAGTGGAAATACGACCATTCAATTTTTCAAAAGAACTCCCATAGTTGATTCTTTACAACGAAGTGTTATTGCAAATATCTCTATATTAACAGAAACGGATGTGAGCCAAGATGTAGTCACCTATTCTGCAATCAAAAGGGTAGAAACGCCTTTTGATGTTGAAAACGTATTTATCCCTAAGGATATAAAAATGAAATACAAAAATGGAATCGGTTATAAAGGAACCTATAGTGACAAATATGGACTTCACCGTATCTATTTTATCTTTTTTGAAGAATGAAAATACTGGTATAAGGATTATATGTGATGTAACCGCTGAACTATTTAATCAAGTTGAACCCGAGTTCTTAGCTACCCTGAAATCAATTAGAGAAGCAAAATAATTCAATCCAGCGGCAAATTATACACCAACCTTACATTGGCAATAGGGCCGGTTTTCATCATCTGGTTTTTGAGCTCTCGGTCGTCCCCAAAGCTAAAAATCATTACGCGAAAATCCACTTTTTGGTCTTGTGCATATTGCGAATACTTACGCCCCAGGGCATAACCAGCACGGCCTTCCACATACAGGTTACCTGCAATGCGCTGGCGTGCAAAGAGGGTAAGGTCAATACTGGTACGTTCAATGTAATCATTGGCATAGGCTGTATTGCCTAGCCGATAGCTTGTTACCAGCCCAAAATGGCTTAGCCCCAATGAAAGGTTCTCATAGGCCTGGTACTTCACTTTTGCAAAAATGGGCAGCATGCCGCTAATGCTCCACTTGGGCGTAATCTGCCAGTCAACGTGGAGCAAAGGGTTCAGTGCCGGGCCAAACATTTCTGTATTGTACATGGCCCCAAAGCGAAGCATCAGCTTATCCGAATACCGGTTCTCAAATAAAAACACCCCACCCCACTGCCAATTAGCTGAAGTAACATTTTCAAAATCGCTCATAAACCGGGGTACCAGTAAAAGCTGAAACTTTTGATGGTCGTTTAAAGATTGTACCAACCCGGTTTGCAGGATAAACCCATGCAGGTTGAGCGGGTTTGCTACATCCGCAGCCAGGGTTTGGTCGCTTTCAACATGAGAATTGAAATAACTTAGTTCGCTGTAAAAAATGGACCGATCCGAAAGTATAATAGGAATTTTAAGGTTTACTAATGCACCAATTTCCTTGTTGGAACCTTCAACCGGTTTACCGGCTGTTTGGGAAGGCCCAAACCTTCCTGAAATAGTGAATAAATCCAGGCTTGTTTGTGCATAAAGCGAAAGCCCTGCAAACAGGAAAACCCCGGTAAGAAAAAGTTTCCCTTTTGAAAATTTAAGCTGTTTCAATGAAGGAATGTTTAGGTTTCTAAATGTAGTTAGAAAAACACACAGATCACTTATTCGGAAAGTGCAGTTGTGTACTTCACTCCTTTGGTAATTGTTTTCCAGTCATCCGTTCTGAACGGTACGGCCGGTAAGCCCTCCTCATTGAAGAGGTTGCAATCGCTATCGTCCCCTTTCCAGCCAAAGCGAACCGCAGCTGGCACTTTCACCTTATCGCTGCTTACAAGTACCGTATTGTCTTTGAGCACAGCCCTGGCAGGGTAAAACATTTGGTCACTTCCTGCTATTTCAAAGCCACCAACTTCACCATCCGTACCTTTGGTTACAAGTCCGCTCCCAATGTTTTTAAATTGAATGGTAGCAACAGAGCCTTTTATTGTCATACTTTCAAAAGAAGGGCTTTGATGTGGCTGTTTTATACCATAAACATCGTTTAAGGCAATAGCGCTTAATCGTTGCCCCACAGTTTGTTTGTTGGTGGGATGAATGTCTTTGGGATTTCCAACATCAGTAGTTACTACCATACCCGTATTGGGTACATCCAGTGTCATGGCCTGTGCCTCGCGAAGCTCGGCCCAACCACAACCCAGGTTGCTGGTACCGGAAGCACCAAAAGTAGCCAACTGAACATAGTAGAAAGGAAAATCACCTTCACCCCATTTACTCCTCCAGTCGTTAATCATGAGCGGAAATGCCTTGCGGTACTGATAGGCACGCCCGGCATTCGATTCTCCCTGGTACCAGATCACCCCACGAAATGCATAAGGTATCAGCGGATTGATCATGGCATTGTAAGCTACCGAAGGAAACGAATTCACATTAATTACCTCCTCAACCATTTCTACATGAAACTTCCACATTCCATTGAGTGGAATGCTGGTTTTACCCAGCACCAGTTTGAGATTGGCGGGATCGCCATAGATACCACCCCCTCCACCGGTATCTGTCACACGAATGGCAATCACATTCTTTCCAGGTTTCAGCAATCCATCCGGCACAGGATAGTTGCGCTTCAGATTCCATTGCCTGATTTCTCCCACCTTAACACCATTGATGTACGTTTCATCAAAATCGTCAATGGTTGACAGTTCAATATGTGCATCTGGTTTAAGTTGGCTTTGCTTTAGCTCAACTGTTTTGCGAAGCCAAACCACTCCATCCAGTGCTTTCAGACTTTGTTCTTCCCATAATTGGGGCTGATTGAGTTCCGGCCAACCGGAATCATCAAACGAGCTTTTTACCACTTCCACCGAATCGATAGCCAAAGGTGATCCCTGTAACTTTTCAATTCTTTTTCCTCCTTTTCCTTCGGCCATTCTTTCCAGTGAGTCAATCGAAATTACCGGTATTGATGCGATCATTTCCTTAAATTCATCACTGTCTTCAAATCCTTCCCTGCTGGTCCAGGTTTCGATATTGGTACCGCCCCACGAAGTATTGATTAACCCAATGGGCACGTTGAGTTTTTCGTAAAGATTTTTGGCAAAGAAATAACCTACACCCGTAAAGCTAGCTACCGTTGATGAATCGCAAACTACCCAGGAGGTACTATCAAAATCGGTCTGAGGAATATTTTTTATAACCTTGGGTATCTTAATATGCCTTATCTCAGGGAAATCAGCCTCTTTCTTTTCCTGTTTAAAGTTCATGGATTGCCCAACTGTCCATTCCATATTCGATTGGCCGCTGCAAAACCACACTTCACCTACAAGTACATTTTTATACACAATTTCATTTGTACCTTGTACGGTTAGCGTGTAAGGTCCCCCGGCTTCCTCTGCATCCAACTTAAGCGACCACTTACCGGAAGCATCTGCCACCGCAGTTTTTGTTTGTTGATTGAACAAAACCTTAACCTCTGCACCAGCTCCGGCCGTGCCCCAAACCGGAATTGGCGTTTCTCTTTGGAGCACCATGTTGTCACCAAAAATATGAGGAAGTGATACCGGAGTGGTATCAACAGTACAAGAAGCGAGCAGAAGTAAAAACAGTAGATTTTTCATATCAGATACATACATTTTGGGTATATAAATGTACTTAGAAAAACCATTATCCGGCAATGCAGAGGCTAAGAAACGATCTGGGTTTGCTCGTTGCGATAGCGTGAAGCGCTTTGTCCGGTGAATTTTTGAAACTGCTTGTTAAAATGTGAGAAATTATTGAAACCACACTGGTAACAGATTTCTGTAATAGGAATATTGGTTTCAGCCAAAAGTTTAGAAGCATGCACCAATCGATACTCATTTACAAACGTAGTAAATGTGTTTCCTGAAAGCCTTTTAAAATAACGGCAAAAGGCCGGTTTGGTCATGCTAAGCATGTCGGATATATCATCCAGTTTTATGGTTTCCTGAAAATTCTGCTTGCTTTACATGCGAATAAATCTTGTTGATCCTGACCTGATCCTGCGGCTCAATTTCAATGGAAGAGCCTGAAGCATTTAACACTTCGTATTCTTCCGATTCCGACAGGACTTTCAATATTTCAAGCAGGGAAAGAACGCGTTCAAAAGACTGCTTTTCAGGGAGTCTCTCGATCCTGGAGCCAATCATCTCCTTGGTATCTCCATAAAAGACAAGTCCGTGCTTTGAGCGGGCAATAAGCCTGGCAATGGAACGCATTTCAGGAACATCGAAGAAATTGTCACCCAGAAAGTTTTCGCGCATTTGAATAATGGTTTCAGAGCGGTTGTTGGTCAGACGATCCGTAAAACCGTAGTGCGGCAAATTGGGGCCAATGAGAATAAGCTCTCCATCGTGGTAATAGGATTGATGGTTGCCAATGTAGCGTTTTCCTGCCCCTCCATTTACATATACCAACTCCATCTCAGGGTGTACATGCCAGAGTGGGTTTTTGTTTTGCCCCGACTCCAAAAACTGCTTTACCACAAGCGAAGTTCCGAAAGCGGGGGCAATCTGCTCAAATGTTGGCTGCTTAGACTGCATATTCTTTGCAAATATCCTTAACCCGAATTGTAAAAAACTTTGCTAAATTAACCAGAATGTGTTCTATATTAACATTATTTAATTGTTAAAAGATAAATACTGTTAATATAGTACACAAAGTGGCCAACTAAGTGGTATTAAGAGCCCTGCAACCTCCATAGCTTTGTAATGTATTATAACACATCAGGCTATGAAATCAATCTTAAGAACCACATTAGTACTGGCATTGACAGTCTTTGCCAGCGCTAGCTACGCACAAGGTGTAGAAACTTACATCAAGGCAAAAGGAGAAAAAACGTTTTCTGTTCATCACAACATCACAGGCAAATTCCAGTTTATCATCAAGGACGAGTCGGGCAGGGTTGTGTACGCAATAAACGGAAGCAAGAACGCACGATTCTTAAGGACTTTTGACGTTAAGAATCTGCCGGCAGGGCATTATACATTAGAAGGAAAAGATACAGATGTACTTAGCATTTACAATCTTCAAATAACTTCTAATGGCCTTAATATTAACAAAGAACAGGCTTTAACCGCTTCAAGATAGTAATTTTAAATCCCAGCAAACATGGCGTACTGATTACCGGTACGCCTTTTTTTTGCTAATCCTGTCTGTACCACTTTTTGATCACCTCTAAAGCAGGTTTACCCTGTGGCGTATAATCCACATTCCTGTTTCCCCATTTCGATTCCTGCATATGCCATTTCCAAAGAAATCCGCCTGCCATCCATTTCTTGTTCCAAACCGAGGCGTATAAGCTTGAAAGTGCATTTTGCTGCTCAGCCATTGATTCCAGCAAATCTGTGTACGACTCCCAAGGCTTTATGGTAGTGCCCTGCACACTCCTGTAACCATATTCCGTAAACAAAACAGGTTTCCCCAGGGTGTAGCTAATTGCTTCCAGGTTCTTGCTAATGGGCATCCAGGCCTTTTCAAGCGCTTCCTTTGTTGGATTGGCCTCTTCTGAAAGAGGAAAGTATGCATTTACACCAATGTAATCCAGTTTTTCCCAGAAGGGTGTTTCTTTGTACTCATCCCAATTGGCTGCATAAGTAAGCTTGCCCGAATAAATCTTTCGCACACTATCGATAAGGCTGTTCCAATACTCCGGCCTTTCCTTCACAAATCTTCTCCATTCCGTGCCCATACAAAAGAGCTCCACCTTATTTTTTTGCGCCAGTTTTGCGAAAGTAATAATGTAACTGGAATAAGAAATTTCCAGAGAATCCCATGTTTCAGGCATATAATCTCCCGTATATCCTCCCCTGCTCACCCATACATGGGGCTTGAGCATAACCTTCAGGCCCTGTTCATGGCATGTTTCTATGTCTTTTTGTATACCTTCCACCCTTTCCCCAACCCATTGCCGAGGCG
>JAGQYI010000066.1 GCA_020436165.1 Cyclobacteriaceae bacterium | reverse complement strand
CCCTTAAAGGGTCTGGTTCCCAGGGGAGATCCGGTTTCATCAACAGGTAAACATCGGGTAAGTTCTTCTTCAGCAAATCAATTATAAGTGGGTCACAAGAGTCATATTTATATTCTGACCAGATTTTTATCACTTCCAAACTGGTATCGCATATAATCAGATCTTCGTGATCTTTAAGTGCCCAGTTTTCCAGTTGTAGTTGGCCTTTCGCTATTTCTACCAAATCTTCTTTATTGTAATTTCTATCTAATTTGTTAAGATAAACCCTTGAATACTCGTGCACTAAAGGAGCATTGAAGTAAACCGAAAGGCTTTCGGCCATAGATGTTTTCCCCGAAGACTCGGGACCGGTTACTACCACTTTACGCATGATACTCTTTCATTGATTTCTTCCATTCTACATAACCCGAAATTGCTAAAATGACATAGATTCCATAAAGGAGTGCATAAAAATAGATGCCTTTATAAACGTAAATAACGCTTGCCAAAATATCGACAGTCAACCAGTAGTACCAGTTCTCGAGTTTTTTGCGGGTCGTTAGCCACATTCCGGTAACACTTAGAATGGAGGTGGTTGCATCCCAATAGGGCAGAGCAGCAGGCTCAAGGCCTGAGAATAGATTGGGCAAATGCTCCAGGAAGTAGCCAAAAACCCAAACACCCAGGGCTGTTATAATGGCAACAATAAAGTTGATCTTCAGGGAATAAGTTGTGACAGGTAATTCCTCCTTATCACTTTTACGATGGCGAACCCAATAATACCAACCGTAAATATTTAATATTAGAAAGAATATATGCAGGATAAAATCCCCATAAAGCCTGATTCGCCAAAAAATGACAAACGATATAAATACGTAAATAATACCGGCCGGCCAGGTGAGAATATTTTGTTTGATCAGCCACCAAACACAAAGTAGCCCAAAAATCAACCCTGATAACTCCAGCAGATCTATGTGGAGAGCATATTCAAAAACCTGGTTAAAAAACTCACTCATTATTAAATCTAAAGTCTAAATATCTAAAATCTAACGTCTTTTAATAGCTCGCACCATTTCAAACTTACCGGGAGGACCGGGAAGTGTTTCCAGTTCAAAGCCTGCTTTACGCAAATCTCTTTTTAATTGCCCTTTGGCAGAATAGGTCACAAATATGCCGTTTTTGTTTAAAGCATTGTAGCATTTTTCAATAATTGGATACTCCCAAAGCTCCGGTTGTTTGCTTGGAGCAAAAGCATCAAAATAAATGAGGTCGTAGGTTTCGCTAAATTTAAAATCCGGCAAAGAAGCCTTAGTCTTATGAAGAGTGAACAGCTCGCTAATTTTGGCTGGTTTTTCCCAATTGGCATTGTGCAATGCTTCAAAAAGTGCTTCACTTTGATTTAACTGTTTGGGGTAATTGAGTTGATTAGCTAGCTCTTTCTCCACAGGATAGAACTCTATGCTTTTATAGAAGACATTTATTTTCAAGCTTTCAGCTTCAAGAAGGGTTAAAAAAGCGTTTAGACCTGTGCCAAAACCAACTTCAAATATTTTTATGGGTTTGTCAGGGTTTTCTTTGAGCCAATGCAAAAGGCCGTGCTTGATAAAAACATGGTTCGATTCCTGAATAGCTCCATGACTGGAGTGGTAGGTTTCGTCCAATTCGGGTACTCGTAACGAGTGTGAACCATCTTCGGTAACAATTAAATGAAGATCAGGTTTGTCGGACATTTTTAAAGGAGACGAACTTGCTACAGCCCTTCTTTAATAATGAGCACATTGGCAAAGGCAGCCACACCGGCTTCAGTGCCCACAAACCCCAGTTTCTCCGTAGTGGTAGCTTTAATGGAGATATTGTCAATATCTATAACCATTACTTCGGCAAGCGTTTTACACATTTCAGAAACATGCGGGTTTATTTT
>JAGQYI010000065.1 GCA_020436165.1 Cyclobacteriaceae bacterium | reverse complement strand
GTGCCTTCAGGTAAAATCCCTTTATCTATCATTCTAGCTACTACCCAGGTTCTGTAGGCATCATAACCGTCATCAAACTTGCCTTTGTATTTATCGATATAATCCTGAGGTGCGTGGTGGGGCGCATGATTAGCCCCCGGATTGAACCACATATACCAGGGTTTGGAAGGGTTGGTGGCATTTTGGTTCCTCAACATTTCAATGGCCTTATCGGCCAAATCCTTCGAAAGGTGGTAGCCTTCTTCAGGCGTATATGGAGGTTCTATAAAATGGTTGTCTTCTACCAGGTCCGGGTACCACTGGTTGGTTTCACCCCCAAGAAAACCATAATATTTATCGAACCCTATTTGTGTTGGCCACGAAGCACGACTTGCTCCCGGAGCAACATCCTGCTCAGGCACATTGTGGTTTTTGCCTACCCAAAATGTACTCCAGCCATTATCCCTTAAAACCTCGGCAATTGTAGTTACTTGTTTAGGTAGCCTTCCATTAGCACCAGGAAAACCATCGGCTGCTTCTGTAATGGCGGCCATTCCGTTTACGTGGTGATTTCTCCCAGTAAGCAACGTAGAACGTGTTGGAGAACACAAAGCTGTGGTATGCCATTGGGTATAGGTTAGGCCATTGGCGGCAAGTTTATCCAGTGTAGGCATATTAATTCTACCTCCATAGGGAGACCAAGCAGCCAGTCCGGTATCGTCATACAAAACAAATAAAATATTGGGAGCCCCTTCAGGAGCTTGTTTGGGCAAATAGGGAGTCCAATCGGATTTAGAATCCCGAACATCGAGTTTTATAACTCCATTAAATATTTTTTCATCGGAATTAGTAGTTTGCTCATCACTTTCGGTAGTACAGCCTATTAATATGTTAAAAAATAAAGCAATCAAAAGTATGTTGCCAAGCAAGCCGGTTTTGGTCTTTCTCATTTTATAAGGGTTTATATTTCTAAGCAATATAAAACTATTTTGCTTCTTCCTGAAAAATAAGAAGTTATGAAAACTTAAAATAACTCCTTGGCAATTCGGTAAACCGGTTCGGCCTTACCCATCGAATAAAAGTGAAGTGTAGGTGCCCCATTGGCCATTAGCTCTTTTGACTGCTGAATAGCCCATTCCACTCCTACCTCAAGCACTTGTTTATTGTCTTTGCAATCCTCCAGGGCATCTGCCAAATCTTCAGGCAAATCAATGTGGAACGTATTAGGAAGTATCTGTATTTGGGAAAGGGTGGTAATAGGTTTTAATCCCGGAATAATGGGAACGCTAATACCGGCATCACGACATTGTTTTACAAAATCAAAATATTTTTGGTTGTCAAAAAACATTTGCGTGACAATGTATTCTGCTCCTGCTTCTATTTTCTGTTTCAGATACTTTAAATCAGACTTCATATTAGGTGCTTCCGCATGCTTTTCAGGATAACCGGCTACGCCAATACAAAAATCTGTAGAAGCCGCATTTTCCAAGGTATCATCAAGGTATTTTCCATTATTCATATCCATCACCTGATGTACGAGGTCTATAGCATAATTATTCCCATCAGCTTCCGGAACAAACCTTGCTTCAGATTTGATAGCATCTCCTCTAATAACAAGAACATTATCAATTCCGAGAAAATTAAGGTCAATCAGGG
>JAGQYI010000011.1 GCA_020436165.1 Cyclobacteriaceae bacterium | reverse complement strand
TACCAAAGAAGCTTTCCAATCCATAACCGATTACTGGTCTCCTAAAGTTATAAGTGAGTTTAACGGACAATATGTAAAAATAGCCAAACTTAAGGGTGATTTTGTGTGGCACGATCATAAAGAAGAAGACGAATTGTTCCTGATCGTGAAAGGTTCCCTTTCTATTGACTTTGAGGATAAAACCATTCACTTAAAAGAAGGTGAAGGCTTTGTGGTGCCGAAAGCCACCCTGCACAAACCTCATTGTGAGGAAGAGTGCTGGGTTATGCTTATTGAACCCAAAGAAACCAAGCACACCGGTGACGTGCAAACCGAACATACCAAATCAATTGAAGATCAATTGAAATAACGTATATCAAGGTTTGTGAGACACAGACCTTGGATTTAAAGTGTGGTTATCTAAACAAATTGAAAATATCGTTTCCGAAAACGAAAACCATTAGTGCAAGCAGCATAACCATGCCCACTTTCTGCGCATTTTCAAGAAATTTATCCGAGGGCTTTCTACCTGAAACTATTTCGTACATCAGGAACATTACGTGGCCACCATCCAATGCAGGAATGGGTAATAGGTTCATGAACGCCAGGATCATGGAAAGCATACCTGTCAGGTTCCAGAAACGCTCCCAATTCCAGGTACCTCCAAAAACACGGGCAATGCCTATTGGGCCCATCAACGATTTGCGGGGATCAATTTGTCCGGAGACAACTTTGCCTAAGCCCTTTACATTTACCCAAACTGTTGTAAATGCCTCTTTAGCTCCAATTTCCACAGATCTGCCAAGACTATATTCTTCCGACTTTAATTGAAGCAAAGGCTTGGCCTGGAAACCAACCATTGCCGATTCATCCAGGTTTACAGTCAGATCCATCTTTTTATCTCCGCGAAGTACGGTAAGGTCAACCGTTTTATTTGCAAATTTCTTCTTCTCTTCTTCAAACTGATCAAAATAGGTAACAGGCGTACCACCTACTGCAACAATTTTATCCCCTGTTTCCAGCCCAACTCTGCCTGCTTCGCTGTTGGGGCTTACAGGTCCTACTTCAAAAGGATACCTGGGTTCAATGAATTTACTTATGTTCTTCTTTTCAGAAAGCTGTTCAATCAAATCAGCAGGAATATTTACCTTAATCTCTTTTCCATCGCGCAAAACAGTATAGTAGGCGTTATCTCCCAACAATGCCTCCGAACCTATTAAATCAGTGAATCGCTGGTAGTCATTACCACTTATATTCACTATCTTATCTCCTGTTTTCAGGCCTATTTCCTGACCGATTTCATCGGCCACGATCCCATACTTTTCAATTTCTGCTTTTGAGTAATATTGCTCGCCATAAGCATAAGCCAATGCAATAAAAATAAGTATACCAGTAATCACATTCACGGTAATACCTCCCAACATAACAATTAAACGCTGCCATGCAGGCTTGGATCGAAACTCCCATTCCTTAGGTTCCTCTTTCATGGCCTCCAGATCCATCGATTCATCAATCATACCTGAAATCTTCACAAAACCACCTAATGGAATAGCTCCGATCGTATATTCGGTTTCACCGTACTTAACCCCAAAGATTCTGGGGGGAAAGCCTATAGAAAATTGCTCTACGCGCATTCCAAAAAATTTGGCAGCAAACATATGCCCTGCCTCATGTACTCCTACTAAAATTGATAAGCTCAGAATGATCTGAGCTGCCATAATTATTCCTTCCATCAATTAATTAATTCGCTCGCTAAAATTCTTGTTTCTTTATCCGTCTGCACCAATGCATCGTATTCAGGAGATGGTATGAACGACATTTTGCTCATACAGGTTTCTACAATATCCGGCATTTCCAGAAAAGAAACCTTATCCTTCAAAAACGCATCAACTACCACTTCGTTTGCGGCATTCAGCACGCAAGGGATATTCCCTCCACGCTCCATTGCTTCGTATGCCAATGCTAAATTCCTAAACAACTTTGTGTTAGGTTCTTCAAAGGTAAGCGATGGATAGTTTAAAAAGTTAAATCGTGGGAAATTTGAAGGTAAACGGTTGGGGTAACCCAATGCATATTGAATGGGCAGCTTCATATCAGGCAACCCCATTTGGGCCTTCATAGAACCATCTTCAAACTGTACAATGGAGTGTATGATCGACTGTGGATGAACCACCACGTCAATTTGTTCCTTCTTTAGACCAAACAGCCATTTGGCTTCTATCACCTCCAGGCCCTTATTCATTAAGGTAGCTGAATCGATGGTGATCTTTGCTCCCATATCCCAATTAGGATGTTTCAACGCCTGTTCTTTGGTTACACTTTCCAAAAACTTTCTATCCTTACCTCTAAAAGGGCCTCCGGAAGCAGTCAGCAAAATTTTCTCTATCGGGTTGTGAAATTCACCTGCCAGGCATTGAAAAATGGCCGAGTGTTCTGAATCCACAGGATACAAGTTCACTCCTTTTTCTTTGGCAAGACTGGTCACCAATTCACCGGCAACCACCAACGTTTCTTTATTGGCCAAAGCAATATTCTTCCCTGCTTCAATGGCATTTAACGTTGGTCGTAAGCCAGCGTAACCGACCAAAGCCGTGAGCACCATGTCAATAGTGTCCATTTCAACTACGGAAGCAAGGGCATTATCTCCTGCATAGACTTTTATGCCTAATGGATCTAATGCTGCAAAAACCTCATCGTATTTGCCCTCGGCACCAATTACAACCACATTGGGTTTAAATGCTTTGGCTTGTTCTATTAACAGAGTGGCATTGCTACCGGCCGTGAGCACTTCAACCTCAAAATTGTCTTGATTTTCAGCAACGACTTCCAACGCCTGGGTTCCAATTGAACCTGTTGATCCCAGAATGGCGATATGTTTTTTCTGTTGCTCTCCCAAAAGATATTATTTCTTAAATGGTATTAACCCTTCAGCCAGCTTCCTGTCATTGGACAGTCGCGGCACCTTATTTTGTCCACCCAATTTACCAATTGATTTCATATAGTTGCGGAAAGCGTCTTGTTGCAAGGGTATAAGTTTCAGTTCCGATAAAATATTACCCGAAACAAGGTCGAAGTAATAGGTATTCAATTTCTGGAGGTGCAAATCTAGTTTATTTTGAAAGGAAGCCAAATCATTAGGTTCCTGCCTAAACTCCACATACCATTCATGCAGTGGAAGCCCCTCTTCAGGCGTAACATTGGGTGCCACGGTGAATTCTACCAATTCAGTTTCAGGAAATTCCTGCATGGTCTCGCGCATGGCTTTCTCTACTTCCTCACCTATTACATGCTCTCCAAAGGCAGAAATAAAATGTTTGATACGACCCGAGACCACCAATCGATGTGGATAAGTGGAAACAAACTTGACAGTATCGCCAATGCTATACCCCCATAAGCCTGCATTGCTATTGATGATCACTGCATAATTAATCCCTGTTTTTACTTCATCAACAGTTAAGCGAGTCGGGTTCTCATTAAAGTACTCATCAGCCGGTACAAACTCGAAGAAAATGCCTGAATCAGACAATAAAAGCAAACCCTCTTCCACCTGACTATCCTGATAGGCAATAAAACCCTCTGAGGCTGGATAAGTTTCAATGGAAGGAATTTCCTTTCCGATGGTTTCAAACAGCTTCTTGCGATACGGTTCAAAATTCACGCCCCCATAAACGAACATAGAGAAATTGGGAAATACGTCCTTTATGGGCTTTCCGGTTCTCTCTACGATCCGGTCGAAATACATCTGTACCCAGGGAGGTATGCCTGAAATAAGGGTCATATCTTTATCGATCGTTTCATCAATTATTTTCTCCAGCTTTTCTTCCCAGTCTTCAATGCAATTAGTGGCATACGAAGGCATTTGATTGGTGCGCAAATACCCAGGTACATGGTGATTTACAATACCTGACAAACGACCGGTATATATTCCGGCCTTTTTATCCATCTCAGGACTACCTGACAAAAAAATAAGTTTACCATCCAGAAAATTCCCGTTTCCAGATTCATTTACATAGCTCAATAAGGCATCTCTTGCACTGTTGATGTGATTTGGAATTGAGTCCTTTGTTAGCGGAATGTATTTCGTGCCGCTTGTAGTTCCTGAAGTCTTAGCAAAATACGCAGGTTTGCCCGGCCACAAAACATCACTTTCCCCTTTTAGTATCCGTTCCACATATCCTTTCAGGCCTTCATAATCTTTTATCGGCACAGCCTCTTTAAATTCTGCGTAATTGGTAACATCCTGCAAATGATGGTCACTACCAAATACTGTCTTTTGCCCCTTGGCTATAAGGTTTTTAAAAATTCGTTGCTGATAGTCCCCCGGCTTTGCAGACCACTTTTTTTGTTGGGCCACAACCATTTGCGCCAGAGGCTTACTAAGTACCGATCGTATTCCCATAATTACAATTCGTTCTGCAAAACTAAAACAGATTTGGATGCCATAGCAAGACATTATGTCAAACTTATTGGCTGGCATTTGTTTTGCGGTCGCTAGATTTGAAAATCACAATGTAAATTCATAACAAACGTTACCATTACTATGAAAAAGTACGTTGCATTATTCCTGGTTAGTATTATTGGAGGTTTTGTAGGTTCTTATTTGTTTCACAATCGTGAAGCTACACTTGCCTCAGAAAAACCACAGTTCACATCCTTAGAAGATAAAAATGACAGCCCGCAGGCGCAATACATAAATCAACTCTCCGCATCGGGCAGCCCAACCGAGTTTTCCGATGATGGTGATTTTATTGAAGCCTCCAAAATAAGTACACAAAGTGTAGTGTACATCAAGAATATTTCGGAACAAACCTACCGGATGTCGTTCATGGATATGTTTTTTTATGATGGAGGCGACCGAACAGCGCAGACCATTAGCAGCGGCTCCGGTGTGATATTTACAAGCGATGGTTATATTGTTTCCAACAACCATGTGGTGGAAGATGCCGACAAGCTTGAAGTAATCATTGGAAAAGATACGTACGATGCCAAACTCATTGGCACCGACCCTTCTACTGATATTTCAGTATTAAAAATTGAAGCAAATAACCTGAAGGCTATTCCTTTGGGTAGCTCTAAAAACCTGCAGGTTGGCGAAGGGGTAATTGCTGTTGGAAATCCGTTTAACCTGACTTCCACTGTAACCAGTGGCATTGTAAGTGCCAAAGCACGAGCTTTAAATATTGTAAAAGATAAATTCCCAATTGAGTCATTTATCCAAACAGACGCTGCCATTAACCCGGGCAACAGTGGTGGAGCTCTTGTGAACAGAAAAGGGGAATTGGTGGGAATAAATACTGCCATTTTATCCCGCACTGGCTCCTACGCTGGTTATGGCTTTGCCATTCCTGTGGACATCGTTAAAAAGGTAGTAGATGACTTGATCAAATATGGTGAGGTTCAAAAGGCCATCATGGGCGTTGAGGTTACAGACCTTACTCAGGATATCTCTAAACGACTTGACCTGAATGTTAAAAGCCTGGAAGGTGTTTTGGTTACCAATGTTAACACGGGGTTTGCCGCCAATCAGGTAGGTATTAAAGAGGAGGACGTACTTTTGTCTATTGATGGCACTGCCATAAACAGTAAAGCGGAATATGACGAATTGATCAGCTATCGATCTCCTGGGGATCGGGTAACTGTGAAATGGAAAAGTGGAAGTAAGGTGATTGAAAAAGCTCTTACGCTTACCAACAGGGAAGGAACAACTAATATCGTTAAAAAAGAACTTTTCACCTCTGAGTACTTAGGTGCCGATCTGGAAGAAGTCTCTAAAGTTGAGCAGGACCTTTATAAAATTGATAATGGTGTTAAGATAACCAAACTTTATTCAGGAGGTCTTCTGGGAAAACTTGGTTTGGAACCAGGCTTGATAATTACATATATCAACGATTATAAAATAGATAATCCTCAAAAGCTAGCCAATGTTTTATCCAAAGTGAGAGGTCGTGTGCGAATAGAGGGGGTTAGTAAATCGGGAACAAAGGGTTATTATACTTTTTATCTGCGATAAGTAGGGCAAGTTGGCACAAACCACCGCTCCATTGTATGCAAAAAAAATGGTGCGTAACTTTAGTCAGATTTTATAAGGTGACTCAAGTTACACATACGTGCAGTTTATGCACTTAATTTTAGAGCTAGTTTGATTAGTTAATGGAGCATTCAGGAAAACATTTTATTGCCATTATCGGTGGTTCGGTAGCAGGCTCAGAAGCTGCTTTTATGTTGGCAGAAAGAGGATTTAGAGTGGTGGTTTTTGACCAGAAGAATTTGCCTTACGGCAAAATTGAAGATGGGCTTCCCAAATGGCATGTGGGCCTAAGAAATAAAGAAGAACGCCTCATTGACGAAAGGTTGAGTCACCCCAATATTCGGTTTGTTCCTGGTTTCCGACTAGGGCGAGATGCTACTTTAGATGAGCTTGCCAATCAGTGGGGATTTTCGGCAGTAATTATTGCCATTGGTGCATGGAGAGACAGGAAGCTTCCAATGGATGGGATAGACAAGTTTAGAAATAATGGGCTTATCTATCAGAACGATCTGCTTTACTGGTACAATCATAATCATGAACCAGATTACAGAGGCCCAAAATATGATCTTAAAGATAACACCTGTGTAGTGGGAGGTGGACTCGCATCAATTGATGTGGTGAAGATGATCATGATCGACCTTGTTCAAAAGGCACTTAAAGAAAAAAAAGGGGTTGAAGTTGACCTGTTTACTTTCGAGAAAAAGGGAGTGACACAAATCCTTGAAGATAATGAAACAAACCTGGAGGAGCTTGGCGTAAAAGGGTGTACTCTTTTTTACAGACGTAATACCGAAGATATGCCTCTCTACCCAAGAAAAGGCGATTCTCCGGAAGATGTTTTAAAGGCTAAACAAGTGACCGAGAAACTCTTGAAAAATTATCAAAGTAAATATTTGTTCCAATTTGAGCCCCTGTGCGTACCAAAAGGCTTTACAGAGGAAAATGGAAAGCTTACAGGAGTAACATTCCAAAGGGTACGTTCTGAAAATGGAAAACTAGTTGAAACAGATGAAAGTTGCTTTTTTGAAACGGAGCTTCTTATTTCATCCATTGGCAGTCTTCCTGAGGAGCTTCCAAGTGTTCCTTACGATGGCAGCTATTTGGACACGTATGGTGAATTTGGTTATCAAATAAAAGGCTATGATAATGTTTTTGCTATTGGCAATGTGGTTACCGGTAAAGGAAACATCATAGATTCTAAAAAGCATGGAAGAGAAATAACAGGTAAAATATTGGACGAGCACTTCGCTGATATAACATTGAGCGACCCCATGGAAGAAAAATACTCCGAATACTTCCGAAAAATAGAAGGAGAAGTAGGCGACAGACTGGAAAGCATTATTTCCGAGTTAGAAGGTTCTGAAGCTCATTCAGATGAAGAAATTCTATTTATCCTTAAAATCACTAAGCAATTACAGGAGAAAGTTGATTATGATGGAGACTACCAAAAATGGGTAGATAACCAAAGGCCGGTTAGGTTGGAGGAATTATGAAATGTTTTCTACTTATGTAGAAAAAGCCTTCATTCTTACATTTTCTATAATTATTTGAGAATAATTATAAATTTAGTTGACGTACTTAAATCGTTTTTCTTTCTTTTCTGTTCCTGTTTACCAGTAACATCACTATTCCGATTTCTTTTTAAATCTATATCCAATCAATACGTAAATCCTTCTAGTTGAAGAGTCAACCTGAGAGTAATTCCCTTGAGAAATTCCACTTCCTAATTCATACCTTACATCTAGTGTCCATCTCTTTGACTGTGCACCAATTCCACCTAAAATCCCCATTTCATAGTTTTCACTTGCAAATGCTTCAGACTCTTTTGTATAATCCATAGAATATATTTTTTTTAACTGTTTTCTGTGATTATATGAAGAAATTGCAATACCATTAGATATACCCACGTTTAAAAATATACTATAATTATTTAGGAGTATTTTGTATCGTAACATATTATTTAGCTTCAGATATGCATACTTGAACATTGTATTTTCATCAGTATACAAATCTTCATAATAGAAGTATGTATAAGTGCCGGAGATTTTAAATGTTGATAGTATTAATTCATTATACAAAGAAAGTTTCTTCAGGTTTCGAGGCATAATAAGATCAAGTAATACCCCCCCAGAAAAATTATATGAAGTGTTATAATCAGTTTGGGGCAAAAAATCGTAGAATGAACTATTCAGCTTTAAATCTGTAATTGATAGTCCAGCGATAAGACCTCCCTCAACTGTTATTTTTTCCTTCTCAGGAATTATCCTAACGTAGTCAGACTTTGTGCACTGATAATAAGTCACAAACAGTTTTTCAAGACTTTTTTGAGTATACTCTAAATTAGGTAAACTTGATTTTATACCGGGGCAATCATTAAGATACAATGTGAGCTGACCAATGAATTTATTATTCTCGGCAATATTGCTTCTTGCCCCAATTTTAACAGAATATTTCTTGTAAACAAGAAGTACAAATTCACCATTTTCTTGTACATAAAAATTCTTATCACCATTCAACTTTTTATAACTATATAGACTTTTTTCACCTCTAATTAATGTTTTTAGAAAAACAGTGTCTTGCGTAATTTTCTCAGTTGGGGTACTGCTCAAATTTGCAATCCGAATTGGAGAATTCTCTACATCAACAATAGAACCCATAAAAACATACCCGGCAACCCCAAATGCCGTAATATTTAATGGCGTATACATTTTTTGTTCAGCTGTAGCATCTTTTTTAAATTCTACTTTCTTAGGATTTACCTCCCAATCTTTAAAATTAATGAGGCCGGTTACTGTATCTTGCTCTGAAGTAACTATAAACCCCTGCAAATAATTATCTTGAGAATAAGAACTTACGCTAAGAAAAAGGATATAAAACAATAAGTAAATTTGTAAAATTATTTTCATAAAAAAATGAACTATTAGAGTGTCGTATTAATTCTTAATTAAAAATAGCTAATATTTTATAAATATTTTATTCACTAAAAGAATAATTATTAAAAATATTCTTAGCAAAAAATGCAAATAAAACAATCCAAATACCTTAGGCAGGAAACCAAAAAGAAAACTCTCTGTTTATGATTGCTTGAAAGATATCTTCCATTAAATAATTTCTAAATCATGAACCTACAGTTTTAGGGAGTTTTTAATACTTGAAAATGGATTGTTATAACTAAAAGTAAGTTTTTTAAAACCCTTTTAGCAAGCTTATAACGGATAATAACTCTTCTGAATGTTTTAATATCTTCGGAACATATTAGTAATCCAGGATAATATTTAAAAGTCAAAAAAAGGCTCTTGATTAATCAAGAGCCTAAAAACTTTACAATTCTATAAAGCTATTTATCAATCAAAATCAGAATGTAAACACATGCTGCTCATCGGATACAAAACTGTATGCAGGCAAGCTAATTCTAATATTAATAACTATTACTTTATTAACATCATCCCATGTACCTGGAGAAGTACTTACCACGGTTCCATTAGGATCTGTTCCAAAGTAATCATACGTCTGTAGAGGAACATCAACAGAACCGTCACAAGGAACTAAAGTCATTGTAACAGTAGCCCCAGTGTCCCAGAAATTATCTGTTGCAATTTTGTTAGTTGCAACTTTTGTCATATTGGCTGGATATGGTCCATATGAACCATTTTCAACCACTGCGGCAGTACCCAAGAATGCATCAAAATCATAGGGACAATCGTCATCAAGAATCACAATACTGGCATTACTATCAAAAGGATAACCAATATTTACTCCTCCTGAAACAGAAGAAATATCAAAAACAACATTAATATCATCATTCTGATCATTGTTAGGTACACTTACTATTGTAAATGATGTCGCAAAAGTATCAGCAGGAACAGTAACTGTAAAAGATTGTCCTGAAACGTCAGCGCCTTCGATCATTACATTTGTACCAATTACTGCATTTGAACTAGAAGCAACAGTAAAAGTAACTGTAACTGCCTGACCAGGTTCTACATCACTGCCGTAGTATACAGGTACAACAGCCTTCGATTCTACTCCATCAGTTCCTTCAAAAATTGTCGATGGAACCTTAGCACCCGGAACTCCAACATACTCATATTTTGCGCTTGGCAAATCCTGCCCGTTTTTACATGAGTTCAGTAGTACAATTGTCAAAACTGACAATATTATTAAACTTAATTTTCTCATAACTATCATATTTTAGTAACCTGGGTTTTGTTCGGCTGCAAGTACTGGATTAGCAGATGTTTCAGAAGCCGGCAATGGCCATAAAAACCTGTAATCCGAATAAGGAATAAACCCAATATTTTTGGTTAAAGTAGTATTACCAATACTGTAAGTAGAGCCATCCACATCGGCAGAAATCATCTTTGCCGGAATACCTAGAGTAGAAAAATCTGGATCAACAGCATTTCTGTGAATATCCTTCCATCTCTGCCCTTCTGCTAAAAATTCAATTCTTCTTTCATTAAGAATTGCCTGAATTAACCCATTTTGAGTGGCAAATGTACCATAAGAAGTCATTGCACCAGAAATAGCCCTATCTCGTACAGCATTTAACAAGTCTAAAGCTCTACCCTGATCTCCAGAACGTGCCTCTGCTTCAGCCAAATTCAAGATTACCTCTGTGTATCTGATAATTGGAGGTAAATCTGTATTAGTTAAATAATCTCTATATTTTGTTGTAAACAAACGGCCGGAAGCACCCGAAGCTACCAAGAGTGTCCTTCTTAAATCGTCTGGATCCCAAAAAGACTCATTCCAGATTATTGGGCTAATAGCCACTTCACCCCTAGCATCAAAAGCAGAACTTCCATACATGTTGGCAAGGGCTGCATTAACATTCAGGTTATCATTAGGCCCCATATTCATTGAGAAAATATTATCGGAACTTTCGTTATTGGTAAACGGTCCATCCACACTAGCCGTCATCTGATAATCATTAATCGGACTAACCAATGCTCCGCTTGTTGGAACAAGCTTATTTGATTCCTCAATCACTTTGGCATAATTACCCATATGTAAATACACTCTTGTTTTAAGAGCTATTGCGGCACCTTTAGTAGCTCTCACTACATTTAATGCTCCTTCTCTACTTTCAGGCAATAATTGCTCTGCAGCATCCAAATCCGAAAGAATAAATGCATAAGTTTCTGCAACCGTAGATCTTCCTACTTGTACTTCCGTATCAACAGCATCAGAACTATTTACACCTTTTGTATGAATAGGTAACCCTGGAGAAGCCCCATTACCATCACGATATGGACGAGCAAACATAATTATCATTTCCTGATAGGCCAAGGCTCTTAACAAAGTAGCTTCACCTATATAGGAATCGCCAGTTGCCTGATCAATAACTCCACCATCAATAGCACCCTGAACACCTTCAATAAACAAGTTTGCTAGGTTAACAAGCCTAAAACCATTCTCCCAATAATTTACATTATTGGCTGTGGTTGTAGTATACGTAGCCTGGTTAGTAAACGCATAAAAAATGTTAATGAGAAGCATATCCTCTCCTCTCATATCATTTTGCTGAATGAAAGCTGCTCCGAAAATGTACCCCCGGTTATTCGCTTCATTCCCTCCGTAAAAGCCTGATTGAGCCGCATCATATACTCCATTCATTGAAAGCTCAATCTTGTCTGGAGTAGTAAAAGCCAATGTTTCAGAAATTGAATCATATGGTTCAAGATCTGTAACCTGACAAGAGCTTACAACTCCCAGCATTATAAGTAAATATATCAATTTTTTCATTTTCATATCAATTAGAATCCAATATTAATACCACCTGTAATTGTTCTCATCAGCGGGTTTGTATTGTAATCCACCCCAGCTTGAATATTCGAAGTATTACTAAAACTTAACTCCGGATCCAATCCTTTATAATTTGTAAATACAAAGGCGTTTTGTACCTGAACAAAAACCCTCACTTTGGATAAACCGATTTTGCTAATCGTGCTTTGTGGTAGGTTGTACGCTAACATAACGTTTTGAATTCGAACAAAATCACCATTCTCAAGGAAACGAGAAGATGCACTACCATTTAAATTCAAAAAGTTGCTATTTGCATAAGACAACCTGGGAACATCTGTATCTGTATTTGCTGGTGTCCATCTATCTTTAATTTCAGCCAAATTGTTGTTAAAATTCATTGATAGATTTTGCTGCCTTGTCACATTAAGTATTTTGGCTCCAAAAGAGTAATTCAGGAATACGTTCAATTCAAAGCCTTTAAATGTAAACGTATTGTTGAATCCACCAAAAACTTTAGGATTTGGATTGCCTAAAACAACCTTATCTCCCTCTTCAAGAACTGCTGTAGTCGATAATTCTAATGGGTTAGAAGGATCATACACATAATACGTATTCACATCAGGATCACCCTGAATAAGCGTACCATCCGCTTTTTTGTAAATAGGGTTACCATTAGCTGAATTTACTCCTTCGTAAACAAAACCATATATTGACCCAATTGATTCACCAACCCGTAAGATATTATAGGTATAAGGTACATCACCGTCATTGTTAGCCAATGCAGTAATTTCATTCTTATTGGATGTCAAATTGAAATTGGCATTCCACTTAAATTCCCCAACAGATAGAATTTCGGCATCCAAGTTTAATTCGATTCCACTATTAGTTAAAGAACCGATATTCTTGTTAATTCCATTACCAGGTAGTCCCAGAGAAGGTGGAGTAGGTGCAAACAATACCAAATCTTTAACACCGTTTTTGTACCAGTCAATTGAGCCTGATATTTTACCAGAAATCAAACTGAAGTCCAGACCAGCATTTAGTTTTGTGGTAGTCTCCCATTTTAGCGAGCTATTACCAACGTTATCAAATGAAAGCGCTGTCAAGTCCCCATACAATTCGGGTCCATAAGTACCTAAATATGGAAAAAGATTAGCACTCAAATCTGTGTTCCCTGTTTCTGCATAACTACCTCGAATTTTTAACTCATCCAACCAGCTTACATTGAAAAAACTCTCTTCAGCTATATTCCAACCTGCAGAAGCCCCGAGGAAGGTTCCTTTTCGATTAGCTTCTGGCAAAGAAGACAAAGCGTCATTCCTTACACTAAGTGAAACTAAGTACCTATTCCTAAAGTCATAGTTTAATCGACCAAAATAGGATTGGAATCCACCCTCCCCAACATAGCCTCCAGAACCAGGAGTGTCAAAAGAACCAGATATAAGACCCTCTTTTATAAAGAAAACATCAGAAAAACCTTGGGCATCACCCCAGGCTTGATCATATCTGGTTTTTTGATATTCATTACCAATCACAATACCTATAGTGTGCGTATCATTAATTGTGGTATTGTATGACAATGTATTTTGCCAGTTCCACCTGTTTGTTAAATAATTACCTCTGTACACATAACCTGTAGGATTACCATCTCCATGAACGGGATCCCAAGAAAGAAAATCTGATGTATTAGCAACATCCAGTCCGTATTGTGTCTTAAGTTTAATATCAAATGGTAAATTCAATTGCAAATAGCCATTTGCGAGCACCCTTTGGGTAGTACTAACCTGTTGGTTATGGTCCAACACATATTGAATATTAGGTAAATTGAATGCTATACCCTGTAAATTGTTACCTTGACCCATTGCATTATTATCCGGAGTAATATTGTACCCTGTGGGATGGTTAGGGTTATATATTGCTATGTTAGGAAATGCTTGCAAGGCATTAGAAACGTTTCCTGACAAAGAATTAGTTCCTGTATTTAGTCCACTGTTTGCCTGGTTGGAAATCTGAAGTTTAATACCTGCATCAAGCCATTCAACACCTGTGTAATCCAGATTTGACCTAACTGAGTATCTTTTAATCGAATTATTAACAACAGCTCCTTCCTGGCTCATGTAATTGGCTGAAACGTAATACTTAGTGGATTCACTTCCTCCTGAAATTCCTAAGTTATAGTTTTGAACAACTCCAGTTTGAAAGATTACATCTTGCCAATCAGTGTTCTCATTGTTATCACCCGGATATGCCTGAGGTGCAATACCAGCTGTTGCAAACTTTTCGTTGCTAATCTCAATAAATTCCTGAGCATTTAATACATCAAATCTTTTTGCAACTTTATTGACACCACCGTAGGCAGTAAAATCAATTTTTGCCTTTCCGGCATCCCCTCTTTTAGTGGTTATCAAAATAACTCCGTTGGCCGCTCTTGAACCATAAATGGCAGTAGCAGCTCCATCTTTCAATACTTCAAAAGATGCAATATCTGCAGGGTTAATATCAGCCAGGCCATTATTAGGTGCAACTCCTGCACTAAAGTCACCTGTTTCTATTGGAACACCATCTACAACTATCAGAGGGTAAGTTCCGGAAGATATCGAGTTAACTCCCCTAATTCTAATTTTAGGAGCTTGACCAAGCAAACCAGAAGTAGTGGTTACCTGAACACCCGCTGCTTTACCTTGCAAAGCGTTATCAAAACTTGGTACCGGCATCGAAGCAATTTGATCTCCATCAACAGAAGTTACAGAACTTGTCAACTTACGAGCTTCAATTTCACCATAACCAACAACAACAACCTCACTTAGCTGCTTAACATCAGAAACCATTTGAACATCGATGGTACTCCTTGTTCCAATTTCGACTTCCAGGGTTTGTAATCCAATGAAAGAAAAAACCAAAACGCCACCTTGTTCAGGAACACTGATTTTATAATTACCGTCAATGTCGGTAACTCCTCCAGTCGTAGTTCCTTTAACTACAACATTAACTCCAGGCAAAGAAGATCCATCTTCTGCAGATGTTACCTTACCTGAAACTGTCCTGTCCTGCGCCCACGACATGGTTACCATGAGTACGCTCAAGACGAGTAGTAAAACTTTTTTCATGCTTTTTTGTTTAGGTTTAACATAAAACTACTTTTCAAACCTAAAACTAGGTAATTTGCCTATTAACAAAAAATTAATATAACCAAATTTTCGGTAAAAAATTGATCCAAATAGAGAATGTATTATATTATTAAGCTATTTTGATATTTTAAACTCAATCCTTCTGTTTTTAATTCTTCCTTCTTCAGAATCGTTGGAGTTTAAAAAATTCGATGCTCCATACCCTTTAAAGCTTAATTTTGCTTTGGGGACGCCTCCTTCTACCAAATAATCGTAAACAGCTTTAGCCCTGTTTCTGGACAATACCATATTATATTTTTCACTACCCAAATTATCGGTATATCCAGCTATCTCAATCTTAATTGATTTATTGGCGTTGAGAAAACTTAAGACCTTGTTCAGCTCTGTTTTTGATTGAGGGGTTAAAGAATAACTGTCAAACGCAAAAAAAATGTTATTCAACACAACACTTGAACCCACTTTTACACGCTCTAATTTAAAATTTACTATAACGGGATTGAGTAATTTTTTATCGAGGCTAAAATTCTCACTTTTATAGAGATAGCCTTGCTTCTCTGCAAATAGTCCATAATCTGATCCTTCCGTTAAAACTATTAGATAATTTCCTGTAACTGAATCAGAATGAACTACTTGAGAAGCCTCATTCGTATTTAGGTCTATTAAAGAAACCGAAGCTTTCAAGGGTTTGTCAGTATCTGCTTCAACAACATTACCATAAACGTAGCTGCTCTTATGCGCTATCTGTAATTTAGGTGGGATATCAATTTCGTATAACGTACTATGTATAGAAAGCCCATCTTTTTCTTCATGTGAGTAAAACCCTTTGGTTCCATCGGAGCTAATATACATAGAAACCTCATCGTCATGCGTATTGATCGGGTAGCCAAAATTTACTGGTGCAGACCAACCTTCCTCCTTGTCTTTATCCGAAAAATAGATATCAAAACCTCCAAAGCCAAGCCTTCCATCGCTTGCAAAATATAACCTTTGACCATTGGGGTGAATGAATGGAGAAATATCATCAAACGGTGTATTAATATCTGGCCCAATATTTTCAGGTTTTAGCCAATTGCCTTCATCATCCTTGTGCGAAACATATATATCTCTCAGCCCATAGCCTCCTCTCCTGTTTGAAACAAAATATAATGTTCTCCCATCAGCACTTAAACTTGGCTGGGAATCCCATGCAGATGAATTGATAGTTCCTCCCATATTTTCAGGGACCGACCACGTGTCTCCAGTTTTGTAGCTTACGTATAAATCGCAACTACCGAAGCCCTGACGACCCATACATGAAGTAAAAACCAACATTCTTCCATCTGCAGAGATAGAACAGGTGCCCTCATTGTATTTTGAATTTATAGTATCTGAAATTGAAACAGGAGAACTCCAGTTTCCAATAGAATCTTTTTCACACTTTAGAATATCCTCATCACCTTGTCGCCTCACAAACAATAAGGTTTTTTGATCAGCAGTAAGTACCGGGAAATACTGCTGTTTGAATTGATTGATAATAGCAGGAAGAGGCCGTGGGTTAAACTGAAAATCATTTGTTTTATACTCTATCGCAAAATGGCTATTGTCAATCATAAGCTTTGCATTGGAAGCATATCTGCCAGTCTCGGATGTAAGCTCCATATATTTATTAAGATACTTGAGTGCATCTTCATAATAACCTTGTTTAAATGCATGTTCACCGAGAGAGTACCAGGAGCCGGCAAACCTGGGTGCATCGTGGTATTTATCTACGACCTGTTGATAGCACCAATATTGCATGCTATCATTGAACTGTATCCGATAGATAGTCGCCAATCTAAGATAGGCTTCCGCAAAACCAGGGTCCCTTTCAATAGCTAATTGTAACTTATCATAGGCCTTATCAAAATCTCTCTGCCCCATTAAAACACGGGCTTCTTCATACATTTTGACTGCTTTTTTGTTTTTTGAGGTTAACGACTGAGACCAGGTAATACCTGATACTAATACAAAAGAAAAAATCAGAATCGTTCGCATTAGCGTACGTCCAGGTATTTGTGAATTTGAAGTGATATTCTCCAATTTGGATGGTTTTTTACGTATTCTGTAATACGTTCTTTTAGACTATCGGTTTTGGTCCACTCTGGCTGGAGAAATAATTTACAGCCCTTTTTCACCAGCTCGGTATGTTTCTCAGCCCAATCAAAATCTGAGTTATTAAAGATAATAACTTTTAGTTCATCAGCCTTTAGAAGTTCTTCCGTAATTGGTGCTTTAAATTTCTTAGGTGAGACGCATACCCAGTTCCAGTTTCCTGTAATTGGATAAGCTCCGGAAGTTTCCAAATGGGTTTGAATACTATTTGAATTTAACGCTCTTGTTAATGGTTCCAAATCATACATTGTGGGTTCTCCTCCTGTAATAATCACACGTCTTGCCCCACTTTTAATTACCTCGCTCACCAGTTCATCTACAGACTTTTCAGGAGTATTTTCACTGCTCCATGATTCTTTAACATCACACCACACGCAGCCTATATCGCATCCTGCAAGTCGTATAAAAAAAGCAGACTCGCCAGCATAAAACCCTTCTCCCTGAATTGAGTAAAAAGTCTCCATTACCGGATAAACGATCATCATAGAAGTATATTTTATTCCAGAACCATAGCCTTTTTGTAGGCTATCATGGTGTTCATTATCAATGAAGCAATAGTCATAGGGCCTACTCCACCAGGCACCGGTGTAATGTAGGATGCTTTAGGCTCAACTGTTGCAAATTCTACATCTCCTTTCAATGCAAACCCTTTTTTCTTAGTTGCATCTGGCACTCTTGTAGTGCCCACATCTACTACTACTACCCCCTCTTTTACCATATCACCTATTATTAATCCCGGTTTACCAACAGCAACCACCAGAATATCGGCCTTTCGAGTATGCTCCTCCAGGTTTTGGGTGTGTATATGGCAAATAGTAACAGTTGCATCGCCAGGGCCAGCAAGAAGAATTCCCATGGGCATTCCTACTATATGGCTTTTACCTACTACCACACAATGCTTCCCTTTAGTTTCTATATCATACCTGTTAAGCAGTTCAATTACTCCCATGGGCGTGGCGGGTAAAAGGCTATGATGCTCCTGATCAATTTTTCCAAAATTGGCAGGTGTAAACCCATCCACATCTTTACTTGGATAGATTCGGTCTATGACTTTTTCAACAGATATATGTTCTGGTAGGGGAAGCTGAACGATGTATCCATCAACTCCTTTATCTTCATTCAGATCATCTACCTTATTAAGCAATTCCTCTTCGGTAATAGTTTCATCATAGCGAATGAGCGAAGACTTGTATCCAACCACATCGCATGCCTTCATTTTACCCGATACATACGTTTTACTAGCCCCATCTTCACCCACAAGAACAGCAACTAAATGTGGAGGCCTGTTTCCTTTATCAGTAATTTTCTTAACCTCCTCTGCAATTTCCGATTCGATATCACGTGCTACCTTTCTACCATCTAATATTATTGCCATACTCTTCTCTTTTATTCAATTTTTAGCACCGCCATAAAGGCTTCCTGAGGAATTTCTACATTCCCTACCTGGCGCATTCTTTTCTTTCCTTTCTTCTGCTTTTCAAGCAGCTTTCTTTTACGTGTTATATCGCCTCCATAACATTTAGCCAAAACGTTTTTACGCATGGCTTTTACAGTTTCTCTTGCTATAATTTTAGTTCCAATAGACGCCTGAATGGCTATTTCGAACATTTGCCTTGGCACTAATTCTCTTAGTTTTTCACATAGCTTTTTGCCCCATTCATATGCTTTATCTCTATGAACAATAGCGGAAAGAGCATCAACAGGCTCACCATTCAGCATAATATCCAACTTAACCATTTTGGACTGTCTGAACCCAATGAGTTCATAGTCCAGTGAAGCATAACCCCTTGAAATTGTTTTCAGCTTATCAAAAAAATCAAATACAATCTCTCCAAGCGGTATCTCAAAAGTCAATTCAACCCGATTTGAAGTTAAATAGATTTGATTTTTTATCTCACCTCGCTTGTCCATACAAAGAGAAATTACAGGGCCAATAAATTCTGCTTTGGTAATAATTTGAGCTGAAATATAGGGCTCTTCAATATGAGATATGGTACCGGGGTCTGGCATTTCTGATGGCGCATTGATATTTACCACTCTTCCGTCTCCATAAATTGCATGGTATTGAACTGAAGGCACCGTGGTGATTACGGTCATATCGAACTCACGCTCGAGGCGTTCCTGCACAATTTCCATATGCAGCATACCCAGAAACCCACACCGGAACCCAAAACCCAAAGCTGCAGATGTCTCTGGTTCCCAAACCAACGAAGCATCATTTAGTTGTAGTTTTTCCATGGAGGCACGCAACTCCTCATATTCGCTGGTTTCAACAGGATATATACCTGCAAAAACCATCGGTTTTACTTCTTCAAAGCCCTTAATTGCGTTGGCACAAGGTCTTTCCTTGTGAGTAATTGTATCTCCTACTTTTACTTCCCTGGCCACTTTAATACCTGAAATAAGATAGCCCACATTACCTGCGGATATCTCCTTTCGAGGATCCTGGTTTAAGCGAAGGATACCAATTTCATCTGCATCGTATTCCTTGCCAGTATTAACAAATTTTACTTTATCACCTTTTTTGATAGTGCCATTTTTAACTCTAAAAATAACTTCGATGCCTCTAAAAGGATTAAATACCGAGTCAAAGATCATGGCCTGAAGAGGTGCATTGGGGTCACCTTTTGGTGGTGGTATCCTCTCTACTATAGCCGACAGAATTTCGTCAATTCCAATTCCCTCTTTCCCACTGGCATGAATAATATCGTCCACATTGCATCCCAAAAGGTCAACCACTTGTTCAGCTACTTCTTCAGGATTAGCTCCCGGCAAATCAATTTTGTTAAGCACAGGAATGATTTCCAGATTGTGATCAAGCGCAAGGTAAAGATTAGAAATTGTCTGAGCCTCAATACCCTGAGAGGCATCCACAATCAATAAAGCACCTTCGCAGGCGGCTATTGAGCGGGAAACTTCGTAAGAAAAATCAACATGACCCGGAGTATCAATGAGGTTCAATGTATACTTCTCATCATTATACATGTAATCCATTTGGATAGCATGGCTCTTAATAGTAATTCCCCTCTCCCTTTCCAAATCCATATTATCGAGCAACTGCTCCTGCATCTCCCTACCTGATACGGTATGAGTAGTCTCCAAAAGCCTGTCAGCAAGGGTGCTTTTCCCATGATCAATATGGGCAATGATGCAAAAATTCCTAATGTGATCCATCTATGTGCTTAAACGAGGTGCAAAAATATTGAATAAATTCTGAAATGCCCGTTTGAATAAACAGACAGAAATCGTGAAATGAAATATCCGAAATTCATTTGGTTTGAGCATTTAATAGATGCACCTACCTTTGCACAAGAAATATGGTAAAAGCGGAAGAAAAACGAAGAGATAATATTGCTGAGTATATTGTTTATATATATCAGTCAGAAGACCTGATTCGTTCATTTGAATTTGACTTGGACAGAATTAACACCTACGTTATTTCTCATATTCCATTGGAAAAGGATGCTAAAAAGGAGCTTTTGCTTTGGTACGCTTCCCTAATAGAAACCATGCAAAAAGAAAAAATTGAATCAGAGGGGCATTTAAGCGAAACCAAAGAACTCGTTAACAAGCTTGGCCAGCTTCATAGTGATCTGACCTTACATGATGAAGACTACAAAAAAATTGTTAAATCTGCTACACCATACATCGAAAATCAAATAAAGGAGTCTGAGGGAGGAATAACAAGTGCGGTGCAAGTGTGTTTAAATGCCATTTACGGATTCCTGTTATTAAAACTTAGTGGTAAATCGGTTACTAATGAGCAACAAGCTATGCTTACTATTTTTGGCGATATGCTTTCGTACCTGAGCTATAAATACAAGCAAAATAGTTTTCTAACTTCTAATTAATCGCACTTCCTGATTTTGAAAATGCTTAATCCCCTCAGATGTTTTAATAAGTAAACGACCCAGCTGATCCGTGCCAATTATTTCTCCATAAAACTGCGAATCGGACTCAAACAGCTCTGTCTGATTTCTGGCATACAAACTATTTTGATACTCATTATCAAGGTCAAGAAACCTTCCTGCTTTGAGCAACGTGTAGTTTTCAGCTATTTCTTTAATTATTTCAACTAAAATCTCATTCAGGTCAAATGAGCTCCCCGTACTAGTTCTCATTGAAACAGCTCCTTTTGTTTCAAACTCCTGCTGATTAACGTTCAATCCAATACCCACAATGCACGATTCAATTGCGCGATTTTTAACACTGTTTTGAATAAGTATGCCTGCAACCTTTCCATAGCCAATATAAATATCATTTGGCCATTTAATTTTCACAATTTCTGAAATATGGTTTTGAACCACAGTGGCCACACTTATGCTAATGGCCTGTGTTAATTTAAATTGTTTGTTTAAATCCAGAAAAGAAGGCTTTAGCACCAACGAAAAGGTCAAATTCACATAGGGCTTAGATTCCCAGCGATTACCCGGCTGGCCCTTTCCGGCCGATTGAAAATCTGTGAGTACAACAGAACCTTCTTCCAAACCATTCGCTAACATATTGGCTGCAATTTCGTTGGTTGAATGACAGGTTGGCAGATAATGAACCAGATTTGATGCGAAGCCCAGATTGGCAGGAATTTTATACACTATTTTTTTAGTATTTTTGTAGAAATCAAAATTAGTAAATGAGTAAAAGAGTGAAGACTCTATCTTCTGAGAAATTGAGTCAGGTGGTAGTGAAGGGAATGCAGGAGAAAAAAGCAAACGAAATTCGTGTACTGGATTTAAAGCACATTTCTAATTCTGTAGCAGATTATTTCATTATCTGTTCCGGAAACTCAGATACTCATATTGATGCAATCGCAAATTCGGTAGAAGAAGAAGTTATAAAAACTGACGGGCAGTTACCCTGGCATAAAGAAGGTTCTAACAATAAATCATGGGTACTTCTCGACTATGTAGATGTTGTTGTCCATATATTCGCAAAAGAATCCCGTTCGTTTTACGGGATTGAAGATTTATGGGCTGATGCAGAAATTACAGAAATCGAGCAAGTTGGGTAACAAAATTAATTTTAACTAAAGAAACGAACATAAATGGCTAATAACCAAAATAAAGGCAACATGCCACCTAAATTACCTCAACCAAGGCAAAACTATCAGCTTTGGGTAATTCTTACCTTGGTAATTATTATTTCGTCTATTTTTTATTTTAACAATAGTAACGGACTAATTGATATATCTGAACGCAAGTTTGAAGAAATGGCATTGAGCCATGATGTAAAGAGCTTAACGTTTATCCGGGGTCAAAACATGGTTGAAGTTACCTTGAAAAAGGAAGCTCTAAACAATGCCAAATATAAAGAAGAACTGGACGGCCGCGGTCCTTGGGTTTCATCAGATGGGCCTCAATATAGATTTAAAGTATTATCAGCTGATAAGTTTGATGAAATAATCACCGATTTGAATAAAAAACTAGGTGATGCAAACAAACTGGATTACAACATTGAAGAAAGAAGCGATCCAACCTCAATGATCCTGAACTGGGGATTTCTGTTCCTTATTTTATTTGGATTCTGGTTTATGATGCGAAGAATGACAGGTCAGGGAGGTCCCGGAGGTCAGATTTTTAACATTGGCAAATCAAGAGCCGCACTTTTCGATGCTGAGAATAAGGTAAAGATTACTTTCAATGATGTAGCCGGACTTGAAGAAGCCAAGGAGGAAGTAAAAGAGATTGTAGAATTCTTAAAAAGCCCCAGCAAATTCACCGATTTAGGTGGAAAAATTCCAAAAGGCGCATTGCTTGTTGGCCCTCCGGGTACAGGTAAAACCTTGCTTGCCAAAGCCGTAGCAGGCGAAGCAGGAGTTCCTTTCTTTTCGCTTTCAGGCTCCGATTTTGTTGAAATGTTTGTAGGTGTGGGAGCCGCCAGAGTAAGAGATCTTTTCAAACAAGCCAAAGAAAAAGCGCCTTGCATTGTGTTCATCGATGAGGTAGATGCAATTGGAAGGTCGCGCGGACGCGGGCAAATACCAGGCAATAACGATGAGCGCGAAAACACCCTTAATTCATTATTGGTTGAAATGGATGGGTTTGCAACCGATTCCGGTGTTATTATTCTTGCTGCCACCAACCGTCCTGATGTGCTGGACAATGCCCTGCTGCGACCAGGTCGTTTTGATAGACAAATAGGAATTGACAAGCCAGACATCATAGGAAGAGAACAGATTTTTAGGGTGCATTTGAAACCAATTAAACTCGGTTCAGATATTGACTCTAAAAAACTTGCGGCCCAAACTCCTGGTTTCGCAGGAGCAGAAATTGCTAATGTGTGTAACGAAGCCGCCTTAATTGCTGCGCGTCACAACAAAAAGGCTGTTGAAATGCACGATTTTCAGGAAGCTATTGACAGGGTAATTGGTGGCCTGGAAAAGAAAAACAAAATCATTTCTCCTGAAGAAAAAGAGATAGTTGCCTACCATGAAGCGGGCCATGCAGTGGCTGGCTGGTTCCTTGAGCATGCCGACCCATTGGTGAAAGTAAGTATTGTGCCACGTGGTTTAGCGGCTTTAGGTTATGCGCAATATTTGCCAAAAGAGCAGTTCTTATACCAAACAGAACAGCTAATAGACGAAATGTGCATGGCACTTGGAGGACGTGCATCCGAAGAGATTATCTTCGGTAAAATTTCTACAGGAGCACTTAGCGATTTGGAAAGAGTAACCCAAATGGCCTACAATATGGTTAGTATTTATGGAATGAACGATAAGATCGGAAACATCTCATTCTATAATTCAAAGCAGTCGGAATACAACTTTAACAAGCCATATTCTGAAGCAACGGCCAAAGTGATTGATGAAGAAGCTAAAGCCATTGTGACCAAGGCTTATGAAAGAACAAAAGAGCTTTTGGAGCACAAACGCAAAGAGCTTGAAATATTAGCTAAGGAGTTATTGAAAAGAGAGATTATTTATCAAACCGACCTTGAAAAATTGATAGGTAAGCGTCCTTTCAAACACCAAACCACCTATGAAGCTTTCATCTCCAAGCACGAAAACAATCAGAAGGAAGCTGAAAGCAAGAAGGAAGACAATGCAGTGGAAAACGCGATTTCGAATGGAGAGGCTAGTATTGAGCCTACCAAAGTTGAAAATGCTCCCACTGCAGATAACACGGAGGCATAAATTCAACTGAGTAATAGTTTTAAATAGCCATTTGAAAATTCAAATGGCTATTTTGTTTTAGCTGTAAATAACATAGTAAATTGCAAATTCAACTAGCTGATATAAACATGTTGACCATCGATAGTATGTTTGAGTTAGCAATTGAACTCAGAAACAAAGGAGAGTTAAAAAAATCAATTAATATCTTAAATGAAATATTGGATAACTATCAAATTGATGACAAAACATATGGAATTCATGCAGTACTAGGAGGAATACACATTGATTTAGGTGAAAACAACAAAGCTCTAGAAAACTACCAAAAAGCTACAAAGCTAAATCCAGAGTCAGAACTATCTTCCCTGGGACTATACCTAACTTTAGCAAAGCTGAATAAAGATGTAGAGGCAATTTATGAATTGATGAGATATCTTAAATGCAATCCAGCCTATTTATATAAGGATACTCTTGAAGAATTATTAGAAGGTTTAAAAGAAGGCTATATGACTAATTACGAGAACGAAATCAGAAAACTTGCAAAAGAAAATGGTGTAGAATCCTAACCAAAACTTATAACTGCGAAAAAGCTAAATTCGTTTTACTTTTATCTTAATATTTTTAAAAGATTTTTTTAAAACAATAATTGTAAACAACCCACCCCATTTATAATCTAATAGCTAATTTTCAGCCATGATTGAAATCCACATCGAAGCATCTCAAAACCAAAAGCTGTATTTTGCTTCTGATTTCCATTTAGGCGTGCCTGATCACATCACCAGTCATAAAAGGGAAGCTAAAATAATCAGGTGGCTGGAATCGATCAGGAGCGATGCAGCCGCAATTTTTCTCCTGGGTGATGTATTCGATTTTTGGTATGAATATAGAAAAGTGATTCCTAAAGGGTTTGCCCGGTTTCAGGGTAAGCTGGCAGAACTTACTGATTCAGGAACACCGATAATTATTTTTTCAGGCAATCATGACATGTGGATGCAGGATTACCTGACAGATGAGCTGGGAGTTAGTATTTACCATGAACCCGCCAAACTATTTGTTGGAGATACAAAACTTTTAATAGGTCATGGTGATGGCCTTGGCCCTGGCGACACAAAATACAAACTACTTAAAAAGGTGTTTAAAAACTCCTTTGCTCGCTGGTGTTTTAGCAGGGTGCATCCAAACTTAGCCTTAACGCTCGCGCATAGCTGGTCAAGGAGTAGCAGGATAAGCACATCTGAGTATGAAGAAGAATCGTTTAACGAAAAAGAATATTTGTTTCAATACAGTTCCGGGATTGAGAAAAAAGAGCATTTTGATTATTATATTTTCGGCCACAGGCACATACACCTGGATATGAAAGTTGGGGCAACGAGCAGATACATAAATCTGGGTGAATGGGTAAATAATTCGAGGTATGCCAGTCTTTCAAACGGGCAATTAGACCTAGTTGACTTTGAAAGCTAATACGGCTATATGGCTACTTTTTTTTGCAACAACTTTAGGCTTTGGTCAAAACAAGGATGTTGTTGATTCCCTAAAAGTTAAAAACACAATAACAGACTACTCCATTGACGTTTCCGGAAATATATACCTTGCCTTTGAAGGAGGTTCTATTACCAAATACGGACCTGATTTAGATTCCCTGTTTACCTATTCTCCAATTCAGGTTGGTAATGTGCGATTGCTTGAAGCTGGAAGCGGTCTGCGCATTTTTGCCTTTTACGATTCTTATCAGGAGTATCTTGTTACCGACAGGTTTTTAACACAACCCATACTTACCAAACTCAACGCCTCTGCGCTTGAATTTGTGGAGATTGCTAACCAAAGCCAGGATAATAAAATCTGGTTAGTTGAAAACTCAGGTTTAAGATTGGTAAAGTACGATCCTGCAACCAAAACAATTCTGATAGAAACTTTTTTGAGCCCCATTGTTGAAGCTGAAGAGCCCTCCTTCACCTTTGTACGCGAATATCAAAATCAGGTCTTTCTTGTGGATAGTCACTCGGGAATATATGTTTTTGATAACCTAGGAAACTATCTGAGAAAAATTGATGCTCGTACAAAAAAATGTACATTCTTTGGGAATGAAATACTATTTATGGAGGAAGGCCAACTGATAATCTCTGATCTGTATGGAACGGATAAAACCACTCAAAAAATAAGTGATTCCAAAGCTTTGGGAGTGCTTCTTTACAAAAACAACCTGTACACAATTGAGCCAAAAGGTGTTTACCAATATCAGTGGTTGGGGCATCCTTAAAAAATGCAAATTATCTTAGGAGAGTATAAGTGTAAGATGTATATTTGATTTAGTTCTGATTGATTTAAAAACTCCCCTTGTGTAAACAATACCAGTTTAAGGGGAGTTTTTTTTATGCCCTAAAGGCTAATAGCTGCACAAAAAAAGAAACGCCTCGGTCAAAGGCGTTTCAAGGTCAAAAACTCAAAATAAATCAGGCTATCTCCATAACCCGAAATAACAACGGTACTAATATAATGAATTGCAATAATAGTTTTAACATAAATTAAGAAATTCAGCTAAAATTTCAACCAATCAAAAAATAGCGAACAAAAAACTGTCCGATTTCGTAACACATTTGTACCTTACAGCAAATAAATCCTTGTGTATCACCAGAAACGAGGGGATTTAATTTTGGCACAGTTTTAATATATACTACAACATTTTGTAATCGTGGATAAGGACCTAGGTAAAATACTAATTATTGATGACGATGAGGATGTGCTTTTAGCAGCAAAACTTTTGCTCAAAAAACATGCTCAACAGGTAACTATTGAAAAGAACCCAAAGAAAATTCCCTTCCTCTTAAACAACGACACTTACGATGTTATTCTGCTGGATATGAACTTCAGCAAGGATACCACCAGTGGCAAGGAGGGCTTTTATTGGCTCAGTGAGATCATTGAAAAAGATCCAAAAGCCGTTGTTATTCTTATTACCGCCTTTGGCGATGTGGAAATGGCTGTTAAGGCGCTGAAAGAAGGGGCAACAGATTTTGTACTTAAGCCTTGGCAAAACGATAAGTTAATTGCCACATTAAACACGGCAGTAAAACTAAAAAGATCCTACAACGAAGTTGATCGCCTTCGAAAGGCCAAGAAGCAATTGGAAGAAGATATCAATCAGCCTTTCCGGGATATAATAGGCAGCAGCCCTGCCATGCAAAACATCTACAAGCTTGTAGACAAAGTTGCGGGAACAGACGCCAATGTGCTTATACTTGGTGAAAATGGAACAGGAAAGGAACTGATTGCACGTGCTATACATCAAAAATCGCTTAGAGGCGATAGTGTGTATGTTGGTGTAGACATGGGTGCCATTACTGAAACCCTTTTTGAAAGCGAATTGTTTGGACATAAAAAGGGTGCCTTTACCGATGCACATGCAGACCGCACGGGTCGGTTTGAAGCTGCCAATGGAGGAACCCTTTTCCTGGATGAAATAGGGAATCTCAGCTTGCCCTTGCAGTCTAAGTTGCTGGCAGCCCTTCAAAATCGTGAAATTACCCGCCTGGGTGATAACAAAAGCACACCCATTGATATTCGTCTGGTTTGCGCCACCAACATGCCATTGGCAGAAATGGTTGAAAGCAATGAATTCAGGCAAGATCTGCTTTACAGGATCAACACAGTAGAAATAAACCTGCCTCCGCTAAGAGAACGACTGGAGGATATACCTCAATTGGCAAATCATTTTATTGAAATGTATGCCAAAAAATACCGAAAAGAAGTGAAGGGCATTCAGGAAGGGGCATTGGAAAAATTAAAGAAGTACCACTGGCCGGGCAACGTACGGGAACTACAGCATGCTATTGAGCGTGCCATTATTATGTCGGAAGAAGATGAACTGACGACAATGGATTTCTTCTTCCTGAGTGGTTCCTCCTCATCCTCCAGCTCACCCGATAGCTTTAATCTGGAAGAAGTGGAGCGTTCGGTAATTGAAAAAGCATTAGAAAGACACAATGGCAACATCTCAAAAGCAGCCAAAGAACTCGGGCTCACCCGTGCGTCACTTTATAGAAGACTTGAGAAGTACGGCCTTTAGTACGTACGACAAAACGATTCTATTTCGTTTGGGTGGTTTGCTGATCACCATGTTTTTGCTGGTGGGCACATGGCTGAATCATTCGCTTTCTATAACCATATCACTTTTTGCCGTATTACTGGTTGTTCAAGTAGTGAGCCTGATTAAGTACCTGCACGAACCCAATAATGAAGTACGGGAAATATTAGATGCCATCAGAGACCAAAGTTACTCCCCCGAAGCACCCAATCCGTATAATAATGCTACAGCCAGCCAGCTACATACAGCCATAAGCCAGCTGGTAAAACAACATAGAGCTAAGTCATCTGATAAAAACGAAGAATTTCTTTTCTTTAAAAATATTGTACAACATGCCGGAATTGGCCTCATTGCCATAGATGCGGAAGGCAAGGTGGAAGTAATGAACACAGCCGCCAAAAAGCTGCTTCAGGTATATGACATAAAATATATTTCTGAGTTGCAAAGCCTGAGCAGTGAGTTGGTCAATATGTTTTTTCGGCTTAAAACAGGTGGTCGCGATCTTGCCAAGCTAAAAATTGACGGTGAACTGGTGCAACTTTCTGTTTATGCTATTGAATTGGTGCTCAAAAGAAAGGTGTATAAAATGATCACTATTCAGAACATTAATAGTGAATTGGAGGAAATGGAAATGGAAGCATGGCAAAATCTTGTAAGGGTGCTTACGCACGAAATCATGAATTCGGTTACTCCTATTTCTTCATTAGCTGCTACGGTTGAAGGCGACCTCAAATCGAGAGATATGGAAGAAAATACGCTTACCCTCGATGAAGACGATAAGGAGGACCTTTTAAGTGCCGTGCAAACCATACAACGCAGAAGCGATGGCTTGATCAGATTTGTAAAAGACTTCCGTAATCTCACCCATATTCCACAACCTAATTTTGAACCGCTCAAGGTAAAAGATCTTATGGAAGAGATAAATCTTCTTCTTAGCAAAGAGCTTATCGAAAACAAAATTGGCTATTCCAGCTCCGTTAAACCTGAAGATCTGACCATTGAAGCAGACAAAGCGCTTATTGAGCAGGTGCTCATTAACCTTATCAAAAATGCCATTCAGGCATTTGACGAGGAAACGAACAGGCTCGTTCAGGTTTCTGCCTACAAAGATGATAAGGGAAGACCGGTGATAACAGTAAAAGACAATGGTTGTGGTATTGACGAAGAAGCCATGTCGCGCATATTTGTTCCCTTCTTTACTACCAAAAAATCAGGTTCGGGCATAGGGCTTAGTCTATCGAGACAAATCATGCGAAAACATAAAGGAACGCTTACCGTAAACTCACAAGTAGACGAAGGAACTGAATTTATCATGCGTTTTTAATTTGATAATGCCCTTCTTTTCTATTGCTTTGTACATCAATTCAAATGGAGAAATGGAAGAAGTAGCCTCAAAAATTAAAGATATACTGGTTGAAAAAATGGGGATAGCCGAAACCGAAGTAACCCCAGACGCTAATTTAATCAAAGATCTTGGCATCGATTCGCTCGATTATGCGGAATTGGTTATGGAGTTTGAACACACATTTAGTGTTCGTATTCCTGATGAAGATGCAGAGCATCTGACAACCGTCCAGTCAGCAGTTGACTACATTGTTGATAAGCTAGGAAAAGCTTAGTTAGCCTATCTTAATATAAATCCAACCCTCCGACTGGCGCTTCACAATATGTGCAAGTGTAGAGTTAACTATCTCCACACCTTTGGCAAGATCAGATGCCGAGGCGTTAAAACCCCGCATAGAATTGGAACAGGCGAGGAATTTCAAATTGGCGCTTGTGGTTTCAATGATATTTTCTTCAAAGCCGCCACTGCTTAAAACCAATGATGTAGCACTGCTGTGCGTGGCTACTTCTATCAATGAATCAGGGAGCTCTATTAGAATATTCTTTAGCTGACTAAAAAGACGCTTTTGGTCTCTCTTGTTTTCGGTGGAAATATGAAGAATTATTTTTTGCATACAATTTTAAAATAATAATATAGCACACGTACTGGTGCGCTATATTAATGTAACTTCTAATCTAAAAAACTAACTTTTCCCCTTTTTCTGTTCCTTATTCATTTTATCAAACTCTTTAAAATACTCAAGTTTTAAGGAGTCCATTTGTTTAAACATATCGTTGTAAAACTGCTGATTTAACTCAAAACGTTTTTGGAAATAATCATCGTTGAAAAAGTCGTATTGCATGAGCGAATCATCAAAGAAAAGTGGATCGAATGGACGATTCAGCATTCCGGAAAAATGCTCATTCATGTAGGGTTGGAATCCATTCCACAGACTGTCCAGCATTAGGGTATCCCCTTCAAGGTTTGAATAGTACTCCGTATACGTTGAATCGTAACCCACAAGATTTCCGTTGTCATCGTACCTTTTGTTAACCTTTACATTAACCTGTGGTTGATTTTCATCCTGTTTCTCGGTTTTTGGAAAATCACCTTTTTGGGCTCCTTTTTTACTTTCAGAAGTCTGGGCATTGCAGCTTGTAATTACACCTGCAAGTAACAATAACATTAAACTGCGTTTCATAATTACCTTCGTTTTTACATATAACTTCTTGTTAACAAGAAATTATTGCGCAAACAAAGTACCAACAGGCCCTTAAAATGACAAATTGGCCACGTTTTTAACGTTTTTTAGCATAGTTGGGCCACTTGACAGAATTGATTAACCCTCAATTAAGTACTTAAAAGTTATTCTCTTAATTGTATTATGCCCAATATCAATTCTAAAGTAAAGAGTCACATTACTATAGTTAATGATTGGATATTCAGAAAAAGCATGAATTACTCCATCGGTCGCAAAACCAATCAAATACCAAATGTTTTTGGAATCACTATTTAAGAAGAAAACCACATTTGGATAACGCGTTTCCTTGAACCATTTGTTACTCGCTACACTAACCGCTAATTCCTTTCCATCAAACCAAAAACCTCCATTTAATGATTTATTTTCTGTTTTAAGAACATTTACAGCTTTTATAGACCCAAAATATTTATTCAACTTTTTTTTAACACTTTTAGTCCTAAAAAACTCATTTAAAATTTTATTCTCACTTATTGAAACTACCTCTCTATTACTTTGAGATAAAGAAGGAATACTATAAAGTAGCAATAGTGTTATTAAATAAATTAAGGGTTTCATACTATTCAGATTGTTCGTAAAAACTACACAACCGCATCGTGGTTTCGGCAAAGGCTTCTGTAAACGGTTCCTGCTCTCCATTTCTCTCAAGCATCCAGCCATTATGTGTCTCGCTCCAAATTACTCGTGTTCGCTCCTCCCCTTTGCTTAACAAAATATCGTCTTCATAGATTTCCTGACCTAGTTTGTCTACATAACCCGTAAACTGGAGAATAATATGGTTTTCAAATTTTAGCTCACCTTTTGTTAAGGTTATCGCTCCCAACCTTTTAAGTTGTTTGTTTTTTGTATCCCATGCCTTGAATTTAAAAATGTGGGCCATAGATAAGCAATATAACAAAAAAGGAGCAAGCTTACGCATGCTCCTTTACAACTCACCAACAAACAACTCACTTTCGGGTCAATAACTCTGCCGATTGAATCAATCGGATAAACTCGGCTCTGTATCCAAACTCATCCTTTCCTTTCGATGCATTGGCTAATTCAAGCACCTGTGCATAGGAGTCAGTTTCTATATACTCTGAATCTCTTAAGATCATACCAAACTCCGCAATGGCGGCTGCCCACTGAAAATTAGCCGAAGCTTGTTTCCAGCTTTTGTCTGAATTTTTAATGGTATGCGTTAACAATTTGCTTTTATCGCCATCTGGTTCTTTGTAACGTATTTTCACTGTCATCAACTCATTGCTGTACTTCCCTGCTTTAACCTGTTGCATTTGTTCCTGGTATTTCAATGGATCTACACTTTTGTTTTCAAATTCTGCTCCTGCGGGCACTATTTCGTATAAGGCAGTTACCGTATGTCCAGCACCCAATTCACCTGCATCCTTTTTATCGTCATTGAAATCCTCTTTGTTCAATAACCGGTTTTCGTAGCCAATCAATCGATAGCTCTGCACCAATGAAGGATTAAACTCCACTTGTATTTTTACATCCTTGGCAATGGTGAAAAGCGTACCACCAAATTCATTCACCAGTACTTTCTTGGCTTCCAGCAAATTGTCAATATAGGCATAGTTCCCATTTCCCTTATCGGCCAGTATTTCCATTTTGGAATCCTTGTAATTCCCCATTCCAAAACCAAGTACTGTTAAGAAAACACCGCTTTCACGTTCTTTTTCAATCAATCGCTCCATTTCGGCATTGCTTGAAGCGCCTATATTGAAATCACCATCGGTAGCCAATATGATGCGGTTGTTTCCACCTTCAATAAACTGTTCGCGCGCAGTTTTGTATGCCAACATAATTCCTGCGCCACCAGCTGTAGAACCTCCTGCACTTAGTTTATCCAGTGCTTCAATTATGGCTTCCTTATTTTCACCATCTGTTGGAGGTAACACCAAACCTGCAGCCCCTGCATACACAACAATTGATACTTTATCTCCTTCGCGTAGTTTACCTACCAATAGTTTCATTGCCGATTTAAGTAAAGGCAATTTGTTTGGGCTATTCATTGAACCTGAAACATCCAAAAGAAAAACCAGATTTGAGCTTGGCAACCTGTCCGTGGCAATGTTTTTACCCTGAATACCTATTTGCACCAGCTGATGGGTTGGGTTCCAAGGAGCCATTGCTACCTCTGTGTTTACTGAAAACACTTCCTCTCCCTTGGGTTCGGCATAATCGTAATTAAAGTAATTAATAAGCTCTTCAATACGTACCGCGTCCTTTGGAGGGCGTTGCCCGTTGTTGAGGAATCTGCGCACATTGCTATACGAAGCAGCATCCACGTCAATCGAAAAGGTTGAAAGAGGGTCGTCAGTTGGATTTTTGTACCCGTTTTCATGAATGGTGCTATACTCTTCCGTATTCCAGTTTTGGCTATTATCAAAGCCATTCCCTTGGTAAATTATGCTAGAAGGAGCACTAGATCTTACACCATAGGCTTTCTTTTCACGAGGTGCAGCCATATCCATCATCACGTCTTCTTCATCTGCTATTTCCTTTTCTGGTTTGGGCAATTTGACGGTAAGCATCACTTTTATGTAAAAAGATTTAGAAACCCTGATCTTTTGCAGATTATAATTTTCTTTTTCAATAACCAGGATATCACCTGAAAGGGCTTCAATGGTAAACTCGCCTTTCGTATTTGTAAAAGCCGATCCGGCTCTACCTGCAACAGTAACTTTTGCCCTGTTAATTGGGCTTTTTGTTCCTGCATCTAAAACAACTCCTTTAATTTGTGTGGCATTTACAGCATTTGCCAGAAATACTATAAGTGCTAAAACCAATGTTAATCGTACTGTTTTCATGTTTTGTATTTTGATGATTCACCTTAATGATGGAAGCATGAGTTGTTTTCCATAAATAATTTTTATTTTTTTACGAACCTGCATGAAACTACTCGGCCAAACATCATCTTTAAGCGATCAGGAGTTGATTGAACTGTACAAGAAAAAACTTGACCAGAAGTACCTTGCCGAGTTTTTTACCCGCTATACACACCTGCTTATGGGTGTTTGTATGAAGTATCTGAAAAATGAAGAGCTGGCAAAAGATGCAGTGATGTCTCTTTATGAATCTCTGGCAGAAAAACTCCAGTCGAGTGTAGTTCAAAATGCAGGGGCATGGATTTACGTGGTTACGAAAAACCATTGCATTGGCATACTCAGAAAACAAACTCGTTTAGATACTGAACAAAAAAAGTTTGTGGAGAATGTGGAATTTGAATTGGGCGAGCGTCCTTTAGTTGACTACTCGTTAGAGGAACAATTGGTTGCCCTTGAGGAGTGCATTGAAGAGTTGAATAAAGAACAAGGAAAATGTGTAGGCCTCTTTTATTTAAAGAAGAAAAGCTATCAGGAGATTACCAATCTTACCGGTTACACCCTGAAAAATGTGAAGAGTTACCTGCAAAATGGAAAGAGAAATCTTAAAATTTGTATAGAAAACAAGATTGAAGCGCAACATTGACCATATCGATCTGAAAAGACACCTTACCCAACAGGAATTGGTGGAATACTCCAAAGGCTTATTGGGCAATGAAGAGATGTATCGTCTGGAGTTGCATTTAAACGAATGTGAGCTTTGCAGCGATGCCCTGGAAGGAATTGAGCAAATCAAGGCTCCAGGTGATTTAATAAACTCCATCAATGAGGTTATCAAACCTCAAAAAAAGGAGATGTCGATTCCTCGGAGCTATTTGGCTATTGCAGCAAGTATTGTATTAGTTGCTGCCATTGGTTTTACTTTTTGGGTACTAAATCCTTTAGACAATGAAAAATCTCTTGCAGTAAATACTACCAAAGAGAAGTCTGAAGAAAAAGAGCAACCAAAAAATCAATTGGAATTAATGACTGATACCTTGTCTGGAAAACAAGAAATCGCCTCCATTCCTGATGAAGAGGAAGTCGAAGAAAGTTTTGACAAAGGAGCAGAGAAGAAACCGGCTGTAACTCCAACTCCTACCCAGCCTGCTCAAAAAGACCTTACTCCAAATGAGAAAACCGAACAAGCGAAACCCAAAGCTGAACAGGAGCAATTTGCAGATGCAGAAATGCAGCTTAAGGAAGACATCAATGTTGCTCAAACTGAGAATGACCTTTCGGCTGATGAAGCTGACCAGGGGATGGCTGCCCCAACTGCAGCACAGGAGCAGGTAAATTCGCAACCAATGCGGGCAAAAAAAGCTCTTTCTAATGAAAGCCTCTCTGAACCGATGGAAGACAGAAGTGAACCTGAGCCAATGGGTGGCGCTAGCAATTATAAAACATATCTTGAAAACAATATTATTTACCCGGAAGCTGCTACTGAAAATAAGGTTAAAGGCAACGTGGTATTAGATGTTGCCATTGCTGCAAATGGCACAATAAAGAGTATAACTGTCGTTAAAGGGTTAGGCTATGGCTGCGATGAAGAAGCCAAACGCCTTGTACTTACCGGACCTCAGTGGTTACCTGCAGTAACTGATGGAACACCGGTTGAAGCACATATTGAACTAAAAGTTCGATTTAGACCTTAACCATGAAGCAAACTGCTACCTTATTTTTATTTATTTCTTTAGCACTTAGCAGCATTGCACAGGAAAGAGGCAAGCTGGTTTTTTCTGGGAAAATAATAACTGACGACACCTCTGAAACGCTTCCCTTTGCTCATATCATAAAAGGGTCTTCAGGTACTACCTCAAACATTTATGGTGAATTTTCGGTTATGGTCAACCCGGGCGATAGCCTGATTTTTTCGTATATAGGCTACCAAAAAAAACTGGTTTTAATTCCTAAAAATCAAACATCTGATATGAAGGAACAGGAAGTTATGCTGCTGAGGGATATCACCTACCTTAAGCCTGTTACCATTTCTAATCTTCCAGAAAACATAAAAGATTTTAAAGAGGCTATATTAGAAACCAAATTACCTGACACAGTTGATCTTCAAAATGCCAGAAAAAGCATAAATCTGGCTACCTACCAATATTTATATATGAGATCGTTCAAGCTTAACATGACTGATTACGATAATTATGCGATGTTTTTGAAAGGAAATGAAGCCCTTAATCCGGCCGGAGGAAACATCAAAGGTCTGTTCAAATTCTTGAAAAACAGAGCCCAGGGAATTCCTCTTGAAGGCACGTATGAGCACTATAAATATTATGAGAAAAGCAAAGACCAATGAGGAAGTTCAATGGATAGCTGATTAAATTTGCAACTCAATAAAAAGAGATGGCAAAGTTTAAATTGGATGAGATTGACCGTAAAATTTTACGGATTCTACAAAAAGACGGGAGGATAACTAATTCGCAACTTTCTAAAGACATTGGTCTTTCCCCAGCTCCAACACTTGAGCGTGTGAAAAAGCTGGAACAGTCCGGATACATTTCAAGCTATCATGCGGTTTTGGATAAGGACATGATGGGCATTGGAGTTACCACTTTTGTGCAGGTATCTCTGAAACAGCATAACAAGCAAACCATTGAAAAGTTTGTGGCTGCCATTAATAAGCTGGATGAAGTTGTTGAATGCCACCATACTACTGGCTCCTGTGATTTCATACTTAAAGTTGTATCCGATGACATTGCAGCCTATCAAAAGTTAATGCTCGAGGAAATAACCAATATTGAAACTGTGGCAGATATGCAATCCATGGTTATTTTATCTACTTTTAAGGATAGTAAAGCAATACCTGTTAAATAATGGCCGTTTCTACCGATCAAATTGTTGTTCTTTCTGCCTCCCAAATGGATCAAAAGATCAGGCGAATGGCATACGAGATGTACGAAAACAATTACGGTACAAATGAGCTGTTTCTTGCCGGTATTTGCGAGCAAGGTGAAACGCTGGCTAAAAAACTTGCGGCTATCCTAAAGGAAATATCGCCCATAGAGGCTAAGGTGATCATGGTTCCCCTGGACAAAAAGAATCCGTCTAACCCAATGCCGGAAAACAGTATTCCGCAAAACCTTACCAACAAAGTAGTTGTAATGGTGGATGATGTTTTAAATACGGGTAAAACACTTGCCTATAGCCTTAAGCCTTTTTTAGATAAAAAAATAAAAAAGATTGAAGTTGCTGTTTTGGTTAACCGTAGCCATACCGCCTTTCCAATTAGCCCACAATACACCGGGTACGAGTTGTCAACCACTATGTCCGATCGCATTTTGGTGAAAATGACAGGTAAAGAAAAAGGAGTTTACTTAACATAGCATGTCTGTTCACAAAAAAGAACTCAAAAAAGTAACCACTCACCGGCTTCATGAAATGAAGCAAAACGGTGAAAAAATAGCCATGCTAACTGCCTACGATTTTTCGATGGCTCGGCTGCTCGATAGTGCCGGTATTGATGTGCTCCTTGTTGGTGATTCGGCATCAAATGTGATGGCAGGTCATGAAACCACGTTGCCCATCACGCTTGATCAAATGATCTACCATGCATCTTCTGTAGTTCGTGCGGTGGAAAGAGCCCTGGTTGTAGTTGATCTTCCATTTGGTTCCTATCAGGGCAACTCGGGAGAAGCACTTCGTTCGGCTATTCGTATCATGAAAGAGTCGGGCGCACACGCTGTTAAGCTGGAAGGTGGAGCCGAAGTGGAAGAGTCAGTTGCGCGAATTTTAACAGCAGGCGTTCCTGTAATGGGGCATCTTGGTTTAACTCCTCAAAGCATTTATAAATTCGGCACCTATACGGTTAGAGCCAAAGAAGAAGCAGAGGCTAAAAAATTAATAGATGATGCCAAGCTATTGGAAGAAGTAGGCTGTTTTGCATTGGTTTTAGAGAAAATACCCGCAAAGCTGGCTTCAAAAGTTGCATCTGAGCTCAGTATTCCCGTTATTGGTATTGGAGCCGGACTCGATGTGGATGGACAGGTTTTGGTAATGCAGGATATGTTAGGAATAACTCAGGATTTCAAACCCCGCTTTTTAAGAAGATATGCCGATCTTCAACAAATTATTACCGATGCCGTTGGCAACTACGTGCACGATGTAAAATCCAAAGATTTCCCTAATGAAGAAGAGCAGTACTAAGGTTATTCCCTTTATAAACCAGCCGGATGAACGTTTCGGCCCCAAGCTCTTCCCCTCTGATAAAAATTACATACTTAAAGAGGTTCAGCACCGTACTGAAAAGGAGCTTATTACATGGCTTATAGACTATGTAAAGGAGTACTACGAAACGTTACACAACCCGTTAGGATTAATAGACAATACGATTGAAACCATTCGCTCTTCCAGTTTTGACAAAGTTGAATTGTTTCACGAATTCTATAATGATCTGGCAGGTATTTACCGTTACAAGCACGGTGAAGTGCAGTTGGAATTTTTGTTCGATGGCAGCAGCCATTACACCAAATACCGCTCCGAATGGAAAGTAACTTTTATGAAATGGGCTACCCTGCTGCTTCAGCAACGGGTGGTTATGAGGGCTTTTCTGGAAATAACGGTTTTTGGCATAAACAACAAGAAACAATTGGAACTAACGCTCAATCGATTAAGAGTTTATATTGAACAACACTTTGAGCTAAAGATCTATAAGTATAAGGGAATACAAAGTACAAAAGCAGCTTAGTGTCGCACTTCAAAGGTTGAGAAATCCATATCTTCCCCTTCTTCCATAGTCATCTCGTCTACTCTGCCCAATGGTGGCCCACCGGCCTTAACCCAGGCAACCAATTCATTTTTTCTATCGCCCTGCACTTCCATGTACACAGAACCATCCGGTTCGTTCCGAACGAAACCATATAACCCTAACTCCACTGCCTTATCCCTTGTAGAAGCCCTGAAAAACACTCCTTGTACCCTTCCGGTAACCTTAATTTTTAGTCTCATCCATTTACTATCTCCACACCTGAAGAAGTCCCCAAGCGATCGGCTCCGGCAGCGATCATTGCTTCGGCATCGGCCCTATTTTTAACGCCACCAGAGGCTTTTATACCTACTGTTGAAGGAATAACAGATTTTATCAACTTCACATGCTCCACTTTTGCTCCTGCAGGAGCAAATCCTGTTGAGGTTTTTACGATGTCAGTTCCCGTATCCACGCACATTTTTGCAGCTTTTTTTATTTCCTCATCCGTAAGATAAGCTGTTTCAATAATCACTTTAGATAGTTTACCGTGCTTGTGAATCAGATTATTGCATTTGGCTAAATCGATCTTTGCCCATTCCATATTGTCTTTAAAGGCCGAAATATTCAAAACAATGTCGAGTTCATCGGCTCCATCTTTTACAGCCTGTTCAATTTCGGCCAGCTTAGTTTCCGTACGATTATAGCCCAATGGAAATCCGATCACGGTAACCAATGTAACTCCTGAATCACCAATTTCACGTTTTGCCCGCTCCACCCAAAACGGTGGTACGCATACACCAAAGAGGTTGTTGTCTTTTGCTTCCTTTACCAGTTTATCAATATCTGCACTGGTAAGTGTAGGCTTCAAATTGGTATGCTCAATGTACGATTCTATTGATTTCATGCTTTTCTGTTTCTAAAAATGACAAGTGCAAATTTACATATTAATGCGTTTGCCCTACCTAACTTAAAAGAAAAGCTTAGTGCACCATTCCACACTCGTCACAGTATTTCCTTTTGCCCGGAGGTCTCTTCTTTGGCTTATGTTTATGACCAAAATAGGCAGGATCAGAGTACTGGGGTTTCTCTATTAATTTGGCCAACTTCTTGTATTCTTTCGCCTTTGCTTTCATACGTTCTTCGTACTCCTCAACCTTTTGGTCGAAGTACCAATCGTAAGGGTGAGCTACCTTTACCTGAGCCTTTGCTTTGTTTGTGCTTGCATAGGCATTATGTACAGTGGGCGTAGTCTTTTCGGGTTCAGGATTAACACTATTTTGGCCAACAGCATAGAAACCTACCAATAGAAAAATGATTAGAAGCTTATATTTCATGCAGTCCGATTTATTAGAATAACACCGGACACAAAAAAAAATTGCCCCATACGGGGCAACTCTCTAAAAAATTACCAATAAACTTATCTGCCTGTTGAATTCAACCGTATTTGTATACGATCGTATACCCAGGGTTCCATTGGGTCTTCCTGGTTCCAAAGGCCGTATTTTTTTGTTTTAGCTTCGTCTTGTTTTGTCATTAGGTCTGCCTGGTTCAGAAAGAATCTGTCAACCCATGCATATCCCTCACTGAGCATAAGATTATTTACGCTCTCTCCTTTCTTTGTGGTCACATTAACCAATCTGTTTCCCCATCTATCTTTACCGCTGTATTCAATGTTCACTCCTTTTCTATTTACCAGATTTTGTAAATACTCTTTAGACTCATTTGAGAATTCCTGACCTGGCTCTGGAGCATCAATCCCTTTTAGTTTTACTAAAAAAGTATCATGCTCAACCGTAGTCACTTTTAGCGTGTTTCCATCAACCACTTCCAGAATAGATTGAACTGGCGGCATGGTTGCTGCCTGTGCCGCTTTAGAAGAAACTAACAGAATAAAAATTAAAACAAGTACAATTAATATAAATGCTACCGGGTGCTTCACCAATGTTCCTAAAGGTCTCATCTTCATATGGTTTGTTTTGATTAGGAATACAAAAGTCACCTGAATACAAATGTTAACACACCCGATTTTATACGTAGATGCGCTTAGTATCTATACCTAGAAATAACCTTATTCTTTCAAAAATGAACAATTGCCCATATCCTGCTGGCGCTGATACGCTTTGATTGCATCGTAGATTGCCTGATGCATGGTTGGCCGTACATTGAATTGATAAAGCTTTGAATTATTGCGGGTTGGATACACTCGATTAGACATAAATATAAAAAGTACACCATTTTCAGGATCGGCCCAGGCAAATGTGCCGGTGTAGCCTGAGTGCCCAAAACTTCTCTCTGATGCGTCAATGGCAGTGGAGCCATTGGAGCGATCGCCTAAAACGGGTTTATCAAATCCTAACCCTCTCCTATCGCCTTCATTGCAATAATGGCAAAGTGTGAAGTTTTCCATTGTGTTTTCAGAAATATACTGTTCTCCTCCATAGTGGCCCATCCACAAATACATTTGGAAAAGCTTGGCAAGATCCAGTGTAGTTCCAAACAAACCGGCATTGGAAGAAACGCCCTTCATCATAGCAGCTCCTTCATCGTGCACCACGCCCCAGAGAGGTTCCATTCTAAAAAATGTGTCTACTTCGGTTGGCACCATTTGATCAACAGTATAAAATCTCATTGGGTTATAGGTAATGGTTGAGGCACCAAGTGGTTTGTAGAAGTTTTGCTTTATGTAGGTTTCGTAATCCTGCCCGGTAATTTTTTCAACTATTTCAGGATAGAGATAAAAAGAGAGCCCCGAATACACATAACCCTGAGAAGGCTTTATGGGCGATTTTCTTATTTGCTTGTAGATATTATCACGGTAATTGTTGTATAAATAAAGATTGGGTGACAGCCTTGTCTGAAAATTTGCTGAGGAATCGTGCGATAAGGTGTGCCTGCGGTACTTACCGTTTTTCCTGAGAGTGGTTTTCCAGTAAGGTATCCAGGCCTCCAGACCAGCATTGTGCGAAAGCACTCTTCGGTAGGTTAAATCTTTTTTATTGCCTCTGGCAAAATAGGGCAGATAGGTACCCATTGTAGCATCCAGGCTAAACTTGTTTTCATCGTATAGCTTCATTAGAGCGGGTAAAGCTCCTGTTACTTTGGTTACGGAAGCAAAATCGTAAAGCATATCCTTCCGCACCGGCTCCAAAGAATCGTAGCGCGTAAAACCATAAGTTTTATGAAACACCACTCTTCCATAACGGGCTACCAACACCTGAATACCGGGTGCTACACCAGAGTCAATCGCATGCATAGCAATTGAATCCAGCTTACGATATAGGTAAGCTGAATCAATGCCCACCTCTTTAGGAGAACCAAAGCTAAATCGCTTACTACCATTACATTTTAACCCTGCCCCACTATCAAAGCCTAGAAAAGCATGTTTAAGGGTATCTGTAAAGTCTCTTCCGCCAAAAAGCTTTTGAATGACCAAATCCTTACTAACAGAATCTGTCTTGTTACAGTAAACAACTACTTCATAATTTTCGATGTCAAAACTTGGAGGTGCATCGATCGACCCAAAAAGCAGCAATACTTTACTATCATATTCACCTGATAGTTTTACATCATCTGTAATAAGTATTTTTTTAGCCCCTTGATTTTGTGTATAGCGTTCTCCAAGAGTTTTCAATAAAGGATCGGAATACTCTATGGTAAGAGAATCAAGGTGTTTGAATGGAATAAGCGAGTTTTCATTTTTCAGCAGCACAATTGATCTTTCAGCATACAGAGTGTCTGATTGGCTAAAACCACAAATTGAAAGACTGATAAACCAAAGAGTCACAAAATACTTCATTTGCCTAAAATAAGAGGAATTGTCCTTACCCAATGAGCTAAGGCGTGAAAATTTTCCCGAACCTAAAAAAGAAAACAGGCTGTTCAATGAACAGCCTGCACTTACAAAACCACATGCCCTTCGCTGGGTCAGGGCAGTGAATTCGTTTACTTTTTGCGAACGACAGCCTGAGCTGCTGACAAGCGTGCAATAGGAACCCTAAATGGTGAGCATGAAACATACCCAAATCCTAACGAATGACAGAACTCAACTGAGCTTGGCTCTCCCCCATGCTCGCCACAAATACCAATTTTTATGTCAGGTCGTGTGCTTCTGCCTTTTTCAACGGCAATTTTCATCAAGCTACCCACGCCTGTTTGGTCCAATACCTGGAACGGATCGTTTTCAAGAATACCTTTTTCCAGGTAGATAGGTAAGAACTTACCGGCATCGTCTCTTGAGTAACCAAACGTCATTTGGGTAAGGTCGTTGGTACCAAACGAGAAGAACTCTGCCGATTCGGCAATTTCATCGGCAGTTAAAGCCGCTCTTGGGATCTCGATCATAGTTCCTACCTTGTAATCGATTTTTTCTTCCCTTTCTGAGAACACTTTCTCTGCAGTTGCTCGTACAATTTTTTCCTGCATCTCAAGCTCTTTCTTGGTACCTGTAAGAGGTATCATGATCTCAGGGATAGCTGTTGTGCCTTTCTTTTTCAGGTTTAGGCATGCTTCGATTATAGCCCTTGTTTGCATCTCGGTAATTTCGGGATAGGTATTACCCAAACGGCAACCGCGATGCCCCAACATAGGGTTGAACTCATGAAGCGACTCAACCTTTGCTTTTATAGCTGTAACCGAAACGCCCATTTCTTTGGCCATCTGCTTTTGGTTTTCCTCTTCGTGAGGCACAAATTCGTGCAAAGGTGGGTCAAGCAAACGAACCGTTACAGGCAGGTCGTGCATTGATTCGAAAATACCTTCGAAGTCGGTTCTTTGAAGTGGAAGTAGTTTATCCAGTGCTTTTCTTCGTCCGGTTTCATCATCTGCCAAGATCATTTCGCGCATGGCCTTGATTTTATCTTCTTCGAAGAACATGTGCTCAGTACGGCAAAGACCAATACCCTGTGCTCCAAAATCTCGTGCTACCTGAGCATCGTGTGGGGTATCGGCATTGGTTCTAACCAGCATGGTTGCATGCTTGTCAGCTAACTTCATTAACTCGCCAAAATCACCACTCAATTCAGGTTTTATGGTGTCGATTTTACCTTCCAGTATTTCACCTGTAGTACCGTTCAACGAAATCCAATCTCCTTCTTTCAACTCTTTGCCATCAACCTCCATGGTTCTGGTTTTGTAGTTAATACGCAATGTTCCGGCACCGGAAACACAGCATTTACCCATACCACGAGCCACAACAGCTGCGTGAGAAGTCATGCCTCCACGAGCAGTTAAAATCCCCTTGGCAATGTGCATTCCTTCCAAATCTTCGGGTGAGGTTTCAATCCTAACCAAAATGGTATTGGGGTACTTGTCGCATTCATCGGCAAAGAAGGCTATTTGACCGGTAGCAGCACCAGGCGAAGCAGGAAGCCCTTTTGCCAGAACGGTACCTTTGGCTAAGGCTTTTTTATCGAAAACAGGGTGCAACAGCTCATCCAGTTTGTTTGGCTCCATGCGTAGCAATGCTTCTTCTTCTGTAATTCTACCTTCTTTGAGCATGTCCATGGCAATTTTAACCATAGCTGCACCTGTACGTTTACCGTTTCTTGTTTGCAGCATCCATAGTTTGCCATCCTGTACGGTAAACTCAAGGTCCTGCATATCCCTGTAGTGGTCTTCCAGTTTTTGTTGAATTTCTCGAAGTTCTTTGTAAACCTCAGGTTTGGCTTCTTCCAGCGAAGGATATTTGGTTATTCTCTCTTCTTCAGAAATACCTGCCAATACCGCCCAACGTTTAGAACCTGTTATGGTAATCTGTTGAGGTGTTCTGATACCAGCAACCACATCTTCACCTTGTGCATCAATCAGGTATTCTCCGTTAAAGCGGTCTTCACCTGTACCGGCATTACGGGTAAAAGCCACACCAGTGGCAGAATTTAAGCCCATATTACCATATACCATTGCCTGTACGTTCACGGCTGTACCCCATGCAGCAGGAATATCGTTTAATTTTCTGTAAAGGATGGCCCTTGGGTTCATCCAGCTGTCAAATACAGCCATAATAGCGCCCCAAAGTTGTTCCCATGGATCATCAGGAAAATCGTGACCAGTTTGCGCTTTTACAGCTGCTTTAAATCGAACCACAAGTTGTTTCAGGTCTTCAACACCCAAATCATGGTCGTTTTCGGCACCGCGGTCTTCTTTAACTTTTTCAATAATTTCTTCAAAAGGATTGATGTCTTCTTTTGATTCAGGTTTCATTCCCAAAACCACATCTCCATACATTTGAACGAACCTGCGGTACGAATCCCATGCAAAACGATCATTGTTGGTTTTTTTAGCAATGCCTTCAACTACTGTGTCATTTAGTCCAAGGTTTAATACGGTATCCATCATACCGGGCATGGAAGCACGAGCTCCCGAACGAACCGATAGCAAACAAGGATTTTCTTTGTCACCGAACCTGGTTCCCATCATTTCTTCAATGGCTGCAACCGCCTCCTCAACTTCTTCCTTAATAAGGTTAACTGCGTATTCGCGCCCTTTTTCGTTGTAAAGTGTACAAACTTCAGTAGTAATGGTAAAGCCTGGAGGCACCGGTACCCCAATAAGGTTCATTTCGGCAAGGTTTGCCCCTTTTCCACCCAATAAGTTTTTCATGGACGCATCGCCATCTGCTTTTTTATCTCCGAATAAATAAACTGTTTTTGTCATAGTATCTATTGCTTGCATGATCGTACAGAATTAATTGAAATGCAAAGTTAGCCGTTACCTGCTAAAAGGATATGACGAACGTCAGTATTGAGAGTGAGATGTGTCAGAGGGAGTTGAAAGTTAGGAGTTAAGAGTTTAGAGTTTAGAGTTAGGAGTTAGGAGTTTTGAATTGAGCGTTGAGCCTCGAATTTGCTATTAGGAAAGAAGGTTTGTATTTTCATATACATTATCAATTACTTTTCCTACCTATTAATTTTTAGAATTGAAAACTAAGCTTACATTAATACTAATACTATTTAATTACTACTTCTCTTATGGGCAAGTAAATAAAGATTATTGGACAAAATATTATGTTATAGCTAAGGACGGATTAAACCTTTGGAAGGATTCATTAACTCAAACCAATTTAATATGTGTAATTCCATATCTTGAAAATGTTGAATTATTAGAAAAACCAAAGATCATAACAGATACTCTTGATTGCTATATGTTTTATCCTTCTTCTGAATATAAACCTTACGATATGTGCGTTGTTGGAAGTTGGTTAAAAATAAAATATAAAGAATATGAAGGCTATGCTTTTAGCGGATATTTGAGAATAAAGAGATTTGAACAATCTTTTTCATATCTTAATAAGGGTTTTGGACTTGCATTCGTTGGAACAGACTGCGCGGACAATGTTCACAGAAATAATAATATAAATTGGTATGGTATTTTTAAAGATTCAGACAAATTCATAATGAAAGAGGTTAGCCTCCATTATTACAACGATGAAGGTAGTGCAACAGGATATGGCATTTCAACAGATGATAATAGAAACCTTGTTTTCGTTATTGGAAGTGAGTTTGATGGAGTCATTGAAGGCGAAATTGATGGAAGTATATTTCCCTACAGTTTGGGTGATTTTAGTGGCAAAAACGTTAATACTTCAATTCCTAAAAATTTTGAAATTAGAAATGAAAATAAATTGGTTCTTAAATATCTAAATAAAGAACAAATTCTTAATACTGAATTCTCACGTCCAAGTCGATTATTATGGCAAGGAGATATTGATAGAGACAACATCGATGATTACATAATCGTTTTTGGTGAAGACAAGGGATACTATGCTGTTCTATTTCTAAGTTCACAGGCAAAAGAAAATGAAATTGTTAAGGCAGTAGCGGTATACTACTACGGGTACTGTTGTTGAAAAATCGACCTTTAAAAATATTATAACTTTAATCAAAACTTTCTAATTTCCTGAAAACCACACAATTCTTAATTTAAAATGCCACCTTTGCACCTCTTTAAGAATTTTCATGATAACATTTGAGCAATTAGGTTTAAACGCAGAAGTGCTTTCTGCCATTCAGTCCATTGGGTACGAAAAACCCACTTCCATTCAGGAAAAAGCAATACCTCACCTTTTAAACAATACCAACGACCTGATTGCCTTTGCACAGACAGGTACAGGTAAAACTGCTGCCTTTGGTTTGCCATTGGTGCAATTGGTGGATCACTCCATTACCAACACCCAGGCGTTAATCCTTTGCCCAACCCGCGAGTTGTGTATTCAGATAGCCAACGACCTTGAAGCTTTTTCTAAAAACATACCTTCGTTGCATGTTCTTCCTGTATATGGCGGAGCCAGCATTGAACCACAGATAAGAGCACTTAAGAAAGGCGCCCAAATTGTGGTGGGCACACCGGGCCGTACCAACGACCTTATTAATAAACGTAAACTGGACATCACCAACATCAACTACCTTGTGTTGGATGAGGCCGATGAAATGTTGACCATGGGCTTCAAAGACGAGTTGGATGCCATTCTTTCTACCACCCCGTACGAAAAGCAAACCCTGCTTTTTTCGGCTACCATGCCTTCGGAAATAGTTTCGATCACCAAAAACTACATGAATAACCCCGACCGTATTGAGGCAGGTAAAATGAACCAGGGAGCCGATACGGTGGAGCATATTTACTACCAGGCGCATGCCAGGGACCGTTACCTTGTGCTAAAGCGTATTGCTGATATTAACCCGAATATTTACGGTATTATCTTCTGCCGTACCCGAATGGAAACCAAGGAGGTAGCCAACAAACTAATGCACGATGGCTACAATGCAGATGCCCTTCATGGCGACCTTTCGCAGGCGCAACGCGATGAGGTGATGGGCCGTTTCCGTTCAAAACACCTGCAGCTGCTGGTAGCTACTGATGTAGCCGCCCGTGGTCTGGATGTGGATAACCTTTCGCATGTAATCAACTACAACCTGCCCGATGAGCCCGAGGTGTACATTCACCGCAGTGGGCGAACCGGCCGTGCCGGCCGTAAGGGTATTTCCATTGCCATTATTCATGGCCGTGAGATCAGTAAGATCAAAACCATTGAGAAGAAATCGAACAAGACATTTGAGCGCAAGGACATACCCAATGGGGAGGAAATTTGCCAGGTGCAGTTGTATTCGTTAATTGAGAAGCTGCAACAAGTGCAGGTGGATGACCACCAGATTGAACCTTACATGCCCGAGATACACACCAAACTGGCCTCGCTTACGCGAGACGACCTGGTTAAACGACTGGTGTCGGTGGAGTTCAACCGGTTCCTTTCGTACTACAAAAACTCGCCCGACCTTAATCTGAAAGAAGGCAAAGGCAACCGAGATGAAAAAGGAGAAAGAGGCCCCAAAAGACGCGAGCGATCGAACGAAGATTTTGAGCGTTTCCATATTAATGTAGGCTCCAAGCACAACCTGGCTCCCGCCCGGTTGATTGGCCTGATTAACGAAGCCCTGGACTCCAGCAAACCACAGATTGGTAAAATTGAAGTACTCCGCCAGTTCTCCTTCTTTGAGATTGAGAAAACCTATGCCAAAGAACTTAGCGAAAAGCTTAACACCATGCATTTTGGCGAGGTAGCTGTAAAAGTGGAAGTTTCGAAAGGTGGACCCAGAGAACAGGAAAGAGACGAACGCCCACGCTCAAAAAAGAGCTCTGGAAGAAGAGATGGACGAGGCACACGAAACGAGTCAGCGGACTGGAACTTTAAGCCTAAGAAGGGCCGAGGTGGCTCTGGCCGAAGAGGAAAAGGGAGAAGAAGGTAGTTAGGAGTTTGGAGTTAAAAGTCGAAAGGGCTTTTGACATTTAGTAGTGCAGGATTGGATACCTGGGTATAGATCATAGTGGTTTTGATAGAATTATGACCGAGTAGTTTTTGAATTACCCTTATATCCG
>JAGQYI010000064.1 GCA_020436165.1 Cyclobacteriaceae bacterium | reverse complement strand
GATGGTTCCGATCGAGACCTTGAATGCTCTTGCTTCCAATTTGCTACTCAGAACAGAAAACGCAGCTTTGCATAGCTGGCTTTCCAAAACCAAACAGCAATTGATTTCCTGGTCGTGGTTGGTAACGTTCGAAGGGTTGTCCGACTTAGCACGATTTATCCTCACGCCTGTTCCAAAACCATTAGCAACCCTGGAGGTTGTTTTGGAACTGATCGAGCGAATTGCTTCTTCAGAGGAAACCTCAGAGCAGGTACTGGTTAAAATCCATGAAGGTATTAGTTCTTTAAAATCAGAACTCACACATATAAAATCCAGCTTCGATTTTAATTTCATCCGAAAAGTGGCAACCGAAACACTTGTCAGCCTTAAAGTGCCATTTGGACATGAATCCGGGAATGGGCTGCAGGTAATGGGTTTTCTGGAAACCCGAACACTTGATTTTGATAACCTGATCGTGCTTTCTGTAAATGAAAGCCTGCTCCCTTCCGGTTCCGACAATAAATCGTTTATCCCATTTGGTCTGCGCAAGGCATTTAAAATGCCTCATTTCACCGAACAGGATAGCATTTACGCCTACCATTTTTACAGACTACTACAGCGGGCCTCAAACATAACACTGGTGTATAATACAGAACTGGGCATCGATGGCTCCGGTGAGAAAAGCAGGTATATCCTTCAACTTGCAAATCGGGTAAAACAGGAAAACCTACCCATTCAATGGAACGAATCAGCAATGTCCATTCCTTTATCCAACGATGTGCTACAGCACAGGGAAATTACTATTGAAAAGTCGCCCGAGGTAATGGCGCAAGTAGAACAATTGCTCTTTGAACGATCGAAAGAAACCCCTATTGCGCCCACTCTCTTGCAGGACTACATCGAATGCCCGCTTAGGTTTTATCTCCGAAGAATCCGGAAATTGCGGATGGAAGAGGAAGTGACCAACGAAATTGACCCTCGGGAGTTTGGACTGATTGTACACCAAACACTGCAGCACCTGTACGAACCTTACCTGGAAAAACCGCTTAGCAAGGAAGCTATTCTGGAACTAAAAGCTAAAAAGCTACGACCTCAAATTGATAAGGAGTTTGAAGAGGTGGTGGGGCTTACCTCGTTTACGGGTAAGAATGAGTACCAGCGCTACATTATCGAAAACACCCTTCAACGTCTTTTGGATAAGGATGCGGAAGATGCACCCATTGTTTTCAAAGGGCTTGAGCTAAAGCTCCATAAGGAGACTTTTCAACTGGAACTTAAAGTACAAGGAAAGCCCGTTTACCTGGGGGGTATCATCGACCGGCTGGATGAAATTGACCAGGAAGGAACGGCACTTACCCGTATTATCGACTATAAAACCGGTAAGGTAAAGATTCAAAGTCCTAAAGTAAGATACAAACCTGTTGATCCAATCACATACGTGAATAACTACTTTGCAAATCCAGAATATAAAGCCGGGCTTCAATCCTATTTCTATGCATTGATCTACCAACGCAAGCATCCTGAAAAAGCCGTAACGGCCGGTATCTATGCCTTAAAGGAATCAGGTAAAGGGGTCAACTATGTGGGCGACAAGCCCCAACCCATAACGCCCCAGCTCTTTGATCTGTTTGAAAAGCGATTGCAACAATTACTTGAAGAAATACTGGACAGTTCCAGGCCCTTCTGCCAAACGGAAGATACCGACACCTGCTCCTATTGTGAGTTTAAAGCTATTTGTGGGAGGTAAAATTCCTTGGTCTGTGTCCCACAGACCGGGAACAAAATAACAAGGTCAGTGAGGACACAGACCTTGGATTGCATAACAGTGGTTTTTTTAATTTGAATTGTGCTAAGTAATTTGTCATGGTTTTGCTAGGTTTATAAATTCGTTACCACTCATATTACAACCGCAATAATGAACAGAATTTTAACTTTTTTGATATTCTTCACATTAGGAATAAACCACGTATTTGCCCAAAATGATAACCCAATTATTCTTGGCACTAAACACCACATCCATTCCAATATACTCGAGGAAGACAGAGAATACTGGATAAGCCTTCCTGACTCCTATAATGATGAAACTACCGTCTATAAACGGTACCCCGTCTTAATCGTGCTTGATGGAAGCGCCCATTTCAAATCAATTAGTGGCATGGTAAATTATATGAGCGCAGGATTTAACGGAAACCTAAGAATTCCGGAAATGATTGTGGTTGCCATACAAAATGTTGATAGAGCCCGTGATTTTACTCCTGACAAAATAGTTACCAAGAGACCCAACAACTTTGGTGGCGGAGATAAGTTTTTAGGCTTTCTTGAAGAAGAGTTAATTCCATCCATAGACAAAGAATATAGAACTCAACCTTATAGAGTTTTATTTGGGCATTCATTGGGAGGACTACTTGCCACCCATGCCTATATGAAAGAAAACACTCTTTTCAATGCGTTTATTGCTGTTGACCCCAGCTTTGGCTCCTGGGATGCAACAACAATTGACAAAAAATTGGAAGCTGTTACGGATAAATCATTTGAAAGGTATTGGTACATAGCCACTTCCAATTGGGAAAAGAGGAATTTTAAAAACCGTGACCGGCATGTACGGTTATACGAAGCCATGCACAGTAAGTGCCCTGGAGAGTTTAATGCCAAATTGGAATACTTTGAAAACGAAAACCATGGTTCTGTTCCGGTGATTGCCTTTTATAATGGCATTTCCTCCATTTTTGATGGATATGGTATTTACTACCGAGATGTAAAAACCAAGGAGCAATTGGTAGAGCATTTCGATGCGCTTTCCAAGCGGCTTTCGTACAAGTTTGCACCACCAGAAGAACTAGTGAACCGAGTAGGTTATGACATGTTTAGGAACAATAGTGATGAAGCGGTAAGGTTTTTTGTTATGAATACAGAAAACTACCCGCAATCGGCCAATGCGTTTGATAGCCTTGGGGAAGCTTACCAAAGAGTAGGAGAAAAAGAAAAGGCTACTGAAAGTTACAAAAAGTCACTTGCCCTCAATCCGGCTAATGAGCATGCTAAGGCTGCTATAAAAGAGTTAAAAGGTAAATAGAGTATAACCTGACAGGCTTAATTCGGATTCTAAAAAACACCCTCCGTCCTTCGGACACCTCCCTCAAGGGAGGACTCAATGTCCCCTTGAGGCGACTTTAAGGGGGTGTTAAAACAATAATTTCTTATTTTTATTTAAGTAGAGGTTATTGCAGACATCTAAATGATTTTTAGTAATTAAGAGTATAGATACTTCATATATTAAAATGAAATCAACTTTCTTTCTAATTGGCTTTTCCATGCTCTTAGCATGTAAACAAGCTAATGAACCAGTCAAATGGATTTGGTACAGGCACAATAAATATCAAAAAACTATCAACATGGAACTTAAAAAAAAAGTTCTGAGTTTCTTTATGGTGAGACTGATTCTACAGGTATTTTTGAAACTAACATTAATGTTCAATTTGATCAAAAAAAACGGACTTTGAGATTATTTGAAAATAAGTGTGAACTACTAGATAGTCTAACTACTCATGCAAACAACCAATCAACAAAAATTTACAAATTCTTTTATGATGCTCCTAATACAATTGACGAAGAGCTTTTTGTTTATTTTAACTCTAAAGTTGGGCTTCTAGCCTTTGTGGAACATGCATGGGACGGGCACATGTTCTTTGAAACTAAGAACAACCTAGAGCTTTTAAACTACCTGAAGAATGACACCACTAGATTCTTCATCAAACGCAATAGATAATACATAAAATAAGGCTCTTCTCTGTGTCCACTTTCCTTGGCCTGTGTCCCGCAAACCTAAAAAAGAGATTCCCACTTTCGTGGGAATTACGGTTTTGTTAGGTTTATTTATTGTTACATTTAACATGTGAAACTAAAAAGTATGCTTAAGAGGTTTGCCTTTTCAATAGACCGTTTTAAAAGAGCAAATAGAATAGAAAAACTCTACTTTGCTAAAGAATATTTTGAATGTGCTGCTATCTGCAAAGAATCTAATCAATCTTCCAAAGGTGATTTCTTTACGCATTATTATTTGGGGCTATCTAATCAAAAGCTAAACTTAATTGATGAATCAATTAAAAACTTAAAAGATGCTCTTAAGCATATAAAAAATAACAATTCACAAAAATCAATTGGTAAATACGTCAATTATGCCAGGCATGAAATTGCAATGAGCTTAAGAAAACAAAGAAAATATCAAGAAGCATTAGATGAAATTCTATCATTTATAATATTTGATCCAAACTATACAAGTTTTTATATTGTAAAGGCTAAAATCTATCAGGATTTAGAAAAATCAGAAGAAGCATTTGATAGCATAAACGAAGGATTAAGAATCGAACCAACTAATACGGACTTATTGGAGTTTAAAAATTCTTTAGTTTATTTCTATTCTGTTGAACAGGTAGAGAAAAGGAGGTGAAAAATTAAGCGAAAGATTCCCGCTTTCGCGGGAATGACGGCTTTGTTTTTTAATTAGAAGTCATCCTGAATTCATGCCCGTCCGATCAGGCGGGTATTTCAGGATCTCAGGAGATACTGAAACGAGTTCAGCATGACTTGCCAGGTTAATACAACGGATGCTGGGGTTTGTTGTCCAAAATAGTTTCAATCCTTTCCATTATATCAGGAGTTAGCCTATCCACTTTATCGATCGATTGCATGGTGTCTTCCAATTGCCAAAGCCTGGAGGCGCCTAGAATAACCGTGCTTACCTTATCATTCTTCAAAGCCCAGGCAATGGCCAGTTGGGGCATGGTCATGTCTAATTCTTTGGCTACCTCAATCAGCTTACCTGTTTTGGCAATGTGCTCTTCTGTTAGCGCAACCTCCTTGAGCCATTCCAGCTTCTCATTGGTCAAACGAGTGGCGTCCTCATTGCCCACATTGTATTTGCCCGTAAGCACACCGGAAGCCAATGGCGACCAAATGGTAGTGCCAAGGCCTACGGTTTTATAAATCTGCGAAAACTCCACCTCCACTTTTCTGCGCACAAACATGTTGTATTGCGGCTGCTCCACTATAGGGCCAATCAGGTGGTTTTCTTTGGCCACCATGTGGGCTTCCATTATCTCCTGGGCACTCCACTCTGAGGTACCCCAATACAATATCTTCCCTTGCTGAATCAAATTATGCATGCTCCATACCACTTCTTCAATGGGCACTTCCTTATCCGGTCGGTGGGCAAAATACAAGTCAAGGTAGTCAACCTGCAAACGTTCAAGCGCTGCCTCGCAGGCTTCCACAATATGCTTTCGGCTCAACCCTTTTTGGTTCGGCTTTGGGTCATCATAGGCTCCAAAAAACACCTTGCTCGACACTATGTAGCTATCTCTTGTCCAGTTCTGTTTCTTTAGTATTTTGCCCATGGTAATCTCCGATTTCCCATTGGCATAGGTTTCTGCATTATCGAAAAAATTAACTCCTTTGTTGTAGGCATAAACCATCAGCTCTTCGGCTACTTCGTCACTAATTTGTGCTCCAAACGTAAGCCATGAGCCCAACGACAATCTACTAACCTGCAATCCGGATTTTCCTAATCTTGTGTATTCCATAAAAAAATAATGTTTGAACTTATATGTTTAAATATACAAGTTCTTAGCTATTGAAGCTTGAATAATGAGAAAGTTAATGGGGCTTATTGTTTCTTCAAAGTCTGTATGGACACAGACCTTGTATTTAGGATACAAACCAAGGTTAGTAAAAGAGAAAAAATTAACGTTTCTCTTTAAAGGTGATGCTTCCCAGCGAAACATCTACATCAAACGAAAGCTGGTTGTCTGAGTCTTCATCATAAGCATCGTTCACATACACATTGTCGCTAATCTCTCGGAACGACTTGGTTAAATGAACATCGCAGAGCATGGAATCTTTCACACGAACAATAATCGAACAATCCGATTTGGGTATAAGAATCTCCATACTGCCGGCACCTACGCTGGCCCGCACATGGCTGGGAACAGTTGGTGGCTCTGAAAGGTCCAGCATCATACTGCCAAACCCCACTTCCGTTTTAATATTTTGTGCTTTGGCCATGTAGAGTTTTCGTACAGTTACATTTCCGAGGTCCACCTTTACGTTAAAGGTATCCATTACCACGGGGTTGGGCATATCGGTTAAATAGCCAATGTTCACATCGGCACTTCCGGTTCGCACATGAAAACTATTAACTTTTATCGAAGAAAGGTCGATATATGCTTCGCCAACACCATAGGTCAAGTTCAAATTGTATGGAATATCTTCTGTAAGGAACACCTTCCAGGTATTGTCTTCCGGTTTTTCGTTCCTAAATACCCTGCTTGAGATGGACTGGCTGAACGTCTCTTTGTTCTTGGCCTCAATAGAAAGATTTATTTCCAGTGAGTTATTGTATGTTGATTTGTCGAACGTATGATTGAATTCATCAATATCGCGATCGGAATACACAGCTATTGGCTCATCTGACTCACCCGGCCCCACATAACATGCCCCAGAAGAAGAATTATAATTAAGTGTTACCGTTTTGTAACGGTTATTGCTCTCGATCTTAAAATGTTTCTTTACCTGTGCTAGTGAGGAGCCAAACAGGCACACCAAACCCAACGAAAAAAAGTATCTCCACATGCTTCTATGAAACGTACAATTTAGCATATGGTTTCAATAATAGATAAGAAAAAATAAATAGTGCTTATTTCTTCTTAAAGCAACACTCAAATTCCCTAATTATTGGTTAAAAAACTCCCTCATTTTGTCGAAAAAGCCCTTATCGTTCTTACCTGGCTTTGGAATGAAATTTTCAGAATCACGCAGTGATTCCAGGGTTTGTTTTTCGTTGCTTGAAAGGTTTTTAGGTGTCCAGATATTTACATGAATCAGCTGATCGCCTCTGCCATAGCCATTTAGGTCGAGAATGCCCTTGTTGCGCAAGCGAAGTATTTTGCCACTCTGTGTACCCGGGTCGATCTTGATCTTAACGGCCCCGTCAATGGTTGGCACTTCCACCTGCGTACCTAATGCTGCATCAATAAAATTCAGGTACAGGTCGTACACAATGTTGGTGCCATCGCGCTTCAGTATCTCATCTTCTTTTTCTTCAATTAAGATCAAAAGATCTCCGGCCATTCCACCCCCGGGTGCCTCGTTCCCTTTACCCGACATCGAGAGTTGCATTCCATCGCTCACTCCTCCCGGTATTTTCACTGTTATCACCTCTTCTTTAGAGGTTAACCCTGAGCTATCAACTCCATGAGGCCTTTGGTCGATCACCTGGCCCGAACCGGAGCATGTAGGGCACGTGCTTGCGGATACCATTTGCCCCAACATGGTGTTCATTACTTTTTTAACCTGGCCTTGTCCATGGCATGTAGGACACGACTTGAAAGTAACTCCATCAGCTGCCACAAGACGTTTAACCTTGATTTTCTTTTCAACCCCGTTGGCTACTTCTTCCAGATTCAATTTGATCTTAATCCTGAGATTGGAACCTTTTCTGCCACGGGTGCGGCCTCCACCTCCTCCAAAGAAGCTTTCAAACGGATTATGCCCACCGAAAATGTCGCCAAATTGCGAGAAGATGTCATCCATATTCATGGTATGCCCGCCATATCCGGCTCCTCCAACTCCCTGATGACCAAACTGGTCGTAGCGCTGGCGCTTTTGGGCATCGCTCAGCACCTCGTATGCTTCAGCTGCTTCTTTAAATTTCTCTTCTGCCTCTTTATCGCCCGGGTTTTTATCCGGGTGATATTGAATGGCGATTTTTCTGTACGCTTTCTTTATCTCCGTACCATCAGCTGATTTGGAAACACCTAAAACTTCGTAATAGTCTCTTTTCGTCATTTTGCTTAGCTACCCGTTACAACTTTGGCAAACCGAATTACCTTTTCTCCAAGGAAATATCCCTTTTCAATAGTATCAACAATCTTTCCTTTTAGTTTTTCATCTGCCGGAATCTGGGTGATGGCTTCATGTAGCTCCGGGTCAAAATCGGTTCCTTCCGGAGTTTCCATTACCTTTAACCCTTGGGCTTGAAGTATGTTTACCAGCTTTTGCGAAATAAGTTTGAGTCCTTCCTGAACGGATTCATCACTCTTTTCAGCCGATTGTTCAGCTCTTTCAAAATCATCGATCACAGGAAGCAATTCTACCAGGATTTTTTCTCCGGCAGTCTGCATCAATTCAAGCTTTTCCTTGGCTGTTCTTCTTCTAAAATTATCAAACTCAGAATAGAGCCTTAGGTACTTATCTTTTGATTCTTCCAATTCTGAGGTAAGTTTTGCCACTTCATCCACCTCAGTTTCTTCTTGCCCTTCCACTTCTGAGCTCTCCATTCCCTGTTCTTGTTCCTCTGCTACCTTTGCAGCTTGCTCATCTGCCACAGTGGCCTTGTCTGCTTTTTTATTTTTTGTCATTGCTGTTTTCTTATTTCAAAAAAGGTTCTGACCCAATAATTTACCTGTTTTGGTCAACAAAAATACCGGTTCCATTTGATTACAATATTTTTGCCAAAAAAGATTGGTGCCAAATTGGCATAAATTCTAGCTATCCTCTACCGTAAGTGCTTTCCAAAGCATGTCTTTAAGCATATCCAGGCCTTGTTGATTAACCGAAGAAATAAATACATGCGGGAGTTCCTTAGGCACCACAAGCTCCATTTCATTTTTAAGCTCGTCATCCAGCAAATCCGATTTGGTAACAGCCAAAATCCTTTTTTTATCAAGCAACTCCGGGTTGTATTTTTCGAGTTCGTTAAGAAGTATTCTATACGATCCTGCAATATCATCTGCATCGGCAGGTACCATAAAAAGCAAGATACTATTGCGCTCAATATGGCGTAAAAAACGGAGCCCAAGGCCTTTTCCTTCAGAAGCACCCTCAATAATGCCCGGTATATCGGCCATCACAAACGACTTATGGTCGCGATAACCCACTACACCTAAATTGGGCACCAAGGTGGTAAAAGGGTAATTGGCAATTTCAGGTTTAGCCTCAGAAACTACCGAAAGCAATGTGGATTTTCCTGCATTCGGGAACCCAACAAGCCCCACATCGGCTAAAAGCTTAAGCTCCAGAATAAACCACTCCTCTATTCCCTCTTCCCCGGGTTGTGCATGCCGGGGTGTTTGATTGGTAGCTGTTTTAAAATTTTCATTTCCCAAACCACCTCGCCCTCCCGGAGCCAGTATTTTCTCTTCGCCTTCTTCCGTAATCTCAAACTGCACTTCATCCGTTTCGGCATTTTTGGCCACTGTTCCCAGCGGTACTTCCAAAATAATATCCTCACCATCGGCTCCAGTTCTTCGACCTCCTTCTCCTCTGCCTCCATTGCCGGCAATTATATGCTTTCTGTATCTCAGGTGTAAGAGCGTCCAGAGTTGGCTGTTTCCTTTCAGGATAATGTGCCCGCCCCGGCCACCATTACCCCCATCGGGGCCACCTTTGGGCACGTGCTTTTCTCTGCGGAAATGAACGGCTCCTGCTCCACCTGCGCCCGAGCGGGCACATATTCGTACATGATCTATGAAGTTAGAGCCAGCCATTCATTTTTAAATGTGCTCATCTATAACATCGGACAGGCTATTGAAAATAGCATTGATAGAGCCTACCCCATGTATCAAATTCAATTTGCCCTGTTTGTTGTAATAATTGGCGACAGGAGTTGTCTCGTTTTTATAAACATCTAATCTGTTCCTGATTTTAGCCTCATTCTGGTCGTCAGTGCGACCAGAGGTGATTCCCCTGTTCAACAAACGTTTGATCAACTCTTCTTCCGGCACATCCAACGCAAGCATGGTATCTATTTGTGAGCCGTTTTTTTCCATAAGCGCATCCAATGCCTGCGCCTGTGCAATAGTTCTCGGAAAGCCATCGAAAATAAAACCTTCTGTTCCATGAGTGTTCAGGATTTTATCTTCTACCATTCCAATTACGATCTCGTCCGGTACCAGATTACCATCGTCCATGTATTTCTGAGCTGTTTTTCCTAACTCAGTTCCTTCACCAATATTTTTTCTAAAAAGGTCTCCGGTTGAAATGTGAGTTAGATTGTACTTCTCTATAAGCTTTTCACTTTGGGTGCCTTTTCCTGCACCAGGAGGGCCAAACAATACAATATTTAACATATCCCTTTAAAAAATTTATAAATAAAACTACGATTTTATTTGGTAAATAGCTTTCTTATTTCTGCCAAGTCCATCGTAATCAAGGCCATAGCCCACAACAAATTTATCTGGTATTTCAAATCCAACGTATTTAATATCTATGGCATTAACCAATGCTTCAGGTTTAACGAGTAGCGATACTATTTCAATAGTCTTTGCCCCTCTTTCCTTAAATTCACCCATCACCCCTTTCATTGTATTGCCTGTGTCTACAATGTCTTCGATTATAACCACATCCCGGTTGAAAATGTTTTCGTTAATGCCGATAAGCTCCTTTACATTTCCGGTGCTGGCCATTTCAGTGTAGGAAGACAACTTGATGAACGAAATCTCACAATCCAAATTAATTTCCTTGAGTAAATCTGAAGCAAAAATGAAAGAGCCGTTGAGAATGGCGATAAAAAGAGGTGTTTTCCCTTTATAGTCTTTGTTTATCTGTTTGGCAAGTTTTGCGACCCTGTCATTTATTTCCTCGGCCGAAATAAAGGGCACAAAATTTTTGTCTTTGATTTTCATTCGGTTTGCTAAGTGAGCCGCAAAATTATATCAAATGAAAGATATACTCCCTGATTTGCCTCCAAATAACTTAAAATCAGTCATTAAAGCGTTTTTGACAATATTTCAAGCACACTTATAAGTCTCGTAACATCTAAAACATTCACCTCCTCATGGCTTGAGTGAGGATAATTGGAAGCAACACCTAAGAAACACCAGTCAACCGGAAGGGCCGATTTTTGCAGCTCCGAACCATCACTTCCTCCACTTCCTTCCACCTCCTTTTGATAGACAAGGCAATGCTCTTCCAGAATGTTTAGTATTCTTTTAACGAAAATTCTTCTAGGAATATAGGCATCGCGTAAAGAAACGACCGGGCCACGCCCCAAATGAACACCATCTGTTGCCCAGGTTACATCTACAATTAAGCTCTTTGTTATTCCAAAAGTCTTGTACAAATAATCACCCAGATAGCCTGCGCTTCCACCTCCATGCTCTTCGTAGGTAGTAAAAACGAGCGCCCCATTTTCCAAAGTCGAGGCCAACTCAAGCAATACAAATATTCCCACCCTGTTGTCCAAACCCTGAGAAACCAATATATCATCCTTTTGCTTAAAATTAGGTTTGTAGGTTAGAGGGGTTCCCGGCTCAATACTTCTGCCAAACTGATGATGCACATTTCCATTCTTTTCAATCTTTAATGAGCATTCCACAGGCCCCATAGAGTCTTCCCCAACCAGTACATCGTCAGGTTTTGGTTCAGGGCTGCCAATTGTAACCATCTGATTTTGATAGCGAGTGGTAAAACCAACGGTATCCATGTGTGAATAAAAAGCAATTGACGGATTACCAAAAACCAACATCAGGTTATCCTGAAAACCTTCTCCCTCAATAACCTGTGGCTCACATTTCCATTTAGGCGACTCTTTTTTTACAACCTGCAAAATGAAATTTTTCATTTCTGACTCATTTCCTGAGGTAGAGGAAACCCCACATAACGCTTCAAGTAACTTTAAATTCATGCTACAAATGTAGTTAACGTAAGTGGGTAAAAATCACTTAATTATTCTTATTAAACCAATCTTCCGTGTATTGCAAAGCCGCATTAATTGAAGTATCTTGCGCAGTTAATTGAGTGATTGTTTTACAATCGATTTATTAGCCAATTGTGTTAACCATCAACCTTAGTCAGACAAACTCTGTAGCAAGTGTTTATCTTGCGGCCCTGCGCGATATTTCCATTCAAAAGGATAGATTCAAATTCAGGCATAACCTAAAACGGTTAGGCCAGTTAATGGGGTATGAGGTGTCTAAAACGCTTGTTTACAAAAATGAGGATGTGCAAACCCCACTGGGTACAGCAAGCGTTAATCTTTTGAAGAGCCAACCTGTTGTTATTGCCGTTATGCGTGCTGCTCTCCCTTTTTTTGAAGGGGTATTATCTGTTTTTGACGAAGCGGACTCAGGATTTGTTGGAGCATACAGGGCTTCTGATTTTCAGAGTTCAAAATCAATAAACACAGACTATATTGCTTCTGGCAAACTAACGGGTAAAACAGTTTTACTGGTTGATCCCATGTTGGCAACGGGTAATTCACTTTTAGAAGCCATTGCAAAATTGAAAGACCACGGAAAGCCTGATAAATGGATCGTGTTATCTGTAATAGCTGCCCCTGAAGGAGTTAAGAATCTGGAAGAGAATTTACCCGAAGGATCAACACTTTGGTGTGGCGCTATTGACAAAGGATTGAATGAAAAGTCTTATATTGTACCAGGATTAGGAGATGCGGGCGACCTTGCATATGGAGAGAAAATTTAAACTATGCTGCTAAACATTGGTTTATTAATCGTTGGGCTGTTTGTGCTGATTGTAGGAGGCGATTTCCTTGTACGAGGTGCTTCCAGCATTGCCCTTCGGGCCAATATCTCTCCTTTAGTGGTGGGTCTTACCATTGTTGCATTCGGAACCTCCGCTCCGGAGCTATTGATCAGCATAAATGCTGCCGTATCGGGTAGCCCCGATCTGGCTATGGGAAATGTAGTTGGTTCCAATATTTGCAACCTTGCACTCGTTCTTGGTATTACCGTTTTGATTGGCCCTGTTAAAGTGCAGGCCGATAGTATCCGAATCGATTGGCCGGTAACCATGCTAAGCGCGGTGCTTCTGTTTTGGTGGGCGCATGACGGAAACCTAACCAAAGGAGAAGGAATTTATTTTATTGTCTTTCTTGTAGCCTATACGGTTTTTGTGATTGGTAAGTCGAGAAGCGAGAATCGAAAACGTATTTCCATTGAGGATGAGCTGGAAGTACCGGATGGACCGTCTCCAAGTTTGCTTAAAGATTTACTTTTCCTTGCTTTGGGAGGTGTTGGGTTATTTTATGGTTCTGAATGGTTTGTAGGTGGCGCTAGGGAACTTGCTACTTTTCTTGGTGTAAGCCAGCGCGTGATTGGAATTACCGTTTTGGCTTTAGGAACCAGTTTGCCTGAATTGGTAACTGCCATTGTAGCTTCCTTTAAGAGAGAAACAGATCTCGCTTTGGGTAACTTAATGGGCTCTAACATTTTTAACATATTGTCTATTCTTGGAATAACGAGTCTTATTAAACCCATTTCAGTGAGTGAAACCATATTAAATGTGGATATCTTCTGGATGCTTGGAATTACGCTAATCATTTTACCAATGATGCTCATTCAAAAAAAACTTGGAAGGGCAGAAGGAATCATTTTACTTTTGATTTACGTCTATTATACGTACACAGTAATTTCCTGATTTTTTAGACTGCATAATGATTAATGAAGCCTTGATATATTTTTCAATTTACGTGTTATGTATGTTCAAAATAATTTTTGGACCTACCATGGGCTATGCTGCGGGCATTCATCCTCTAATCACCTCTGTTATTACCATTTCAGGAATGATGACCACCATTCTTATTTTTAGTTTACTGGGTGAGCGTTTAAGGCATACGGCATTTATCCGCTTTTTCAAGTTCAAAAAAGTTTTTTCAAAAAAAAGCAGGCGGTTTGTTAAGATCTGGAAAAAGTATGGCATTATCGGAATTTCGTTCCTTACACCCATTTTGCTATCTCCTCCGGGCGGAGCAATTCTGGCGGTTGCTTTCGGTGGGTCAAAAAAGCAAATGCTTATTTATATGTTTGTTTTCAGTGTAATATGGTCGGTAATTATTACCTACGCGTATTATTACTCCGGAGATTCTTTCCGTGCCATGGTTGGCAAATAATTAATCTTCCTCGTCTGGTAAAATCTCAATATCCTGAATGAGCACTTGCTTTGCAATCCGTTGTCCGGTTTTAGTGGCAGCCAATCCTCCCAATGCCGTTTCCTTGTAGCGTGTTTCCATGCTTTCGGCCACCTCAGCCATTGCCTGAACACATTCATCGGCAGGAATAACTGAATCTAACCCAGCCAAGGCAATTTGAGCCGAGCTGTTGGCAATAGCTGCTGCACTTGCATTGCGCACCACACAAGGCACCTCCACCAAACCTGCCACCGGATCACACACCAACCCAAGCATACACTGGATGGTAATACCCACGGCATCGAATACCTGATCGTAGCTACCTCCAAGGCAGTACACGATGGCTCCCGAAGCCATAGCTGCAGCGCTGCCTGTTTCGGCCTGGCAACCACCAACTGCTCCAGCCAGGCTGGAAGAACGCTCAATGATTAACGCTATTCCTGCAGCCACCAGCATACCATCGAATATCTGTTGGTCCGTGAGATCGTGTAATTCCTGTAAAGTGTAAAGTACACCGGGTAAAATGCCGGATGCCCCCGCTGTTGGCGCTGCCACCACTCTGCCCATACAAGAGTTTACCTCCTTTGCACTCAATGCTCGTGCTACCAGATTTTGAAACTCTTTGGACAGTACAGGCTTTTCATAATTGTACACCTTTTTTGCCCCATTGTTGATCATGCCCGAATTGGAAGTCATGTCTTGCGTAAAGCCTGTATCTACAGCTTCTTTCATTACGCTGTACGCCTTTTCAAGTCCAGCATAAATTTTTTCTTTGGGAGTGCCTTTTTGCTGGGTCTCATATTCCAGTACTGAATCTGCTAATGAGATACCATTCTTCTCACAATAGGCTTTCCAGCCTTCAAAGGTTTCAAATAAATAAGCCATTTTATACGTTATGAGTTGGAAGTAGAAAGTGCAAAATTATTTCCTTCATCAAAGGTTCGGAGCTAAAACTATTTGCTAATTGCTAATTGCCAATTATTAATTATCAATTACTAAGTGCAAAGTTGATCTTTTCCTCAACCATTTCCACAGAAATATTGTTCATACACGCAAAATCGCCCCGGTAGCAGGGTTTGCTTCCAAATACAGAACAGGGACGACAACCAAGCTCTTTGACAGATATTTCAACAATGTATTTCTCATTATCATTTACCGGTCCAAAACCGGCAAAACTGTGCGTTGCCCCCCAAATGGAAACCACTTTAACCCCGGAAAGAGCCGCCAGGTGCATGTTAAATGAATCCATAGAGACCATTAAGCTTAATTTGGAAACCAGGGCAATTTCCTCTTCCATAGTAAGTTTGCCGGCAATCGAGTGTACATTCGATTTGGGGTCAGCTATTTTATTGAGAATTTCTGCCTCCTTCCCCTTTCCTCCAATAAGTACTACCTCAAATTGCTTTGTTTTGGAAAGCTTCTCTACAAGTTCTTTCACTTTCCGGATTGGCCATTCCTTCTGTTCGTGCTTTGAAAATGGTGCAATCCCAATCCATTTTTTAGCAGTATCAAGGTTCAAGTCAAAGGTGGCACCTTTACCGGGATGTATCGACCTATCATATTCAATGTCACAATCCAAACCTGCCTGTTGAAACACGTTAAGATACCGCTGCGTGGTATGAGGTAATTGAATCAATTCTTTATTTATCTTTCGGGTAAGAGCCTTTTTATCGTCTCTTCCCTTGTCGATCTCGTAAACAGGCGTTTTATTAAGCTTAAATAATCGATTAAGTACCCAGGTGCGCATCACGCTGTGCAAATCGAGCACACAATCCCATTTCTGATAGCTTTTTAGTTCATTAAAGAGTTTAAACAACCCAAATACACCCTTGTATTGTTGAAAATCGACTCCGTAAAACTCAAACCTTGGCAGATCGTTAAAAAAAGGCTCAAAGGCCTTGTTGGAAACCAGTGTAAGATGCAAATCTTCATTTTGCTCAAGCATGCTTCTGAGCACAGGAACTGTCAGGGCAACATCGCCCATGGCAGAAAAACGAAAGGCGAGGCAGTTCATAACTGACTAAATTACGATTTCTTACCGTAAAGTACAGGGTTGGTGCTGGGATCGTTGTACAACTTCATTTGGCGGTATACTTTCATTCTTCTATCACCGGAAGCAATATCTTCCAAAAGTTGGTCAAAACTCAAGGATAGGTCCTCCTTTTGTTCCAAGAGCACATTAAGCCTTGCTTGACTTTTCTGTTGGTGTTCTGCTGAAACATCGTCACGGCTAGCCTGCTCCTGCATGTGGTAAATTTTCAATGCCAAAATTGACAAACGATCGACCACCCATGCCGGACTTTCTGTATTAAGCTTGGCATCAGGCTTTGCCTCCACTTCTTTAAACCCTTCCAAAAACCAGTCATCAATTTGCTCTACCATGTCGGTACGTTTTTGATTTGACTTATCGATCTTACGCTTCAATTCCATGCCTTCAACAGGATCAATCTGCGGGTCACGAATCAAATCTTCATAATGCCACTGAACCGTATCGATCCAACACTTATGAAAAAGTAGCGCTTCTACACTTCCCTCATCAAAAGGATTTTCTAACGGCTGATCTACCGTATCTTTTACATGGTACTGATCAATACATCTATTAAATACAGTAAAACACTGCTCAGCTAAAATCATAACTAACTTAATTTTTCCAATGCGGATTTAATGCGGCTGATCGCCTCTTTCAAGTCTTCCTCAGATGCTGCATAAGACAAACGCACACATTCAGGCGAACCAAAAGCCTCTCCAGTAACCAACGACACATGCGCTTCATTCAGCAAATACATACAAAGGTCTCCTGCCGTATCAATAGTGTACTCACCATAAGCCTTACCAAAATAGTCCGTTACCTCTGGAAAGAAGTAGAATGCCCCTTTCGGCATATTCACTTTAAAGCCCGGAATCTCTATCAAAAGGTCATGTACCAACTGGCGTCTTTTCAGGTATTCTTCGGCCATTTTTTGTGTTGGCTCCAGACTACTGGTCAAAGCAGCTAATGTTGCCCTTTGGGCAATACTATTCGCACCTGAAGTAAACTGACCCTGAATTTTTGCACATGCTTTAGCAATTGGTTCTGGAGCTGATATATAGCCAATTCTCCATCCTGTCATTGCAAAGCCTTTAGCCACACCATTCACGGTTATCACTCTTCCTTCCATTTCAGGGAAAGAGCCCATGCTGGCATGTTCTCCGGTAAAGTTGATATGCTCGTAAATCTCATCAGCTATAACCAGAATATTTTCATAAGGAAGTAACACATTGGCAATCTCCTTCAATTCACCATGGGTGAAAACGGAACCTGTAGGATTACAAGGCGATGAGTAAATAAGTGCTTTTGTTTTGGGTGTTATTGCTTTAACAATTTGTTCGGCTGTAGCTTTAAAGTCATCTTCAATGCCCCCTTTTACCAATACAGGTACCCCTTCGGCTACTTTAATAACATCGGAATAGCTTACCCAATATGGACTTAATACAATCACCTCATCTTCTGGGTCTAGAATAGACATAAAAATATTGGCTAACGACTGCTTAGCACCCGTTGAAACTACCACATTGGCTGGCTTGGTTGGAATACCATTTTCTTCTGTGAATTTTTTGGCAATGGCTTCGCGCAAATCCTGATAGCCCGGTACAGGTGGGTATGCAAAATACTTACCTGAATCAATGGCTTCCTTGGCAGCTTCCTGAATATGTTTAGGCGTTTTAAAATCTGGTTCACCCAAGCTTAGGCTAATAACATCCACACCTTTGCTTTTCAGATCCCTTGCTTTTTGTGCCATAGCAATGGTAGCCGATTCCTCCATTGCTTCAATTCGTTGCGAAATCAATCCCATAGATATTCTCTTTAAGCGAGCAAAAGTAGTTAAGAGCTAACTCTTATTCCAACTTCACTGCGGGTATATTCGCTTCTCCCACCATTTGGTTAAAATGTGGGATGTCCTTAGAGAATACGAGTTTAAGTTTTTCCAACTCTACATCAATTTGCTGGCTCACTTCCTTTTCAAAAGCAATGTCCTGATCTGTAGGTTTATAATCGCCCATAGAAGCCAGCGATGCCAGGTGGCCCAATTTATTATTCAAACGAATAGGGAAATTGAGCGGATCCTGTCCACTTCTGTTCTTAGTTTGGTATAAAGCTTCTTCAACAGCTTTCATTTTCTTCAACACTGCCTTTGCTGAATCCGCAATTGCTTTATTATCCTCTCCTAACTTTTCTTTTACAAAATTGATTTGCTTGCGGGCTTTTCTAATGTTAATGATCGCTTCACTAGTTTCACTCAGTTTATCACGAACCTTGATCAAAAAGTCAAATTGAGCCTGCAAGTCTTCTTGCGTTGCTTCCTGTCTTGGGTCTTTCAAGATTTCAAATTCCTGGGTTTGTGTATTGTCACCATATGACAATACTACCTTGTAGGTACCCGGTACCGCTTTTGGCCCAGCAGTACTAGCCCACCATAAGATCATGCCCTCAAAGTCTTTAGCTTCAGGATAACGTGTATTCCAGACAAAGCGATTCAAGCCCTTTTTCACTTCCAGCTTTTCCTTTTTCTTCTTAGCTGTAGAGGAGTAATGCTGAATGGTATCTCCATCCATTTCCAAATACGTAAGAGTAATATTAGTTGTTGAATCTGGCTCATTGGGTAAATAGAAATAGGTCATTACACCACCAGGATGATTTTCACCTGCTTTTAAACTGGTTCCTCTTGAGCCACCTCCCATTCGGTAGGTAGGCATTGGTTTTAAAAGCATTGTTACACCTGCATTTGCCTTTGTTACCTGATGTAAAGCAGTAAGGTCATCAATCATCCAAAAGGAACGCCCCTGGGTAGCGGCTATCAGATTATCATTTTTAATTGCCAAATCTGTAATAGGTACAATGGGCAGATTTTGCTGGAAGGTTTGCCAGCTTGCTCCATCATCAAACGATACGAACATACCGCTTTCCGTACCTGCATACAACAAACCTTTTTGGTTAGGATCAGCACGTACTACACGTGTAAATTGATCGGGAGGTATGCCATTGGTGATCTTCGTCCAATTTGCACCATAATCGGTAGTGTGGTAGAGATAAGGCTTATAATCACCTGACTTGTATTTGGTTCCTGCCACATACACGCCTCCTTTATTGAAAGGATCAATATCAATGCTATTGATCATCATCCATTCTGGCATGCCAGCAGGAGTTACATTTTGCCAATTAGCACCACCATCTTTAGTAATGTAAATCAAACCATCGTCCGAACCCGTCCATAGTACGTCTGGTTCATGATACGAAATGGCAGCTGCGAAAATGGTTCCGTAATACTCAACGGATGTGTTATCTTGGGTAATGGGTCCTCCTGATGATTTTAATGTAGAAGGATCGTTTCTTGTTAAATCAGGGCTAATTACTTCCCAGCTTTGGCCTTCGTTGGTAGTTACATGCACATGGTTCGAGAACGCATACAATTTGTTTTTATCCATTGGAGAAAACATAATTGGAAAATTCCATTGGAAACGGTACTTAAAGTCCTCCGCACCATGTCCCATTGGGTTATCGGGCCATACGTTAATAGCACGTTGCATTTCTCGTTTGTAGTCATAACGTGTAAGGAAACCATCATAGCTTCCACCGTATACTATATCATCATCTTTGGGGTCAGGAGCAATATGAGCACTTTCACCTCCGGCCGAAGGCTCCCAGTCATCTTCAGTAATAGACCCACCTGATGAACGATGACTTATTCTAATCGTAGAGTTGTCCTGCTGCGCTCCGTAAATTCTGTAAGGGAAATGGTTGTCCGTAACCACTCTATAAAACTGCGCTGTAGGCTGGTTCATGTAGGTTGACCAGTTGGTCCCGGCATCATAACTCACCTGCGCCCCACCATCGTCTGCTACAATCATTCGGTTGGGGTCTTCAGGAGCTATCCACAAATCATGGTGGTCACCATGAGGCGTTCTAAAAGGAGATTCAAAGCTTTTACCTCCATCACTTGAAACATGGAACTGCACGTTTACCACGTACACTTTATTCTCATCTTGTGTGTCGGCATAAATACGCGAATAATACCACGCACGCTGACGCAGCTTACGTTCATCGTTTACTTTTCTCCATGTTTTACCTGCATCATCCGAGCGGAAAACACCTCCTTCTTTGGCCTCCATAATAGCCCAAACCCGGTTGGAGTTTACGGGTGAAACAGTAACACCAATAATACCCAATACTCCTTCCGGTAATCCTTTGTTCTCCGAAATATTTTCCCAATGCTCCCCTTCATCTGTACTTTTCCATAATGCCGAACCTTCACCTCCACTTGATAAGCTGTAAGGCGTTCTTCGCACATTCCATGTGCTAGCGTATAAAATGCGCGGGTTGTTAGGGTCTATAATCAAATCAACCGCACCGGCATCGCTATTGGCATAAAGCACCTTTCTCCATGTTTTGCCTCCATCTGTACTTTTATACACGCCCCTTTCCTGGGTTGATTTATATAAATCCCCCAAAACGGCTGCATACACTATATCGGGGTTTTTAGGATGAATACGAATGCGTGGAATATGCTTTGAGTCCTTTAAGCCAATAAATTCCCAGGTTTCACCTGCATCAACCGATTTGAACATTCCATAGCCATCCGAAACGTTTCCCCGAACGGTTACTTCCCCACCTCCTACATAGATCACGTTGTTATCGTATTCACTTACGGCAACCGCACCAATGGAACCTCCAAAGTATCCATCTGAAATATTTTTCCACGTGCTTCCCCCGTCTTCTGTTTTCCAAACGCCACCACCTGTGGTGCCCATATAAAATAAATTGGGCTTGCCTGCCACACCAGTAACCGCAGCGGAACGACCACCTCGGAACGGACCAATATTTCGCCATTTTAGACCATTGTATAAGGCGGTGTCAACATTTACAGTTGTTGCTGATCCCTTTTTAGATTTTTTCTTTTGTGCTATTGCTGGCTGAAGGATAAAAGCAGAAAGCGCAAAAAGCAGGAAATACTTTTTCATGGTTGATAGGGTTAGGTAAAAAATGATTAGAAAGATAGCTAATATTTCGTGGGAAAAATATTCGATTCCTCAAAAGGAAACTGATAGGGGTAAACGGCTTATTTGATTAGCGGGAATTTTTGAAATTCATCCCAGTTCTTCCCATTATGTTTGAGGAGTGTTAATGCGTTCGCATCAAAGCTGGCCTCAAATGGTTTATCCTTTATCTGCTCCCAGGCTTTGTAAAACATCGGTTTCTTTAAATCTCGGAAGCCAATGGTAATGTGCGGATGAAACCCGCGCATATCTCTGGGTACTTGAAGTTTCCAAATCTTTCTGGAAAGCTCCATTACCTCCTCTTTAGCCTTGTAAAGTCCTTCACTTTCAACAACATCTACATAAATCACTCGAGGTTCAAAGCAAGAATAGTTACTCAGTTTTACCTCAAATGGGTGGAGTTGCTCACCCAATAAAGTAAGGCTATCAACCAAGGCTTTCTCTTTGTCAGGCTTCCATTTAAAGGGCATATGCAAGGTAATGTGTGGAGGGGAACGAAGTGCAGCTTTTGAGCCAAACTCTTTGTGCATCCACTCTTTCAATTGAGTTATTTCAGAACGCAACGGCTCATCCGGCACTATAGCCACAAAATAGAGTTGAAAATTATCTTTTTTGCTTTGCAATTATGTCGTTCGTATATCCATACCAAAAGGCACCAGGGCAATATAGGCCATTTTAACATGCTGTTTTGCAAAAGGCAGCCCAATAATGGTTATACCAAAAAGCAAGGCAAGCACCAAGTGCACAATTGCAATTTCAATTCCAGCAAAAAGCAACCAGATTACATTCATAATAATATACAAACACCCTCCTGCGCGTTCTCCCTGAACAGGCTCCCTGCCAAATGGCATAAGTGCCAATCCTGCCATTTTAAGTGTTTCTACCCCAAAGGGTATTCCAATAATGGTTATGATAAGAATGAGGCTTCCTAATAGATATAGTATAAAAATGATAAAGCCCCCCAGAATCATCCAGAGTACATTTCCAATTGTTTCCATTGTTGTTATTTGAGTTCTTTGACAGTATAAGCAACGTAAATCTGCAATAGTAAGTTTCTAAAAACTGTGTCGCTTGCTACTGTTGCTCCCGAGGTGTTGGTTAAACCAAAGCCAAAACGTGCCCCAAAATTTCCAAAGTCAGTTTCTCTACCTGCCCCAATCAGTGCACTGAAGTCAAACCGTTTTACCTGGTTGGTGATGGTCTCTACGTAACCATCATCATGAAAGCGTGCATTAATCAAATATCCAAACTGAGGTCCCACTTCCACAAACAAATCATTCACAAAATAGAACTTCATAAGTATGGGCATAAGTGCGTAATTATAACCCAGATACTGGCGGTTTATGTACTTTGAACGTGCTCCTTGCATAGAAAACTGCAATTCAGTCAATATGCCATATTGCTGCTCCAACCGTTGCTGGTAGTATACCCCCGCATGAAATCGAAGCTGTGGAGCATAAGCCGAACTAAATTCACCCAAAGTGGTAGCATTGGCGCCTCCTTTTACCCCCCAGGTAATTTGTCCAACAACTAGTGTTGGAAGTGTAACTAAAGCCAAAATGAGTAACTTCTTCATAGTCAATTGATCAGGTGCTAAAGATAGATAAATGCTCTTGATAGAGCCCAATCAAATATGCATCATGTAGCCATCATCACATAAATTCTGGTAATCTATTCTACATTTGCAGTATCATTCAAACCTAGAAATTATGTTGGAAGAATACTTTGCCAAATACCGAAAAAATATACTTGGAGAAGGCAAAACATTTGAGGGCCCTTTGGGCGAGAAAAAAATTATTTATTCTGACTGGACTGCCAGTGGAAGAATTTATGGACCTATTGAAGACAAACTGCGCCATCAGTTTTTCCCAATGGTTGGAAACACACACACAGAAACCAATGTAACGGGCTCTTCCATGACCATTGCGTACCACAAAGCAATGAATATTGTAAAAAGTCATGTGAATGCCACTCCTGAAGATATCATGATTTCTTCTAACTCAGGCATGACGGGTGTTGCCAATAAGTTTCAACGCATTTTAGGTTTGCGGGTACACGAAAAATACAGAGACAAAATAGATATTCCGGCAGAAGAAAAACCCATTGTGTTTATTACACATATGGAGCACCATTCCAACCAAACTTCATGGTTAGAAACATTAGCTGATGTAGAAATAATTAGCCCTGACGAAAACGGCTATGTAGACCTAAGTAGCTTTGCCAAACTACTTGAAAAGTATAAAAACAGGAAACATAAATATGCCGCAGTAACTTCCTGTTCCAACGTAACAGGAATTATTACTCCGTATCACGAAATCGCTGAAATGATCCACAAAGAAGGTGGTTATTGCTTTGTGGACTTTGCCTGTTCGGCCCCATACATAGATATCAATATGCATCCGGCCAACAAAGACCAGTATTTGGATGCGATCTATTTTTCTCCACATAAGTTTTTGGGGGGGCCTGGAACTGCGGGCGTACTCATTTTCAATCGAAAGTTATACACCAACAAAATACCTGATAACCCGGGTGGTGGAACCGTAGATTGGACCAACCCTTGGGGGCTTCACAAATATCTGGACGATATTGAAATGCGTGAAGATGGTGGAACTCCTGCTTTCTTGCAAACCATAAAAACGGCACTTTGTGTAAAGCTGAAAGAAGAAATGGGAACGGATAAAATCCGTGAGCGTGAAGAAGAGCAGGTGAACCTTATCTGGGATGAGCTTAAGTCAATAAAAGGAGTGCACATTTTGGCTGATAACTTCCCTGAACGATTGGGTGTAATTTCATTCTTTATTGAAGGTATGCACTACAATTTGGGTGTTCGTTTGCTTAACGACCGTTACGGTATACAAATGCGTGGCGGCTGCTCATGTGCAGGCACATATGGCCATTATCTGCTCCATGTAGATCAGGAAACCTCCAACGCTATTACCACAGCCGTTTCACTGGGGGATATGTCGAACAAGCCAGGATGGATCCGTATGTCTATTCACCCAACTATGAGTAATGAGGAGATCAAGTTTATTCTCAAAGCGGTTAAAGAATTAGCTGAAAACTTTGAAGAGTGGGGTAAGGACTACGAGTACAATTCCCACACCAATGAGTTTTCATACAAAGGCAACAATTTTGATTCACAACAAAAAGAAAAAGTAGAAGAGTGGTTTGATGGTGAATTAGCCTAATTTTATGGCTTAACTATAACCATTTTTATCAATGAAAAACTTTTTGTTTGCCCTGGTGGCACTTGTTTTTTTAGCCTCATGCGGTGGCTCAAATAAGGAAAATTCTGATACAAGTGTTGAAGGGGCTACTGCTGTAGCCATAGATACTACCTCTGCCAATTATATGCTTTTAAAACAACAGTGTTTGATTTGCCATGGTGGAGCGCCAAGTCACGATAAGCTAATTGCTCCTCCGATGGTAGCAGTAAAAAGTCGCTACATGATGCGCTACAGCACTCAGGAAGAATTTGAAAAAGGCATGCTGGAATGGACGTTGAACCCAACCAAAGAAAAAGCTCTTATGCGCGGTGCTGTTGGCGAATTTAACCTGATGCCCAAGCCGGCCACCCCGGAAGAGGACCTGAAGAAAATTGTAAAGTTTATTTACGAAAACGAACTTCAGCAACCTGACTGGTACGAAGAACACTACAAGCAAATGCATGGTGATGGCCAAGGTATGGGAATGGGCATGAAGAAGAACTAATCCATTTTTATGGTGTAACTGATTTCTCAATAAAAATCAGTTAATTATTTTGTCGTTAAATAGCGTCATATTATAATTGTCGTTAAATGACGACATAATGAAGCTACGCAGAGATATTTTTCAGGCAATTGCAGATCCGTCCAGACGAGCTATTCTCCTATTGCTCGCTTCTCAAACCATAACGGCTGGTGCCATTGCAAATCATTTTGATGGTGCCCGCTCCACTATTTCCAAGCATATTCAAATACTAACCGAATGCGGGCTGGTAGAGGCTGAACCACAGGGAAGGGAGATCTATTACAAGCTGAACATTAAGAAAATGGATGAGGTGGATATATGGCTGGACCAGCTACGGCAAATTTGGGAAGACCGGTTTGACAACCTTGACAGGTATCTGGAAGAAATTCAAAAAAACTAAAGATAAACCAATGGAAAACACAGAAAATAGGGAATTACGTATCACAAGAACCTTAAAAGCTCCTATTGAGCTTGTTTGGAAGGTATGGACCGAGCCCGAGCATATTGTCAACTGGTGGGGGCCAATCGGGTTTACCAACACCATTAAAAAAATGGACTTTAAAGAAGGGGGCGAATGGCTGCTAACCATGCACGGTCCCGATGGCACCAACTTTCCCAACCGAAGCATTTTTAAGGAGATTGTCCCTTTTAAGAAAATTGTGTTTGAGCACTTCAACCCACATTTTTTTACCACAATTGTTTTTGAGGCCAGAGGCAAGGAAACCTACATGGAATGGACCGGTTTATTTGATTCGGCTGAAATGCTTGAAACCGTAGTAAAAGCACACAAAGCAGATGAAGGGCAACGCCAGAATGTTGAGAAATTGGAGAGGTATTTAGCTAGTCTTGAAGGCAAATAATTAACACCGTCATTACGAGTGAGGAAACGAGCGAAGTAATCTGTTGATTTACAGATTGCTTCACTTTGTTCGCAATGACGTTATAATATAGTCTCCTCCATGGAGGAGATTTAGAGGTGGGTACTTAAAATACCTTAACAAACACACCCCTAACCCCTCTCAAGAGGGGAGTTTGATTGTTTTAAAGTAATTCCAAACCAAAATAGGTAAGATACCAAACGACTATTGAAATCAATATCAGTGTTTCAATAAAATATAAAAGGCTCTTTCGCTTAAAAAATATATACTGAACCAATAAATCCAAGCTGAGAATACAAATCCCTATAAAACCATAAATGTATGGAAATAGGCCACCTAGCTCAGCAGTTTCCGTATCAAGAATTACAAAGTAATAACCACTTATTATGAATAGATATGCTGCAAGAAAATGCAATGGAGTCAATCTGTATTTCATACTAACGAGGCTTTTAAAGGCATTCTAATTGTAATGAATTGATATTCCTGAATAAACCTCCTTTATCTCTCCTTTTTCATTAAAAACAAAATAAAATGAAGTTGAACTTCCAAGCCACATAGTCTCATCATAAGGCGCACAAAATACCATTATTTCGGCAGCAATAGTATTTTTATAGACATCAGAAAAGAACACTTGATATCCGATTTTCTTTTCCGAAATCAAATTTTCAATTGGCTTTCTAATTTGATCTTTACTCTTCATTTTGTAATCATTCCAAAAAGTAGTTAAAGAATCTTCTACATTTTTAGTTAATTCAAACCTCCCGCTTCCCAAGGCATATGTACAGCTTTCTTGAATTTTATACTTCCTTTTTAACAAGTCACAAAGAGGAAACCCTCGGCTGTTAGCAATGAATTTGTCTGCAACGTGCAATTTACTATCATACTCGTGCTGGTATCCATCAACTGTTCCTCCACAATCCTTAACTAAGCTATTTTTAAAATCACGATTGTCACCTATTATTGAATCTTCTAAGTATTTATAAGCAACCACATACAATTTCTCTTCTCGAACATCCTGATCTTGAGATATGGAGATATTGCACATCCACACAAACATTAATAATGTAGCAGTTATTGTTTTCATATTAATTCTCTAATGCGCCTCCAGCCAATTCTTACCAACCCCCATTCCTACTTCCATAGGCACTTCTAAAGGCAAAGCATTTTTCATAAGCTCTTCAATCTTCTTTTTCATGAGTTCTACCTCATCTTTGGGCACATCAAACACCAATTCGTCATGCACCTGCATGATCATTTTGGATTTTACCTTTTCCTGCATCATCCATTCATGGATGTGGATCATGGCTACTTTGATGATATCGGCAGCCGTGCCCTGGATGGGTGCATTGATGGCGTTGCGCTCGGCATAGCCGCGCATGGTGGCATTGCGTGAGTTGATATCGCGCAGGTAGCGCTTACGGCCCAATACTGTAGAAACATAACCGTTTTCACGTGCTTCGTTTATTACCCGGTCCATATAAGACTTTACAGCCGGGAACTCCGTAAAGTAGCTTTCAATAATCTCAGCTGCTTCCTTGCGCGGTATGTTCATATTTTGGGAAAGTCCAAATGCAGAAATACCATAGATAATACCGAAGTTGGCCGACTTGGCCTTGCCGCGCATTTCACTGGTCACCTCTTCCAATGGAACTTTGAAGATACGGCTGGCCGTAGTGGCGTGGATATCACGCCCATTCTTGAATGCCTCGATCATGGATTCATCGCCTGCAAAGGCAGCCATAATGCGCAGCTCTATCTGGCTATAGTCGGCCGATAGGATTACATTATCAGCTGCTCTTGGTACAAACGCCTTACGTATTTCACGCCCCTTGGGTGTACGAATGGGAATGTTCTGCAAGTTTGGATTAATAGAGCTCAAACGACCAGTAGCTGCCACTGTTTGGCTGTAGTTGGTATGGATGAGTCCATCATAGCTGCTAACCATGTTTGGTAGTGCATCCACATAGGTGGACTTCAGCTTTTGCAACTCTCGGAACTCCAAAATGCGCTTTGCTATTTCGTGCTGGTTCTCCAGGCGCGAAAGAATTTCTTCGCCTGTAGCATACTGACCGGAAGCCGTCTTTTTAGGCTTATCCATCAGCTGAAGCTTTTCAAAAAGAATAATCCCCAATTGCTTCGGAGAAGCAATATTGAATTCCTCACCAGCCAGCTCATACACGCGGTCGCGAACCTTCACAGCTTCTTCTTCCAACTCACTAGACATTGCCTTCAGTGCTTCTTCATCGATTTTTACCCCATTAAATTCTACTGTAGTCAATACCTTCAGCAAAGGCAATTCCACTTCGTTCAGCAGTTTTACAAGGTCAGGGTCCTTGAGCTCAGGCGCAATTTTTTCTTTCAGCTGCAAAGTAATGTCAGCATCTTCCGCTGCATATTCAGCAATCTTGCGAAGCTCCACCTCGCGCATGGTTTTAGGCAAGTTCCTGCCACCAATCAACGTGCTGATGGAAACAGGTGTGTAGTTCAGGTAATGTTCTGCCATAGCATCCATTCCATGCCGCGAATCCGGGTCGAGCAGGTAATGCGCCAACATAGTGTCGAATAGCGGGCCTTTCACATCTACTCCATATTTTTTGAGCACCAGCGCATCGTACTTCAGGTTTTGCCCTATTTTTTTTATCTCCTCATTCTCAAAAGCGGGTGTAAATATCTGCACCAATTTTTGAGCTTCTTCAAACTTATCACTCACAGGCACGTAGTAGGCCTCGCCCGATAAATAGCTAAACGACATGCCTACCAGTTCCGCATCCACCGCACTGATGTCTGTAGTTTCCGTATCAAAGCAAAACTCTTTCTGCAAGAGCAG
>JAGQYI010000063.1 GCA_020436165.1 Cyclobacteriaceae bacterium | reverse complement strand
GGCCTCCACCTACACAGGCTGTTACCATTCCGTATTTCTGGTTTCTTCTTCTCATTTCGTTAAATAGCTGAACGGAAAGCTTGGCTCCCGAGCACCCTAATGGGTGACCTAATGCAATAGCTCCACCATTGACATTCAACTTGGTAGTGTCAATATCCAATGCTTTAATTACAGCTAATGACTGAGCTGCAAATGCCTCGTTCAATTCAATTTGGTCAATGTCTTGCAATTTAAGACCTGCCATATCCAATGCCTTTGGCACTGCCTTAACAGGGCCGATACCCATGATGCGAGGTTCCACACCTGCAACTGCATAAGATACCATTCGTGCAATGGGTTCAAGATTTAGTTCCTTCACCATTTTCTCTGACATCACTAGTACAAACGAGGCACCATCGGAAGTTTGTGAAGAGTTACCTGCGGTAACAGTACCTCCAGCAGAGAATGCAGGACGAAGTTTGGCAAGTACTTCCATAGAAGTATCCGCTCGTGGTCCTTCGTCTGTATCAACCACAAACGAACGAGTTACTCGTTTGCCTTCTTCGTTGATGTAGGTTTCGTTTACAGTTACCGGAACGATCTCATCTTTGAATTTGCCTTCTTCGATCGCCTTTATTGCTTTCATGTGTGAGTCGTACGAAAACTTATCCATATCCTCACGAGAGATATTATAATCTTTGGCCACTTCCTCAGCAGTAAGTCCCATACTGGTATAATACGTAGGGTTTTTAGTGGCTACTTCATAATTCAACGCAGTTTTGTACCCCATAACAGGCACTAACGACATAGATTCTGTTCCACCCGCTATGATTACGTCAGCTAAACCTGCATGTATTCTTGCTGAAGCAATGTTGATTGCTTCAAGTCCGGAACCGCAGTAACGGTTAATTACCATTCCTGGCACTTCTTCCGGCAATGCCATCAATGAGATCATTCGACCCATTTGCATGCCTTGCTCTGCCTCCTGTACTGCGTTACCCACAATCAGGTCATCAATTCGTTTAGGGTCCAACCCTGGAACCGAAGCCGTAAGGTGCTTGATTACTTCCACAGCAAGGTCGTCTGGCCGTGTGAACCGAAATCCACCTCTTTTGGCTTTGCCAACTGCTGTTCTATATCCTGCTACTATATATGCATCCATTGTTTTAGATTTTAGATTTTAAAGTATCGAGTAGTTAGTAATCAGACTTCGGAGACTAGCGACTTACTCAATACGTACAACATTTTGGTTATTTCTATAATTTGATTTTGAATAGACTTAGAAATTTCGTTTTCAATCAATCCTACATTTCTTGAAATGATTACTTGTGTTTCTAATTCATAACATGATCCATAAGCATAAGCTAAAAACTGTCTGAATTCCTTATCAGAATTTCTTCCAGCTCCTTCTGCTATGTTAGAAGCTATTGAAACCGCACTTCTTTGCATTTGAGACTTTAAGCCATATCGTTCTTCCTTAGGAAACTCTGCACATAGAGAATAAACTACCGTTGACAACTCAACCGCTTTATTCCATACTTTAAGTTCCTTGTAGTTATGCATCAGATATAATGTTTAAATACTCAATACTATCTACTCTAATACTAGTTTCTCAAAGGTTTACCTCCATTCAAAATCGATTGAATACGCTCGAGTGTTTTAGGTTCTGCGCATAACGACAAGAACGCTTCACGTTCCAGATCAAGCAGGTACTGCTCGCTTACTTCTTGAGGGTACGATAGGTCACCACCGCACATTACCCAGGCAATTTTATTGGCAATCTTTACATCATGGTCTGAGATGTAATTACCCATACGCATACCGTTTACACCAGCAGCTACCAAGGCAAGGCCTGTTTTGCCTTGTACTTTAATCTTTTGGTCCATAATTGGTTTGGTATACCCTTCAGCAGCCAGTTTCAACACCGCTGCTTTAGCATCGGCAATTTGTCGGTGTTTGTTCACCGAAACGGCATCACCTCTGCGTAAAATGTTCATGTCAAAGGCTTCATAGGCTGAAGTAGCCACTTTAGCCGTTGCGATATTCATGAATGCATTTTGAAGGTCGTTTAATTCCACATCACCTGCGGCAAATGAATCCGCTACGCGTTTGGTTAGCTCTTTGGTTCCACCACCACCGGGGATCAAACCAACACCAACTTCCACCAAACCAATATAAGTTTCAGCAGCAGCTTGTACTTTATCGGCATGAAGTGTCATTTCACAACCGCCACCCAAGGTTAATCCGTGAGGAGCTACCACTACAGGAACCGATGAATAGCGCACGCGCATCATGGTATCCTGGAAGTGTTTGATCATAAAGTTCAGCTCATCGTATTCTTGCTCAATGGCGTACATAAATACCATGCCCAGATTAGCCCCCGCAGAGAACTGCGCGCCCTGGTTACCAATTACTAAACCAAGGTAACTTTCTTCCGCAAGTGTTATGGCCTTGTGAATACCTTCCACCACTTCACCACCAAGGGTGTTCATTTTAGTGTGGAATTCCAATCCTAATACACCGTCTCCCAAATCGAAAATGGTTGAACCAGAGTTACTCCATACCACATTGCTTTTGCGCAAGTTGTCCAGAATAATCATTCCTTCTGTACCTGCAATGCTTTTATACGACTTGCTGGGTATGTCGTAATATTTGCGCTGACCATCTTCTACTTTGTAGAAGGATTCAGCTCCTGACTCCAACATATCGTACACCCATTGGTTTGGCTTATAACCAGCCTCTTCCATTTTGGCTACCGTTTTGGCTACATTAACAGCATCCCAAGTTTGAAATGGGCCTAACTGCCAGCCAAAACCTGCACGAAGTGCATCGTCTATTTTGTACAATTCATCTGCAATTTCAGGAATACGGTTAGACACGTATTGGAACAGGCCATAGAATGAATCCCTATAGAACTCACCAGCTTTATCCTTACCCGAAAGCAGCACTTTGAAACGCTCTTTCAAGTCATCAATAGGCTTGGTCATTTCAAGCGTAGCAAATTTTATGCGTTGCTTAGGTTTGTATTCAAGCGTTTCCAGATCGAGCGTAAGAATTTCGGTTTTGCCTTTGGCATCTTTAGTTTTTTTGTAAAAACCTTGTCCGGTTTTATCTCCCAACCATTTGTTGGCTTCCAGCTTACCAACTACTTCAGGCAGTTTGAATAATTCTTTCGACTCGTCATTCTCCAACCCGGCATACAAGTTATTAGCAACTTTAATAAGTGTATCTAGCCCAACTACATCGGAAGTACGGAAGGTTGCAGATTTTGGTCGACCAATAACAGGGCCTGTTAATTTATCCACTTCGTCCACATTCATGCCCAACTTTTGCATGGTATCCAGCACCTTCATAATGCCGAATATGCCCACGCGGTTGGCGATAAATGCAGGAGTGTCTTTACACAATACGGTTGTTTTACCCAGGTACTTGTCTCCATATTCCATCAAGAAATCAATCATTTCAGGATCGGAAGAAGGCGTTGGGATAATTTCCAACAGCTCTAAGTAACGAGGAGGGTTAAAGAAGTGGGTTCCACTAAAATGCTTTTTAAAATCATCGCTTCGGCCTTCCAACATTAAATGAATAGGAATACCAGAGGTATTGGATGACACCAGTGTACCTGGTGTCCTGTATTGTTCAACCTGGTCAAACACCTTTTTCTTGATGTCCAGGTTTTCCACCACTACTTCAATTACCCAATCGCAACCGGCAATGTCTTTCATGTTGTCATCGAAATTGCCCAGCGTAATGCGCTCAGCAAAATTTTTGGTGTACAACGAAGCCGGCTTGGCTTTAAGGGTAGATTGAAAAGCGCTGTTTACGATTCGGTTTCTAACTGCAGGACTTTCCAACGTTAGGCCTTTAGCCTTTTCGGCATCCGTTAGTTCTCGGGGTACAATATCAAGCAGAAGTGCCTCCACTCCAATATTGGCAAAATGACTGGCAATACGAGAGCCCATGATTCCTGAACCCAATACCGCCACCTTTTTAATAGAACGCTTCATCTTTTATTTGAATGATACTTATTAGTTATACTTTTTTTACTCCATTTAATTCTCGAGCACCTTGTTTGTTTGACTCCAGGCGGGTTTCAATGCGCGCATTGATTTTGTTCATTGCTCTGAAAAAAACTTCCAACTCATCTTTGCTCATTAGTTCGAGTAACTCTTCATTGAACGCTCGAACCGTTTGTCGGGCAATTTCACGTTTGTCTCTTCCTTTTTCGGTAAGGTAAATGAGTACTGATCGTTTATCGTTCTCATCTTTCTCTTTACGAATGAGCCCTTGCTCTTCCATGCTTTTCAGCATCCGTGAAAGGCTCCGTGCTTCCATGCCCATTAAAGGAGCAATTTTGGTTGCAGGGGTTCCCTCTCCCATGTGCAGGTTAAGCAACACAAACCCCAACGAAGTGGTAATGTCGTACTTAACTGCCTCCTGATTGTACATTCTATAAATGCCATACCAGGCTGCACGAATATGGTAATCAACTGTTTCTTCTGGTTTCATTTTTTGGGTAGTACCCAAAGCTACTAAAAAATACTCGGCATGCAGACTAAATTTGAAAAAATATTCGGCATGACGAGTATTTTTATGTGCAAGGGCTGCCACTTGTAGCAGGTAAATGTGCAGAAGTAAATCTCAAAAGGTACACTATGTTGGGTATGGGTTGACAAACCACACTAAATTAGCTATTTTGCTACTTTATGCCTCAGGGTCTCTACCTTTAGGCAGATGACCCTGAGGGGGATTACAAGCAAAGGAACACAAAAGCAACAATGAAAAATGTACATCGTTACCTCCCCTGGATATTAGTTTTTATTGCCTTTTTTTGGCTTGGTTGGAGGTATTACAAAAAGGAAGCAAATAAAAAGATGGTGGAGGAAAATTATTTCTTCGCGGTTGGGAAAATATCAAACTATGGATATAGAGGTACCTATAGGAACTACTACCTGACTTACTCATTTAAAGTTGGAGACGAATTATATTCAAAACTAACTTCTATACCATACAAACTCTTTCCAGATTGCGAATACGACTTTAGCATTTGCTCAGATAAAGAATTTTGGATAGCCTATGAGATAGGCAATCCCTCTAATAGCCTGATAAATTTAGATATTGAAATCCAGGGAATTGAAGACCCTGTTCCTCCAAAAAATTTAGATGGTTTTAGATGATGGTTTTTTCTACCCCCTCAGGGTCATCCGCTTGTGGAGACCCTGAGACACAAAGCACAACTCTATAGTAAAATAACTAACTTGGCTGAGTTTGGCCACTCATACTCAACATAACGCACCGTTAGAAGTCTATTTCTGCACATTTACATGCTACAGGTGGCTCCCTCTATTTGAACAGGCCAATGCCTACTCTTCCGTTTACAGATGGTTCGAGCATTTAAAAAAAGATGATTGCCTGATTTTAGGCTATGTAATTATGCCCAATCATGTACACTGTCTGTTGTATCCAACCCATTCTAAAAAACCACTTAACCTGTTGGTAGGCGAAGGCAAACGTTTTATGGCCTACAGTATAGTGAATGCACTTAGGAAATCGAAAAAATCAGATTTACTAAATAAACTAAAACAAGGAGTTACCCATTCCGAAAGAAGGACCGGTAAACTTCATCAGGTTTTCAGACTTTCTTTTGATGCAAGGGTGTGCTTTAATGAAAAAATGCTGGAGCAAAAACTTGACTATATTCATCATAACCCAGTATCGGGCAAATGGAGATTAGTAGATGATTTTGCGGAATACCTACATTCGAGTGCAGCTTACTATGAAACAGGTACTAAAAATACGTATCTTACACATTACAAAGAGGTGTAGTGCAATGCCTATGCCTCAGGGTCTCTACCTTTAGGCAGATGACCCTGAGGGGGATTAAATTACAGTTGAAAGAAGCATTTAATCAATTGGCATCTAAGGGTGGTAGTCTTGTTTTGCTGAAAGGGCTTACAGAAGCAGCAAAAGAGGAGCTATTTGGTATTAAGAGTGAAATTAGGGAATATTATTACCTTAAAAATGAAAATCCGAAAAAAGTAACAAACCTTGATGACGATCGTAATAATTAGGTAATGAAAAAAAGAAAATACCTTGGCTGTGAACTACTATTGTTTAAGAAAAAGGAGCTTCATATGGCTTTTGAAGAAATTAAAGAGTTGTATCCCATTGACTTGGCTAGATATTTAAAGTCTGATTTGGAAGCAGAAAATCACATAGCCATAATTGAAAGCTATTTTAAATATATAGAAGAATTCGAATGGTCCGCTTCAATGATCAAAAGAGAATGGGTTCCTATTTTTCTTGAAGATGCTATAAAAGAGTTGTATTTAGTTATGAGTATTGGCAATGAAATTAATACGATTGAGTTTAATACCCTGAAACGATCATTTATAAATTTAATGGCTAATGCCTCTTATCCTAATTTATGGTTCTTATTTTTTGGGCATAATATCCCACTCTTACTTAGCAGAGAATACGTTTCCTTTTTAGAATTAAATAGTTCATACTTAAGAGAAAATAGCATATTTACTTATAAGGAGGAACATTATGATGAGTTCCACCTATACAATGAGCTTTACGGATCCCCAGCAGATGAAACTGGAAGAGAACTTCGTGAGCTTACAAATGATATGGCTGTTCAGATATTAAACGATTTTAAAAAACTTCCCAATATACCTGATATCCTTAGATCGGAACATGCTTTAATGGAAGAAAAGCTGAAGAAGGTAGTAAAGCAAGAAATTTATTTTTTGTTGGAATACTCTGATTGATTGCTATGTTTATACTAAACTCTCAGAGCCATTCTTCTATGGAGACTCTGTTGGAGATTAGAATTATATACAACTTAAATGAAAATGAAAAAAATAGTTATTGTACTCATTTTATTGATATCGTGTAAAGAACATCAAAATGAAATAAATTTATCTGTTATAGATGTTTCTAAAGTTATAAATCATATGGAACTTGATTCATTTGATAATATAAACCAGAATTCAATTACCAAATGGTTTACTGGATCTAAATTTCAATTTGATGCTGATCCTTTTGCCAAAAAAATTATCCAAGTGGATTCAATTGGTTATATTTTTATAATTGTTACAGATGATTTTGAAGGAATATTTTTGAAAAACGATAAAATGGAAACACCTTTTTTGTTATCTGGTGGCTTTTGCACTGGTCCTAGAGAATCAGGAGATTCGATTATCTATTGTGATAGTCGTATTGCTTATTTTAAAAATGAAAAACATCAGTATGAAGTAGTTACATATTTAAACTATAGTATGATGAATGATCCAGATAAAATAATCTCAAAAAAACTTTCAACAAGCTTCGTGACATTGCCCTAGAAACTTGTTATTCATGTGTTTACCCCCCACAGGGTCATCCGCTTGTGGAGACCCTGAGACACAAAGCACAATTCTATAGTAAATAACTTCCGCTTCTTCAGATAACCGATAGCTATACACCATCTTTTGTACGATTTCTAACTCTTTCCTTTACCGATTCCCAGGAAGAAAATTTCATTTCGCCTTTCTCATATTTTTTCAATCTTCTGTCTAATTCCTTTTTATGCTCTTCACTCAATTCATAGGCATTTGATTGCTGTTCTTTTAACCCTTGTAGTTTTTCAATAACAGACATATCCTGAAGCTCGGTAAGCCAGCGTATGAGATCAATTTTGACAGATTCTACATCCATGTGTTTGTTTTGTTAATGTATGTAAAGATAACGTTTTCATCAATACTTTTTACGCCCTCACGAAGTCAGTGGGGCAATACCAGCTTATTCCAATTTTTGTATATTTAAGGAAACCAAAGCCTAATGCCTAACCATGGAAAAGACTTACAAATACTGCCAAAGCTGTGGCATGCCCCTAAAAAAAGACGAAAAAGGTGGTGGTACCAATGCCGATGGCTCAAAAAGCACAATGTATTGCTCACTATGTTATGAGAATGGAGCCTTTACCCGACCAGATATGACTGCCCATGACATGCAAAAACTTGTGAAAGGAAAGCTAAAAGAAATGGGATTCCCTGGTTTTGTGGCTGGCTTCTTTACAAAAGGTATTCCCAAGCTGGAGCGCTGGAATCAGGGTTAACTAAACACCAGTTTAAAAACCGTCTTTTTGCCCGGCTCTGAACTAACCGTAAGGTTACCGCTATTCATCTGTACCAATTGTTTGGATAAACTAAGTCCAATACCCGATCCATTGCTTTTAGTGGTATAAAATGGAATAAATATCTGATCCAGCGCTTCAGGAATAATGCCCTGCCCATTGTCTTCCACTTCAATTACCTTGTACTGGTACTGTTGATAGCTTCGAATTACGACCCGCTTACTCTCCTGATCTTTAAAAGCTTCTTTAGCATTTTTAACCAGGTTAATAAGCACCTGTTCAATTTGCTGCTCGTCTACGAGTAACTGAAAATCTTTTTTAACAAACTCGCAGTTCAAACTTATACCCAACTCCCTAAAATCGTTTAACATCAACTGCTCAACATTCGAAATAAGCTGCTGTACCGAAACCACTTTTAATTGTGGCATAGGCAAACTGGTATATTCCTGGTATCCTTTTATAAATTTGATGAGCCCTTTGCTACGGCTTTCAATGGTACCAAGGCTTTCCTGAACATCGTCATAAACATCCTTTGACAGCTCCAGACAGTTCTCTTTCTCAGTCAAATCTTCGTTCAAAATCATTTTAAGTGTTGAAGTAAGGGACGAGATCGGAGTCATGGAATTCATAATCTCATGGCGCAAAACACGCAACAGGTTTTGCCACGACTCTAGCTCTTTTGCATTCAATTCGTGTTGAATGTTTTGCAGTGCCACCAGTTTCACAAACTTTCCTCTTCGTGTAAACTGGGTAGCTCTGATAGAAAGGTTAATATTCTCATTTACATGGAAAAGCGCTTTTTCTCCAACCGGAAGCTCCCAAATTGTTTTGTGAAGCTCAGGGTTTTTCTTCTTCAGCTCGTCCATGCTGCGCATTTTACGGGTGCCCAGTAAATCTGCAGCAATCGCATTCATTACCTCTACTTTACCATCTTCATCAAACGATACAAGACCCGTATCTACATGTTCTACTACAAGGTGTAAATATTGCAGATTCTCTTCTGTAGAAATACGTGCATCCTTGAATGCCCCAAGCACACTATTGAAAGACTCATTTAGGTTCTTGAATGTGTTACCTAAGGCGTTATCCACAGAAAAAGTGGTAACAAAATCGGAGTACTGAACCGAATCGAGGAAGAGTTGTAATTTCCTGTTTGTATTGTTTACAAAATTGTGGAGTTCTACAGCTTGCCAAATAAAAACAACAGCAAGAGCAACTGTAACGGGCCACATATGGTACGCCCAAAAGAATGTAACCGCTAGTCCTACCGTAAGTGCCAGCAGAAAAATGCGAAATGCTAATTTTGATTTAAAACTTTTAAAGCCCATATTTTTCAAGCCTACGGTAAAAAGATGAACGGGTGAGTCCCATTTCGCTGGCGGCATGTGTAATGTTCCCATTGTTTTTGGCTAATACCTTTTTAATTAAGATGCGTTCTACATCTTCCCAGTTAAACTGGTCTAATATTACAGATGCGTCATTTTCCTTTTTAGTTGCATTTGAACTAAAGTTAAAGTCTTCAGGTTGTACAACTCCTGAATTACTCATGATCACCGCTCTTTCCATGGCATGTTGTAATTCGCGTACATTACCCGGCCAACTATGCTTTTCGAGCCGCTTGATTGCAGCTGAGCTAAGTTTGTGGGCCTTTTTGTTGTATTTTTTTGCATACATCTGCAAAAAATGATTCGCAAGAAGGGGTATATCACCGCTACGCTCCCTTAAAGGAGGCAAGTGTATTTCAATGGTGTTGATACGATAGAGAAGATCCTGACGAAAGGAATTATTCGCTACCATATCGCTAATATCCATGTTTGTGGCGCTTATCAGTCGAACGTCCAGATTTACCGTTCTGTTATCGCCAACCGGTGTTAGTTTACGGTTTTGAAGAACGGTTAGTAGTTTAGCCTGCATAGGCACCGTAAGGTTTCCTATTTCATCGAGAAACAAGGTGCCTTTGTTGGAGAGTTCAATCTTGCCAATTCTGTTTTCCCTGGCATCCGTAAAAGCGCCTTTCCTATGTCCAAATAGCTCACTCTCAAAAAGGGTTTCGCTAATGGAACCCATATCAATAGACATAAATACCTCGCTGCTTCTGTGCGACCGGTTATGAATGGCCTTTGCTACCAACTCTTTTCCGGTACCGTTTTCACCCAGTATCAGCACATTGGCATCTGTCTCCGCCACTCGGTTGATGGTATTAAAGACCTCTTTCATGGCATTGCTTTCTCCGAGGATTTCCGGATATGTACTAAGGTCTTTATTGAGGGCCTGTTGCTTTTCCCTGAGACCCAGTACCTCCTGCTTGCTTTCGCTAAGTTTTAGAGATGAGTAGATGGTTGCCAATAATTTTTCGTTGTCCCATGGTTTCAAAACGAAATCGGTGGCACCGGCTTTTATAGCTTTAACGGCTGTTTGTACATCGCCATAGGCGGTAATCAAAACCACCACGGCCAAGGGGTTTATTCCAAGAATTTTGTCCAACCAGAAATACCCTTCATGCCCGCTGCTTACGTCTTTGGTAAAATTCATATCCAGCAAAATGATATCGTATTGGTTGTTCTGCAAAAGGCTTGGGATTTTCTCAGGGTTAGTCTCTGTTTCAACCTCCTCAAAATATCTCTTCAAGAAAATTTTCACGGCTTTAAGCAAGTCAATATTATCATCAACTATGAGTAATCTACCTGAAAGTTTCTGGTTTTCGTTCATTAGGGTTTTACAGATTTGTTCAAAAAAATACAAACTGCTTGCCAAAACTCCAATTCCTCATTTCTGAACTATAAAGGCAACATTAGCCTTTCAGCATACTCATTTTACCTATGTGAACCGACCGCTGGCGGACGGTTTTGTTCAGGCATGAACAAGCAACCTTTTTCTAAAAAATACACTCATAAGCTATATAGGGCCATTTAATAACATTGGCACGCTTGTCGTAAAACAAGATTCAAACAAAAACCTCATTTTATGGATAAAAGAATTGAAAAAAAGAAATGGCCATTGAAAAGGGTCGCGGTATACGCTGGAGGCTTGGCTATTATTTTAGTAATTCTTTTTCAATTTGTTTTTTCAGACAGACGGTCGAAGTTAAATGTTGAAAGGAAGAAAATTATTATCAGCACTGTTACCGATGGGGCCTTTCAGGAAACCATACCGGAAACGGGCACCGTAACTCCCAGTCAAATTTTCTACTTAGATGCCATTGAGGGTGGAGCCATCAAAAAAGTGTATGCGGAGAGTGGTTCGATTCTTAAGAAAGGTGATTTAATTGTTGAGCTAACCAATTTGAACAGAGAGCTAAGTGTACTTAGCCAGGAAGCCAGTTTAAATGAAAGTATTAACCGTGTAAGGGAAACACGCCTTTCCCTGGAACAAAACAATTTAAACCACCAGCAAAACCTTGCGCTTATTACCAATGAGCTGGAAAAACTTGCTCCCAAATACGAGCGCGACAAACAATTGTTTGAAGGCGGTTATATATCCAAGCAAGATTTTGAGACCACTGAAGCCGATTATAAATATAACCTTAAGCGACTTGAGATTACTTCAGCCAGCTACCGTAAAGACTCAATGAACATGAAGAGCCAAACTACTCAGCTCAATGAATCAGAGGCACGTATGATTAAGAGCCTGAAGCGGGTTGGCCAGATTCTGGATAACCTTGTAATAAAATCTCCAATTGACGGGCAGCTTTCCACCCCGCAACTTTTTGAGGGCCAATCTATCAATCCGGGTGAACGATTAGGGCAAGTGGACGTGGTAGGAAGCTATAAAGTGCGTGTGCCAATTGACGAGGTTTACCTGGCAAGAATCCACAAAGGGTTGTCGGCAACCACTACTTATGCCGGAAAAGAGTACACATTAAAGATCACTTACATATACCCAACAGTGTCTAATGGGGTTTTTACAGCAGACATGAAATTTGAAGGTGAACAGCCCAAGGATATTAAGCGGGGACTTTCTTTGCGCATGACCATTGCATTGGGTGAGCCCAGCGAAGCAATTCTTGTGCCTTTAGGAGGCTTTTATAACGATACAGGAGGAAACTGGATTTATGTACTGAATTCGGATGAAACAAAAGCTGAAAAACGAAAAATACGACTTGGGAGGAAAAGTAAACTTTATTATGAAGTTTTAGAAGGCTTACAACCCGGAGATAAAGTGATCACTTCCACCTACCAGAATTTCAACAATAAAGATGTATTACTACTTAATTAAAAAAACAACTCAAAATAACTAGCATCATGATCATTAAAACCAACGAATTAACACGTGTGTTCACAACCGATGAAATAGAAACCACCGCTCTTGATAAAATAACTATTGATATAAACGATGGTGAATTTGTAGCAATCATGGGCCCCTCCGGTTGTGGAAAATCAACTTTGCTAAGCATACTGGGTATGCTGGATCGCCCTTCGTCAGGCGATTATATTTTCAATGGAACAGACGTTTCAAAGTTCTCAGAAAAACAACGGTCACAAACACGAAAGGGATCCATCGGGTTTATCTTTCAAAGCTTTAATCTTATTGAAGAGCTCTCCGTTTTCGATAATGTAGAATTACCACTGCTCTACCAAAAAATACCAACCTCTGAACGAAAAGAAAGAGTGGAAATGGCATTAGAGCGAATGAACATCATGCACCGAAGAAACCATTTCCCACAGCAGCTATCCGGAGGTCAGCAACAGCGGGTTGCTATTGCCAGAGCAATTGTTTCGAGCCCAAGCCTAATATTGGCCGATGAGCCAACAGGAAACCTGGATTCGGCCAATGGAGAAGAAGTAATGAAACTTCTTTCTGAACTCAATTCCGATGGAACCACCATAGTGATGGTAACGCATTCGCCATACGATGCCAACTATGCACACCGTATCATCAATTTATTTGATGGTCAGCTGGTAACAGAGAGTGTTAAAAAAGAATTTCACGTGTAAGCTAAACCCTCGAAAAAATGATTAAGAATTACCTTAAGACCACACTCCAAAACATTAGAAAACACAAGTTCTTTTCGATAATAAATATCCTGGGATTATCGGTTGGTATAGCCTCCAGTATTTTTATTGCCATTTATATAAATCAGGAACTTTCCTACGACCATTTCAACAAAAATGGAGACAGGATTTACAGAGTGGTACTTGACGCTAAGCTTGGCGAACAAATTGTTCATGCATCCAGCACCCCAAACAAAATGGCAAATGCGCTGAGAACAGAATCTCCTTCCATAGAAAATGCCACTACCGTACAAGGCTGGGGAAGTACTTCCTTTTTGTACGAAGACAAGAGTTTTATTGAACGCGAAGCAATTGTAGTTGATAGTAGCTTCCTTAAGGTTTTTACATATCCGCTACTTTATGGTGATAGGCGAACAGCTTTAAAAGAACCAAATTCGGTAGTATTAACGGAAGAGTTAGCCACTAAGTACTTTGGCAATCCTGCTGATGCTCTTGGCAAACTAATGGTGGTAGATGGAGACTCTATAAGCTTTAAAGTTACCGGTGTTGCCGAGAACGTTCCAGATAACTCTCATTTAAAGTTTACTGCACTTCTATCGAAAAGGTCATTTAAGCGATTGGAAGATGACCCGTGGATAAATAACAATGCAGACACGTACTTTCTGTTAAAAGAAAATGCCAATGTAGAACAGGCAAACGAACAACTTGAAAGCATTATGCAAAAATACATATCCGAAGGTTTTAAACAATTCATTGGTTCCGATGTTAATGAGTTAAGGCAAGCCGGAGGAGAGTTTAGATATACTAGTGAACCGTTGTACAAAATTCATTTGTATTCCAGCTACGAAGGCGGACTAGGCCAGCAAGGTGATATAAAATACATCTACATTCTTTTGGCTATTGGGGCCTTCATACTTTTAATAGCCTGTATCAATTTCATGAACCTGTCAACTGCAAAATCAGCAAACAGGGCTAAAGAGGTTGGTTTAAGAAAAACCATGGGAGCCACCCGTGGCCAGTTAATTGGCCAGTTCTTGACAGAGTCAATGGTGTTTAGCATTATATCGGCTCTACTTGCATTACTTTTCATTTATATTTTGATGCCCTACTACAATATTCTTACGGGTAAATTTTTAGATATGAATAGTGTTTTCCAGCCCAACATTTTATTAATGATGTTTATTACTGTTGTTTTGGTTGGTATACTCGCAGGTAGTTATCCGGCATTTTATCTTACTTCTTTTGAAATTGTTAACGTTATAAAAGGGAAATTAAATGCAGGTTCCAAGAATAAAATCATAAGAGGATTTCTGGTAACGTTTCAATTTTGGATTTCCATCGTTCTTATTATTTCAACAGCTATTGTGTACATGCAGCTCAGGTATGCACAAAACAAAAAGATTGGTATAGATAAAGATCGTGTGTTGTACGTGGTGAGTACATTCCGTTTGGATGACAACGCACAGGCATATAAAAATGCACTCTTAAAATTTCCTGAAATAGCTGCTGCCGGCTTTACGAGCACCCGATTCCCCGGAATGAATAACAACTCTGTATTCCGGTCGAAAGGTGACAGTAGAGACCACCTGCTTTCTAACTATTTTGCTGACTATGATCACCAAAAAGTAATGGGGTTTGAGATGAAGGAAGGGCGTTTTTTCTCAAGAGATTTTCCTACCGACTCCAATGCAGTTGTAATTAATGAAGCTGCTGTTAAAGAGATGGGATGGGATAATCCTCTGGAGCAAGAAATAGTATCTTACGGAGTAGATGGCGCCCAAGAATTACATCCGGTTATTGGAGTGGTTAAAGATTTCAATTACAATTCTATTAAAGAAGAGATCCGCCCTCTCATGATACGTTTTGGTGAAAAGGGAAGCTCCCTGGCCATTCGCTTCAATGGCAAAAGCTACAGTGATGTGATAAACAAAGCACAGGAAGAGTGGGACAAGCTAGTGCCTGACGAACCCTTTGAATACAGCTTTATGTCGGATGAGTTTGATGCCCAGTTTAGGTCGGAGCAACGGTTGATGCAATTCTTCTCCTTGCTTACAGGGCTTGCTATTTTTATTGCCTGCCTGGGCTTATTTGGGCTAACTGCCTTTACTGCGGAGCAACGTACCAAAGAGATAGGTATTCGCAAAGCTTTAGGAGCATCAGTTTGGCAAATCAATACGCTGCTTACACGCGAATTCAATAAACTGGTAATAATAGCATTTGCATTGGCCATATTCCCTGTTTACTATTTGATGTCGGGCTGGCTCAACAACTTTGCTTACCGGGTAAGTATGGGTATTTGGGTGTTTGTGATGGGAGGTATCGTGAGCCTGGTAATTTCCTGGGTTACGGTTAGTTTCCAGGCACAAAAAGCGGCCAGGGCCAACCCAATGGAAGCGCTTAAATACGAGTAGAACAAGTAGATTTAAGAATGATGAAGCCGGCATAGAAATATGTCGGCTTCTTTTTTTGCATTGCTTTTTTGTATTTTAATCCCATGCGAAAAGTTATACTATATATAGCCAGTAGTTTAGACGGCTTTATTGCCAGAAAAAACGGTGATATAGACTGGCTGGAAGACCCCAACTATCACCTGGAAGATGAAGATTATGGCTACTATGAATTTTATAATTCCATTGATACTACCCTAATGGGCAACAAAACCTACCAGCAAGTGTTGGGGTTTGATGTGCCCTTTCCCTATCCGGGCAAAACCAATTATGTGTTTAGCCGTTCTCAAACCGGGAGCGATGAAAATGTTCAGTTTGTTAATGCCGATGTAAGCGAATTTGTTAAAAGCTTGAAACAGGGGGATGGCAAAGATATTTGGCTTGTAGGTGGAGGAGAGCTAAATAGTATTTTGTTAAGCAATGGGCTTATTGATAAAATCATCCTTACCATGATACCCGTGAAATTGGGCGAGGGTATTCCGTTGTTTTCAGGCAATGTTCAGATTAGCGACTTTGAAATGAAGGGGCACAAGAGCTACCCCAATGGGTTTGTTCAGCATGTATATGCTAAAAAACCGTATTTATAAATCAATTAGTTTTTCCTTAATCGCATATTTCACAAGGTCTATAGTTGTTTTCAACTCAAGCTTTTTCATAATATTAACTTTATGCGACTCAACGGTTTTTATACTTATATCTAAAACATCGGCAATTTCCTTATACATTAATCCTTCAGAAAAAAGTTTTACAATTTCAACTTCTCTGCCAGAAAGAACAGGATTAGTTGATGTTTGATTATCAGAGACAATTCCTTTTACATATCCATTAAAAACCGTTTCAGATATTCCTGAACCAAAATATCTCTTACCCTCACTAACTGTTTTTAGGCCTTCAATTAATTCATCTTTACTAGTATCCTTTGGTAAAAATCCTTTAGCTCCAGATTTAATTGAATCGGTAATTGAAACTTCGTCAGTTAGTGCCGATAGCATTATTATTTTTATACTTTCATATTGCTCAGAAACTAAACGTGCAATCTCAATGCCTGTCATTCCATTCAAGGAAATATCCAACAAGATAACATCTGGCAATTCATTTTTAATAAATGCAAAAAGCTCTTTACCATTGCTAAATGATCCTATCAGTTGTAAGTCTTCCCGTCCAATCAACATGGCTTCCAATCCATCGCGCACAATGGAGTGATCATCAACAATGCATAATTTAACGGGTTTCATTAAGCTACTTTTGTTTTATTCACTGTAGGTAATTCAACTATAAATTTTGAACCTTTACCTAGCTCGCTAAATACCGAAATTTGTCCATTATTTTGATCTACATATTCTTTACACAAAAGTAAGCCCAAACCAGTTCCCTTTTCCATCGAGTCACCTATTGAAGATGTGTCCTCCCCAATATCAAAAAGTTTCTTCAAATCGTTTTCAGACATACCTATACCATTATCTTCTATGCTAACAGAGATAGTACTATTAAATAACTTGGTGCCCAGGTGAATTTTACCATTTACATCTGTAAATTTTAGTGCATTTGAAATTAGGTTTCTGAAAACAATATCCATTGTTGCCTCATCTACATAAGCCGTGTTTTCATCTGCCCAACTTGTCTCTATTTGAATTGATTTTTGCTTTGCATTTTCTCCCAGTAAATTAATATTTTGTTGAATGATTTTCTTTAAATCGGTTGGCTTTGGTGAATGTTGTAATTGATGGGTTTGTGATAAAGCCCATTGCAACAAGTTTTTTAGTAATTCAATTAAACTTTCTGAGGACTTATTTAGATTGTTAAGGTATTTCTGGAGCAATTCAGGCGTTAGATTTTCATGGTTTTCACTTAGCGTTCTTGAAAGTGATCTAAATGCTGAAAGCGGATTGCGTATGTCATGAGCTATTATGGCAAAAAACTTGTCTTTGGCAGCATTAAGTTCCCGCATTTGTTCATTTCTTGTTGATAGCTCTTTCTCTGATTTATTTTTAATTCTATAGCTATTAAATACAGCTGCAGCCACAACAAGAAGCAATAAAGTAGTAATTAAAAGAAAAATTCTTGTGTTATTAATTTCTCTTATTTGCAAGGCACTCATCTCCTGAGTCTTGTTTAGAATTTTAATCTCATTGTCACGTTGTTTAATTTCAAAATTGGTTTCCAATCTTGCAATTTCCGTTACTTTCTGTTCATTCAGCAAACTATCCTGATAGGCAAAATACTTTTCATGAAACTCAAGCGCCCGCTTACTATCTCCTTGTTTCTTAAATATTTGATAGAGCACTTTTGTTAATTGTTTTTTAGTTTCCTTTACTTGCGAATTTTCTGAAAGTTCATAAGCCTTTATGGCAATATCTCTTGCTTTTTTCAGCTCATTCATATCGTAGTAAACAATCGCCATATTAAGGTTGGCCATAATAATATAACTGGTTACTCCACTGTGGTCAAAAATTTCTTTAGCCTTTTCATAATATCCGATGGCCTCGTTATACTTACCTGCCTTGTAGGTAATATTACCAATACTAAAAAAAGCTATTCCAACGCCTATTTCATCATCAATCTCTTTACTTATGGCCATGGCTTTATCGTAATAGTATTTTGCGCTATCAGTATTAGCCATTCCTTTGTAAATATTTCCTGTTGTTAAATAAGAAATACTCAGAGGGAATAAACTACCACTCTTTTCCTGCTCTTGAACCGCTTTAAGACTATATTCCAAAGCTTTGGAATAATTTTCCATGGTTTTATATACCAACGCAATGTTTCCATAGGTTTTTGATAATTCTTCTTTGCTTGTTTTCTGCTTTATCTGAAGAGCTGTTAAATAATATTTAAGTGCGTTAGTATAATCACCTGAATGAAAATAGACATTGGCAATATTATTACAAACATAACCTAATTCGAGGCTATCACTTACAATTATGTAATTAGAATATGCATTTTTGTAAGCTTCTAATGAAAAGGCAAATTCTTCGTTTCTTTCGTATTCAGAACCAAGAGCAAAATATACAGAGGCGAGAAGTTTGGCATCTTTGTTTTCTAAGCTCAATGACAAGGCTTTTTTCAGCGTATCAATTCCTTGCTCAATTAACCCTAAATTTCCCAAGGCGGTACCTTGCAAAGTAAGGGCCTCAATAAACCCAGATTCATATTTAATTTCACGTGCCAGCTTTTTTGCCTCTGTGGAATGCTTCTGGGCTTTTTTTGCCCCTTCACTATCTCCTGGTTTAAAAAAACTAAGTTTATTCAGAATATCAACTCTTTCTTTTCCGGTGGCAATTTCAAGCTGTTGTTTTAAACTGTCTCTCGTCTTTAAATTTTGCGCATATACGCTCATTGTTAACCACAGAAAAGTGGAGGAAAAGAGGAAAAGATATCTCATTCTAAAAATATGTTCACTCATAAAACAGGGATAATTCCTTAGTGCCTTTAAGGGAAATTCCCGATTGACAACAGCCTACCCATTGCCCTAATTTAGCCTTTTAATTTACGAAACTCATTTTAACCAATCCTAATATTATTAAAAAATGAAACCAATAAAAGATTCATTATCAGTAATTCTAAAGTTAATTGTGCTTGTTCAATTTGGCCTGTTTATTGGCTGTAATAAAACGGAAAATCCGGAAACTTCTTCTGTTACTGCTGACGCAGGAGCTGACCAATCCATAAGTTTAGGTGAAACAGTAAGCTTATCTGGTACTGGTTCAGATAGTGCGGGAGGACAGGTTTTCTATCTATGGGAACTAAAAGAGACTCCCACAAGCAGTTTTGCTTTCATACTTAACCCAATTACTGCACAAACCAGCTTTACTCCAGATGTTGAAGGCTCGTATGTTGCACAACTTACCGTTACCAATGAAGATGGAACGTTTGCAACAGATGATGTAACAATTATGGTGGAACAAGGTGATGAGCCAACAGAAATAGGTGGGTCCATAACAACTGATACTCATCTAATAAACATTTTTGATGACCCTACTGTGCCGGATTATATCGCTTCTTCAAACGTAAATGTATCTGCTGAACTAACAATTGATCCTGAAGTTCTGATAGTTTTTGAAGAAAACACTGGTATGATAATTAATACTGGTGGAACATTAATTGCCGTAGGTACCGCGTCTGAACCAATCGTATTTTCTGGGACACAAAAACTTAATGGTTATTGGAAAGGAATAGCAGTAGAATCCAACAAAACAAGTAATGAACTTACTCACACTATTGTTGAATATGGTGGAAGTGAAGGGTTCGATGGCGCAAATCTTAAAACCAACATTATGGTTCAAGAGGCTGGCCGTTTAAAAATTACTAATACTATTTCCAAAAATAGTGGTGGATATGGCTTATACACACGCGATCTGGATACAACCTTGCCTGATTTTGCAAACAATTCATTTAATTCAAATAAAGCACCCGTAATGACACGTATCAATCATTATCATTACTTCGATGCCGCATCAGATTATACAGGAAACACCAACGATTACATTGATTCGTACTGGAGTGACTTGAGTGTTACGGAAAATGTGACATGGAAAAAGCTAAATGTTCCTTATAAATTGGCCGGTAATCCAGAAGATATTGAATCTGATGTAACTATTGAGGCAGGAGTAGAATTGATTGGTCAGCCAGCAAGTGGTCTGCGAATACTTTCAACCGGATCTTTAAATGCAGTTGGTACAAGTACAGATAATATTATTTTCAGAGGCGAAGAAGACATTGCCGGATATTGGAAGGGACTAACATTCTTTTCAAATACAACTAAAAATGAACTTACCTATGTAGTTATTTCTAATGGTGGAGAAGAAGGGTTTGACGGTGCCAACATTAAAACAAACATTATGGTTGATGATGCAGGCAGGCTAAAAATCACTAATACAACTTCAAAGAAAAGTGGTGGTTTTGGCTTGTACACGCGCGATCTTGAATCTGCCTTACCAGATTTCGCCAACAATACATTTACTGAAAATGTAACTCCTGTAATGACACGCATAAATCATTATCATTACTTTGATTCAAATTCTGATTTTACAGGAAATACCAATGATTTTATCGATTCATATTGGAGCAATCAGGATGTTACTTTAAATGCCACTTGGCAGGCTCTTAATGTTCCCTACAAAATGGCCCCTAATATTGAAACGGTTCAATCAAATATTACCATAAACGCTGGTGCTAGGTTTATTGGTCAACCTAGTGGTGGACTTCAATTTGATGCAACAGGTACCATACGTGCTGAAGGTGAATTGGGTAACGAAATAATTTTTGAAGGTGAAGAAAATGTGCAGGGGTATTGGAAAGGCCTTCGTATACAATCCAACTCAGCTTCTAATATTATGACTTACGTATGGATTAAAAATGGTGGAGAAGAAGGTTTTGATGGAGCTAACCGAAAAGCTAATATTGAATTGGAAGGAACATTAGATATATCGGGTTGCTTTTTAGCAAACAGTGGAGGAGCTGGTATACGAGCACGCTCAGGAGCAACACTTAATGCAAGTGGAAATACATACTCCAGCAATTTAGAAGGAAATGAGATTATTGAGTAATCACGCCTTAACTTAAAATAAAAAAACCTACCACATGGTAGGTTTTTTTATTTCCGTTTATACAAAAAATACCTCCATTCCTAGGCACATTTCACCATCTATAAGTTTCTTAACATACAGTTAGTTGCACATGCAACATTTAAACAACTCTGGCTTACTTTTGCCTTCCATTTTATCTTATGCAATCATTATCAGAAATAGATGCGTCCGTACTTCCCTGGTTGGGTAAAGCCAACAAGGGGGTTGACTACTACATTGCAGAATGTTTCCACTCCAATGGTATTGAATTAACAAGAGTTCAATTTATACTTTTGAAAAAACTGGTTGAAAATGACGGCCAGCCGCAACACAACCTTGCTTTTGTGACCGACAGAGACAAAGCCTCGCTTGCCAGATTGATTAGCACGATGGAAAAGAAGGATTTGGTAAGAAGAGAGATTTGTGAAAAGGACAGAAGAATTAACCATGTGTTCATAACCAGCTATGGAAAAAGCGTACTGAAACAGGCTGTTCCAATCATTCACAAAATTATAGAAGCTTTGCAAACAGAAATTTCCATATCAGATCTGGAAACCACAATCAGAGTACTTAAAAAACTAGAAAATAATATTCAACCCATGGAGTTATCGCACTCTCTTAATCAAAACGAACTATGAGAAAAAGTGTAACCATTTTTATAGGTGTATTAGTAATAATTGGCGGTGCCCTTGGGTACTATTTATTAGTCAATCAGCAAAAAAAGAAAGCCCCCCAGGAAGAAAAGGTTTTGCAAACAGTTTTTGTGGAGAAGGTAAAAAGCCACAATGTTCCAATTAACATCCTCGAAAGTGGAAGACTTACCGCAAAAAACAGAGTTGAAATTTATTCTGAGGTTCAGGGAGTAATGGAAGCAACCTCTAAAGAGTTTAAACCCGGGGCAAACTATAAAAAAGGGGAAGTATTGGTTAAGATCAGAGACAACGATTTCTATGCGAATCTCCAGGCACAAAAAAGCGTGCTCCAAAACCTTATCACAAGTATTTTACCCGACCTAAGGCTGGATTACCCCGATGCCTATGTTCGCTGGGACAACTACTTAAGAAACTTTGACATGAGTAAGCCCATTGGGGATTTGCCCAAACCCGGCTCGGATAAGGAGAAGTTTTTTGTGACAGGTAAAAATATTTACACCACCTATTACAACACCAAAAATCTTGAAATCATAGCCTCAAAGTATACCATACGCGCTCCTTTTAATGGAATTCTAACAGATGCCACCGTGAATCCCGGAACTGTAATTCGTCAGGGTCAAAAACTGGGCGAATTTATCGACCCGAGTGTCTATGAAATGGAGGTTTCCGTTGGCAAATCAGACATACCCTCACTTTCAATTGGTGAAAAGGTGTCTATAAAAAATGAAGACAATGGCAATTCTCAAACTTGGGAAGGCACCATTACACGAATCAACGGTAAGGTTGATGCCACCACACAAACCGTAAAGGTTTATATTCAACTTAAAGGAAGCAACCTTAAAGAAGGTATGTACCTGGAAGCAAGTATTACAGGTAATCCTGTCTCAAACGCCTATGAAGTGCCCAACAGCATTTTGATCGATGGCACCAAGGTATTTGTCGTAAACGACAATAAACTTCAAATCGTGCCTGTGAATATAGTTCATAAAAACCTTGAATCTGTTGTTGTAAGAGGCCTTGAAGACGGTATGCATTTGGTGGCAAAACCAATTGCTGGCGCTTATTCTGGCATGGAGGTAAACGTAAAAGAAAGTAACTAGAAGCTATGCGGAAAATAATTACTCATTTTATAAAATACCCTGCCGCTGGTAATGTGGTTATTTTGAGCTTTTTTGTTCTGGGGATTATGGGAGCTCTTTCATTAAAATCCTCGTTTTTCCCATTAAATGAATCGCGTGTTGTAACCATTCAGGTGGCCTACCCCGGGGCATCTCCGCAAGAAATGGAGGAAGGTGTTGTTTTAAAAATTGAAGATAACATCAGGGGATTGATTGGTGTGGACCGATTTACCTCTACCTCTTCTGAAAACTCTGCTACCATAACCGTTGAGATACTAAAGGGCTATGATGTAGATGTGGTTTTGGCCGACATAAAAAATGCCGTGGATAAAGTTCCTTCTTTCCCGGTAGGAATGGAACCTCCCGTAATCTCAAAAAGTATATTCAGAACAGAAGCGGTTTCGTTTGTTGTGAGTGGCAAGGATGTTTCGCTTCTTTCATTAAAGAAGATTGCGCGTGAAGTAGAAACCGATCTTAGAAGCATTGACGGTATATCACAGGTAGAAGTTTCCGGTTATCCGGCTGAAGAAATTGAAATTGCTGTTAACGAAGACCAGCTAAGGGCATACGACCTTACGTTTCAGGAAGTAGCTCAGGCGGTATCTTCTACCAATATTCTGGTAACGGGTGGTTCCATTAAAACAGATCAGGAAGAGTACCTGATACGGGTAAACAACCGCTCCTACCATGGAGAGGAGCTTAACTACATTGTGGTAAAGGCAGATGCCTCCGGCAATATGATCCGGCTAGGCGATATAGCCACCGTTCGCGACAGATGGTCGGAAAACCCCAATAGAGCCTACTACAATGGAGAGCCTTCGGTTCGTGTTCAGGTAAACACCACCAATTCCGAAGACCTGCTTTCTGTTGCTGAAAGCACCAGAAACTATATTGATCACTTCAATGCTACGCATGATAACGTCCAGCTAAGTATTACCCGTGACGCTTCATTGCGAATTAAAGAAAGAACCGAACTCCTTGTGAAAAATGGAATTTTCGGACTTCTCCTGGTTGTCTTTTTCCTGGCATTGTTTCTGAAACCAAGGCTAGCCTTTTGGGTTGCTTTTGGTTTGCCAATATCCTTCCTGGGTATGTTTATGGTAGCCCATTACTTTGATATCACCATAAATGTATTATCGCTTTTTGGTATGATCATCGTAGTCGGTATTCTGGTGGATGATGGAATTGTAATTGCCGAAAACATTTATCATCACCACGAAAAAGGCAAATCTGCCATACAGGCGGCTATTGACGGAACAATGGAAGTAATTGCACCAATCACTTCTGCCATTCTAACAACCTTAGTTGCATTTGCCACTTTCTTCTTTTTAGATGGCAGAGTAGGTGAATTTTTTGGCGAGGTTGCCATTATCGTTATTCTAACATTAGGAATATCGCTTATCGAAGCCCTGACAATTCTTCCTGCCCACATTGCACACTCCAAAGCCTTAACTGAAGAACAAAAAACCTATAAGTTTAATAAAATAGGTGACAGCCTGATGAGATGGATGCGTGACAAAGTGTACGGGCCTTACCTAAAATTCTTCCTTAAGAATAAGTTTCTTGGGTTGGCTATTCCAATAGCGTTGTTGTTACTCACACTTGGCTCAATTGGAGCAGGTATTATCAAGTTTACATTCTTTCCTCAAATTGCCAGTGACCGAATAACCATTACGCTCAATATGCCGCAAGGAACCAATGAAAGCATTACCGATTCGATTATTTCACATATTGAAGACGTTTCATGGGAAGTAAACGATGAGTTTACCAAAAGGCAAACCGAGAATATGCAGGTTGTTGAAAGCATCATAAAAAATATTGGGCCTGGAACCGCAAATGCATCCCTAAGGCTCAACCTTTTGCCGGGAGAAAACAGAGATTTTGCCGCATCAGAAATTGCCACGGCCATAAATAATAAAGTAGGCCCTGTTTACGGAGCAGAGAGTATTGAATATGGCTCCGGAAGCAATTTTGGTGGTAAACCAATATCCATTTCCCTTATTAGCAATAACATCGAAGAACTGAAGGCTGCCAAAGAGTACCTTAAAGAGGGCCTCAAGGAAAATGCCCTCTTAAAAGATGTTTCCGATAACGATCCTTTGGGCATCAAGGAAATAAAGATCACACTTAAAGACGAAGCCTATGCGCTTGGCTTCCAACTCAGTAATGTGATATCACAGGTTAGGAGTGGTTTCTTTGGCTTTCAGGTGCAACGCTTTCAGCGCAGAAGGGATGAAATTCGTGTATGGGTACGCTATGACAGGGATGAGCGCTCTTCAATCAAAAACCTGGATGATATGCGCCTGGTGAGCCCTTCGGGCGTTCGTGTACCATTTAGCGAAATAGCAGATTATGAAATTCAGCGGGGCGAAATAGCTATCAATCACCTGGATGGAAAAAGAGAGATTCGGGTTGACGCAGACTTGAAAGATCCTAACACAAGCGCTCCCGAGGTAATGGAAGAGATAAAAGCCGATATGCTTCCAGTTATTCAGGCACAGTACCCTAATGTAAATGCTCTTTTTGAAGGACAGAACAGGGAAGCTCAGAAAACAACCAGCTCCGCCAAAGCGGTTTTACCTGTAATTGTCTTTTTAATATTTGTGATCATAGCCTTTACCTTCCGTTCATTCAGTCAGCCGCTCATGCTCATGCTTATGATTCCGTTTAGCCTTATTGGAGTAGCCTGGGGTCATTGGATCCACGGTTTCCCAATAAACATGCTTTCTTTTCTGGGTATTATTGCCCTTATAGGTATTGTGGTTAATGACGGCCTGGTTCTTATCGAAAAGTTTAATGGATACCTGAGAGAAGGTATTGAATTCAATGAAGCCTTGTTTGCAGCAGGTAAGTCCAGGTTCAGAGCTATTTTCTTAACATCTGTTACTACAGTTGCAGGTATGGCTCCTCTCATTTTTGAGACAAGCAGACAAGCTAAGTTTTTAATACCAATGGCTATTTCGATTGCCTACGGAATTATTATGTCAACCGTTCTTACTTTGGTTATGTTGCCCTTAATGCTGTCAACCGGGAATTATATAAAAGTGCATTGGCACTGGTTCAAAACAGGTAGCAAACCGTCAAAAGAAGAAGTAGAACGTGCCATAATCGAACAAAATTCAGAACACCATGATCTCTAAAAATATATACATTACAGCACTCGCTTTATTGGGGGTAATTTTTTCTGCCAAGAGTCAGGACCTGTTGACAAAAAAAGAGGCTGTTTCCATTGCCCTGGAGAATAATTTTGATATACGAACTGCCGATAACAATGTTTCTATTGCTGAAAACAATGCAAGCATTGAAAACAGTGGTTACCTGCCTACATTATCTGCAAATGGAAACGCTAATTATTCAAGATCAGATACTAAAACCACTTATCCAAATGACTCTGTAACGGATCTTAAAGGAGCACCCATAATTTCTTATGGTGCTTCCGTTGGCATAAATTATACATTATTTGATGGCACGGCAAGAGGGTACGCCTTCAAACAACTAAAAGAAAATTATCGGTTGTCTGAATTGCAAGCCAGATTAGTGATAGAGAACTCTTTACTGAACTTGTTTAATACGTACTACGGAATTGCACGACTCACACAAAATGTAACTACTCAAAAGCAAAGCCTTAATATTAGTCGTGAGCGATTAACAAGGGCACGGTATAGTTTTGACTATGGCCAGAACACGCAGTTGGATGTGCTCAATGCTGAAGTAGATTACAATACCGACAGTATTAGCTACCTCACATTAACCCAGCAACTTGAGAATGAGAAAAGAAACCTAAACCTGCTTTTAGGTAGGGACGTGAATTCCTCTTTTTCGGTTGATACCACACTGGTATATGCTTCAGGATTAGATAAAGAAGAATTAATGGATAAAGCCCGTTCAAGTAATGTCAATATTTTGCAGGAGCAAAGTGCTTTACAAAATGCGGAATACGACCTGCGAATTACTGGTGCCAGATCTATTCCCAAGCTAGGTTTGAGTGCCTCCTATGGGTTGTCATATAGCGATAGAGGCCAAACTTTTTTTTGGAATACACAACGACAATTAGGCCCATCCATTGGTGCCAGTTTAACCTGGAATATTTACGATGGCGGTCTTACGAGCACACGTAAACAAAATGCCAAAATAGCTTTGGAAAACCAGCAAATAAGTGCTGACCAAACACGAATGGAAGTAGAGCGAAATGTAAGTAACGCCTGGACGGTCTATCAAACAGCTCTTTTTGTGCTGGAGGCAGAACGAACCAACCTTGCTACCAACCAACGTAACTTTAGTAGAACCCAGGAGCAATATACTTTGGGGCAGGTAACTTCCATTGAATTCAGACAAGCACAGCTAAATTTGCTTAATGCCCAACTCAACTTTAATCAGGCCAAGTACAGCGCCAAAATTGCCGAATTGGCATTATTGCAATTTAGTGGCGACCTATTGGAGGCAGAGTTTTAAATTTGAGGTTAATTAAACAAAAAACCATGAAACGAATATCGCTCTATTTTTTAGTTCTTATTAGCCTTGCAAGTTGTGGAACATCATCCCACGAGCATGCTGAAAACATTCACATGCGCAATACAATGGCTACCGTTTATATGCAGCAGGCACCAGAATACGTGGCTCTGGTACAGCAGGCCTACAACCAGGCAAAAGTTGTTCTTGATGAAAAGATGATCCTCGCTACCCGGCCAGTAGCCATTGTAACTGATATTGATGAAACCGTGCTGAACAACAGTCCTTACGAAGCAAAGCAGATATTGGAAAACTTTAGCTATCCCGATCATTGGGATGAATGGATAAACAAAGAAGAAGCCCAACCAATTCCAGGTTCGCTGGCTTTTTTACAGCATGCCGACTCCCTTGGTGTGGCTATTTTTTATATTTCTAACAGAAAAGTACACTTATTGAACGCGACCATAAATAATCTTAAGAAGTTTGGTTATCCCCAGGCAGATAGTTCTCACATTTACCTGAGAACAACAACCAACAGCAAAGAAGACAGAAGAAATAAAGTGCTTGGCCAAGGGTATGAAATTGCTTTATTTTTGGGCGATAATTTGGACGACATGGCAGCACAATTTGAAACTGGAGATGTGGAATCCAGAGCAAATGCTGTTAAAGAAAACCTGAACAACTTTGGGAGCAAGTACATTGTACTACCCAACCCAAGCTATGGTAAATGGGCTCAAAACAGAGGGTTTTATAATCCTAAACTTAACCAGGATTCCCTGGCTTCAGAGTACTTAAACGGTTTCTAATGGCGGCTAAAAGCAAAAAGCTTATCAAAAAAAGTGAAGAGCTATACTTAAACTCAATTAAGCGACACATCTTCATTTGTGCCGATCCCTCGGATGCAAAATGTGCCTCCAAAAAGAAGGGGCTTGAATCGTGGAAGTTTCTTAAAAAACGTTTAGCAGAGCTCAATTTATCCGGAGAAGGTGGAATTTACAGAACCAAAGCCAATTGTTTACGGGTTTGTATGAAAGGACCAGTTGCCGTGGTATACCCTGAAGGGGTTTGGTACCACTCGTGCACGCCCGAAGTGCTGGAAGAAATTATTCAGAAGCATTTGATCGGTGGGGAGGTAGTGGCAGAATACCAGATATAACCATTGATTAACGGCAGCTTTTTCCGGTAATCACATTCCCATACTTTTTCATAGACTTAGTTTTTTGTACTTTCTTATGTAAAATTGTATAACAAACTAACAAACTTCATGGAAAAGGAAGATTCCATAAAAAGTTATTTTCAGGTACTGGGCATTCTTCAATCCATAATTGCCATAGGAGCTATTATTGGTGGCGTTGGTATGTGCATGGACCCTACAGGAAAAACCGATGGCGTTACTCTTAAACTCTTGCAGGAATCTCCTTTCAACGATTACTGGTACCCAGGGTTGTTTCTGTTGATTGTTCATGGCCTGGGCAATATAATCGCAGCTTATATTTCCTTTACCAAAAAGCATATTTCAGGCATTTTAGGAATGGCGTTAGGGGGCATTCTTATTTTCTGGGTAGTAATGCAATTTTACTGGATAGGGTTTAACCATGACCTTCAACCTGCATTTCTTGTTTTCGGTACCGCTGAGGCCTTTCTGGGCTTTCTCATTCAAAGAGATGTTCAGGTCCATCTATCAAGAAAATAAACCGATCTATTTACCTATTATTGTGGGCTAAAAACCAAAACCACAGGTCTTTACATGCCAAAGTCTGCATTCAAAAAATTCTTTGATGACCTTAAAACAGCCATAACAGGCAAGGAGCATAATTTTACTTCCGGTTCGCTCAACAGGGCCATCTTCATGCTGGCCGTGCCCATGGTGCTGGAAATGGTAATGGAGTCGCTGTTTGCTGTGGTGGACATCTACTTTGTTTCCAAGGTAAGCATGGATGCGGTGGCCACTATCGGCTTAACCGAATCGGTTATAATGGTGGTTTTTGCCATTGCCATTGGTATAAGCATGGCGGCTGCGGCCATGGTGGCGCGTAGGATTGGCGAAGAAAAACCAAGCGATGCCGCTGATGCTGCCTGGCAATCTATTGTACTTGGATTGAGTGTTTCACTCGTTTTGGGGCTTGCCGGTTTCTTTTTTGCGACTGACATTCTGAAAGCCATGGGTGGCAGTGCAGAGCTTATTGCACAAGGCAAAAACTATACCCGCTGGATGTTTGGGGGTAATGTAACCATTATGTTGCTTTTCCTCATCAATGCAGTCTTTCGTGGAGCAGGAGATGCTTCGCTGGCCATGAGAACACTTTGGCTAGCAAATGGCATTAACATTATTCTTGATCCCATTTTAATTCATGGGCTGGGGCCCATACCCTCCATGGGGGTAGAAGGTGCTGCCATTGCTACCACCATTGGAAGAGGCACCGGTGTGGTGTATCAGCTTTACCACCTATTCAATAAAGGAAGTGTAGTGCGTATTAAGAGGCAAAACCTGGTATTTAAACCCACTCTTATTTTTAAACTCATAAAAGTTTCATTGGGTGGAATTGGCCAGTATTTAATTGGTACAGCCAGCTGGATCTTCCTGGTGCGGATCATTGCCATATTTGGAAGCGATGTAGTAGCCGGTTACACCATAAGTTTCAGAATAATTATGTTCACCATCCTCCCCTCTTGGGGGCTTTCAAATGCAGCTGCCACGTTGGTGGGTCAAAACCTGGGTGCCAAAAACCCCGATCGTGCCGAGCGCTCGGTTTGGCTAAGCGCTCAATACAACCTGGTTTTCATGCTTATTGTATCCATTGTGCTCTGGGTTTTTGCTTCTCCGGTAGTTTCGTTCTTCAATGCAGAAGGCGAAGTGCTCAAAACAGGCGTTCAGTCATTAAAATATGTTACGGCTAGTTACGTTTTCTTTTCCTATGGCATGGTGGTAAGCCAGGCGTTTAACGGAGCGGGAGACACCCGAACGCCTACAAAGATCAATTTCTTTGCCTACTGGGTATTTCAGATACCCGTAGCTTATCTACTTTCCGTTACATTAAATTTGGGAGCCGAAGGTGTGTTTATTACGATATTGGGTTCAATATCTTTGGCTGCTATTATATTTGTTGCGATTTTTAAGCGAGGAAACTGGAAAGAAACGGAAATATGATGCCTGTTTCGGTGTATGGTTAATAACTGAATTATGAAAATATACTATTGGTTAGGCGGTGTTTTAGTGGTACTAATTGCGGCTGCTGTGTTCCTTTTTGTTCCTACAAAAGGAGACTTTGCAACAGAACAGGAAGAGGTTGCGTTGCAGCCAACCGACACCCTGCAAGCAGTTCCTGAGCCTACCTTTTTACATGGAATCCTGATCGATTCCATGGAGGTACTCCACAACACTATTAAACAAAACCAATACCTATCAGATATTCTTACTTCCCATAATATCTCTAACGAAACCATCCATGATCTAACCATTAGGGCTAAAGGCGTTTTTGACCTGCGTAAAATGGGGGTGCACAAACCTTACGATCTGGTGTGCTACAACGATAGCCTGCTCACTGCCAAAGCCATGGTATATTATCCCAATGATGTCGACTTTGTTATCTTCCACCTGGAAGACAGCGCTTTTGTTGAAACAGGTTCTAAAAAAGTTGTGCTCCAGGAAAAGACAGCTACAGGGGTTATTCAAAACTCACTGGCTGTAACCATGGAAGAAATGGGGCTTTCACCTATTCTTACCAACGACCTGGCTGATGTATTTGCCTGGCAAATCGATTTCTTTAGGCTCTATCCTGGTGACAGGTTCAAGGTGATTTATGACGAAGAACTGGCCGATGGAAAACAAATAGGTATTGGCGATATTAAAGCAGCGGTATTCGAACACGATGGGCATGAATACTATGCCTACTACTACAACCAGGGCACAGGAATTGATTATTTTGATGACGAAGGCAATAGCCTTCGAAAAGCCTTCTTAAAATACCCTGTTAAGTTTAGCAGAATTAGCTCCCGTTATTCAGGCAAACGTTATCATCCTGTTCAAAAGCGCTACAAAGCACATTTGGGGACTGACTTTGCCGCCCCCAAAGGCACCTCTATTCGTACAGTTGGTGATGGGGTTGTGGTTGAAGCACGTTACTCCAAGTACAACGGTAATTATGTGAAGATTAAGCATAATTCTATGTATAGTACGCAATACCTGCACATGTCCAAGATTGCCTCCGGCATGCGTCCGGGAGTTCATGTGAAGCAGGGCCAAACCATTGGGTTTGTGGGCAGCACCGGCCTGGCCACCGGGGATCATGTATGTTTCCGTTTCTGGAAAGGCGGTTACCAGGTGGATGCACTTAAAGTACAAATTCCTGCAGCTGAACCAATAAAGACTGAAAAAATGGAGGACTTTAAAGCTGTAGCCTCAAGCATGAAAAAAGAACTGAATAACATAGCCTACCCTGAAACTTCTGCTGTTTCTTTAGGAGGAAATAAATAAAAAGAGGGCATAAGTAGGTTATTACCGATTTATACGTGATTTTTTGATCGGAAATTGATGATTTTCAATTTATCTGATGTTAATTTAACATTGAAAGCAAACGTTTGCTTTATTTTTTTGCTACCGATTCAACTTTTACATTTTGATTGGGAGAAAATGTAACCCAAATGCAAAAAAAGTCTAACTGTAAACCTAAAAGCTCCTAACTAGTTAACAAGTAAAAATACATGTTCCAAACAACCAACGTAGAACTAATCGATAAGCTTTTTATCTACTTTTTAGTAGTTGCAGGTATTATCTTTTTGTTGGTCGTGTTTTTTGTTTTTTATTATTTATTCAAATACCGAAGAAAGCAAACAGCCGAAGAACCTGAGCAAATTCACGGCAATGAAAAACTGGAATATTCATTGACTGCAGTTGCTATTTTAATAACAGGCATTTTTACATACCTCACCATCGATACCATGCGAAAAGTGCAGGACATCCCCGATAATCCTGAACCTTTTGTTCAGATCATTGGGCATCAATGGTGGTGGGAGGCGCAGTATCCCGAAACCGGTGTGATTACGGCCAATGAAATCCACATACCCGTGGGGAAAAAAGTGCTTGTACAACTGAACTCAGACGATGTGATCCATAGCTGGTGGGTGGCTCAATTAGGAAGGAAAATGGACATGATCCCCGGCATTACCAACTATGTGTGGTTATATGCCGACAAACCAGGAGAGTACCTGGGAACATGCAGTGAGTTCTGTGGTGCCCAGCATGCAGGAATGCGCATTAGGGTAATTGCTGATGAAGAACGTGCATTTAATTCCTGGAGCCAACAACAACTTGAGCCTGTGGCTCAACTGGATGATCCTTTGTTTAAGAAAGGAGAAAAACTGTTTGAAGAAAAGACCTGCACGAATTGTCATGCTATTAATGGTACTCCTTTTACCATGAAAGTTGGACCCAACCTGACACATTTTGCCAGTCGAAAACATTTTCTGGGAGATTTAAAGGTTAACAACGAGGAGAATCTGAGAGCCTGGCTGCACGATCCTCAAAATGTGAAACCCGGTGCAAAAATGCCCAACTTTATTTTTTCCGATCAGGAAGTGGATGCGTTGGTTGAATATATAAATAATCTTAAATGAGCCTATTCATAAACATACCTGAAGACAGTGAACAACTCCCTTCCTTAAAAACAGGGCAGGGCAAGCTGCTATGGATTGCTTCGGTTGACCACAAGCAAATAGGCATTATGTATTTATGGCTTGCTCTATTTTTCTTTGTTGTTGGTGGATTGGAAGCCATGCTTATACGTGCTCAATTGGCCATTCCCGAGAATACGCTCATCTCCCCCGAACTGTACAACCAGATCTTTACCATGCACGGCATTACAATGATATTCCTTGTAGCCATGCCGGCACTGGTTGGTTTTGCCACTTATTTTTTGCCTTTAATGATAGGGGCAAATGAGATGGCTTTTCCAAGATTGAACGCTTTTGGTTTTTGGATAACCTTGATGGGTGGCTTTCTGATGTACTTTAGCTTTTTTGCGGGAGGTGCACCCAATGCAGGATGGTTCAATTATGTTCCGTTAAGTGAGAACAACTATTCATCTGCTCCTGGGGTTGATTACTACATAATTGGTTTGATTTTAACCGGGATCGGAAGTATAAGTGCCGCCCTCAACTTTATAACTACTACCCTTACCCTGCGCTCACCTGATATAAAACTTAACATGGTGCCCCTGTTTGTGTGGATGGTATTTATCAATGGTTTTTTAATCCTGGCAGCCTTCCCACTTTTAAATGCAGGGCTTTTCATGCTGTTGATCGACAGGCAGTTTGATGCGCATTTCTTCATACCTTCCTCAGGTGGGTCTGCTATACTTTGGCAGCATTTCTTCTGGGCATTTGGCCACCCCGAAGTGTACATAATGGCGTTGCCTGCTTTTGGAATTATTTCAGAAGTAGTACCAGTGTTTTCAAGAAAACCAATTTTCGGATACAAATTCGTAGCCGTTTCATCTATTGCAATTGCACTGCTTGCATACAGTGTTTGGCTACACCACATGTTTGCTGTGGGGTATTCCAACACGGTAAATAGCTTTTTTGCGATAAGCAGTATGCTTATCGGTATTCCCACAGGCCTTAAAGTTATAAACTGGATAGGCACCATGTACAAAGGAAGCATTCAGCTAACCGTACCCATGTTATTTGTAGTAGCATTTCTGATCGATTTTACGATCGGTGGCTTAAGCGGTGTATCCTTTGCTATTGTACCAATAGACTGGCAATTGACAGATACCTACTACCTGGTGGCCCACTTGCATTATGTTTTTGTTGGTGGTGTGATCTTTAGCATTTTTGCCGGCCTTTATTACTGGTTCCCTAAAATGAGCGGAAGAATGCTTTCAGCCAAACTTGGCAAATGGCATTTCTGGCTTTTTGTTATTGGTTTCAACTTAACATTCTTAATTCAGCATATTCTTGGAATTATCGGGATGCCAAGGCGCATTTATACCTACCCCGACCTGCCAAACTGGGAATTGATGAATGTGCTTTCATCCATTGGAGCCGTATTTATGTTTGCAGGAATGGTAATTTTATTTTGGAATTTATACACAACGCTTAAAAAACCCCGGTCTGCCCCCGAAGACCCCTGGGACGCCTGGACGCTGGAATGGCATACACCATCACCACCAGATCTCAAGAATTTTGGAGAAATACCACGAGTATATAGCCGTAGGCCATTATGGGACTTGAAACATCCTGATAAACCGGATAAAAGACTTAACTGATGAAAGACAAAGGAACATTACTGGCGTATTTTATTATAGCTTCCGAGGCATTCTTCTTTATTGCTTTGATCATCGGTTATGTGTACTATCGCAATTTTTCAGATGCTACAGATACTGTTGCCAAGTATCTGGATGCAGGTAGAACCGGTATTTTTACTATATTCTTAATTGCCAGCAGCTTCACTCTTATTTACAGTAAAAAGGCTCTTTTTAATAATCGAATTGGCCAGTATAAATTATTTATGGGCCTGACCATTTTGCTGGGAATAGTTTTTATGGTGGGGCAGGCTACAGAGTATGTTGGCCTCTACCAGGAGCAAATTACTTTAAACAAAGATGTTTTTGGTGCCAGCTTTTTCACACTCACCGGCTTTCATGGCTTACACGTTATTCTAGGGCTTATTGCGTTAAGCATTCTTTACGGTATTTCTTTTGGAAACTACAGAAACGTGACCAAAGCCGGCATAGGCGGTGTGGATGTGTACTGGCATTTCGTTGATATTGTCTGGTTATTTGTTTTCTTCTTTGTCTATATAACCCCACTATTATGAGCTTTACAATCTATTTTTTAGATCCTGCCAATTGGTCAATCATCGGATTGATCGTTACCATTCTGGTTTTTGCAGGTTATTTGTTGTTCTTCAAGACAAACACATCGCAGAAGGTGTTTATGTTGCTGGCGCTCTCACTCATCTATATGGCACTGGGGTCGCCAATTGGAAGCCTCACCTCCTTTGGCCTGCATAGCATTACCATGCTAAAGCAAATTGTGTTGCTTATGGTGGCACCTATTTTTCTGCTCAGGGCATTTCCTTCAAGGGCAGCAAATGAAAAGAGGCTAGGTTCTCTGTACAACTGGCTGCCCGGTGAAACGATGGGCATAAAAAACACCAATTACTTTATAGCCACCTGGATTTTGATGTCGGCTGTTATGTGGGGAGGGCATTTCTTAAGTGCAGGGAAACTGTCTGCGCAATTAGGCCATGCTATCTGCGGTCTTTCATTGCAATCAAATAGCTGGGTTACACATGTTCCCAATGGACTGATTTTCAGCATTCTTTTGGTAGTAGGAATTATAGGCTTATTACCCGTATTTCATCCTATGCCTGAAAAAAGATTGAAGCCGGTTCAAGCTGTTGCCTATTTATTTACAGCTTGTTTGGTGTGTACAGTATTGGGTTTATACGTTGCCTTTTCTGCAACATCAGCCCCAAACATCGAAGCTGTTCCTGTTTTTGATACTGTATTGAGCCCATTGCCAATGAGCTTGCGAACCGACCAGGAATTGGCCGGCATGCTCATGTGGGTTCCAGGGTGTATTATATATGTGATATCTGCAGTTGAAATACTATTGAGCTGGTACAATGCGGCTCCTGCCACATCGAAAAAAACTACTGAGCACTTTACGGTGTAATTAACAATCGTTAAAATGGAAGAAGAAAAACGCATTAAAGCACAACCCGAAGAACTACCACCACCCACCTATTGGCCCTTCTTTTTGGCATTTAGTGTGGTGTTGCTTTTCTGGGGCATCTTAACAACCTGGTTTATTACCGGAATAGGCCTGATCGTGTTTTCCATATCCTTAACAGGGTGGATAAAAGAGATATATAAGGAATTACCCAAATAACAGATACTATGGATTCTGATAAAGAACAAACAGCATTGCAAAACACGAGTAGAGAAGGGGAAAACAGGAGAAAATTCTTGTCTAAGATCACCTTGGGAGTAGGGTCGTTTGTAGCGGCTGTGCTGGCGGTACCGGTTATAACTTCCATGCTGGATCCTGTTCTCAGAAAGAAAACACCCCGATGGAGAAAAGTTGGTTCTTTGGAAGACTTTGAAGTAGATAAAACCAAAATGGTTTCGTTTAAAGATACCTCTCCTTATAAATGGAGTACTGAGATTTCACAAACAGCTGCCTATGTGCGAAGAGAGCAGGGCGATACATTCACTGCATTTTCTATAAACTGTGCACACCTGGGCTGCCCCGTGCGTTGGGTTGAAGAGTCGGAGTTGTTCCTGTGTCCTTGTCATGGGGGTGTTTATTATAAAGATGGTTCGCGTGCTTCAGGGCCACCTCCGCGTGGGTTGTTCAAATACCCTATTCGGGTAGTTGGCAACAATGTGGAGATCAAAACCGCACCTATTCCAATAACAAATATGAGAGCATGAGAAAGGTCTTGTCAAAAATATGGAATTGGATTGACGACCGGGGAGGTTTCAGTGAGCTTGCCAAACCGCTAACCACTCACCTGGTACCGCCCGATGCCACATGGAATTATGTTTGGGGCAGTGCAACTTTATTCTGCCTGGTTATACAGGTGGTAACAGGAGTTGCACTAAGCTTCATGTACCAACCTTCGGCTCAGGTGGCCTATGAGTCGTTGCAATACATCCAAAACCAGGCCTTTCTGGGAAGTTTCATACGCGGTCTTCATAACTGGGGTGCCTCCGGTATGATGCTGCTAATGGGCTTACACATGATTCGTGTTTACCTTAACGCAGCCTATAAATACCCAAGGGAGATGAGCTGGATTTCGGGCATTATCCTGCTGGCGGTAACCATAGTTATGGCGTTTACAGGTCAGTTACTGCGCTGGGATAATAATGGCGTTTGGTCGGCCATAGTTGCTGCAGAGCAAATGGGCCGTATTCCTTTTATTGGCAATTGGATTGCCTATTTCTTATTGGGAGGCACCAATATTGGCGGGGAAACACTTAGCCGCTTTTTTGCCATGCACGTTTTCCTGTTCCCAGCCATCATTTTTATGGTGGTTGGTTACCACTTGTACCTTGTTTTCAGAAATGGTATCTCAGAACCACCTAAACCGGGGCGTTTGGTTGATCCTAAAACCTACCGAAAGTGGTATGAAGACATGCTTGCAAAAAAGGGAGTTCCCTTTTTCCCGGATGCCATTTGGCGCGATGCTGTTTTCAGTGCTCTGGTTTTCATAATAATTGTTTCATTGGCATGGTTTATTGGAGCCCCTGCCCTTACTTCTAAGCCCGACTTAACCAATGTAAATGTAAACCCCAGCCCCGACTGGTACTTTAGCTGGATATTTGCCCTTTTCGCGTTGATGCCTCGCCAAATCGAATCCTATGTAATAGCATTTGGTCCATTGATAGGAGGAGCACTAATATTTGCGTTACCCTTCATTTCCAACAAAGGGGAACGAAGTCCTCTAAAAAGGCCCTGGGCAATAGCGGGAGTGATTTTCGTGATTCTGTCGATCAGTTCATTATGGTACATGGGTTACAAAGAACCCTGGTCTCCACATTTTGACGCTAAGCCTTTACCAACTACCAAAACCGTAGGTGAGTTTACCGCTAGTGAGAAAAAAGGAGTTGAACTTTTCAATACCGTTGGTTGCCTTTACTGTCATAAAATAAATGGGCATGGAGGCATACGCGGGCCGGAATTAACCAATGTACAGAAAAGGCTAACCGAAGATCAAATCATTATCCGAATTGTGAATGGGGCTGAAAATATGCCTGCCTACGGAGGGTCTCTTACCAAAGAGGAGTTGCAGGATATTGTGGATTATTTAATGACGAATGACAAATAAAAAAGAGGTTGTTTCCAACCTCTTTTAAACTAAATATTTTCTGTAATTAATGAGGCAATTTAGACCGTAACATTCCGTAAGTGAATGTACCTAAAACAGCCCCAACCAGTGGAATTAAAAATACCCACCCCTGATGGCCTACTAAAATAAATAACGGACCGGGGCATGCGCCTGTCATAGCCCAGCCCAAACCAAATATGGTACCGCCTAGTATGTTGCGTGGCCAACCCGGCTCTTGCTCTACCACCTGAATAAACTGGCCTTGTGCGTCCTTCATTTTTGTGCGCTTGATAAACTGAATTACCAAAATGCCGGTTATTACGGCTGTTCCGATAACACCATACATATGTATGCTTTGGAACCTGAACATTTCCTGAATTCTGAACCAGGAAATTACTTCACTTTTGCTGAGAATAACCCCGAAAAGGATACCCATTATAAAGAATCGTATGTATTTCATCATCGTCTATTTTAGATTTTCATCAAATAAGGAAGGATAAGGTGAGTCATGGCTAAGCCTCCAATAAAAAAGCCAACCACAGCCACCAAAGACCATTTCTGCAAATTACTAAGGCCACTAATGGCATGGCCGGAAGTACATCCGTTGGCATAGCGGGTTCCAAAACCAACAAAGAAACCTCCTAGCAAAAGGAAGATCATGCTACGCAGCGACCAAACATTTTCAGGGCTGAAAATCTCCGGTGGTTCGTAGGTTGCTCCAGGATGGGCGATGCCAATTGCTTGTAAGTCAGCAATAGTTTTAGGTGAAATATCCACCACTTGAGATGGTGTAAGATAATGGGCTGCAATAAAGCCGCCCACAATAGCGCCAGCTATGAACATGAGGTTCCATATCTGGTCGCGCCAATCAAATTTGAAGAAATCTGATAACTTATCAGCTCCCAAAATGTTGCATACGGTCTTGAAATTGGTTGAAAGACCAAATCCTTTACCGAAATACAACAATGAAAACATGACATAGGCAATCAAAGGTCCTGATACCCACCAGGGCCACGGTTGCTGAATAAATTCAATTACCTTATTCATAATTTATTGGGTTTTAAAAGCTTAAACATTGTTAGGTTATTAAAATGGTATTGTTCAAAAGTTAATCATATATTGTAAATGAAAGATTGCAGTTATCGATACAGCTTATTATTTGCGTAACCTCCATTAGTTTTAAATAGTAATATTTATTCTTTCCTTCTTTAGTGCTCCCCAAAACTCCTTTTAGTTTCATTGTATTTAAATGATGAGAAGCCAGTGATTGCTCAAGCTCGAGTACCGAACAAATATCAGATACTGTTTTTCTACCTTTCTTGGAAAGCAGATCTATAATTGCCAACCGCGTAGGATGTGCTATTGTCTTTAAAACAAAAGCAGCTTTTTCCAATTCGTCCTGATGTGATTGAGTCTCACTAGTCATTTTTACACTCGTTAAAAATTCGGGCAGTACATGTACTGCATATCTCCTTATCTAATTTTGCATATATCTTCTTTAATGCACTAAGTTTAGTTTCAAACATATTTTCTCTTCCAATATGTTCCATAAAACCTCCTTTTTCAAGGTAGTCGCGTACCGGTTTTCGCAAGGAGCAGAAGTAAAAACCCCTTCCTGATCCCTGCCATTTATTTGCTTCTCTTTCCAGCAACTCTGCTCCTGCCAGGTCAATCATTCCAATGCCATTTCCTACAATTAGTAAGTTCATTTCTCCAGCCTCATAATACTTTCCGAGCACATCTTCAATTTTACTTACCGCACCAAAAAACAATGATCCGTCTATTCGAATGATCTTAAGCTGAGGGCAGGTAGGCATTGGCTTACGATCGATATTTACAAAAGCTCGATGCTCATTGTCTTTGTCTGGGGCCAGCGTAACAATATGCGGGCTTGAAGTTCTTTGAAGGTAAAAGACAAGTGAAATGATGACACCCAGATAAATTGCAAACTCAAGTTCCAGAAAGAGAGTGGATAGCATGGTAACCAAAAAAACAGCTGCTTCAGCCCGGCTTGATTTGAATATCTGTCTGATACTTTTGAAATCGATCAGGTTATAAGCAACAAGAAGAATAATACCACCCATTGCGGCAATAGGCAAATAAGCTGTAAGTGGTGCTATTAGCCATAACACCAGCATAAGCATTACCGCTGCAAAAATAGCCGCCATTGGTGTTCGGGCACCTGCAGTATAATTTACTCCTGAACGGGTAAAAGAACCGGAACCTGCATAGCTAGAAAAAAAGCTACCCACAATGTTGGACAACCCCTGACCAATGAATTCCTGGTTTCCATCAATCCGCTGGTGCGATTTTGAGGCAATAGATTTACCAATAGCAACAGCCTCGATTAGCCCCAGCAAGGCAATAGCAAATGCGTAAGGAGCAAACTCTTCAATTTCAATACGTTCAAAATCAGGCATTGAAAACGGTGGAAGTCCTGATTCCAGTTTTCCTACCAATGCTACTCCGTGGGCATTTCCCTGAATGAAAAATGCTAAAACGCTACCCACTATCATAGCAAAGAGCAGATTAGGAATTTTAGGTGCAAACTTCTTTAGAAGTAAGGCAGTTAATAGCGTGGCCATGGCCACACCAAATACATACAAGTTAGTCTCAGGAATGCCATGAAAAAGATGAGCCCACTTTTCAACAAAATCTCCTTCACGAGGAGTACTTATACCAAATACTTTACCAAGCTGACTTGTAGCAATTAGTATCGCTGCTCCTGCCGTAAAACCCACCACAACAGAGTGGGAAACAAAGTTTACCAACGTTCCCAAACGGGCCAGACCCATGGCAAACTGAAATATGCCAGCCAAAAAAGTAAGCGTGAGAACAAATTGAATGTAGTCATGTGTTTCAGGCTCAGCAAATTTGCTTACGGTACCAAATATTACCAGTGATATGGCTGTGGTTGGCCCTGAGATTAAATGCCAGGACGAACCAAACAAAGCTGCTACAATTGGTGTGACCATTGCTGTATACAATCCGTAAATGGGTGGCATACCGGCAATAGCCGCAAAGGCAATACCTTGAGGCAATACAATAATGGCACCTGTAAGACCAGCCATTGAGTCTGCCTTAAGCGTATCTTTATTCACCCTTCCTGTCCAGGACAGGAAGGGGAATAGTTTATGTAGCATACTTGTGTTCAATCTACTTTTTATCCTTTATATAGAATGTTTCAGGAGCTGGACGAAGTGCTCTGTGGAACCAAATCGGTCTGCGTTCACCATTTGGCCCGGGAGCAGGACGTGTCCACGACAACCACTCTTTGTATACATCGTGTGCCTTATCGGTATCCACCATTATATCTCCATACTTATCGTCTGCATGCGCTACTTCAATTCGCACTTTTTGGTGCCAGCATTGCATACCGCTGATAGGATCCGGATGAACCGGGAACGTAATGTTTTGGTGCACGCCACCGTCTGTCCAGAAGATTCGTTTTGAATCCTTATCACTACTTTCATATGGTTTAATACCCGAAATGGTGCTCATTTTCCACTTGCCCCCGTTATTTTCGATCTTCACCGTATTGGTAGCCCAACGGTTAGCTTCCACATCTTGCGGTCTTCTCCATCTGCCTAAGTGGTGAGAACAAGCAACAACTCCAGGTTTCATACCTTCGGTTACCCATACTTTGTCTACAAAGTATCCGATATCTGTGTTCACACGAATAAGATCACCTGTTTTGATGCCAAATCTTGCAGCATCCTTGGTATGCATCCATACCGGATTGCGGTTGGCAATTTCAGTAAGCCACTTCGCATTTGCTGAACGCGAGTGAATTAGCACAGGCAATCGGAAGGTAGGTACCAAAGGAAAATCTCCTTTTTCACGATCCATTTCCTGCTCGTGTACATGACTTTTGATATACGTTGGAATTGTGTATTCCGGCCATTTCCAGTCGATCATGGTTTGCGAGAAGAATTCCTGCTTACGCGAAGGTGTTGGGAATCCAACCACATTCTTGCCTTCTACCTGAACACCAATCTTTGTTCCTTCCTTAGAAATCACTCCCGTCTTTTTATCGACTGTAGCTCCTTTCATTTGGTCCGCGCTAAGCTCTCTTTCATTCACTTTGTATACAGCTTTCTCAATTTCAAAAGCTCCATACTTTTTCATGTAATCAAGCTCAGTCATTCCTTCCTTGGCTGCTGCTTCAGGAAGCCCTTTCACGTTCTCGAACATAAACTGATAGTACTCATCAATGTTTATCTTCTCCCCTTTGCGGTAGGGTGACAAGAAGTGCTCACGAATACCTAAGCTTCCATCCTGGTCAATTCTCCATGAGAGTTCAATCCAGAATTCATCCTCTTCCCATACTTCACCAGGGTTTACCTCATAGGTAAATGTAAATGGCTTGCCTTCTCTTCTCGCGTACTCTCTAAGCACAGGTTGCCTGAAGGCAATCCAGATGCCACTGTGTGTTTCATAGCTGTTTACATCGTGCCGCTCAGGTGCAAGCCCCATTGGCAGCACATAATCAGCAAAGTAGGCAGTTTCGCTCCAGGTTGGGGTTAAGGCAATGTGCATTCCAACCATCTCTTCATTGCTAAGTGCCTCCATCCAGCTAAATCCATCAGGATATGTCCAGATTGGGTTGAACACGCGCGTGAAATAAGTATCCAGTTTACCACGGCCTTCTTTCAGGAAGTGAGGCAACAGCTGGCTCATTTCGAAGAATGCCAACGGGTATTCATCCGGGAAGTGTAGTTCATTCCAGAATTTTTGTGCTGGTGGATTGTCAAAGAATGTTGGTTTGAACTTGTTCCATGCACTTGGTGAAGTACCTCCTTTTGTTCCAACACTACCTGTTAATACATTAAGGAAATGTAATGCACGAGATACTGCCCAACCCCCAAGGTTACCGGCAGCAGCACTACGCCAGTTGTGCGTGGCAAATCGCTCTCCGGCCAGTCCGATTTCACGGGCCACTTCAATAATAGTAGCTTCCTTTATACCACTTTCCTTGGCTGCATATTCAGGAGTATAGTCCTTATAATCCTCTTTTAGTTTTTCAATAAAGTTTTCATACTTAACTTCAATTCCTTCGCTTTCAAGATATTCTTCCCAGTTTACCCAGTTCTTCACGTACTTATGGTTAATCATATCGTCATCTATGATTATTTTGGCCATAGCCAAAAGCACTGCTGCTTCAGAACCCGGGTTGGTTGGCATCCAGTAGTTTGCCATACTAGCAGTGTTTGAAAGGCGTGGATCCATAGTAGCCAACTTGGCTCCATCCATCATTCCTTCCATAATACGCTGTGCATGAGGGTTGAAGTAGTGACCAGACTCAAGGTGGGCACTAATTAATAAGATGAATTTTGCATTCGCAAAATCTGCCGAAGGTCTGTCGTAACCATGCCACAAGTTATACCCGAAACGTGCATTTGAAGAACACACATTGGTGTGGCTGTTATGGCCATCTACATTCCATGCTTTTAACACACGGTCCATGTAGCCTTCATGGCCCGGACGACCTACGTGGTAGGCAATTTCATTATTACGTTTTTCTTGAAGCGCCTTGCGCATTCTTGCTGCAATATCATCCAATGCTTGATCCCAGGTTACACGCTCCCACTCACCACTACCTCTTTCGCCTTTGCGTTTCATCGGGTACAGAATACGATCTGCATCATGCACCTGGTTAATAGTAGCAGGCCCTTTGGCGCAGTTTCTGCCACGACTGGCAGGGTGGTAAGGGTTGCCTTCGAACTTACGAATTTGTCCGTTAGACTTATCAATATATCCTAACAATCCACAAGCTGACTCACAGTTGAAACATGTGGTTGGTACAATAGAATACGTTTTAGTTTCCTTCTTCGACCAACGGGTTGCTTCAAACTCCGTCCAGTTATTCCACTGATCCGGTGGCGGATAAGAAGTTAAGTCCCCCGGTTCAGTCAATCTTGGAATTTCAGGGTCTTCAACATTATGTAGATTAGGAATCAAGTGCAGCGCTTCTGCAATCTTTTCTACAACTGAAGGTTTATGTTTATATGACATTTTTCTCTTTTTTAAATTCTTACATCAATTGTTGATACTACATTATGCTAATGGAATACGTTGTGGTGCTTCCACCCATATTTTCTCCTGAAGGATAATTCCAATCAAGGCAACTAAAGCAGTAGCTGCTACAGGTAAACCGAAAATTACCATAGCAATTGGCAGTAAGTTTCCGAAGAATACCACACCGCCCCAGAATCGGTTTTTGTAACGCCCTTTCATAATCATATGAACGGTTGCTTTTGCATCAGCGGTTGGGTGAGTAGTACCCAACTCAACAACCAACAGAACCACATTGGCAACCAAAGTAATCAACAAAATGGTTTCGAGGAAACCACCCCAATGTGCATCATTTGCCATAAGCATGTTGCCAATGGCCAAAGCGCCTGCTCCTGCCATTACACTGTGGATAAACATGTGGAATGCCAGGGTTGGACTTTGCCAGAAATCGCGGCCCTTTGCTTGTGCAAATAAGAAAGCAGTGTAGATAGCTACAATTACTGCAAATGCTGCTGACAGCCACATGGCAATATCAGCCAAAACATGAATATCAAAATAAATGCCCACGGCCCATACAGTTAATAAACCACCAAAAGCGGTAATTGAATAACCTCCACGCACCAACCACGATCTCCACTGTGGTCGAAGCAACACGTAAACAAATCGCATAGGTTGATCAAGGTCCATTACCAATAGCGCCCCCGTTAAGGTTAGGAAAACCAATCCTAAACCTATTCCCAACCAGGTTGTTTCAGTGGTAACTCCTATGTTCATCATGCTTGCAAGGAACAATACTAAAATGGCACCTGCCGAAATAGCTTTAGTGAATACATAGCCTGACACTTCCCAACCCCAAAGAATTCCTTTATCAGGAGTATCGTACACACGTTTGGCATTGGCTTTTTCCATAATGGCAGCCATTTGGGTTTTAGCAGGGGCAGGTTTGTTGCCCGCATAAGTTTTAACCGTGTCAGGATTACCTGCTAATGTACCAGCCATTTCTTCATACGATTTCTTGGCCAGGCTTTCGGCAAACTTGGCATAGTGTCCAACACCATTTGCCTGATTGCTCCAAAGCGAATCATCGCTTTTTTCAGTGGCTGAAGGAGTTAATACTACCTCATCGCTATTGATGTAAAAAACGTTTGGCATGGTGCCTTTCTCAGGCTTACGAACCATTACATTTTGGTTGGCAATCAACTGAGAAATTTCCGAATCAGGATTGTCCATATCGCCCGATATGATCGCGTGCTCAGGGCAAACATTCACGCAGGCAGGCTCAAGGCCAATATCAATTCTATGCGCACAGTAATTACATTTTGCAGCCGTATGTGTTTCGGGATTAATGTAAAGCGCATCGTAAGGACAGGCCTGCATACAGGATTTACAACCAATACAACGATCATCGTTGAAATCAACGATACCGTCTGGTCGTATATGCAAACATTCCACCGGACAAATCTCCACACAGGGAGCATCTGTACAATGGTTACAACGGGTAACTGAAAACAGTCGTTTCGAGTTGGGGTATTCGCCTTTCTCTACTTGCTTAACGTAAGTTCTGTTGACCCCTACCGGGATATCATGTTCAGACTTACACGCAACTGTACAGGCGTGACAACCGATACATTTGCGGTTGTCCAGTACAAAGCCGTATTTCATTTGTGGATTTTAAATTAAGTAAAAAAATTTGGTTGTTATTGATGCATTAATATATGACGATGTATTCATATATGCAAATCGATAATTTTAAAAACTTGATTAAATACAATAGATTATTTGAAGGAGCTATCAAAAAACCTAATTTAGATTTGTTTTAAATAATTAAACTATTCTACGATAAAAAAGTACTTGTGCATAAATATGTAATACCTGCAACCTTTTATGCCTGGCCGTTGTTATACAATTTTACAAGGAACATTAGTTATGGATTTTTTGAGCGAACTTTTTGAAGAGCATCAATCTACGGAGGACAATCCACATTTGGAGGAAGTAATTGAAATGGCCAATAATTTATTGAACTTACTCTTCCCAGACCGTTGTCCCAAGGGATTCAGGTTTTTTACGGAATTTGAGCATAAATACAACGAACAAAAGGTTGCCCTTATCGGGATACTTCGAAAAATTGACCATAAGCTGCCCGAAAAATGTGTACCCCTGGCAGATGAGTTTTTCAATAAAATCCCGGAAATTCATGATAAGCTTAAGGCCGATGCCAAGGCTATTGCTGCCAACGATCCTGCTGCCAGGGATGTGATTGAGGTAGTAAAAACCTATCCGGGTTTTTATGCCATTGCCATGTACCGCATGGCGCACGAACTGTGGAAACTGAAGATCCCGTACGTTCCGCGCGTGTTAACGGAAAGTGCCCACGGAGATACAGGAATTGATATACATCCTGGAGCACATATTGGTTCTGACTTTGTGATCGATCATGGTACAGGTATTGTAATTGGGCAAACCTGTTCTATTGGCAATAATGTTAAGATCTATCAGAACGTTACCCTTGGCGCGCTGAGTGTGCATAAAGACCAGGCATCCACCAAGCGCCACCCTACTATCGAAGATAACGTAGTGATCTACTCGGGCGCTACTATTTTGGGAGGAAACACCGTAATTGGTGAAAACACCATTATCGGTGGTAATGTGTGGCTTACCTCCAGTGTACCAGCTAACTCAAAGGTTTTCAACAAAGCTCAAGTAACTATTCAAAATGACGTATCCTAATCTTTTTTCACTGGTGGGTAATACCCCATTGGTAAAACTTAACAGCATTTTTGCCCAACCGGGAATTACGGTGTATGCCAAGCTGGAAGGGCAAAACCCGGGAGGCAGCGTAAAGGATCGGGCAGCTTATAACATGATTCGGTCGGCCCTGGATAGAGGAGAAATAAACGAACAAACTACCTTAATAGAAGCAACCAGTGGTAATACCGGTATTGCCCTGGCCATGATGGCAAGGCAATTCAACATACCCATTGAACTGGTAATGCCCGAAAACTCCACCCAGGAACGGGTGGATACCATGCGCGCTTATGGAGCAACCGTTACACTAACCCCCGCTAAAGAAACAATTGAAGGCTCCATTCGGTATGTAGAAGAAAAGCTAAAACAGCCGGGCTACTTTAACCTGAACCAGTTTGGAAACAAAGACAATTACCTGGCACACTACAAAACCACAGGCCCGGAAATTTGGAAAGACACAGAGGGAAAAGTGACTCACTTTGTTTCCGCTATGGGCACCACCGGTACCATTATGGGCACTTCCATGTATTTGAAAGAGCAGTCTCAGAGCGTACAAATTGTAGGCGCACAGCCTTCGGATGGCAGCAGCATACCGGGCATTCGCAAATGGTCACCCGAATACCTGCCAAAAATATTTGATGCCAACCGTGTGGACAAGGTCATTGAAGTTTCAGAAGCCGAAGCCACCCAAATGGCCAGACGACTGGCCAAAGAAGAAGGCATTTTTGCAGGCATGAGCAGCGGAGGTGCTGTGGCTGTGGCTGAAAAACTAGTAGCTACTTTAACAGAGCCTTCTACAATTGTATGTATAATATGCGATCGGGGTGACCGGTATTTGTCTTCAGATTTATTTAGAGAGTAATTATCTAAAATTTTTTAACATATTCAAATACCCCATCTGTAATTTCAATAGTATTACCACTGTCATCACAAACGGTGCCTTCGAAAGTTCCATTAATGGTTTCTTGACCTGGATAATAATTAGTTATTGATATTTGAAATGAAGGTGTTGTACAATTATTTGAACTATATCCAAATGGATCGGCATCGGGTGGATGAAATCCTATTCGGTTTGTGTAATCATTTGGAATACTGTTTGTGTAAGTATAGTCTCCAATAATAGAAGGACTCACAACTACGAACCCTAAATTGCCTTCTTCTGAGTCAGAATTCAATAGAATTAAATTATTACCAGTTCTTGAAGACTCAACTGAAAATGCATTTTCTGCATAAAAGGTTTCAATGCTTCTACCATTTAATATATAGCTTACTTTAGAGACAGACTCTATTGCAAGATGCTTTTTACACCCAACGAAACTAATTATCAAAAAGAAGATGACAATTATAGTACTCTTAGACTTTCTATCTAATTTAAAATTCATACCTTAATATAAAGAATACTATCTAAATACCAATTAATAAAATTATTTATTTTATTTAGTAATATATTTATTTTTTCGTTCTATTCAGGATTTTAAAAAGTATATCTTAATAATTAATTAGACATAAAAAATGAAAAGCTTTAATAGACATATTCTGCCTACAATTTTATTTTTTATGATTTCTCATATTGTACAAAGCCAGGACAAGTTCAAAGTTGAGATTCAATTAAACTCCTCCAATAATGATTCGCTATTTGTGGAGGTTGATAATGGCATTGAACTAAAGAACTATACAATTGGTAACTCGCCTCTGATTTTGGAAGACTATTATGTAAGTGAATACGTTTCTGTACAATTTTTTCACCCTAAGAAAGATGGAAGGCCTCCCAATTATGAGTTAGGAGTTTTCTTGAATTCTATACATGCTTCCGTCAATGTTTCAATTGATAAAGAGGGCATGCCCATTTTATCTGCTTCTCAAAATATCTATCCATTTATTGATATGGGAGCAGAAGAAATTGTGGAGTATGCAAATGTTGCATTCAAAAATTTCTGGAACTTCTATAATGATAACTTAGCCCAATTGGGTCAAAATGATTCAATAACCCAAAAAGCGTTTCAACTAAACAAAGAGTATTCCCTTAAAGTATTGGAAGCCACAGAAAAGCTCCCTGTTTCCTACTATTCCTTTTGGACATTTAGACGACAAATTGCTAATAATATTGACATTCCAAGAGACCAGAAGGAAACTATCTTCCACATGAAATTCGACAAGTTTAAGAACACATATGAATACAAGCATGCAGAGGATTTAATGTTTGGCTCTAGTATTAGAATTGGTGAGAAGTTAAATAATTTCAGTGCTCCAGATATAATTGATAAGTCCCAATTTGATTTACAACTTTCTGAAAAACCTCTTCTTCTAATGACTTGGGCAACTTGGTGCTCACCTTGTATTCACAAGGTTTATTTGCTTCAAGAAATAGCTCAAGTATTTCCAAATCTAAATTTCGTATATATAGATATGGATTCGGATATAGAACGAGCTAGGCAATTTATAAATGATAAAAATATCATTGGGCACCACCTTTCTTATCTTGACAAAAGAGTTCCTACATCTTTAACAAATCTTGTTTCAAAGATTTATCTGATAAACCAGGATATGGAAGTCATCTATAATTATGACTTAAGTCCCGATCCAGATTTTGAAATTCTAAAATCTAAACTTCAAGAGCTTTTCCCTTAGCTATTAATAAAGGTTAGATGAGCATCCAAAAACAATGATTAACATCTAATTAATCTCGACTCTTTTGAAGACATCCCAATAGTTGTATTTTTATATGCTATTGCACAATAATCATGTACTGATCCAACTATGAAAAAAGCCCTTATTATCCTTGCTTCGCTTGTTGTTTTAATTCTTATCCTTCTTTTCACACTGCCTTATTTCTTCAAAGACGATATTAAGGCAGCTATCGATAAAGAGCTGGCCTCTTCCATAAATGCAGACGTGCATTTTGAGCTGGATAACTTCAGCGTATCGCTTTTCCCTAATTTTCCCAACCTGACAGTAGGTATTGAGGATCTGAGCATTGCTGGCCGGGACGAGTTTGCCGGTAAAACACTTTTTTCAACCAAGAACCTGGAAGTAGAAGTAAATCTGAAAAAGATACTCTTTGATGACCAATTGAGCATTCAGGGTATTTCCCTCGATCAGCCACATATCTGGATCAAGGTACTGGCCGATGGCAAAGCCAACTACGACATTGCTGTTCCTTCGGAAGAGCCAGTAGAAACCCCGGAGGAAACACCTGCTGAGGAGCCCTTTAAAATTTCCATTGAACATTGGCAGATCATTAATGGAGACATCACCTATGATGACGAAACCATACCATTTGTGCTTGAATTAACTGATGTAAACCACAAGGGCTCAGGTGATTTTTCGTTGACCGTTTTTGATATGGATACCCAAACAGATGCCACGCTGGCAACCGTTTCGTACGATGGAGCCGAATACATTAAGAACCGACATATCACTGCCAATGCCGTGCTTTCCATGGATTTGGATCAATACAAATTCACCTTTAAGAACAACGAGTTCAAGCTGAACGATTTTGCCCTTGGCATGGATGGCTGGTTCTCTATGCCTGAAGAAGGCTATGACATGGATTTAACCATTACCTCTAAAGACAACAGTTTTAAAAGCCTCCTTTCTTTAATCCCGGCTATGTACGCTACTGATTTTGATGGCCTCAAAGCATCCGGAACAGTTGATTTTAATACCACTCTGAAAGGCTTATATACAGACGAAAAAATACCTGCTTTCAAGGTTTACATGGGCATTCAAGACGGTAAGTTCCAGTACCCGGATTTGCCAACCGCGGTTTCCAATGTACAAATGAAACTGGATGTTGATAATGCAGATGGCAACATTGATCATACCAAAATAGACCTGAGCAAGTTCCATTTGGAGTTGGGAACAAACCCTGTGGATGCCCAATTAAAAATTGGCAATCTTGTAAATTATCCTGTGGAAACCAACATTTCTGCTAAGCTGAATTTTGCCGAGCTTTTGCAGATGTTCCCTATGGAAGGAACAGAGCTTAAAGGCCAATTGGATGCTCATTTTCAGGCCAAAGGCGTGTACGATACCGTGAATTATACGCTCCCGGCAAGTGGCTCCTTAAACCTTTCGTCTTTTTATTATGCCGATAAGGAATACCTCCCACAAGGCATGAGCATACCAAAAGCGGTTACTACGTTTACACCTGAAAACATTGTACTGGAAGCATTCGAATCTACAATTGGTTCGAGCGATGTATCGGCTACCGGCAAACTTTCCAATTATATAAAGTATGCCCTTCTACCAAACGAAACGCTGCATGGTACTCTTTCCATAGCATCCAAACAATTGCTTATTGATGAGCTGATGCCGGAAACAGAAGCAACTGAAACAGAAGAGGCTCCTGCCGATACTACCTCCACAGACTATTCTTATGCTGCTATTGAGGTACCCAAAACAATCGACTTTGTGATGGATGCCAGCATTGGGAAAATTGTGTACGATGGGCTTACGCTTAACAATGCAAAAGGAAAGATCATTGTAAAAGATGGAATCCTTACCATGGATAATTTGTCCACCTCCACCTTAGGAGGCGCTATTCTTTTCAATGGAACATACAATACACAAGAACTTAGAAAACCCAAATTCGATATGAAACTGGGTGTAAAAACCATCTCCATACAGGAATCATTTAAGTCCTTTAATACCGTGCAACAACTAGCCCCTGTGGCCCAAAACGTAATCGGCAATGTGAGCACCGAATTTGATTTAAGTGGTTTGATCGACAGCACCATGATGCCTGTTTACAATACGCTTACCGGTGGAGGATTGCTGAATATTAAGGAAGCTGCATTAAGTGGGAAGCTGGCTGATGCCATCACTAAATTTACCAACAAGAACAAGCCAACCAGCCTGGCTTTGAAAGATATTCTGATGAATGTGCACATTGAAGAGGGAAAACTGAATGTGGACCCGTTCGATGTTATGATTAATGGTCATAAATCTACCGTGGCGGGCAATACCAGCCTGGATGGCATGCTGGACTACACCATAAATACCAGTATTCCGGCCGGTCAGGTAGGTGAACAGGTGAACGCTGCCCTTACTAAACTTACAGGAAGCACTGCCGCTCCTTCTTCGGAAATTAAGCTGAATCTGGGTGTTACCGGCAAGTACAACGACCCAAAAGTTGCTCTTCTTGGCTCCGGTTCCAAAGAGGTAGTTAAAGGCCAGGTAACCCAAGCAGCTGTGAACAAAACACAGGAGCTGGCTAAAGAAAAATTAGGAGAGGATGTGCCCGTGACTAAAGATGAAGCTCTGGCCAAGGCACAGGAAGAAGCCGACAAAATAATAGCCGATGCACAGGTAAAAGCAGACCAGTTAAAAGCCGAAGCTAAAAAATCTGCTGAGCAGATTCGGGCCGAAGCTAAAGTGCAGGCCGATAAGCTTATTGCCGAGGCAGGCAGTAACCCAATCAAGAAGCAAGCAGCCAAATTAGCAGCCCAAAAACTAACGGACGAAGCAGAGAAAAAAGCGACAGCTGTTGAACAGGAAGGCCAAAAGCAAGCCGATAACATTATTGCGAAAGCCAAAGAACAAAGTGATGCGATTTTGAAGAAAGCTGGAGGGAATTAATTAGCCGTACAGCTTGCGCGCGTATGTTACGCGTGCAGGATTTAATACCGACACGCGTTTTAAACGTGCGTCAGCATTGTGACTGAATTCCTTTGACAATTAAATAGCTATTGACTTGCAAACGTTATGAAACCCGTGCAATAATTGTTGAATTATAGAATTGTTAATTTAGATATTGGCCGCGTTACAAACGCACACCAACAGTAGTAAAAAATGAAAAACTTAATAAAAGTCGGCAAAAATAGTTTTTTACTGATTGCTTTTACAACTCTTTTTATGGGATGTGCTGGAATAAAAAAATTAAATAATGATTATGAAAGTATTATTTTGTTCAGTTCAAAGTTTGAAAATGAAAACTGCAACTTGAAGCTCAATGATTCTTTGATATTTCAAGATCAGAAAATCAAAACTGAAAGAAGTTGGGGGATTGATCCCAATAAACCAATTACCCTTCAAAAGATAAACTCTCAATTAAAGGTTGAAGTGAATTGCACTGCGAAATTTGAAATAATGGAAATAAATGTGGCAACAAGAAATGTTGCACTGGATACGTTATTAGATTTAGAAAGAGGTAAGTATATTTTGATTGAGATTGGAGGTTCATCAATAGGCATAGGTCAATCTAAAAAAAAAATTGTCATTGATTAATTTTAACCAAACTAATTGTAGTAAAAAATATAAGTTAGGGTAATGAATACCCAGCAGCTCGCGCGCGTATGTTACGTGTGCAGGATGTAATACCGACACGCGTTTTAAACGCGCGTCAGCATTGTTAATAACATTATTAACATTAGATATTGACCTTACGTAATTATCTGGTTTATTCTTGTCAGCAGTAAGACCAGCCAAAGTTTTAAACGTGCGTCAGCATTGGGTCGGAACCCTAATTTGGGCTAAAGATCAATAAGGAAAAATAAATAGATTAGAAGATGTTACACATAGGAAGTAAACTTGTTCGAGAAAATCAGATTCTAACTTTTGTGACAATCTTTTTATGGGTTTTGCTCTGCCTACCTTTTATGTATTTTTCAAACTCCAATAATATCTTTTTGGTTTTTGGTGTGGGATTACTACTGTTGATTGTATTTAGCTTCGCAAGCTTACAAATTTATGAAGTCTCGTTGAAGGGTGATTTTATAGTGCTTAGGAATATTTTCTTTAATAAAAAGATAAGCATAAGTAAGTTCAAAAATATAGAACCTGTTTTTTGGTCTCCATTTGTGTACCACATAAATTTAAAGGACAATCAAGGTTATTACTTTGCAAGCAAAGGTTATTACTTTGGAAGCAGAATAAAACTGTATTTATCTAACTTTAATAGTATAGAAGAATCTAAGAGGTTAGAAAAAACAATTCGTCAATATTTTGAAAAACTAGAGGAATCTCGTAACTCATCCATTCTACCCCCTTCGAGTCACCAACCCCAGGCGGGGATTCGGGGGCAAAGCTAACATCCGAGTCTTCCCTAACTATCGAATGACTCGGATAGGGTTTGAATTTTATAATTTCTAAATTTACTTTAACTAATTAAGTTTAACAGCTTTGAATACTATTCGTCCGTATAAAGCCACCGATTCCTCTCAACTTATCAAGCTCTTCGAGTTAAATACCCCGTCCTATTTCGATCCATCCGAACAGGCAGCCTTTGAGTCTTTTTTGAAAAGCTCACCTGTACATTATTTTGTAGTACAGGATGGTAACAAATTGGTTGGTTGCGGTGGTTTTGATGTGCTCGACAACGGAACCAAGGGCCGTTTGGCATGGGATTTTTTCCACCCGGATGTACAAGGAAAAGGCTATGGTACCCTGCTGATCAATTACTGCCTTGAGGAACTAAAAATTATTGAGAGCATCAAAACAATTGATGTACGCACTTCTCAGTTTGCCTACACGTTTTATGCGCGCTTTGGTTTTGAGCTGATTGAAATTAAGGAGGACTACTGGGCCACCGGGTTCGACCTTTACTACATGAAACTAGTAGTTGACAGGCACCTTCTTCAATAAGGCATCAATAATATCGTGCGTAGTTACACCGTCCGCTTCAGCTTCATAATTAAGTATAATTCTATGATTCAATACATCCGGAGCAACTTCTTTTACATCTTCAGGTAAAACGTAATCGCGTTTATTAAAGAAGGCCACTACTTTGGCTGCCAGGTTCATGTTAATGGTTGCCCTTGGCGATGCGCCAAACTGAATGTATTGCGCTTCATGATCGAGTCCATAGCTCTTTGGTTCACGAGTAGCATATACCAGTTCGATAATGTATTTCTCAATCGATTCATTAAGGTGTACCTTATTCACCGCCTCGCGAACGGCAAAAATATCTTCCTTGGTAAGGATGGTGTCTACCGAAGCGTCAAACGAAAGGTTCGACATCCTGCGCATTACTTCCATTTCCTCTTCTTTGGAAGGGTAATCCACATGCACCTTTAGCATAAAACGATCCACCTGGGCTTCAGGCAATGGGTAGGTTCCTTCCTGATCCACCGGGTTTTGCGTAGCCAGCACAAGAAACGGACGATCCAACGGATAGGTGGTTTCACCAATTGTCACCTGTTTCTCCTGCATCGATTCGAGCAAAGCAGATTGCACTTTGGCGGGCGATCGGTTTACCTCATCTGCCAAAATAATATTTGCAAATACAGGCCCTTTCTTCACTTCAAAGCTTCCTACCTTTTGGTTGTAAATCATGGTGCCCACCAGGTCGGCAGGCAGAAGGTCGGGCGTAAACTGAATACGCTGAAAATCCAGATGGAGTACCTTGGCAAGTGTGCTTACCGTAAGTGTTTTGGCAATTCCGGGAACTCCTTCCAACAAAACGTGGCCATTGGAAAAAAGCCCTACCAGCAAGCGATTGATCATATGCTCCTGACCAACAACTACTTTCCCGATTTCACTAAAAACTTTTCCTATCTTATCCTGAAGTTCTGAAACAGAACTATTTGTTGCTACTTCTTTTTCAACCTCCATAACTATGTTGCAAACTCTGAATTTTTTCAACCGCAAGTATAAAGAATTGAGACTAGAATGCGGCAAGTAAATTTTTATTGGATGATTTGAGGTATAAAAGGCAAATACTTTTCGTAAAGCCTATTTTCAAACAAATTATCTTGAAACCATTTTTTCAATTGAAACAAACAGAATGTCTATTTTGCAGTTAGTTTTCTATATTTACTTTTGCAATCACCATTTTAGAGACCCTTGTGTTTTCTTAATGGTACGGTAATTGCGTTTTATCGCCAAAAATTAACCTGATGAAACAAGCACTTTTAGGTACGCTCTTTACTTTGTTCGGGATTGCAGCTATTGCTCAAACCATAAACAAAGAAGCCTACAAAAGATATGTTGATATTGATAAGTATGACCAGTCCCTGGATGGGTATGTAGTCTTGAAAAATGGCGAAAAAGAGGAGGCTTTGATAAAATATGAAGAGCCATATCTATTAACTGACCCTACGCTACCTCTAATTACCTACCGAAAAAAGAATAACAAAGAGAAAGCATACCTGAAAGATAAAATTGCCGGTTTTTATGTGAACGATCAGTTGTATGTTCCTGAATATTTTGACGGTGACAGCAGCCGCTGGGTAATGGTTGTGCGAGAAGGAGCTATAAGAGAAAGTATTGTGCTTATTCCCAACAAACCGTTCGATAAACCTGATTACTATACAGTAAACAGGTTGGTTACCAATACGGTTACTCTTAGAGCTTATTTTGTTGGCCGGTTGGCCATTAATTTCGCCCGTAATATGAGTTCCCTGATTTTTGACGATACTGCATTAAACAAAAAAGTGCGCGATGCGGAAGAAGGGTATAAATTTCTTAACTACCAGCAAATTGTTGCACGCTATAATATGTGGTTCGATAGCAACAACCCGGATGTTATACCTTATATACTTCCCCGACCAGATTATCAAAAGTTAATTGACAGCGACAATTAGTCCTTTAGCTTATCAGCAAATGCCTTCCTGAATTTCTCAACTTTTGGTTGAATTACATACCTGCAATACCCTTGGTTAGGATTGAGGGAATAGTAATTCTGATGGTAATCTTCGGCAGGATAAAAGGGGCCCGCTTTGGTTATCTCTGTTACAATGGGTGCGTTAAATGCACCTGATTCGTTCAGGCGTTTCTTATATTTTTCTGCTAACTCTTTTTGCTCCTCATTCATGTAAAAGATAGCTGATCTGTACTGGGTTCCGGTATCGGCTCCCTGCCTGTTGAGTGTTGTGGGATCATGCGTTTTCCAGAACACTTCCAATAACTCCTTAAAGCTTATAACATTAGGATCGAAAGTTATTTTAGTAACTTCTGCATGCCCCGTAGTACCGGTGCACACCAATTGATAGGAAGGGTTAGCAACCTTACCTCCCATATAACCAGATTCAACAGATATTACCCCTTTAAGTTCTTCAAATACGGCTTCCGTACACCAGAAACATCCTTCTCCAAAAACAGCAACTTCTGTTGAAGGCTTTTGATCTTGAGCGTTTGTCATAGATGCAAATGAAAGTAATAGAATTATAACGAGATACTTCATGTCGGTAATTGTTTATTCAAAGTAACGAAGTGTACCTCCTAATCGTTCCAAATAGAAAAGTAAATAAAATGGGTTTGTCAAAAAGAAGACAAAGTTTAGGCCAACTCGGCCAGTACTGTTCTGCCCCCTTTTGTTTTTGTGCCGTGATGCACAAGAATGTTCGCATCCAATGGTAGAAATACATCTACTCTTGAGCCAAACTTAATGAACCCATATTCATGGCCTTGTTCAATCTGGCTGCCTTCGTTAACATACCATTTGATTCTTCGTGCCATAGCTCCGGCAATCTGTCGAACAAGCACATCAATACCCGAATGAGAGGTAAGTACCATGGTGGTTCTTTCGTTGTCAGTAGAAGATTTGGGATGCCAGGCAACGCGGTATTTTCCCGGGTGGTATTTGAAATATTTTACAATACCTGAAAGTGGGGCCCTGTTTACATGCACATTGGTAGGAGACATGAAAATGGAAATCTGGATTCTCTCGTCATCAAAAAACTCATTCTCATGTGTTTTTTCAATTACCACCACTTTACCATCGGCAGGAGCCAGCACATGCATGCCGTTATTCGAAACCGTGATGTGGGGGTTCCTGAAAAACTGAAGTATAGCCAGGTAAAGAATAATAGATGCTATTATACTTAAGTTAAGAATTTGCTCAGAGGGCTTAATGGCATATGCCACCACAAAGTTGAATGACACCAGGAGCAAAAAGAGAATGCTTAGCAGTCTTCTTCCCTCCTTATGGATTCTCATTTTTAGCATTTTAAGTAAATAACGTTTCTGGTTGTTCTTTGTAAGAAATGCAAAGTTAAATAATCTAAAACCAAAAAATACGACTTATTTTATAACTGTCTCTAAATCAGCTTTATAAATGCTGCCATAAAAGGGCTAGCCAGCAATAAACCGTCAAAACGGTCTAAAAAGCCACCATGTCCGGGAAGAGATTCTCCGGAATCCTTTATGGCGATACTTCGTTTGAAAAGCGACTCAACCAGGTCTCCATAGGTACCCGCAATAACGATGAGCGCGGCAGCTACAAACCATTGAATCATGGTGAGATCTGAGAAATAAAGGGAGAACACATACGCCATAATCAAACCTAAAACTCCACCTCCTATACTACCCTCCCAGGTCTTTTTAGGCGATACACGTTCAAAAAGTTTTTTCTTTCCAAAAAGAATGCCTGAGAAATAGGCTCCGGTATCACTGGCCCATAAAATAAAGAGCATACCAAGGATAACCTGGTAACGATAGTGCCCCATATCAAACACAATCACATTTAAAAGCGAAAAGGGAATGGATACGTACACTATGCCCAAATAGGTATAGGCAACATGTGTAAAAGGTTTTGTCTCTCCCTTTTTGTACAGTTTGATAAGAAATACGGAAGCAAAAAGAGGGAAGGCAAGCAAAATATATTTGGGATCGATAATGTCTGCTTCTATTAAAAAAGAAACGGAAAAAAGTACCATACCCAGTATAGTTCCCCATATCTTGAGAGGTGCCATTTCATCCATAATGGCCAACCTGTAAAACTCCCATAAGCTGAAGCCTCCAATAATTAGAAAGACTGCAAAATAACCCCACATACCGTAAGAAACCCCACCAATAATTGCTAAAGCTCCTACAATTGCCGTAGGCACACGTTGGTTTAACGAACTAAACCTCTTCGAATCTGATGTCATCCTCTATTATTTTCAAAGCTTTTAAAACCTCATCTGCATTTACATGCACTTCAAGCTGACCAAAAATATCATATGCGGTGTCTTTCCTGTTTAAAACTATCGCTTTAATACCATAATTTTCTAAAATGTCCTTAACCATTTCAGCTCGGTAGGGTTTTTTAGTTTCGTATATTTTAGACCAATTAGGCATTATATTCTTTGCGCTTAAAATTCCTAATGAAAGCAAAAAATAGCAATATAAAAACGACTGTTGAAATTAAAACCTGATGCCAGGGCAATGCTTCTGGAGATTCTATATTATAATTCAACTCTCCTTTGTTGTACATATATACAGCCAGCACGGCCACTCCGTTGTTCACAAAATGGGCCAGCATTGGATAAAACAAACTTCCTGAAAAATAGTAAAGATACCCGAACATAGCGCCCAACATCATCCGTGCAAACATGCCGTAAAACTGCATATGCATGGCACCAAAAAGGAAGGCTGCTACCCAAATAGCCACATGAACATTCTTGGTTATCCTGAACAAATGATTTTGTACGAGTCCTCTAAAAACCAATTCTTCCCCAATTGCAGGTATTACAGCAATAATGAGCATACCAAACAACAACTGCCCCACCGAATTAAACTGAGTCATATATTTAGTCAATTCTTCAAGATTTTGTTCCATCGACCTCAGTGACTCCTCAAGACCTCCGAGGAATGACGGAAGTTTAATACTTTGATTCCACTCAACCACAGGAGAATTGACCGCCATGAAGAACAAAACAAGAAGGAAAGTAAGAATCAGCGGCTGAACCTCAGCCCTTGTTTGTCCAAAATTCAGTTCGAATTTGAAAATCTTAGTATAGATAAGCCATGGGATAAATATCATTCCAAAAGCGGAACCTATCCCCTGAATTACAAGAATTGGCATCCGTATGTCAGGATGACTCAGAGGATCACCCATTGCAGTCATAAAATCCATGATACCACCTTCATAAAAAGGTAGTACAGCCAAAATACCAATAAAGCCTCCAATAAGCTGGAACCCAACAAAGCTGCTAACAACTGTTATAATAAGTAACCTCCAGGGGTTTATAGGTTCTCCAAAAGGTTGTATCGAGTGGTTCTCCATTCAAGTTGTTTGCAGCAAAAATAAGCGGATTATTTTTTTGGAAAAGGCATAACTTTGCAAGCTACAATCGAAATGGCTTAAATGGTTAAGATAGGCAAACACGAAATTGGCGAATTCCCGCTTCTTTTAGCTCCTATGGAGGATGTAAGTGATCCTCCTTTCAGGGCGGTGTGCAAGGAAAATGGCGCTGACCTGATGTACACGGAATTTATTTCTGCTGAAGGTTTAATTCGCGATGCTGCTAAAAGCGTGCAAAAGCTGGATGTATTTGACTATGAACGCCCCATCGGTATTCAGATTTTTGGTGATAAGATAGAATCGATGCGTTTAGCTGCTTCCAGAGCCGAGGAAGCCCAGCCTGAGCTTATAGATATTAATTACGGATGCCCTGTAAAAAAAGTGGTGAGCAAAGGTGCCGGTGCAGGTATTTTGTTGGATATCCCCAAAATGCAACAGATGACTGCCGAAATTGTGAAGCAGGTGAATTTACCCGTAACGGTTAAAACACGACTGGGCTGGGATAGCAGCACTATAGAAATTGTTGAAGTAGCCAAGCGGTTACAGGAAGCAGGTATAAAAGCCTTAACCATTCATGGCCGCACGCGTCAGCAGATGTACAAAGGCGAAGCCGATTGGACCATGATTGCGGCCGTTAAGAACGATCCTGAAATTGAGATACCCATCTTTGGCAATGGCGACATTGACTCACCTGAAAAAGCGGTTGAATACAAGGAGAAGTATGGTGTTGATGGCATTATGATTGGTCGTGCCGCCATTGGCTACCCATGGATATTCAACGAAATAAAACATTTTATGGCCACGGGTGAGCATCTGGAACCCCCTACCATAAAACAAAGAGTAGATGCCGTTAAAAAACATCTAAGCTTTTCAATAGATTGGAAGCCTGGTAAAACAGGCATTTTTGAGATGCGAAGACATTATACCAATTATTTTAAAGGAATTCCTCACTTTAAACCCTACCGAACACAATTAGTGGAGTTGGAAGATGACCAGGCATTGTTTGACGTGCTGGATGAAATAAGTGAAAAATTTAGCCAATCAGAGTTCGTCTCATGACCATTGGGGCCAAACAACAGAGATCGCTGGCCTGGACATTACTGGCGATTCTCACACTCATTTGGGGTACTTCATTCATACTAATCAAAAGAGGGCTCGATGCATTTGACCCGGGAGAAGTTGGCGCCTTACGCATGCTGAGCGCAGGCATTGTTTTGCTGCCGTTCGCCTTTTCAAAAATGAAACATGTAAAAGGCACTAACTGGTGGTTCTTGTTAGTAGTTGGCTTTGTAGGCAGTTTCATTCCTGCCTTTTTGTTTGCCAAAGCAGAGACTCAGCTCGACAGCGCATTGGCAGGGGTATTAAATGCTCTTACTCCCATTTTTGTTCTTCTGGTAGGTGCATTTTTTTATGCGCAAAAGTTTAGAAAATTACAGTTTTTGGGAGTATTTCTTGGATTTGCCGGAACAGCCGCCCTGGTTTTGGCCGGTTCGTGGGACTCCTTATCAACTATTAATAGTTATGGGCTATTTATACTAGCTGCCACTTTTTGCTATGGCATAAATGTGAATGTGATCAAATTCAATGTGAAAGGATTGGATGCAATGACTGTAACAAGTGTTTCATTAGGCATGATCGTTCCTGTTGCGTTAACGTATCTTTTATTTTTCACAGATGCAGCTCATCAAATAGCAACAGAACCTATCGCCAGGCAATCCTTTATGTACATAGCCATTTTAGGTATTATGAGCACAGCAGTAGCCATGGCATTGTTTAATATGCTTATACAAATAACATCACCCATATTTACAAGTTCTGTAACATACCTGATTCCTATTGTTGCCATTCTTTGGGGCTTATGGGATGGAGAAGTACTATTACCGGGACATTACCTGGGAATGCTGGGTGTGTTAACCGGGGTTTATTTAACGAATAGAAAAAAATAGAAAGGTAAATTTTCGTTTTTTTGTATATTTCCTGCACAATAAGCGCTTATGCCATCTGATCCTTCGAGTTCGGAGAATACTTCTCCAATAAATTTTGAGGAAAATATAAAAGGAAAAGTACTGTACACTACAGTACTTATTTACTTGCTTTACAATGCCTTTTTTTTGGTTTATAATGGTTTATACACCAATCAATACAATAATTCCATTCTGCAGGCTGTATTCTTTATCCTTTCCTTAGGCTTATTAATTCCTGTTACAAAAAAGAAGTATGGTCTGAGTAAGTTTCTAATTTTTTTATTCTTGAATTTACAAATTTTTCTCACCTCCATGTATGTATTACCAGGTCGTGGAGCTGAGTACTTCTATCTATTGATAATTGTCTTATTTATTATTCTTGGTAACAATCCATTACAGCTTTATTTGCTCATTACTTTAGACATTTTTCTATTTCTGGCCCCTCAATTCTTTGTCCATCCATACCCCATTGAGAATTATTCTTATGTAAACATTATTGCTCTAACTATTGCAATTGTTATTTCGCTCAGATACTTCATTATTATTCAAGATCGGTACAAAGAATTGCTAAAGACACAACGTTTAAAACTTGAAAAGCTCAATGTAGAAAAAAACGATCTAATGAGCATTGTCGCACACGATCTTAAAACGCCCTTGGCTCAAATTGAGGGTCTTATCTCCATTTTGGAATTGGAAAGCGACAAGCTTTCTAATGAGCAAAAAGAATTGATGCGAAAAATCAAAGGACTGGCCGATAACCACAAAAACCAGATTACGGGCTACTTAAAGAACCAGTCAATTGAAGAATCTATAGAAAAGGCGGGCTTATCAGATGTTAATCTTAACAAAACTATTCTTCAGGTCATCAACGAAATGGCTCCTCTTGCCAAAGCTAAAAGCATTGAGGTAAAGCATATCTGCGATTCAAAAAACATACTTATTCATGGTATAGAAGAGGGGCTTTACAAAGTTTTTTCCAACCTTCTTTCGAACGCCATTAAATATTCTGAGCCAAACAAAAAGGTCGTTATCGATGTGAAATCAGATCAAAAGCAAGTTTTGGTAACGGTGCAGGATCGGGGCCCGGGCTTCAAGGAAAATGACCTTGAAAACGTGTTTAAAAAGCACCAGGTGCTTAGCGCTGTACCAACAAATAATGAACCCTCCTCCGGCATTGGTCTCTATATTGTTAAAAGATATATTGACAGAATGAGTGGCTGGATATGGCTTGAAAGTAAAGAGGGGGAAGGTTCAACATTCTACATAAAGCTCCCAAGAGCATAGGCCAGATCTATTGATTATCACTGGTTTGTAATACAAGTCACACAAACCCAATGCGCTAAATCATAATTTCGTGAATTACCATTCAAAAACTATACTATAATGGCACGAGTTGTTGTTCTTGGCGCAGGTATTTCAGGCCACACGGCCACCTCTTACCTGCGTAAATATTTAGGTAAAAAGCATACTATTACCGTTATCACACCCAACACCTACTATAATTGGATTCCCTCCAATATTTGGGTAGGAGTTGGCAGAATGAAAATAGATGAGGTTCGCTTTAAACTTGCGCCCCGTTACAAAAAGTGGGGAATAGAAATGATACAGGCCAAGGCTACCAATTTTTATCCTGAAGGCGATGCTGAACTGGAGAGTCCTTTTGTGGAGGTAGAATACACCTCCGAAGAACAGAAAGGGCAAAAAGAAAAGGTAACATACGATTATCTTATAAATGCCACAGGCCCCAAGCTAAACTTTGCTGCTACCGAAGGGCTTGTGCCCGGTCAGGGAGGGTTAACCTCGGTATGTACCTATAACCATGCGCAGGAAGCCTGGGAGGAATTGGAAAAGAAATTTGAAAAAATGAAGGCCGGTGAAAAACAAACCTTTGTTATTGGCACCGGACACCCCACCGCTACCTGCCAGGGAGCAGCCTTCGAATACATTTTGAATGTAGCCTATGAAATTAAGCACCGTAAGTTGCAAGATATGGCAGAGCTTGTTTGGCTCACCAATGAATATGAATTAGGCGATTTTGGAATGGGTGGAGCCTTTATCAAAAAGGGTGGATACATTTCCAACACCAAACTCTTTACAGAGTCGTATTTTATTGAACGTGGTATCCGATGGATAAAGCGGGCCGGTGTTAAAAAAATTGAGAACAACACGATCTATTACGAAAATCTGGATGGGGAAAACCTGGAGCAAAAATTTGATTTTGCAATGCTCATTCCAGGTTTCTCAGGCCATGGGTTTAAAGCTTATAACAAAGCGGGTGAAGATATTACCGATACCTTGTTTGCTCCTAACGGGTTTATGAAGGTAGACGCTGATTATACTCCAAAAGACTATGATCAATGGAGTGTGAACGACTGGCCTGAAACCTATCAAAACCCAACATATGCCAACGTTCTTGCGCCTGGAATTGCATTTGCGCCTCCCCATTCCATTTCAAAACCCATGAAGAGTAAGAATGGAACACCTATTTTCCCTGCTCCTCCACGAACAGGAATGCCTTCAGGCGTAACCGGTAAAATTACGGCTCAAAACGTAGCCGAATGGATTAAATCGGGAGAACCGCAATTCAAACACAGAGCCTCGATGGGCCGAATGGGAGCCGCATGTATTGTTTCAGCCGGTTTTGGCATGACACACGGAACGGCAGCAACCATGACGGTAAATCCGATTGTGCCAGACTGGGAGAAATATCCAGACTGGGGCCGCGATATTACCACTACGATGGGAGAACCTGGTCTTGCAGGACACTGGTTAAAATGGTTAATGCACTATATGTTTTTATACAAAGCCAAAGGGAGACCTTTCTGGTGGTTAATACCTGAATAAGATAACAATGGAAAAAAGAAATATACCCAAGTACTCAGAGCAATATTATCCTCCAATGCCTACCAAAGGAGTGTTATTTTTCAGAAGTTTTGTTCCTTACCAGATCATACGCTTCTTCTTGCTCAACTTTAGGATCATTAAAATAGTAGTTAAGGGGCACTCCTAAGCCTATAATTTAAATAAAGCATAAAAGTTTGAGGGCCGATGTCCACGAATAGCGCGGACCGCTCGTGGGCTGTGCATAGGCAAGCCTTAAGGGAAGGCTAGCGCGTTTTGAGTGGAGAGCGGGCTTTATTCGTGGCGCCTTTTTCTTTTGCTTCGTTTTCTTTTGGGCGTGCAAAAGAAAATGAAGAGGCATTTGAGAATAGGCAAAAACAGAGGTTAAAGTAAGCCAATCCATAATTCTCAATTTCTGGCAAAATAGGTATGCCTATTGGTTTGCTCTGGCTAATTTTACCAACCATTAGCCTAATTTCTTTAATTGTAAACCCCAGAAACTAATGCAAAAGTCTTATAGAAGATACCTGTTGGCTTTAGGCGCTTCTTTTATGATGTTTGCCTGTTCAACATCTCAAAACGAAACTGAAAATAACGAACCAATGAAAGTAGTAGACCACCACACCTACGCTAAACCTGAGGAAGCAGTAATCACTCATTTAGATTGGGATGCCTCAGTTAACTTTGATACGAAAACCATTAGCGCAACTGCCAGTTTTGATATTTCCAGGGCAGAAGATGCCAACGAAATTATTCTGGACATCAGTGGTCTTTCCATTCAGGAAGTTAAAGATGGTAACGGTCAACCTCTAACGTTTGAAGTTGGTGAAGCCAAACCTTTTATGGGAAGCCCGCTTACAGTCTCTCTAAAACCCGACATAAAAAGGATTAGTATAAAATATACCACCAGCCCTGGAGCAGAAGCTTTGCAATGGTTAACGCCACAGCAAACAGCCGATGAAAAAGATCCTTTTCTATTCACACAATCAGAGGCTATCTTAGCCCGCAGCTGGATTCCTGTGCAAGACTCTCCGGGCATTCGTTTTACGTATAATGCACATGTGCAAGTGCCTGAAGGCATGCTGGCACTCATGAGCGCTTCCAATCCGCGTGAAGTTTCCAAAGATGGTTCGTACAAATTTACCATGGACAAGCCCATTCCTGCTTATTTGCTTGCTTTGGCCGTTGGCGATATTACCTACCAGAAAATTGGTGAACGAACAGGAGTATATGCGGAGCCATCTGTGATAAAAGCGGCCGCTTATGAATTTGCTGATATGGAAAATATGGTAGACGCAGCTGAGCAACTATACGGCCCTTATCAATGGGGGGTGTACGATGTAATTGTGCTGCCACCCAGTTTCCCATTTGGAGGCATGGAAAACCCACGTTTAACTTTTGCAACACCAACTATTCTTGCAGGTGACCGCTCATTGGTTTCACTGATTGCGCATGAACTGGCACACTCATGGTCGGGCAATTTAGTAACCAACGCCACCTGGGACGACTTCTGGCTCAACGAGGGCTTTACCGTTTATTTTGAAGAGCGTATTATGGAAGCTCTTTACGGACGTGATTATTCGGAAATGCTGGCAAAGCTGAGCTTGCAGGAGCTTAAAGACGAAATTAAGAACATAAACGCAGGTGAGCATCCAGAAGATACGGAATTGAAATTGAACCTCGAAGGCCGCAACCCGGACGATGGTATGACCAATATAGCCTACGACAAAGGTTATTACTTCCTTCGTCTGCTGGAAGAGAGATTTGGTAGAGAGAAGTTCGATACATTTCTTAAAGAATACTTTACAGAAAACGCTTTCCATTCCATGACTACCGAAGAGTTTATCAAGCAGTTGAACAAAAATCTGTTTGAAAAAAATGGAGTTCCGGTAGATGAAAAACTCTACCAGGAATGGATTTACGGTGAAGGTTTGCCAGCCGATTGTCCTATCCCCGTATCTGATCGCTTTACCAAAGTAGATGAAGTACTCAAAAAATGGGAAGGTGGAACACCGATACAACAGCTTATCTCTCCTGAGGATATAATTACTGAGAAATGGAGCTCACATGAGTGGATTCATTTTATTCGTCATCTACCTGAAAGTATGACTTCTGAACAAATGAAGGAGCTGGACGATTATCTGAATTTCACCTATTCAGGTAACTCTGAAATTCTGGATGCCTGGTTTGTACATGCTATTAAGCACAACTATACACCAGCATATAAAAACATGGAGAACTTCCTCATTCATACAGGCCGAAGAAAATTCCTGATGCCGTTGTATGGAGAAATGGTAAAAACTGAGGATGGGAAAAAGATGGCAATGGAAATTTATGCCAAAGCACGGGCTAATTACCATTATGTGGCAACTAGCTCATTGGACAAAATATTGGATTGGGGAAATAATCCAATGTAGAAAATACTGTAACAGCCTGATATGAAAACCAAAGAAATCAACGGCTTTCCATTTGTGGAGTACGTGCGCGATACGTACGAGCCCCACGAAATGACAGAGCGATCGGAAACCTACTACCACTGGCTCAATAACCGAAGAACCGTGCGCGACTTTTCTGATACGCCTATACCAAAAGAAGTGATCGAAAATATTCTTAAGTCTGCCTCCACAGCACCATCCGGGGCACACAAACAACCCTGGACGTTTTGTGTGGTTTCCAACCCGGAGATAAAAAAGCAAATTCGAATTGCTGCGGAGGAAGAAGAAAAGGAAAGCTACAGCAAACGCATGAGCGAAGAATGGCTCCATGACCTGGAGCATCTGGGAACCGACTGGCACAAACCTTTCCTGGAGATTGCTCCTTACCTGATTGTGGTTTTCAAAAAAGCCTACAACATAAATGGCGAAGACAAAACCAATAATTACTATGTAAATGAATCGGTTGGGTTGGCAAGTGGATTTTTGCTTACCGCCATTCACAATGCAGGGTTGGTTGCATTAACACATACCCCAAGCCCAATGGGCTTTCTCACCAAAATATTGAACCGTCCGGAAAACGAGCGGCCCTTCCTTTTGATCCCTGTGGGCTACCCGGCTGAAGAAACCTATGTGCCCAAACTGGAACGCAAGCCATTGGAAAGGATAAGCAAGTTTTATGAATAAGATGAAAGCAGTACTTCAAACCGAATTTGGTGGAGTGGAAACCCTCTACATTGGTGAAACGGCAATGCCCGCTCTAAGCGAAAATGAAGTGCTCATTGAAGTGCATTACGCTGCCCTTAACCGTGCCGATTTGCTGCAACGCAAAGGCAAATATCCTCCGCCTAAAGGCGAATCTGAAATCCTGGGCCTCGAAGCTTCGGGTATCGTAAAACAGGTTGGTAAAAATGTAAAACATTTTACACCCGGTGATCGTGTTATGACACTGCTGGCAGGAGGTGGCCAGGCAGAGTACGTTAAGGCAGATCAGCGGTTGGTGATGCATATTCCCGATTCTCTAACGCTTGAACAAGGGGCTGCCATTCCCGAAGTTTTTCTTACTGCCAACCAGGCTCTTTTCTTTGAAGGGAAAACCAAATTTGGCAGTACGGTACTGATACATGCCGGAGCCAGCGGAGTAGGCACTTCTGCCATTCAGTTGGCCAAAGCAAGGGGCTGTAGGGTTATTTGTACCGCTTCAGCTGCCAAACACGCCACCTGCAAAAACCTTGGAGCCGATTTAATCATCGATTATAAAACCCAGGATTTTGCATCGGTAGTTAAAGAGTTTACCAAGAACCAAGGAGTAAGCATAATCCTAAGTTTTATTGGCGCCCCCAATTTTGAACGAAACCTCGATTGCCTGGCGGTTGATGGTACACTCATGCTCATTGCCACTATGGGTGGTGTTACAATTGAAGCATTTAATATACGTCCCATTCTCACCAAACGACTCAAAATTCAGGGAACAACCCTGCGGGCCCGAAGCAATGCCTACAAGCAGGAGCTAATCCAGGCTTTTTCTGCCGATTTTCTACCGGATTTAGCGTCTGGCAAGATTACCCCCATTATCGATAGTGTACTCGATTGGAAGGATATTCAGCAGGCTCACCAACGTATGGAGGCCAATAAGAATGTGGGCAAGATTGTGTTGAAGGTAAAATGATCAAAACCTATAACTTCGGTTTCTAAATATTAAAAAAAGAAAATGATACTGTTGAACGTGAGCTTTGGAATTTATGCTTTCCTTCCGCAAGGCTGGATTTTCATGATTGTTATAATACTTATTGAATGTTTGAGCGCTAGCTTCTTGCTATCAAAAAAATGGAAGAATAAAAAAATCTATACTGCCATAACAGTTTCAAACTTAATAAGTGGAATATTTGGAATAATAGGTTCAATGATTTTAAATGGTGGCTGGTGGCTTGTTGTTTGGTTCCCTTGGGTAAGTAGTAATGAGGTTAATGGATTTAAAGGGTTAGCAGTGTTTTATGCAATAGCATTTATTTTTACTTTATTAATTGAAGGAACAGTTAATTGCTTAATGCTCAAAAAAGACTATTCAAAACCTCAAATTATTAAGACTACAATTATTGTAAACACTATAAGCTATACATTAGGCACTTTAGCAATGTATTCTTATAGCTTTTAACATCAAGACCCTGAAATACCCGCCTGACCGGACAGGCAGGAATTCAGGGTGACTATAATCGCATTCTTCTCGTATCTTTACGGCTTGATTTTATCTAATGGAACTAGTTAATAACAAATACCAGATTCAGGGTGTTAACCTGATCGATGTTGCCAATGAGTTTGGCACACCCGTGTACGTGTACGATTCTGAAAGAATTAAAGCACAATATGAAAAGCTAAAGGGTGCCTTCCCAAAACTAGACGTTAAGATTAAGTATGCTTCTAAAGCGCTAACCAACCTTGCTGTGTTAAAATACCTCCGTTCGTTAGGCGCTGGACTGGATGCCGTTTCTATCCAGGAAGTGGAGCTTGGTTTAATGGCGGGGTTCAATCCAAAAGACATTATGTACACTCCCAATGGGGTTTCCTTTGATGAGATCAAAGAAGGGATCGAGAAAGGAGTGATGATCAATATTGACAACATTTCTGTGTTGGAACAGTTTGGAAACGAATTCCGTGATACAGTTCCTGTCTTCATTCGTTTGAACCCGCACTTAATGGCGGGTGGCAATCATAAGATCTCCACAGGCCATATTGATTCCAAGTTCGGTATTTCAATTCTGCAAACGCGTCATTTATTGCGCGTCATTGAAACCTATAACATCAAAGTGGTTGGCCTGCACATGCATACCGGTTCCGACATTCTGGATGCTGGTGTATTCCTGAATGGCGCCAAGCTGCTGTTCGACCTGGCTAAAGATTTCAAAGAGCTTCGGTTTATCGATTTTGGTAGTGGCTTTAAAGTACCCTACCACGAATCGGACGTGCAGGTGGACCTGGAGGATCTAGGTGAAAAGATTAGTAAAGCATTTAGAGCCTTTTGCAAAGACTACGGTCGTGACCTGCAATTGTGGTTTGAGCCAGGAAAATACCTGGTAAGCGAGGCGGGTGTGCTATTGGTAAAAACCAACGTGGTAAAAACCACTCCTGCCACCGTGTTTGTGGGTGTAGATTCCGGTATGAACCACCTCATTCGCCCCATGATGTACGATGCTTACCACGACATTGTGAACATCTCAAACATAAACGGAACCAAGCGGGTATATACCATTGTGGGCTACATCTGCGAAACCGACACCTTTGGCTGGGACCGTAAGTTGGATGAGGTAAAAGAAGGCGATATTCTTGCCATCAAGAATGCCGGAGCCTATGGCTTCTCTATGTCATCCAATTACAACTCACGTTTCCGCCCAGCGGAAGTGTTGATTTACAACGGCAAGCCTCATTTGATCCGCAAGCGGGAAACCATGGAAGACATTACCCGCAACCAGGTGGATATAGAGTTGTAGATAGCCATATTTGTAAGAAAATTAGTAGTTTTACTATAGTAACTCTTTGGTATGGACAGTAACATTCAGTTAAAGAACAATCTGATTTCGAGGATTAAAAGTTCTAAGGATATTAACTTTTTGCGTGCGCTACAAACGTTGTTTGATAGTTCAGAGCAATCCTTATACGAACTTAATGAGCAACAAAAAAAATCTATTGAAGCCGGCCGGGAAGATATAAAAAAAGGAAATTTCAAGGAACATAGTCAGGTAATGTCTGAAATGAGCGAATGGCTAAAAAAGAAGTAATTTGGTCATCAAGGGCTAATACTGAACTCAAAGAAGTTTTAGAGTTCTATACTGAAAGAAATGGTACTACCAAGTATAGCCTTAAACTTCTTAACGAAATCAATGATTTATTAACTACTCTTTCTGAAAGTGAATTTATTGGTCGGCTTACTGAAAATAAGAAAACCCGTGTTGTGGTAATGAAAGTGTATTTAATTTTCTACGAAATCAATGGGGACCACATTGAAATCTTGTCTTTCTGGGACAACAGGCAGGACACTAAAAGAAGGTTTAAAACGTAATGTCTTATCCTAGAAGACTACCCGTAACCAGTTGGATATAGAGTTGTAACCCTAAGACCGTCATTCCGAACTTGATTCGGAATCTCACATTTTTTCTCAAGATCCTGAATCGAATTCAGGATGGCTGTTAAGATTAGAATATAGATGAACCTTAAACCAAATGTGTTAGTAGTTTGTGGAAGAAATAAAAGACGAAGCAGAACTGCAGAATACGTTTTCAAAAATGACAATAGATTCAATATAAGGTCTGTTGGATTAAGCCCTAAAAGTGAAAGGCAACTAAGAGAAAAAGATTTAGCATGGGCCGAATTAATTTTTGTTATGGAGAATAGACAAAAAAATAGAATACGAAGAACTTATAGGAATTTAGATTTACCCCGCATTGAGACATTACATATAGAAGATAAATATGAATACCTCAATGAAGAATTAATAAGTTTATTGACTGAAAGAATAAATTCGACATTAAATACTTTTTTTAATATATAATTAGAGTCATTAATTACACAATCATAGCAACATGAGCATAACCATACGAAGAGGCGTAGAAGCCGACTTACCGAGAATATTAGAGTTAATTAAAGAGCTTGCGCTATTCGAAAAAGCACCTGAAAAAGTAATTAATACCGTTGAGCTTATGCAAAGGGATGGCTTTGGCGAGCATCCTGTCTATTGGTTTTTTGTTGCCGAACACAAAGGCGAGATCATAGGCATGGCGCTATGGTACATTCGCTACTCTACCTGGAGGGGGCTACGCTTGTACCTCGAAGACCTGATCGTGACCGAATCAGCCCGTGGGTTGGGAGCCGGTAAAATGTTGTTCGAAGCCTGCATTGAAGAAGGCAAAGCCAAAGGCTACTCCGGCATGATGTGGCAGGTGCTCGACTGGAACACCCCGGCCATTGATTTTTATAAACGCTATGGCGCAGACATGAATGGTGAGTGGTTGAACGGAAGTATCGAATTTTAGCTAACTTAGGGTGACCATTTTTTAGTCTATGCGGTTATCCATTAAAGTAGTTGGCCTTTTTCTTGGGCCTGTTCTTTTTATCCTTGCATTAACACTGCAGTCATCGGAGTATTTAAACCCAATGGCCTGGCGTGTACTGGGGGTTGCCTTATGGATGGTGGCCTGGTGGATAAGCGAAGCAGCGCCATTGGCCGTTACGGCCTTATTGCCCATTATTTTATTCCCTGCCTTAGGCGTATTTCAGGTTAAGGAGGCAACAGCTCCTTATGCAAGCCCTGTAATATTCCTGTTTATGGGTGGGTTCTTTATTGCGCTTGGGCTGGAGGAACACGGTCTTCACAAACGCATTGCTCTTGGACTTATTAAAATAACCGGAACAAGTGCTAACGGCATTATCCTTGGTTTCATGATCGCAACCGGTTTTCTAAGTATGTGGATCAGCAATACCGCCACTACCATTATGATGCTGCCCATTGCCGCCTCGGTGGTTAAGCTGGTGCAGCACGATTCACTTGATTCAAATGGTTTCTCAAAGTTTGCCCTTGCACTTATGCTGGGCATTGCCTATGCCGCCAATATTGGTGGCTTGGCCACCATAATAGGCACTCCTCCCAACGTGGTCTTTGCCGGGTATGCTCAGGAATTGCTGCATACCGAAATTGGCTTTGCCGATTGGATGATGGTGGGTGTACCTGTCAGCCTGGTGCTTCTTACGATTACGTATATCCTGCTCACACAACTTCTTTACAAAAACCGATTGGGACAAATGAGCAACGCTGAAGCGCTCATTAAAAGAGAGATACACCAGCTGGGTAAATGGAAAAGAGAGGAGCGAATGGTTGCCCTTGTGTTTGCGCTTACCGCCTTTATGTGGATATTCAAAGAGCCTTTAAATAATGTGTTAGGTTTTACATTGCTCAACGACACCGTTACGGCTATGATTGGTGGTTTGCTTATGTTCATTATTCCTATGGATGGCAAAGCAGAACAAAAGCTGCTTATTTGGAAGGCAACTGAGCGATTACCCTGGGGTATTTTATTGCTTTTTGGAGGAGGAATGACCTTGGCAAAAGCCATGGAAAAAACCGGTATTGTGGATTTGATCTCTGATGTAATTTCTCAAAATCACTTCTCAATACTTATCATCTTCCTTATACTCATTACCACCATGTTGTTCCTCACCGAGTTGATGAGTAATGTTGCCCTGGCAACCGTTTTCATTCCAATAGTTATTGCCATTGCAGAGGGGGCCAATATTGATCCCCTGGTACTTTCTATTCCGGTTGCAATGGCTGCCAGCTGCGCGTTTATGATGCCCATATCAACACCTCCCAATGCCATAGTTTTCTCTAGTGGTCACATTCGAATGACCCAAATGGTCAAGGCCGGTATTTGGTTAAATATTATTTCCGTGCTGGTGCTGTTTCTTGCAGCGCAAACCCTGGTGGGATGGATTTGGTAGTACCGGTCGTGTGTAAAATAAAAAGCCCCCCGCTTAGCTAAGGGAGGGCCTAACAACTCAACCTAAACCATTTTTCTTAATTACCTGAGCCTCTAACTCTGCGAGTGGGCGTGGATGAGCCACTTCTTTCTCCGCTGCTGGCAGATGTGCCACTGGAGCCTCGGCTATAACCGGATCGCTTTCCACCTGAGTTATCACGTCCATTGCTATTACCTTTTCCATAATCACCTGATCTTCCACCTCCGGAATCATGACCATTTCCTCCACCTTTGCCCTTGCCATAACCTTTCCCATGATCTCTTACACCATTATCACCTGATCTGCCACTATCCCCGTCATACCTGCCTCTGTCATCTCTTCGATCACCATCTTTGTACTTATGATCTGAATAATGCTTGTTATGTTCATAGTGTCCATATCCATTCCATTGAGGCCTGTAATAAGCACGTTTTCTATTCGTATGAACGACAACATAATTCGTTTTATAGTAGTTTGTATGATACCCGCAATATGCATCACAAACGTGATTATGAAGTGGGTAATTATTCAATCGTACAGTTCTGTAAATTCTTCCAAACCTGTCAAAGGTTATTTCAAAAAATACAGGACCACGTTGCATAATCACCACAAAATCTACCATTCCGTGGCGAACCACTTGTCTTGTATGTACCCACTTGTATCCATAATAATGATCATCGATATAATGGACTACATCTATTGGTACTCCCCAGCTTTGCTGAACCCCAAATGAAGCAATAAATGTTTGAGCATCTGCTCTTTGATTAGATGCCCCAATAAATAGTATCGCTCCCAAAACGCTAAGTAAAATTTTCCTTTTCATGACTATCATTGTTTGGTTCATACTATGAATTGCAACGATAATGCCAAAATTAAAAATTGTTCGTAAGCAGTTGTTTTTCAATATTTTACAAAAATATTTTTTATACTTCTTTACCTTATAAACTATGAAAAAAGTATGCACGAGTATTTACCAATAAGAGAGTTAGTAAAAAATCAGACCACTAAAGGTCAAAGATTTTGGGGTTGATGCATGTTAGATGTTACCGTTTTTGGCCATTTGGAACAACCGTTGAAATTATAATGTTTTCTGGCATTTTCTTGCTAGTATTTCCATTCTTATTGAGTAATTTTATGACGTAGGATTATGCGCGAAAGAATGGATGGTGTAAGCAAATTACCAGAACATCAAAAAGCACACATTTCCCTGTTTATCCCCCTTAATAGTACGTTGTATTACAAATTTTTAATGTATTTGTATTGTTGAAAATGACAGCCAAAAAGAAAGAAAAAAAAGTATTCGTGCTTGACACAAGCGTTATTTTATACGAACACAACTCAATTTTAAATTTTGCTGAACATGATGTAGGAATTCCGATTACAGTATTGGAGGAGCTTGATACATTTAAGAAGGGGAATGACACACGAAATTACGAGGCAAGAGAGTTTACACGGCTAATTGATAAATTATCCAAAGACCATAATTTGCAAGACTGGATTCCACTTAACGGTTCCTCTAAAAAAGGATCATTCAAAGTGTTAATGTCCTCTGAGAGTAAGGTTAATGCCAACGATGTATTTGGAGAAGAAAAGCCCGATCACAGAATTCTTAATGCAGCCATGCAGCTTCAGGAAACGGAAAAGGGGAAAAAGGTGATTCTTGTAACCAAAGACATCAACCTGAGGCTGAAAGCGAAGTCGCTTAATTTAACGGCCGAAGATTACACTACTGGAAAAGTTCAAAACGTAAATACACTTTACACAGGTAAAAGCACCCATCAGCGGGTAAACTCGGATTTAATAAACCAGATATATGAAACCAATGGGGTTGCTCAAAAAGAGATTCTTCCCAAAAAGAGGATTAAGGACAATGAATTCCTCATACTTAAAAATGGGAAAAAATCGGTGCTTGCTTATAAAAACCCGATAGAGGAGCGCATTGAGCGCGTTGATAAACGCAGCGTATATGGTATAAAACCTCGAAATGCTGAGCAGGCTTTTGCTATAAGTGCCATTTTAAATCCTGATATTAAACTGGTGACGATAAGTGGCGTTGCAGGTACGGGCAAAACATTGATTGCCCTGGCTGCTGCTATGGAGCAAAAACGGGATTTCAAACAAATTTATCTGGCTCGTCCTATTGTTCCGTTAAGCAATAAAGATATTGGATACCTTCCGGGCGACTTTAAATCTAAGGTTAACCCTTACATGGAACCTCTTTGGGACAATCTGAAGTTCATTCAAAACCAATGGAGCGAAACGGATAAGGAGTACACCAAAATCACAGAAATGGTGAACCAGGAAAAACTGGTGATAACTCCACTGGCATACATCCGGGGTAGAAGTTTCTCTAATATCATTTTCATTGTAGATGAGGCGCAGAACCTTACCCCGCATGAAGTGAAAACCATAATCACTCGTGCAGGTGAGAATTGCAAGATCATACTTACCGGTGATGTAAACCAGATAGATACTCCGTATCTGGATTCGCAAAGTAATGGTCTGTCGTATCTTATAGATCGTGTGGACAGCCACCCGCTGTATGCACATATTACGCTTGAAAAAGGAGAACGTTCGGAGCTGGCTAACCTCGCCAACGATTTGTTATAATTTGTCCATTACCTTATCCACCACTTTTGGTGGTTTGAGGCGATAGGCTATAAAAAATCGAATTTCTCCAATTCCATTGCCCAGCAAAATATTGTCTGGAAGCTGTACCTGGTTTACATCAAAAATAACATAGATACCTGTATACCAGCGGTCAGAATTATAACCTATACCGCCCCGAAGCATGAGCTTGAAATTGGCAGTAAATCGTGGGTGCTCACTACCAGCTGTACTGTAAACCGTTCCAATAGGAAGAGTAAGACCCGGAAATGCAGATAAGGTAGCATAAAAATCTTTGTATACAAAGGTATAGGCATAGCCGAAAAGCCCGGAAAGTAAAGCCATATTAGCTGCATGAATTTGCCCTTCTGGAGCGAATAGATTATCTGTTATACTGGAATCGGCTCTTAAATGATAAAAATAGGCCGATGATATGGCCATAAATGAGCCGGCACTCTTTTTAAGTTTGCCATCCAAAACAAACGTTACCTTCGGGCTGTATTTCTTCCAATTAAACGGAATGGTATAATTTATCCCCCAGCCCAATGTTCGAATGTCCTGCCGCTGCGGATAGGGTTGTTCCGAATCCCATTCCGAAAAAATGTCCGAAGGGTTCGAGATGTAGTATCCTTTGTAACTTCTCAAATAGACATCCAGAAGATTTCTCTTTAAATAAGCACTCCCTTTCAAATTGAACTCTTTTGTATTACCGTATCTGGTAACATCCCGCTGTGTAAAATCCGGATTTATGGTCATATCTACTGCAAGCCATCTATAGGTAAACCCTATGCCCACCCCATAATGCTCATTGCTGCTATAGTTGTATTTCTTGTTTGACCGGGTATCTTTTATACTGAAATTCTCAATCCTACGCGGAATAACAAAGCGAAGGGCAAATTTGGAATTAAAACTTTCAATGTAGCTGGTATCGTATTCATACGTCTCAACGGTGGGCAATGGCACCTTTAAGCCTTGACCTAAGGAGGGCAGAAATGAAATAAAGAAAAACCCCAGTAAAACGAACCTCATTGGTGTAAAAATAATACGTTTAAGAAATTGCAGGAAACGATACAACACCAGAATGAATTTTACAATTGCATCGAAAAAACAAAGGCCCTGCATATACAGGGCCCATATTATAACTTATTAACTTTCTTAACTGTTAATTTCCTCTTACCTCAAGATTATCTATAGACCAGGAAGAAGATGCTGCAGAAGTTCCATTTACATATTGGAATGCGATATATACTGAACTACCCGTCATATTACACGGAGAGGTGGTAATAGTTTTGTAACTATCCGATCCCTTTGCAGGTAGTTGGTCACCTACATTTTCTAGTTGAACCCATGTAGATCCTGTAGGATCTCCGGAGCCTGAATAGTCATTTGAGTATAACACGTACATATCACCAGGCCCATCATATATTGAGGTTACATCAAACGTAACACTAATTTCTGTATAGGAGGAGACATCAATTGCATCCATAATTAACCATGCATTGTCGTAACCTTCGGTACCACCAAATGCACTGGCACGCACTGCGCGAGAATCATCTGTTCCGTCTGCACGACAACCCCAGCCTCTATCCGTTTTAGAGCCTGGTAGATTAACTTCAATAAATCCGCTTGGAACCTCATAATCCGTAGTGCATCCTTCAAAATCATGGCTAACAATTACTGTTCCGACACCCGTCAAGTCGCAGTTACCCGGGTCGGTTAAGTCAGATCCACCGTTACCGCCTGTAGTTTCGGCTACACTTATATTATCTAAATCATATGTAACAGCACTTGAGTTGGTTGCACCAACATATTGAAATGCAATATACGCTTCTTTACCAATCGCATCTTCCAGATTTACCTCCACAGTCTGGTACAAATTAGAACCACCTGTTGGCAAATCAAAACCCGTAAACTCCAACCAATTAGCAGCCCCAGTAGAACCACTGCCTGTATAATCAGAAGACCAAAGTATCTTTAACTCACCAGATCCTGATGTGGATGACCTGATATCGAAACTCAGATTTCCTTTCGTGATTGAGGAAAGATCAAAAGCTTTTGCAGAGATCAACCAGGCATCCACGGTACCATCTACCCCTCCCAGGGCAGTAGCACTAACTGCCTGTGAACCTGAGGTGCCATTCCCACCACAAGCCCAACCTCTGTCTTGTTTAGAACCATCTGTTCTTACCTGTATAAAGTTGGCTGGTACATTGAAATCGGAACAGGAATTAAGATCATCACTAAAAGGTAGTGTAAAGAACTCAAAACCACTGCCATCATCAGATATTGAGAAATTATCCAATTCGTACGAAGCCGAACTTGCATCAGAGCCACCAACGAATTGAAAAGCAATAAAAATCTTTTTACCAACCAAACTTGTTAAGTCTGATTTTATATTTTTAAAACTGTTTGACCCCTTGGACGGAAGCTGACTGCTAACCCCCGGAACATCCTGCCAGGTAGCCTGTGTGGGATCACCCGCGCCACTGTAATCTTCAGACCATTTTACGTAAAGATCCCCATCACCCGAATAATGCGATTTTAGATCAAAAGTGAGGTATGCTTCGCTAAGCGAAGTAAGATCAAGGCTACCATTGGTAATAAGCCATGCATTATCTGTACCGGCTTCACCCCCAAATGAGCTTGCTCTTACAGCTCTTGAGGCATTTGTTCCATCTGCACGGCATCCCCATCCTCTATCTGTTTTTGACCCGGGCACATTCTCCTCAATAAAACCATCCGGAATGGCATAATCGGTTGTACAATCATCAAAATCATGGAAAACAGGAAGTGTTAGAGAAGGAATGGCATTTACAAATAGTTTGAATTCACCACTACCCACACCTTTGATGTCGTGTGTAAAAGACTCCACTGAGAATGTAGAAACATAATCCTCTCCATTACCACCACGAGCAACATTTATATCAATTGATTGTTGTGTTACTCCTCCTTCAAACACCAATTCAATCTTCCCATCAACCATAGCAGGGTCGGTGGTAATAAACTCTGAATTAGAAACCGAAACTATTACCTTACCTACTCCCGGACCAGTTAATTCAAGAGTTGCACTTGAGCTTCCGCCTTCTGTTACTCGATCTACCAAATCAGGATAAAAACTTACGGCAGTTCCTTTTACAATATCCTTATTGCATGCCAATAAGGAAGTAAACAATAATATATAAAATGCTTTTTTCATAGCTTAAAAATCAATTGAAAGTCCCAGAGTAAAGGTGCGAGGGTAGCCATAGGCGTTTTGAAACTCCTGAAAGAAGAAGCTCGACCATCTTACATATTCTATATTAAATACATTTTGAACACTAGCCGATAATCTACCTCTAATATTATCTCCTAAATCAAAATAAACACCTGCATACAGTTGCAAGGTTGAATAATCATCGAATTTGTTATTAATTTCATCGAGAGTAATATAGTTGTAAATAACATCCTCTGGATAATATCGCACAGATATTCTATCAAAATAATTCCATCGGCCACCAATGTACGCATTACGCAAACCGCTGTAGTGAACTCCGATTCCACCAGTTGTTTGAGCAGAAGCCCCTACAGGAAACCCTTTCACATTAACTGGTAATCTGAAAGTGTCAACTTCTCCATTCGATTCAAATATAGTTTCAACTGTTACATTATTGGCCCACTTCCAATCTCCAAGTGACAAGAAACCATTTAACTCCAGAGCCGGTGTGACATTATATTTAAACTCTAATTCAACTCCTTCATGTCTTGAAATTAACCCATTGACCACAATTGGAATAATATCACCGTTATCTAACGATAAAGACAACCCATTTAAATCAGTATCTCCATTATCTGCATCATAAGTTGTGGTTCGATTGTACCAATAAGTCAAATAGTAATTAGCATTAATTCGTAATTTACTCGTATTGTACCCATAACCTGCTTCAAAAGAATTTATAGTTTCATTTTTCAATTCAGGTCTATACTCATTAGTATATCTTGCATCTACAAAAGCGTCTCTAAAAAATGGAGGACGGGTGAAGCGTCCACCATTTACAAAAAACAAATGCCTGTTTGTAGGACGATAACTTACACCAGCTTTCAAAGTGTAAGTTGTAAAAATTCTGGATTCTGATTCACCGAATGAATAATCATTATATGCAATGCGGCCATTCCAAAAATTCCCAATTCTTTTATAATCAGTTAATGTTAACGTACCCGTACCAAAAGCGGTAAACTTATTAAAAGAATATTCCGCCTGGCCAAATAATGCCCCCCATTTAACAATGCCATCATAATCGTATCCATAACGATCACCTTCTCGCAGTACCGAGAATGGAATCAATTTGTTATAATCATCTCCATAATTACTCTGATTAATTTTAAAATCCCCACCAAACAAATCGTAAATGGTAGAGTAATGGAGTCCTTTGTAATATCTCATATCCAATCCACCAAGGATATTGAGTCTATCAAATGTTTTTCTAAAGTTTGAAACCAAACCCAACCACTGGTGGTTGTTGTACCTGGCTTCTAAGAAATACTGAGACTCATAACCAGAAATCTCGGAGGTATTTAAATCACCGTTGGGGTAAGCAATAGTTGTATACCTCCCAGATGTTCTATTCTGTTCTGCCAGATAATCCCAATTAATAAGATTTCCGGTAGTAAACTCTGGATCACCTTTGGTCCTGGTAGGAAAAAATAATGATGAATTACCATCTCTGGGCTGAGTAGAATAAACCTTTGCAAACGAGGCATAAAATGAAGTAGATAAACTCGTATTGTAATCTATGTCCCAGAAATGGGTGACAGCCATTAATGGCTTATGTATCTTATTTTGTCGTGCATTGTATAGTTCTCCCTGGTAAATACCTAAGGCATTATTAGCCATTGGATCTGTAATGTTGAACTGCTTTCTTGTTTCATTATCTACTATCCAGGCTGTACCACGATTTACTGGAGCACCAAACCCCCAAAACATAATAGAATGTTGTTCATTGATTTCTTTAGATACCGACAAATAATACGACCATGCATCTGTAAAAGCTCCCGGCACAACACTACCTTGTCCGTAAGAAGACATTCCTAAAAAGTTTGAATTGGTTGTTGTTCTTGATCCCTGGAAACTAACCGCCCAACCGTTGCTGGTAACCCCTGTGTTGTACGTGAATCTTAGTCGTTGATTCCATGAACCAGTCCCTGTTTGGTATTCTATACGACCACCTTCACCTCGGTCAGCTGGTTTCGTGATCATGTTTACAGTACCACCTAATGAGCTTATGGCTAGTTTGGAGGCACCTAAGCCGCGTTGTACCTGGATCTGGCGGGTAACTTCACTAAGACCTGCAAAATTAGACCAGTACATATAGCCACTTTCCATGTCATTTATAGGTACCCCATTTACCAAAAAGGCTACGTTCGACTGGTCAAATCCACGGATATATACTTCCTGATCACCGTAGCCTCCGGCACCTTCGGTGGTATAAATGCCCGGAGTACTTTGAATAATATCTGCAACGTCTGCCGCTGCATAGCGTTCCTCAATATCTTTTGCGCTTATTGCAGAAACAGCCACCGGTGTTTTTCGGTCGTCAATAACCGAAGCAAAAACTTCCAGTTCCTTTAAGTTTACTGAAGATGATTTTAACTGAGTTGAACCCATTTCAACCACCTGATTCTCAATCATGGTGATGGGTACGCTCACTTCTTCGTAACCTACATAGGTTATAAGTACAGTCTGTTCTCCCGCGGGAACGTTCTTTATAATGTACGCTCCTTCCAAATCCGTGATGGAACCTATGGTTGTCCCTTTGATAAGCACTGTGGCCCCAATCAAAGGTTCTGAGGTTTCAGCATCAACAATTACTCCTTTTACCTCTCCGGTTTGAGCAAAGGCAAACGAAGTAAATAAAATTAATAATACTGCTAGTAAAAGTCTATTCATAAAAAAGTTTGTTAAGCTTGCAAAGCTAGTGTTATAAAATCCCTGAACAAATGCTGTTTATTTAATAAATCATTAACATAAACATGACGAAATTTGCCAGCACGATTTTAGATAAACTTATTCTTTTTCAAAACATTATGAAGAAAAAAATAATATACATCTTTCTTATTTTTCTGTTTTTAAATGAGTTGGCCAATGCCCAGGTAAAAGGTATTGGCACCATCGGATTTTACAATCTCGAAAACTTTTTTGATACCGTGGATGACCCAAACATAAATGATGAGGAGTTTCTTCCTACTGGGGCTAATAAATGGGATAATGAAAAGTATGCCAACAAAATAAATAATATGTCCAGGGTAATTGCCGATATGGCTGGCGGGGTTGATATTTTGGGTGTTTCAGAAATAGAGAACAGGAAAGTACTTGAAGATCTTGTTCAATCTCCAAAACTAAGGGCGAAGCGTTACCAGATCGTGCATTTCGACTCACCCGATCTAAGAGGTATTGATGTTGGACTTTTGTACAGACAAGGGGTTTTTCAACCTTTTGCCGTAAAAAAGATCAGTTTCAAAGACCCGGAGGACCCCGACTTTAAGACCAGGGACATATTGTGGGTAAAAGGGCTTTACAACGGAGACACACTGCATGTGGCAGTTAACCATTGGCCTTCACGAAGAGGAGGAAAGGAAGATAAACGGCTGATGGCTGCTGCTTTGTTACGAAAAACTGTAGACTCTGTTCAGGCTATAAACCCCCAGGCCAAAATTGTTTTAATGGGCGACTTTAATGACGACCCCACCAACAGAAGCATTAAGAAGGTGCTTATGGCTGACAATAAGATAAGCAAACTGACACCTGGGATGTTGTACGATGCAGCAGGAGACACTTTCAAAAAAGGATATGGCACACTGTACTATCGTGGGGCATGGAATCTTTTCGACCAAATCATCATTTCACAATCTTTGCTACAAGAACATGCTACCAATTACCATTATGTAAACGACTCGTTTAGTATTTTTGCAGCAAAGTATATGCAGGAGCCTTCCGGTGATAATAAAGGAGCTCCACTTAGAACTTTTTCGTATGGGGTATATAAGAATGGCTTTAGTGACCACTACCCAACTTTTATTGTTATTGGTAAAAATTAAAAATGAGGTATCTACTCTTGCTCATATTCGTAGGTCTTGCTGCCTGCACTCCTCAGGATTCTTCTCAGCAAATTATCATACCTGGATCCAATGAGATTTCTATCAATTTTTCTGCTTCATTACTGACTGTTGAAGAAGGCAAAAGTATTGATGTGACGTTGAAATTTGGAAAAACCACAACAAAAGATGGGTATATTGATGTTTCTTATAGTAGCGACAACGCTAAGGTAGGAGAAGACTTCAACCTGTCTCCCACACCTGTAAGCAATATGATCACCATAGATTACCAAAAGGATGTAGATGAAGTTTCATTTTCGATTCTAACTCTTTCAGATAGTGATACGGATGAAGAATCTATCCTTTTTAGCATTTCCGGGGCTTCAGAGAACATCTCTTTTGATAAATCTAATGATCTATCAGTAGTTATTGAAGACCACAGTTCCGTTTCATCCGATCAGCAATTGAATGTGGTTACATGGAATACGGAATACTTCCCAAAGAACGGAACAACCACTGTGAATGCCGTTCGTGATATTGTCCTTTCTATGGATGCCGACATCATTGCTTTTCAGGAAATTGCAGAGCCTGACGCATTTGAAGATCTTGCTACTAGCTTGCCTGGCTGGGAAGGGGTTGTTTATGATGTGCGTTACGGGCAGGAACTTGGATACCTTTATAAAACATCGGAGATCACTTCCTTTAGTAGTTTGTCGGTAATCTATAATGATGATTCAGATGCCTTTCCAAGACAGCCTGTTATTGCCACTGCAAAGCACAAGAGCGGTCTTGAAGTTACCTTGATCAATATTCACCTGAAATGTTGTAGTGAGGGTGAATCAAGGCGAGCTGATGCCAGCGTTCTTTTGAAAGACTATATTGATCAAAACCTTGCCGATAAAAACGTAATCGTTCTTGGCGACTATAATGATGATATCTTAAACGGTTCTCCCTTTTCCAATTTTATAGCAGATGCCTCCAACTATGAGTTTACTGATATGGACATTGCCAAAGGAAGCAGTGCTTACTGGAGTTACCCGGGTTGGCCTAGTCACCTTGACCATATAATGATTTCGAATGAATTATTTGACAACTGGGTTAGAACAGAAACTCTTCGTTTTGACCTAACGGTAAATAATTATGATGCCAATGTTTCTGACCACCGTCCGGTAGAAACAACCTTTGAAAACCAATAAGAAACAAAAAGCCACCAAACCGAAATCGATTTGGTGGCTTTTATTAGGGTGTTAGCCCTATCTATTTTACTGAAATTCGTTGGTAAACGACCGCTTCATTATTTGTAATCCGAAGCATGTAAATCCCACTTCGTAGACCGGTCAAGTCAACCTGTTTCGAATCATTCAACACGTTTATTTTAATGAATTCTCCGTTGAGACTCAGCAGGCTTGCTTCTGCTTTACCAAACGATCCTGGTATTTCCACGTAAAGCACGTTGCTAGCCGGGTTAGGGTATACAGCAATTCCATACTTTAGTGCATCTCCAAGTCCTAATGCCGCCTCACCCTCACCTGTTACTGCAAGATTAACAGGATCAAAACCGGTTGCGGTATGTACCAGATTACCGCTGAACGATCCCTCTGCATCCGGTGCGAAACGAACAAAAACGGTTACCTTATCAATAGTTCCTCCTGTTGGAGTTATTGAAAGTGGCAAGGTGCTATTTCCAACCTGGTTAGAGAAATCGCTGGTTAACGATGCTTCAAAGCCCGCAGGTATTGTGATTGTAAGATCGCCAGTTAAGTCACTTCCTGAAACTACATAGGAAGAAGCATCTGATGTTTCACCAACATTCACAGTTCCGAATGCTCCATCAAAATTTGTATCGTCCACGGTAAAGCCGGGTTCTACTACAGCCACATTATGACTTCCTAATCCTGTCATATCATCCTGATCAAGAACGATCCACTCTGAATCGCTTTCTGAGGTACCAAAAGATCCTAAAGGAGTAATGTTACCTGTTGCAATGGTCTCCTTTCTTACTAGAGTATGGTTTGTGGTAGCATCAGCGATACCAGCCACCTCCCAGGCAGTTCCAGGGTCATTGTTCGCATCACCAATCAAATCTATGAGTATTCCATCTTTAAAAAGACCCATTGCATCATCTCCAGTAAATGCAGCTACACGTACGCCATCACCAGTATCAGCATATGTCAAAGCTAAATCGCCTTCTGCAATAATTGTTGCATCAGTTGCATCAGCATTGTAAATCACATACACATCTCCTGCTGCAAGAGTTCCACTTAGAGGAAGTGTATACACGTCAGCAACAGGGTCATTATCGAATCCTACACCTCCGTGTGATTGTTTCACAACATAATTACTCAAATCAACTGCTGCTCCTGTGCCATTGTAAATTTCGATTGCTTTATTATTACCAGATCCTTCAATGTATTGAGAGAAGAACAGGTCGCCTTCAATAACGGCATTACCCGTTTCCGTACCACTGACTGCAATGGTTTGATTGTTTGCAGATTCTGTGCTAACGGTAATTTCACCATTAGTTGCCCCATTTATACCCGAATCTGGTGCAAAACGAACAAATATAGTGGTTGAAACTACCGTGCCACTGGTAGGCGTAAGCGAAACTGAAGAGGCGAAAGCCACATCATCCAAACTAACTTCGAAGTTAGAAGAAGCTTCTATGGAAATATCTGCGGTCAAATTAGTGCCTTCTACTGTAAAACTTTGAGAAGCTGAAACAGAACCATTGTCTATACTTCCAAAATCGGTAAGTGCAGACGTAACTGTAACGCTAGGGTTTGGTACTGATGACCTATCTTCAATCAGGATGTCATCAATTGCCCAATCGGCTACCTCTCCTCCACCTGTTCCTGTTGATGTAAAGTGGAAAGCAACATATACGGAACCTCCAACATAAGAATTCAAATCAAGGTCACCAGAACTAGTCCAAATCTCAGAATTTTCAGATGACCAAAGTGGATCCAGGGCTGTCCATGTTGCACTAGTTGGGTCTCCTGCGCCACTATAATCTGTTGAAACCATAGCGGAAATTGGAGGATAAATAGCATCGGTATATTTAGTCCATGAGTAGAATGTTAACGTAGCATGGGTAGCAGAAGAAAGATCAATGGAAGGAGTGATTAACCATTCATCATTAGCTACATCTGATCCAAAACCAGCCATTTTAGCCGCGTTACCATTATAGCCACTAGTAGTGCACCCCCAATCCTTATCGCTGGCCGCACTGAATACCACCATAGTTGATGAAGGACATGTATCAAATCCTTCGAAATAAATAGCATCAGCATTTAACCCGGTTCCTGTGACAGTAAGTGTCTTATCATTTGCTCCGGTTGAAGTAATGCTTATGTCATCAGAAAAATATTCTGCGGAAGAAGGATTAAAACGAGTATAAACTGCAGTTGCTGCTACAGCACCTGCTGATTGAGTTAAGTTAACCGAAGTACTGAAATTTGTATCATCAATAGAAACCTCAAACCCAGTTGGAGCAGTAACTGTAATATCAGCTGTAAGATTTTCACCCGATACGATAAAGCTACTTGAAGCAGTACTTGTACCTACTGTTGTAGGACCAAAATCTGCTACAAAACTTGTTACATCAATATTAATGGCAGGTGCGGTAGAATTGAATGAAGTCCATTCAATATTATCTATCCCAACCTGACCCGCATCAGTTGGCTGTCTGAAAGAAATAACTATATCGCCAGCTACATCAACGGCAATATCACCAGAATTTTTTATTACCCCTGTTTCACTGCTTGAAGTAACCGTTGTTACTAGCACATCATTTACATATACCTCCAGGTTTACATTAGTTGAAAATGCCTGAATGTAATCAAAGTTTAAGGTTCCAATGCCTCCACTAATAGTTCCTGAAGTCACTTCTGCTGCCGGTGTACGATTTCTTCCTAAAACTGGTGTTGGTGCACTTACTGCACCTGAACTATTACCACTTGTTTGAACATATGACCAAGTTGAGCCATCATTGCCCGTAAAGGTACCGTCAACATAACTTGTTCCTGTCTCGGGGAAATTTGTGAAATCTTCAAGATTAGTTGCTACTGTTGAAGCTTCAATACTTCCAGAAGTAGATGTAATGGAGCCATCAGTTATATTCAATGTTATCGTCTCTTCCATGTCATACTGAACATCGCTCCATGTGTAAGAACCATTAATCATTGCGTTAGGGCCTAATCCAGTTGTAGAACTTACTATACCTGTACCTGTGTTTAAGCTTAAGGTTACATCTCTGGCTGCAATATCTGTATTACCATTGGCATCTACCGCATCGGCAGTAATACCAAAATCAACATTAATCTGAACTGAAGTGGGAGCCGTAATTTCAAAAGCTGTAGCAGTAACTGCAATAGCATTTAAATCAGCAGTTGCTATACTGCTTTCAGCACCACCTGCATCGGCTGCTGCAAACACAGAGCCACCTGCATCAGCAGTTGCTGAGGTAATAGCGAGTTGTATTTGCTCTTCATCATCCACTGACTCCATAAAGGTTGCCCTTACGGCAATAGATTTACTCATTCCCGAAGCCGCCTCAATACTTAAACCCGTAAAGTCAACTGTAGCCGCAGAGCTCATTTCTGCTACATTGGTAGCACCATCAAAAAGGGCAATGGTTCTTACATTCTCAAAATTGCTTATGCTAAAAGAGATATCTGTTAATGTGGTAGGTTGTGCATCAGTTGTGCCCTTGTCATTGATATCAAACATAAAAAGACTTACTGAATTAGCATCGGTAAGTGTAGATGCAGTTTGATAAGTAGCATAATCGATATCTGAGGTTGTACCTCCGTTAGCGGTAATGTCAGAATCAGCATCGTTAGGTGTAGTGGTATCATTGCTGCCAGTAGCAGGAGTGTCTACATTATAACAGTTGTCAGAGCTATTGTACTCATAAACGGCTACATGGTAGGTTGTGCCTTGTGTAAGCCCTGTAACTGTAACAGTTTGTGTTGAAGAAGTACCGGCAAATACCACAAAATTTCCCATTCCTAATTCAGCTCCGGTGCCAAATGCTGCATCTGCAGTATAAGCTGTTCCACTTTCAGGGTTTGTATCTACTACACTTCCTTCTTTTACTACAACCAAAGCATCGGTACCGTTACCCTGTGTCCAGTTAATTACCATACTGGTTTCATCGGTTGTTCCAAAAGTAACAGCAGTAGCCTGTGAAGATGGTGGTGCACAGGCAAAATGGTTTCCAATATCAGATACATCATCTTGTGCCAATACAATCCATTCCGAATTAGTGGCATCTGTTCCAAAAGAGCCCAGTATATCCACATTACCTGTTATAATAGCCGATTTTCTCACCATTGTATGATTAACAGTGGCGCCTGATACACCTGCGGCACTCCATGAGGACCCAGGGTCGTTATTGGGATCGCCAAATAAATCTATCAAAACTCCATTTTTGAAAAGACCTATCGCATCATCTCCATTGAATGAAGCAACTCTATCGCCTGGATTATTACCGTAAGAAAGGGCAAGGTCACCTTCTGCCAAAATAGTAGCATTATCCGCTGCACCATTGTAAATTATATAAACATCGCCTGCATCAAGTGTTCCTGTTAAGTCAATTGAGTATGTTTCCGGAGGTGAAGCTCCATCAAACCCTGAACCATTATTGGCTTGCTTAACTGTATAAGCACTCAAGTCTACCTGACTTCCTGATGCATTATAAATCTCTATATATTTATTATTGCCACTACCTTCAAAATATTCAGAAATGATCAAATCATTAGCAATACCAACATTACCAGTTTCAGTTCCAGTTACAGCAATTGTCTCATCTGTCAAACCTGGGGTGCTAACTGTTATTTCTCCTGATTTCAAACTGTTCAATGTAGAAGTTGGTGCAAAGCGAACAAATATGGATGTTGTTGCAACGGTACCAGATGAAGGCGTAACTGAAACCGAACTACCAAATCCAGAACCTGAAGTAAGAGAAACCTCAAAATTAGTAGGAGTTGTTACTGTGATATCACCAGTTAAAGCGGTTCCTTCAACCGTGAATGTTTGTTCTGCTGAGGTAGTATTTACATCCACGTTACCAAAATCAGTAAGAGATGCGGTAACTGTTAATATACTTGCAGGTGTTTCCTCAACTATAATATTATCTACTTCCCATGAACGATAGCTTCCTGACTCGTATCGATATTTAAAAGCTAAATAAACAGATGTTCCTGAAATAGAAGTTAAATCAACATTGCCAGAATTAGTTTGCGTACCTGAACTTGCAGGTTGCGTATAAGAAAGCTCTGTCCAGGTTGCCGATGTAGGGTCTCCAGTTCCTGCATAATCAGTTGAATACATTAGCTTTAGATAATTATTAGCGTCATCGGTTCCAAAGCTGTATTCGGTATCAAAATTTATAAACTCACTTGTATAATTATCTAGATTTATTGATGGAAGTATCAACCAGTCTTCTTCAACATCTCCACTGTTATACCCATTTGCAACAGCCACTCCCGATGAATAATACCATTCTTTGGTAGCTCCTGATACACTATAAGTATAAACTCCTGAGAGATCGGTATCAAATGTTTCCGAATAGGGTAAGGTTGCCTCAGGAAGAGGGTCATTATCCATTATGGTCAGATCAAAGGTTGTTTGTGCTCCTAAAGCAGCACTATTGCCTCCTGATACATTTTGAAGTGTGAATGTCAAAGTTTCATCACCTTCGTAGGTCGCATCATCGGTAATAGTCAAAGTAACGGTTTCATCTGCACTACTACCTGCTGCAAATGTGGCCGTTTGAGTTGTATAGGAATTGATATCTGCCGCATCACCGGATGTTAAGGCTACTTCTACAGTAGTGGCATTGGTGGCATCTGCGTTAGCAATTGAAAGGGTAATATTATATGTGCCATCACCTTCTCCAATACTTGCAGAAGCTGATGAAAACTGAACTATAGTATTTGTAGCAGCAGCAGTACCCTCTACATTCACATCATCCATCCACAATAGCCCAGCTCGAGTAGACGAAAACGTAAACTCAAGCCCAAAATCTGTAAACGTAGTATAGTCAGAATTACTTGCCGTTCCAGCAGAACTCAAAGCATCAAAACCGCCATCGCTATCAAAGCTTAATTCCCATCCACCTAAACTTGATCTTGTAACTTCAATTCCAACAACATTACTTGAATTCCAATCAAAAGTAGAGGTAATTAAAGCCACATCAGCAGCCCCATCTGTTACCTTCCACAAGGTAAGTAAATCACTACTACCAGTAAGGTTTACTCCTACCGCGTACCCATCAACAGTTGAACTAGTTAAGTCAGATTCATTCGCAACTATATAAACCCAAAACTTGTTAGAAGAAGATGGATCCCATGCTCCATTTTGTAATTGAAACCTCCAAGTAAAATCTTCTACCGTTAAATCTGCACTAGAAATAGTAGTTGAAATATAACTTGTTCCAGATACTCCCGATAAATTATGCTTCAAGGAGTTTGTACCATTTATAGGTGTATCTGTTGAAGAAACCCAGTCACCTGTACTTCCTTCAGTCCAACCTAAAATATCTCCATCATCGAAATTATCATCGAGATAAGTTGTTTGCCCAAAAGCTATTCCACTTACAAAAAGCAGTAATAGCAACAGGCTTAATTGTTTAAGCGTTTGGTAAAATTTTATCATAATCGTTAGGTTAATGTAAGATTTGATTGATTTATTTATGAAATAAGAAATAACATGCGAATGTAAAAAACCATGCAAAAAAGTTATGAGTAAGTAAGGTTACTAAACTATTAAGCTATCAAAAAAGGAGGGATACTTTTTCAAAATCGAAACTAGCAAAAATTAGGTACTTGCACAAGGTTTATAAAACTAATAAACCATAAACTGTAAACTATTTCTTCCATCAACAGATATCAGATGGATAAGATAGTTTCCCGGTTGCAAATTACCCACGCCTATTTGCATGTTTTGGGGCATTTCCCCTCCTTGTATAGTCCTGCCGGACAGGTCTGTAATAAGGTAGGATACATCCCTGTTCTTAATTACAACATTGATTCTTTGATGGGCGGGATTGGGGAAAATGGTAAGACCAGAATCTAAACCATCGTTTACTCCATTTACCAGTTTTTCTACATTTAGAATAAATGTATTGTTACTGCCAATGGTATATCCGTTTCCAGTTTCTATTTCAAATTCAATAAACCCCGGATCATTAAATGCAGACCAATCTTCATTGAAGTGGATTAAAAAGGAGGCAGTTAATTTTCCCGCAGGCCATGTAAGTAGCATGGAACCATTGGTTAATTCAGGTGAGGTAGAAAAATCATTGCCATACTGTATATTAATGCCGTCAGTTAATGAAACAGCTACTTCAAGATCAGACTGAGGAGCAACATCAGCGTATAACTGTACCTCATAATCTCCAATGGGATTAGTAGTGCGGGATGAAAAGCTAAAGTTAAGTTTCGGAATTACAATCACATCGTCCACCTCAGTTCCACTCACATTTACAACCACGTTTTCTGCTCCGTTGGAGGTGTGTGTTAAAGTACCTGTTTCGTTGGTGTTACTATTTGATGCGGGCTTAAACCTTACATATACAATTGTGCTCGCCACTGAGCCGGATGTTTGCGACAGAGTAATATTTGACGTGAAGCTGGCGTCCACATCGGTTAATGAAACCTCAAAGCCTGCGCTAGCCTCAACCAAAATATCATCTGTTAAATCAACCCCTGAAACGGTGTAAGATTGTGCCGCTGATGCTTCACCAAACGCAACTGAACCAAAGTCGGTTAGTGAAGCTGTTACTGTGATTATAGGACCGCCTGCATTTTGAGTTTCAGAGCCGCTAACATTAATAGTTTGAGTAGTGGCTCCTGAAGATGTATGTGTAATCGTTCCGGTTACATTGCTATTACTGTCTGATGTGGGTTTAAACCTTACGTAAACGGTTGTGCTCGCCACTGAGCCGGATGTTTGTGGCAGAGTAATATTTGACGTGAAGCTGGCGTCCACATCGGTTAAAGAAACTTCAAAGCCCGCACTAGCTTCAATCAGAATATCACCTGTTAAATCAGCCCCTGAAACGGTGTACGATTGTGTTGCTGACGCTTCACCAAACGCAACCGAACCAAAGTCGGTTAGTGAAGCTGTTACACTTATTACTGGAGTTGAAGTAGAGCCTCCCCAGATTGAAGCTACATATTCCGGATGATCTATAAATGGGTTTCTATTTCCCTGGAAGTCATAAACCGCATCGTTCCTGTCAATTTCTTTTTGACTGACCGGATCGGCATTGTTCCATTCGATAAGCATACTCAACGCCCAGTCTTCAAACACGTGATCCGAAGTGCCATCCAGCATGGCATCTCCATTGGTGTTATTTGTTTCCCAGCTTGCAATTACGTTTTCGTAACGCGTAGCCATATAAAAATAGCCACGTGCAAAATCCCCTTTGTATTCGTCAATCGGCTCAAACACTTCACCTGTATAACCGGGGTAATTGCTAACGCCAACTTTTGAGCCATTGGTAGAAGTGAATGTTGCCGTTCCTACCTCACCAAAAGGCAGATTTCCCCTTTTCCCATTTACATATCCATCAGTGGGAACTATATGAAACGCATCGGTATACATGGGGCTCGCATCGTTAAACCAGCTTTTGGGAAACGAGTGCTCCCTATTGTAACAGTCTCCCTCACTTGAGTAGTTGCCACACTGGTCGGTTATAAAAGTGTATTCATAAGCTGGTGTTCCTCCCGGCACATCCGAATACATATCCCAAACTTTTCCATTTGGCTTTGCATCGGAGTTCGGATATAAATCCCAAAGATCACCATAGCCTTGCGCATTATGGTCTTTGATAATGTTGTATAACGCTGTTTTTAGCTCATAGCCTGTTTTGCCATTCGCAGTAGTGTAATAGCCTGCCGGTATCTGAGCATGAGAATAAAATGGAGTTAGAAGATACAGGAAATAATAGAAAAAAATTAGGTGCCTTTTTGAATGTCTCATGAAGTAAAACTAAACCACCAAAATAGCTAAACTTATTTCGTGGACAAAAGCTTATACTATTACAATTAAAAAGCTCCCATTTATTAAAGTTATTTATTCTAAGTCCTGTGAAAGAAGCATTTGAAGATCACTTTTATGTAACATCCCAAGTTCTTTTCTCATGCAATTTGCTGCACCACATGCCGCCCCTAAATTGGCTATTTCCTGAATAGGAAGATCTTTCAAATGTCCTGCAACTATCCCTGCTAGTAAACAATCGCCAGAGCCAATCGTACTTACAACATCTTTAATTCTATAAACACTGTGAACTTCAGTTTCTTTAGTATTGTAATAAACACCTTTATCTCCGTTTGTTATCACACAATTATTTACCATTTTGGATATCCTTTTCCTTGCTCTATCAAAATCTGTTATTCCGGTAGTTACCATAACCTCATGCCTATTTAAATGAATTAAAAAAGGCTCTTCTTTTAGTGCATTATTGAATTGTTCCCCAGTGCAATCGAGAAAAGATTTAACGTTATATGATTTGGCGAGTTTTATTAGTTGAGCATAACCATTTGAAGGAGCTCCTAAAGGCCAGGAACCACTTAAGACCAGGGCGGAAGAATTGGACAAATAATCCATAACAATACCTAAAAAATTATTGTAATCTGTTGGGGAAATTTCTGGTCCGGCTCCCAACAACTCTGAATCATCATCACTGTTTGTGGATTTAAATGTATAACAGCTTCTGGTCCAACCTGGAATGTTTACCCCATCAATCTTAATATCAGGATAAATTTTCGTTATTTCATTCTTAACCCATTCTCCTGTAACACCTCCCCAAAAACCAACTAATGTTACATGAATATCTAATTCTGACAAAGCCATTGCCACATGCACTCCTTTACCTCCCGGGTATCTGCTCTCATTTTTTATCCTTGTAGTCGATCCAATATTAAACCCGTCAATTGCGGCATAAATATCTATTGACGGGTTTGGGCAAACCACGAGTACATTAACTTTATTTAAGTCCTTGTTCATTTGAAAAGATAATTAAACGAAAGTAAAAATATTAAAAAACAAAATATATAACCTTAAATAATTAGTATATGAAATAATTATTTTTTACAAAACCTTTATGTATTTTGGGCATTGTTTTACAAAACAGAAAGAATAATGAAATCAAAATTGTGGTTAGTATATGCGTTAGCAACAACTATTTTTTGGGGTGTTTGGGGAGCACTAATTGGCTTGCCCACAGAAAATGGATTCCCGGAAACCCTCGTCTATTGTGTTTGGGCAATAACCATGATACCGCCTGCATTTATTGTGCTAAATCTTGCAAAGTGGAAATTAGAGTATGACCGAAAATCCATCATTTATGGTTTAATCATTGGCCTTTTTGGTGCCGGTGGTCAGCTAATTCTTTTTCACGCAGTGAAAATTGGACCACCCCACTTAATATTTCCAATTATTTCTCTTTCGCCTGTAATAACTATAGTGCTTTCACTTCTTCTGCTTAAGGAAAGAACCGGTAAGTTAGGAGCCATTGGTATAGTATTGGCACTTGTTAGTTTGCCCTTACTTAATTATAGTGCCGGAGTGGGCAATACGACTCAAAACATAGTTTGGTTTCTGTTGGCATTGTTAGTTCTCATAGCCTGGGGTGTGCAAGCATATTTTATGAAACTAGCTAATGAAACCATGAGCGGAGAAAGTATCTTTTTTTACATGATGCTTAGCGGGCTTGTTCTCATACCCATAGCCATTTTTATGACAGATTTTTCTGCTGAGATCAATTGGGGCATTGATGGTCCCTGGCTCGCAGCAGGCATACAAATACTAAACTCATTGGGAGCACTCTCTTTGGTATTTGCATTCAGATACGGTAAGGCAATTGTTGTTTCACCCTTAACAAATGCTGGTGCACCCTTAATCACTTCTGTATTGGCAATGATTCTGCTCGGAGTTATTCCTAATTCCACAGTAATCTCCGGAATTGGCTTAGCAGTAATTGCCGCATTGCTTTTGGCTATAGATTCGGAAGAATAGTAACTATAAATAAAGAATTGGAAACAATGTAATTTTGAAAAAATTCCCTCTTAAATGGTATATTGCAACGCAAAAATTTAACCATGGCCGTAAAAAGTAGAAATAGCACAGTTGCTAGAAGAAACCAGATAATGCAAAGGCTTGAAGCCGATGGAGAAGTATTCGTAGACGAATTAAGCAAAGCATTTAAAGTAAGCGAGGTTACCATTCGAAATGATTTAGACCAGCTAGAGCACAAAAATCTTCTTATACGAGCCAGAGGAGGTGCAATGAAATACACTGGTAGAGTTGGCCTTGACTACCAGCTTTCAGAAAAAGATAAAATTCACTTTGAGGAAAAAAAGAGAATTGGCGAACTAGCTGCTACCCTAATCAGAAACTCAGAAATAATTTTAGTTGATTCAGGAACAACCACTGCAGAAATGGTAAAGCATTTGGATCATCTGGAAGACTTGACTGTTATCACCAACGCATTGAATATTGCAGTTCTCTTATCCAACAAGCCAAATATTAACCTTATAATTCCAGGTGGTTATATGAGAAAGAATTCGCAATCGTTGGTTGGGCCAATGGCAGAAAAAAGTCTTAAAAACTTTACGGTTGACAAGGCATTTATTGGTGTTGATGGTATCGATACAAGACATGGTCTTTATACCCCAAATATTGAAGAATCTCATTTAAATGAATTGATGATTGAGGTTTCGAACGAAACTATTTTACTTACCGACTCAAGCAAATTCGGTAAAAAGAGTTTTGCATTTATCTGTGGGCTGGAAAATATTAGTAAGGTGGTAAGCGATAAAGGTATAAAAAGTGAAGACAAAAAAAGGTTGGAAGAAAGTGGGATTGAGGTATACATTGCCTGAAATGTAAGTTCAATCTGACAGAATATTCCTTCTTTCCAGAAGAAGAACCCCAACAAATCGCAAATATTAATTTAACAGTAGCTTTCGAAGCCAAAAGAATTAAAACAAAAAAGGCTGCCAATAAATTGAACAGCCTCGAATCGTTTATTAACCTACTATTATTATTTAAATAGATCTACCTGAATGAAGCCCTCTCCATCATTGGGTAGATATCCTGTTTCAACCCAATCGTCATTGGCAATATCAACATCAACAAACAAGAACGACATTGTGTCTGATATTCCACCAGGAAAATTAGCTCTTACTATTGCAAATTCGTATGCATTACCAGATTTTATAGGCTTAATAAAGACATCCTCAGATCCAACTTCTTCTCCTTCAAATGACCACTCTGCCTGATCTGTATTGGCAGGGTTTTCCAACCAACTCCAAATTTCGGTTGAATAACCTCCATCACTCCATGGGCCACCTAGGTCAATTTCATAATCTCCACCTGCCTGTGTTGCAGTTTTATTTCCTTCCAAATCAAAAACATGATTCTTTGGAGCCCATCCTGTTGTGGTATCATTATCAGCATTGATATACATAGAAATGAATCCTCCCAGATCATCGGTGCCCTCCACATAAACATAAATATGTGTGAGACTTGATACGAGTTTAATCTTGGTTACCGCTCCTGTATTCTCCGAGTTTCGCGTTGAAAGTGCTGGAATATCAGCCCAATCGGAAAAATCTCCATCAATAGTAATCTCTGGTACTACCTGAACTGCTACTGACTTGGTATCAGAACCTGATGCATTAGTCGCAGTTAGTTCTACAATGTAGGCAGCAAAATCGTTGTAAGTATGAGATGGTGATTCATCTGTTGATGTTGCTCCATCCCCAAAATCCCAGGAATAAGTATCTCCATCGGTAGAAGTATTTGTAAAAGTAACCGTGGTTCCACTTATTTCATATGTGAAATCAGCCTTAGGCGCTGGAACAGCCTCTTCCTTTTTACAAGAGCTAACAAATGCCAGGAAGCCAAGCATTAAAAAACTATAAACTGTTAATTTTAAATTTGTACTACGCATAACTTTCTAAATTGTTAATTAATTGGACTATTGATAACGAAAGTATATAATAAATAAACGAAAGCAAACAAAACATTATCTTATTTTCATTTATTAAAAAATCAAATATTCTTATATGTTATCGTAATAAGAATTACTTATTGTTTCGAATTCGCTACAAAATGCACTCAGCATTATGAAGGCATCAGGCACATTTTTAAATAATAAAAATTAATAATCAAAGCTAATTCAAATAAATAGGTGATTAGCCTATTGTAGATTAATTTTATTTTTTACATTAGCATTAACATCAAAATATAAGTATATGAAAGTAAAAATACTTGCGAAGCCTTGGAAATTTAAATTTCTCATTCTTCATCTCATAATATTTACTGCTGTGATAGCCAAGTATTCCGATGCGCTTGCGCAACAGCAAGTTTCAGGTAAGGTAGTATCAGCCACTGATAATACTGCACTACCAGGTGTTAGTGTATTTATTAAAGGAACTACACGAGGCACAACTACTGATTTGGATGGCAACTATTATATAAAAGTTAATCCAGAAGAAACATTAGTGTTTTCTTTTGTTGGTTTTAACACGGAAGAAATAGAGGTTGGTAGTCAAACAGTCATAAATGTTTCCTTAGTTGAAGATGTTTCCACATTAGATGAAATCATTGTTACCGGATATAGTCAGAAAAGTCAAAAAGAGCTTTCCGCCTCTGTTGTATCACTCGGCATAGATGATGTAAAAAACGTGACTTCGAGTAATGTGGAGAATATGCTACAAGGTAAAGTTGCCGGTCTAACTGTGAATACCTCAACCGGACAACCCGGTGCTGCACCTGATATCAGGCTTAGAGGCATCACTTCAATTAATGCGGACAGATCTCCTTTGATCGTAGTTGACGGGATGATTGGTGGAAATTTTGTACCAAGCGATGTAGAAAACATAACTGTTTTAAAAGATGCTGCTGCAATTGGTCTTTATGGTTCTCGTGGAGCAGCTGGAGTTTTAGTTGTTACAACAAAAAGGGCAAAAGATAATACTAATGAAATTCATTTTGGGAGTTCCTTTGGTATTAAAGAAGCAAGCATGGGTAAGTTTAAAATGATGAGTGGTTCAGAGTTATACGATACTCAGGAAATAATGTGGGGCACCGACAGACTTGGTTTTTTGGCTAACAGACCGCAAGAATTGAGGGACCAGAATTTTAATTGGATAGATGCAGGGTTCCGCAAAGCAACCATTCAAAACTACAATTTTGCTGTAAGAGGAAATGCTTCAAAAGTGTCCTACAGCTTTAATATAGACTACTTTGATGAAGAGGGTACATTTATCAATACAGATTTTCAAAGGTTGAATATGCGTGGTGGAATAAGTTTTTCAGCTTCAGATGTATTTTCATTATCAACCGATGTGAATGCTCAGTTTAACCAAGATCATCAGAGTCATTATTCCTGGTTTGAAGATGCTTTTTATAGTTTACCATGGGATGATCCCTATAATGAAGATGGAACTACAAAATTTGTAAATTCAAGCTCATTTACTGGAAAATGGTACGGACAATTTAGACGAAATTTTGTTAACTCGGCCAAATACAATTCTTTGGGTTCAAAGGGAATGAACTTGGTTTGGTCCACAAGACTACTATTCAATATTACTGATTGGCTAAGCCTTGAAACAAGGGTAAGAGTAAGTGGAAGTAATAGTCGGTATGACCAATATTATTCCCCTCTTACACACGAAGGCATTCAAATGAATGGTATTGTCTACGCTGATCAGGTTAGCAACCGGTCTATTCTCTACACTAACTTTATCCGACTAAACAAATCGTTTGGAGACCACGCACTGACTGCGTTTTTAGCACAGGAAGGTGCCTCGGATCAAACCAATTCCTTAGGTGTAGAAGTTTCCAATCTTGCCCCTACTATTAAAGTTCCTGTTGGGGCCTCCAGCTATAACGATGTTTCAGGAGCATTTGCCCAATTTTCATCTCTTTCGTTTATTAGTGAAATTGACTATGGTTTTAAGAGCAAATATTTTGCAACATTGGTTTACAGGGCTGACGGTTCCTCAATTTTTGCTCCTGACAGTCGCTGGGGTGCATTCCCATCCGCTTCGGTGGCATGGTTAGTTTCCGAGGAAGATTTTCTTTCAAGTTCAGTCATTAAGTTACTGAAGTTGAGACTTAGTTATGGTTTGGTCGGAAATGATGGTTTAGGAACATTAGGTGGCCCGCAACCTTATGAATACTACCCACTATATGATATATCTACACAATATGACGGGCAACCGGCAGGAATCCCCGCCAACCCTGAAAACAAACAACTAGGATGGGAAACTTCAACCATCGCTAATATTGGTGTTGATTTTGGTTTATTTAATAGTGATTTGCTTTTTACCATTGATGTATATGAAAAAAAGGTAGACAATATGCTTTTTAAAAATCCATTGGCCTATTCCCAGGGGTTTGAATCCAGGTGGGAAAACATTGGATCTATGGTAAATAAAGGAATCGAGTTTAGTGTTGACTATAAAAAATCATTTGGAGATTGGACCTATAATGGCAACTTCAATATATCGTATAACCAAAATGAGATGACTTACATTTCAGAGGTAAGTGACGAGCAATACATTAGTTCAGGTCCAGTTTTTCAAATCAATAAAGTAGGTTTACCCGCTTTTACATGGTATATGCCGAAATGGCTTGGTGTTAATCCTGATAACGGAGCCCCCGTTTGGGAACAAATTTTACCTGACGGAACTGCTACAGAAACTTCAGATTATAATCTTGCGACCATTCAACCAATATCATCAGCAATTCCAAAAATTTCAGGTGGTATGACCAGTAGCATTTCTTATAAAGGTCTCACTCTAAGTTTTCTTTTGACATATCAATTAGGGAACGAAATATATAACTCAACAAGAGAATTCGTTGATTCCGATGGGGCTAACGTGGGCATTAACATGATGGAATTACAAGATGGGTGGACAAGATGGTTAAAACCTGGCGATATAGCTACTCATCCAATTTTAACGAAGGGCGATAACGATGGATCTCATTTTACATCCTCAAGATATATAGAAAAAGGTGACTATATGAGAATAAGAAATATCTCTCTTTCTTACAATTTACCCCAGTTGGTACTTGGTTGGGCTAAAATAAAAAGTGCTTCAATTGGTGCAAGCGTTGACAACTTGCTCACTTTTACCAAATTTTCAGGAATGGATCCTGACATAAATATGACCTTAGGGGCCTTCGAGCTTCCGGGTTTATCTTTCCTAAAATACCCTTTAAGCAAACAGTACAATGTTCAATTAAACATTAATTTCTAGAGCTATGAAAAAACTTAAATATATATTAATAGCATTTGCTTTACTCCTATTTACTAATTCCTGCAACTTAGAAATTCAACCCTCTGATAAACTAACTAACGGAAAATTACTAACAGATAAAGATGGTCTTGAAGTAGCTACCTCTGGTAATTACTCTCTGCTAAAAGATGTTTTGGAATTTGGAGGCCAGGTTAACCTTAATAATTCATATGTTAGACACTTATATCAATTGAGTGAATTTGCCGGAGATAATGTAATGTACACTCAGTATTCATCTGATCCACTATACTTGGTATTTACAAGAAACCATGTGCCCACTCAGGAAAATACAGCCTATTTCTGGTTTGTAGCTTACAAACTTATTTTAGGAGCCAATCTGGTTATAGAGTCTTCTGAAGAAGGTGTAAGTACTATAAATGATCAGCTTATCGGAGAGAATTACTTTCTGAGAGCTATGGCTCAGTTTGACTTACTGAAGTTTTATTCATTCCCATACACACTTGGTACTTCTAATCCCGGAATAGTACTTCGCCTAAATGCCACTGAACCTCAGTCAAAAGCAAGAGCTACTGTCGGTGAGTGTTATGATCAAATTATCAGTGATTTAGAAAAGGCCATTTCGCTTATGGACCAGGACAGGGGGGTAGAATATGCCTCAAAAGCAGCTGCTCAAGCTTTGCTAAGCAGAGTTTACCTGTATATGGAAAATAATCAAAAGACTATTGACTATGCAACAGAAGTAATAAATAACTCAGGTAAACGCCTTGCAACCAGAAGTGAGTATATTGACAATTTTGCTAATACTCAAAATTCACCTGAATCCTTATTTATTATTAGGCATATTAGCCCACAAGATTATTCCGGAAAAGAAGGTTCCATTGGTTCTATGTACTATGATGATGGTAATAATGGGGGTTGGGGTGAAGTTTTCGTATCTCAAACTTTTCTAAATTTAATTACACAACATCCGAATGATGTCAGAAACGACCTCATATTAATACCCGGAACAATGAAAAGCGGATACCCTGTACGATATATTCTCAAGTTCACAGGTCAGGATGGATTGGTAAACCTATCTTCTCCGCAGTACTTACGACTTTCGGAAATGTACCTGAATCGCGCAGAAGCTAATGCTAAATTAGGAAATGATCAATTGGCCCTTGATGACGTAAATATTATAAGAACCAGGGCCGGTCTTACAGGAGCTGAGCTATACACCCTGGGTAATCTTGGAGGAAGATCCGTACTCGATATTGTGCTTGAAGAGAGAAGACTTGAGATGGCTTACGAAGGACAAAGAAGTTTTGACCAGTTTAGAAATAAAAGGGACATGAATAGAAGTTATCCTGGAATTCATCTTGCCTCAGGTGAGACAACTCAGATAATACCTTACGATGATCCGGCAAACATATTCTATATCCCACCTGGCGAATTGACCTACAACCCTCTTTGCACACAAAATGATTGATTAACATGTACTTGGTTGATTAAAAATTGGCTCAATTTCGATTGGGCCTTTTTTATTCTAATATTGAAAAGGTTAAAACCTATTACGACAATTTTATAAATCGATTACTTAACAACCTCAGCGAAAATTTTAACTACACTTCACTTAATTATTTTAGTGAAATAGGGGATTGTTTCTAAGTCTACTGGATAGTCTATACTGCGATTACCACTCCAAATTTTACCATTTGGATCCTTCCATTTTCCCTTCGGAAGCTTGATGATCTGTTTTTTTATTCCTTGTTCTAATACCGGAGCTATTAAATAGGTATCGCCAAGCATAAACTGATTTGTAACGTCATCAAATCCCTGATGTGGAAACTCGTATTCCATCAGCCGAACTATGGGCTCTCCGGTACGGGCGGCAGATTCTGCTAACTGCATGATTATTGGGGCAAATTCTTGCCTTAAAGCAACAGCTTCCTTCACTGCTTTTGCATGCTGTTCATCCAAAATTCTAAATGGATTCACTGAAAATTGCATCATAGGCATGAAAACATGGCATTGGGCTGACCTAACAATTAACTCCTGATCAATACTTTCGAGATTGAGAAAAGAACCATACTCACCTCCACCAATCATGTCAGGGCAAGCAAATGGATACCCCATAATACCCTGAAGGCATATCTGCGGAATAAGCTTTTGCAAATCCGTCCAATTATGCGCTTTGTCGGCCAGGCGCTGAGCCAAAGGTTCGCCTCCTGCTTTCCAAGCAACACGAAACTCATTAAGCTTATAATTTTCCCCAAGCTTGTTAAATAATTCGCACTGTTGATGAGGCGAAATATTGCCGTATGATTTCCCATCCGTATAAAATCGAATATCCCCGGCATCAAATTTAAATCCATCGATACCGTACTCGCTTTGTAAATAATCCAATCTATCCTGAAACCACTTCGAACCATTTGGATGGCTCAAATCAATTACTGCACTTATACCATTCCACCAATCAACAAGTTGGGGGGCTGTTCCTTCAGTGTTCAATAGCAGGCCTCCTTCATTGGCCAATAATCTATACTCTCTTGAATCGGGGCTAACAAATGGACATATCCATAGCATTACCTTAAAACCTTCAGCATGAAGCGAGTCTACCATTGCTTTAGGATTGGGAAATTTGTTTGCATCAAACTCCCAAACCCCGTAGTCATGCTGCCATGTATCATCTATCATAATTACTCCGGAAGGCAATCCATTGTCAAGCATGTTTTGTGCGTAGGTTAATACATCTTTTTGGTTTTGATTGTAAGTTAGCTCAATCCAAGTATTATACTGTGGTTTTAAAAACAACTCAGAGTCTGGATAATGCCCCTCAAAAGAAAAATGCCTTGTGGTTACATCCATATAGGCTTCCTTTAAAGAAGTACCAGCAGATTCAATCTTTAGTTTTTCTATGCTCTCAACTTCAATTCGATCTTCAAATACCTGGAACTTAAAAGGTTCATCTGAAAAAAGATATCTGCCATTACTTGAAATAAGAAGAGGCTGCAATTGGTTGTATGTGTCCGCTTCAATCAGGTCAAATCTAAAATCAGCGTGTAAAGGCATAAGATGACCATGATCTATAATTCCTGCCCACCAATTTTCATTTTTCTGAAGTTTGATTTCAAGCCTTTCTTGAGAATAGCTATAGATTGAAATAAGTATTGACAGTAATAAAAATGTTTTTCTCATTTTTAATCGGGTAAGTAGTTTAATACATATGTTAGTTGCCAAAGTTTAGTTCCGCACTTTACTGTTAACCAAAGTTTAACTTTTAGCAGGCTCACTCTACTACAAATTTTACAGTGTCAACTGTATTGACTAATGGGTTGTTTACGACCATATAGTATAAACCACTAACATAATTTGCAGTGTTTATGAACGAGTGTGTCGATGATTTCTTTGAATAAACGACTTTACCCAATTGGTCATAGATTTTAATACTATATTCTTCTTTCCCCTTATAATCCACTTTTACAACTCCCCCCTGGTCAACAACAGTAGGATATACTGTGAACAAGCTGGTCTTTTTACTTTCAAAGCCAAGCACCTGCTCTTCAGGTTGCACATATCGTTCATAGTCATTTACAGTTCCAAAGTACTCGATTGTCTCAGTGGATAAAATATCATCTGATTCTATCGTAACAGCAATGTTGTCCCCTCCTTCCGGAATAGTAATGGAAACTGGCTCATCCGGAGCCAGAAGTTTCAACGATTCTGTGCTTCGCACACCATTTACAGCTAGATATGCATTTGTATAGATAGGCGCAACTCCCAGATTAACAATTTCTATAACTGTACTTCCCGGCTTGGTTTTAACAGAATTAAGCTTGAATTTGTACCCACTATTCATACTAGCCTCTTTAATGCGCTTAAGGCTATGGTATCTGTTTTGGTCGTTGGCATTAATGTAGGTGATGTGAAAATCCTGGGCATAAATTTCATAGGGCTTTCCATAAGCTCCCACAACCGGGTTTAAAATGTTTTGCTGGTCGTAATCTGAATAGTAGCTAAACTCACCTCCTGCTGGTGCCTCTTTATACCGGTCTCTGCCAAAGAAATTCCAGCAATCGGTATTATACCCCGAATGCGAGCCATGCATAAAGGAATCATCAAATAACCCAAACGTTAAATTCTTCAGATCTGGTTCTGCAGAGAAGGGGCTATAAGTACCATCGGCAGCATCGATTGATATACTCCAAAATGTATTTGTGAAAACTGAGTCCAGTTTGGCAAAAAACTCCTTTTGAAATTCTTTGTCGGGAAAAGTCACACCTAGCTCAAAAGGCCCATCGTAAATGTGGTATTCTGCCCACAGGCCAAAACCCACTTGCAGGAAGGCAAGCCTTGGATCATTATCGTATCGCTCTGCAAACTTTTCGTAAAACTCAAGGGTAAACCTTTTTAGTTCTGCATTTGTCCAATCAGGAAACCAGGTAGTCATTCCTTCCGAAAGCGCCTCTGTTTCATGGTAGTCTGGCAAATCCTTAATGTACTGTGGAACGGTGGTTGTTTTTCCAACATAAGTAAACCGAAACCTAAGAACTGCCTGATGATTTCTTGAGGCCATTTCGTCTAACAAATTATCCACCACCGTCCAGTCGTATTCACTTTGAGCCAGCACAATTTGAGAGAAATCCATGTACGAAAATTCGAGAGCAATAGCATCTGTTTCGATGTCATTGTTCCCTGGCCAAAAAACCATTCCGGTCATCGGTTGTACATCGGTTACTTCACTATCAATGTCAACATTCGTATAGTCCTGACTACAGGCTACTGTAGAGAATAGATATAGCATTCCCTGGAGAACTATTTTCTTCATAAAGCATTGATTTTAGTTGGGTGTTACTTGCAGCAACAAAAACTTGTCAAATGCGACATTTAGCTTAGGAGCATCACCGGATACAGTACCGTAATCTTTACCATTAAAGTAGTCAACCACAGAATAACTTCCACCTGATAAGCCCCTTAGCGCCACCTCACCATCCCACTTATCTGCATAAAAGGCATAGTACATGGAACCATCTTTAGAAATGGCATGTGTTTCGGGTTTGTCATAGCCTATGTCGTACAGCTCACCCAGGTACTTCCCTTTCGAAAGCATTTTGTCATTATATAGGCCGAACCATTTCTTCCAAACTTTCTCCTTTTCTGGCGTTAGCAAAAATGATTCAGAGGCTGTGGGATTATCTTTTGGCCAGGTAAACTTTGTCCCCAAAACCGCACCAACTCCAAACGAACTGGCAAAGTCATTACCGTTATCACTCAATTCTACATGGTCGCCATAGTAGGCTGTATTAGGAATTAGTGCCTTATAGGTTTTACCTTTTGTTCTTATTTGCCAGCTTGAAAGAGGATCAGACGAAACCGCCTGGTTCATACCTGTCATATTGAAAAAGGACATGCACGTACCACATGGACAGTTTTCTACAACCGCATTGGGCTTAATGCTTCGGGTATAGTCATAAATCATATGGAAGAAATTGGGTAAGCCCTCCACTGCTTGTTCAGGATACTCAAGATTACTTGAAGGGTTGTGATCGGGTTCAACACCATTCATGTGCTGACCGTCCATCTTCAAACCATCAAAATCCCACTCTTTCAAAAACAGGTCAAGTGTCCCTTTGGTGTACTTTTCAGTATATGAATTGACGGGAGCCAGATAATAAGCATCCCACCATGTAATAAACTGAGGAGACCAATCTGATTTGAACAATCGCATTTCAGGGGTTTCGGTTAACGCCTTGCTTCCAGGGTCTGCAGCTAATGGAGTCCACCATACTTTGGCCTTAAGGCCATAACTATGAATTTTATCTACCAGCTGCCTTATCTCGATATTACCTTTTGGGTATTTCTTGGGATTGGCATCCCAGTCTCCCTCCGCTATCTGAAATCCATCATCCAGCACAGCCCATTTTATTCCAAGTTCTTTCACCTTTGGCAGTGTTCCCACCACTTCATCAGGTGTAAAATTGCGCTCATAGCCCCATGCACACCAGATGGGTTCAAAGGCTGCTTCTTCAGATTTCGGAAATACAATACCCTTTTTCTGCATTAGCTGAGAATACTTTTCAAGAGAAGAGTAGTAATCCCCATCAAACACCATTATAAAAGTTTCCAGTGTTTCAATTGTTTCCTCATCTTTAAATAAGGTTGGGTAATCAAAAAATTTGGCAACGCTAATTTCAGCATCCGTTTCATCCAACGCCAATTCTGTTGGTAAGGAAACCAGCTTTGGGGTCATTTCCAAATGACCGATAGCAATACCGGCATCCTTTCTCCAAAGGCTTGTTATAGGAATGCCTCCTCCGTAGTCAGAATTATTCATTCCCATGAAATTCTTTTTGTAATAGCCGGGCGTTATGGGTTGTATCCAGTCAGCACGGGCATCCGAAGAACTTCCCTGAAAGGCCCAAAAGCCAGGTTGGTCATCCTGATCTAGTATTTTGTAATTATGATTCTTCCAATTCCTAACATAAATGTCCTTTCCAGAAGTGTTGGTATAGGCCACCTTTACAGAAAGCATGTCAGGGAATTCATCAAACGCCTTTACATTTAATACCTTGTTTATTTTGGTTCCATCATGGTTATAGGTTCCAGTTACTACCCATTCACGGCCTGGCATCGGATCAGTGATTTGCTCTTCTTTTACATCTGAAATTGCGAAATTTGTAGTCTCTGAATTACGAAGTGTTAGAAGTTCAGAGTTTTGAAAATCGTACGTAAATTCTTTTGCCTCCGGGCTCAAAGAACTTACCTTGGTTTGCATATCGTAGTTTATCTCGTAAACTAAATTTCCATTGGTAATTTTAATGTCAGATGAGCCTGCACATGAAAAAAGAAAAGATGTAGTTAGAACTACTGCTATAACTTTAATCGTCCTTACCCATAATTTTCTTTGCATTTTCATAATAGAGTTTTTTGAGTGTTTCATCACTTAAGTCAAACCCGTTCAGGGCCCAGTGATAATTAAACAAATCAATTTCATAGAAATGCTCATCGGCTGTTTCAAGCATTCTAAAGGTTATGCTGTACATGCTTTTATCAAAACCCATGTCAGTACCATAGATTAGCCTGTCATTGTACTTTTCGAAAAACGCTTTAGCATAGCGTGGCACTGGCCCAATCTCCGCATATCGTGCAGCAATATCAGCAAATAGGTTAGGGTATTTATCCAATAAATTACCTAAAATACTTAGGTCGTAGCCACAGTTGGCAAAGTGGCAGGCAATAAAGGTAGTTCCCGGGTTATCTCTAACTGCATTTTCCAGTGTATTTATAAGTTCCTGATGATTAAGAATACCTTTTTTTGTGAGGTCAATGCGCCAGGTATATCCATTCATCAATCCATCGTTGGTTGAATCCATTTTAGCATACATCCAGTAGGGTTCGGCTACATGAATGTTGATAGGCATACCCAACTCTCCGCATCGTTTAATCAGCGGTTTCATTCGCTCGTCATCTATATGCATTCCATAGGCAGGAGTAGGGTGGGCATAAAACAATCCGAGCCCCTTATCGCCAAGTTCTCCAATACCTTTGGCTCCCACTTTATGACAACGCTCCAACTCTTTAATTGCATGCTTTGGCCAACCTTTTTCGTTATAGCCAGTGTAATCAAACCCACACCACAATTCAAACCTTCCATCGTATTTCGAATAAACGGCATAAAGGCTATCAAACTCCTTTCCTGTTGCATAAGTTAATAGCACCGTTTTTTCGATTCCAAATTGGTCCATATTTTCTATCCATTGCTTAATTTCCTCCTCGGTTGAAGCATATGGATGGGAGTGCATATCTACAACGGGAAATTTCGCCTTTTCAACTTTGGTTTTAGTAATGTTATATATGCTAACCGGTCTGTAATCTTTAAGTAAAAGGTTATCGAGATCCTGACCAAAGCTTGAGGTTAGTATAAACAAAATCGGAAGAAAGGTAAGTAGCTTTTTCATGTTTGTTACATTAAAAATTTATCATTTTAAGCTTTTCGGTTACTAATTGAGTGGCACTTGCCGTAGCCCTTGGAAAGACTTTTCTTAGATCTATTTCTTCATTATTGGCAAGTATCTGCTGTAGGCTTTTCATGAAAATATTCTTTATTTCTGTAGCCAGATTAATTTTTGTAATACCTCTTTTTATAGACTCCTTTACCTGATCGTGAGGTATACCTGAGCTACCATGTAGCACCAAAGCTGCTGTTGTAGCATTGTTAATTTCTTCAATTAAATTTAGCTGGAGTTTAGGCATCTCTTTATAGAATCCATGCGCAGAGCCAACCGCAATTGCTAATGCATTTACGCCTGTTCGTTCTACAAACTCACGTGCTTCATCAGGTTGTGTATACACCATTTCTTGTGCCTGTCCAAGCTTGGCCACATAGCCCAGTTCAGCTTCCACGTTAATGTTCTTTTTTGAGGCATATTCCACAATTTCAGATGTTACTTTTATGTTCTCCTCAAACGGCTTTTCGCTTGCATCAATCATTACCGAATCAAACCCAATATCAATGCATTGTTTGATTAAGTTTATGTCCTGCCCGTGGTCCAGATGAAGCCATGCATTAACTCCAAATTGACTTCGGGCACTATCAGCTAAACTTTTAGCCACTTCAAGGCCCATGTAATGGATGGAGCTTTCTGAAAGCTGAAGAATAAGTGAGGTGTTTAGTCTTTTTGCTGCTGTTAAAACGGCAGCTAATGTTTCATAATTATAGAAATTCGTTGCCAGTAGTGCCTTTTTCTCTTTCTTGTTTAGCGCGAGTTGATCTTGTAATTTCATTATAGTTTAACAGAAAATTTTCGATTAGCTATTTCTTTAAAATCTTCTAAAGAACTGAATGCCGTTGTTCCACCTCTTTTTGTTGTATTTACTGCCCCAGAAACGTTGCCATATTGCAAACAGTTTTCAAGAGGAACTCCTTTTATAAATTGACTGATAAAGCCAGCATCAAAACTATCGCCCGCACCAATGCAATCTGCCACTTTGCTATTCAGATAGGCCTCTTTGGTTACAAGCTTATTGTTATTCCATAAATGTGCTCCATTAACCCCATCCTTGATCACAATTGCATTGGCAAAATCCTTCACTTTTTCAATACCTTGATCGATACTTGATGCCTTAGTAATAAATTGAAATTCTTTTATGTTGGGAAGGAAAATATCTATTAGAGGTAGCAGCTCTTTGATATTCAACTCCCATTTTTCAGATGGATCCCACTGAGGATCCAGGGATGTTGTCAAACCAAGTTTTTTAGCTCGTTTAAATAGTTCCGTTACACCTGGTTTTAAACCGGGTTGCATAAAAACAGAACTTAAATGCAAATGTTTGGCTTTGCTCAAAATAACATCAGTAATATCATCCAGGCTCAAATGATCCATAGCGCCCGGGTAGGTAACATTGGCGCGGTCTGTATCGTAATTAAGAACAACTGTTACACCGGTATTGAATTCAGAGGTTTCAATAACATTTTCAACATTCACATTTTTTGCCTTTAGTGTTGATTTAACCAACTCCGCATGACTATCCTTACCTATTTTTCCCAAAAAGGCAACTTTAGCACCAAGGGTGCTCAAATTGCTGGCAAAAATTGCGGAACTGCTTCCAAGGGTAACCGTTAACTTTTCTGATAAAATTTCCTTTCCTATTTCGGGAAACCCATTAATTCTATCAAGAATTATATCAACATTAAGCTCCCCTACAACCAACACATCAAACTCTTTCATATTTCGTTTGTTTACCTTGGTAATCTAGTTCAAAAAATCGATTCTAAAGGTCATATATTTTCACTCCTTCTACCACTCTTGAAATGGCCCCACTTGCAGAAGGCTTATCAGGAAGCAACCCTAATGCAACCGATTTGTGAAACCCAAACAATTGAGCAGGGATTATTGCACATACAGGTAGCATTTCTTCATCTAGTTTTCCACCTCCTGTATTCATTACAAAGCTTTCACCTATATTAATTCCTTCAATTTCTCTCTCCATTATTGCTACTTCACACATTGCTCTCTTATCATTATGCATCGAACTAACCAGATCCTTTTCGTATTTCTGAACGTAAGGTTCATTAGACAATAGATATACAACTAAAGTTGAGTTATCAATAACCGCTTTGGGACCATGTCTGAATCCAAGGTAGGAATCATGTTTGCATATTACTCTTCCATCTGTAAGCTCTTGCAATTTAAGATGGGATTCCTTGGCGGTTCCATATTGTGGTCCTGAGCCAAGAAAGACTGCTCTTTTAAAATTCAAACCGGCAAGTTGTTTGATCCTATCAGATTGGTCAAGCAAATTTCTGCCGTACGTTACCAACAAATCAACCTGTGGCTTTAGTGATTCAATCTCATTTATTTTGGCTATAAGCATACCTGCTAAAAGCATACCTGAGTAGCTGCTTGTCATAGCCAGGCTCTGGTCATTGGCCTCCTCTGGCAAAAGAAAAACGAACTTACCATTCTTGGTAGTTCCTTTGGCAAGCTCGCCATTAGGATTACAAGTAATTATTAAATGATAACACTCCTGGCTATATTTATCTGCCAGCTTCAAAACAGCTTTGCTTTCTGGGCTATCACCCGACCTGGCAAATGATATAAGAAGAATGGGATGGTTTTTTAGCAAATAATGGGTTGGGTGTGAAACCAGATCTGTGGTTGAAATAGATTCAGTTATAAGGCCAGTGCTGTTACCAAAAACTCCCTTTAAAGAGAGCCCAATGAAAGCACTTGTTCCTGCTCCAGTTAAAATTATACTATGTGCTTTGTTAACAGCTTCATTCAAAAAGAATTTTATATCATTCTTTCTCTCAAAAACAGTTTCCCATACCTTTTTCCAAACATTTGGTTGTTGCGCTATTTCAACAGCTGTATGATATCCTCCCAAAGACAATAGCTCCTGTTCGCTATATCCAAGTACACTCATCTTCTTATTATAACTTATTATTCAACTCGATTTATGCTTATCAAATATAATGTAATTATATATACCTTCAATATCTTTCATTATTTTATATTAAACTTATATATAGTTTCTTTTTTATATATTTATCGAAAGAAAAGAAAGTTCTGCTAACTAGTTGTGTGAAGGGGTTAAAATGAAGTTTGGAAAAATAAATTGATAAACCAATTCATCATGAAGTACTTTAATCTGATCAAACTTCAATGGTTTAAAATCAACAATTTTGTCATATGGGAAATATAAACTGGAATATACCCAAAATAGATGCGCATGTTCATTTCAATTATGAACGAGTGGCATTGCTCAATTATGGAGCCAAGAACAACATTAAATACTTGTCTATTAATACCGATATACCCTTTTTCAAACCCTTAGAAGACCAGGAGAAAACAATTCTTAAATTAAAATACGCAGTTGGGAATCAATTACACTATGTTGCCTCATTCCCAATGGCTAACTGGGGATCATTAAACTGGGAGTCCGATGTACTTAGTATATTAAAGAAATCATTTTCAAACGGAGCTATTGGTGTTAAGGTTTGGAAGAATATCGGAATGGAAGTAACCGACTTAGATGAAAATTACATTGGACTTGATCATCACTCATTCGATTCGATTTTTAATTATTTGGAAGAAAATGATTTAGTTGTTCTTGGACACAATGGTGAACCTAAAAACTGTTGGTTGCCAATTGAAAAAATGACAGTAGAGCAGGACAGGGCATACTTTAAAGAACACCCCGAATATCATATGTACCTGCACCCGGAAATGCCTGCATATAAGGATCATTTGGAAGCGAGAAACAGAAGACTTGAAAAACACCCAAAACTGAGATTTGTTGGTTTACACTTGGCTAGTCATGAGTGGAATGTAGATAAAATAGGTGACTTTTTAGATAAATTTCCTTTGGCAGCTGTAGATCTGGCCGAAAGAATATGCCATTTGCAACATCAATGCAAAACCGATTGGCAAAAGGTTTATAACTTCTTTTTGAAGTATCAGGATAGAATTATTTATGGCACAGACGTAATTGACGATGGATCGCTTTCCGATAAAGAACTTATTGAAACAATGGAAGCCAAATACCAGATGCATTGGAGGTTCTTTACAACTAAAGATACAATGAGTGCTCCGAAAGTGACAGGTGTGTTCAACGGCCTGAAGTTACCTGATGAGGTTATTAAAAAAGTCTACTTTGAAAATGCAATGAAATGGTACAAACTACCTCAATAGGCCAAAAAACGGCCAATTTTACTATTAATTAAGTTTCAAAAATCGTGTTTGGTAATTGATATCCTCCTTTGTCACTACAAGTATGTAAACTCCATTCTCAATTCCATCCAGTGAAAAGGAGGCATTATTACCACTAATTTTCAATGACATATCTTTAACAACCCTTCCATCAGGTTGCATAATTCGCACCTGATAAACTCCAGGATACAATTCGGTTTTTATCGTCAGCATATTTCCAACAGGATTGGGATAAGTTTGAATCATTCCTTCAAGCTCACTTCTAAAGCCAAGGACTTCTTCTCCTGTAGTTTCTGATACTATGTCAGTGTACCCAGAGGGTCCAATATCCGTATATGAGTACATACGGTAGAAATAAGTGGTTTCATCTTCTAAATTGTCATCACGGTAAAGATCTTCTTCCGCATCCAAAGAAGTAATTTCATTAAAATCAATGCCATCAAGTGATCTTTCTAGTATATAGCCATCACAATCATAGCATTTGGTCCAGGTAAGTATTAATCTGCTTTTAGGAAGTTCCTCCGATTTGCGAATGCTGAAAGATTCAGGTACGGCAGAAGGCAAAGTTCTAACATAAGCAGCATAAAATTCTTTGGATGGTAAATAGGCCGTATCTATTCCATTTACCAAAAATATATTCATATTAATGAGCGCATTATCACCCAGGTTGTCAAGATTCGAAAGAGGTATGCTCAGCTCATCCAGATGGGATGTTTTAACTTCTTCTACCGTGTTTCCTGTTGATTCCCAATTGCCAGAATTATACTTAAAAAGATCACCATCCTTTATAAGATAATCATAACCACCATTGGATGCACCCTCGTAAGTTGAACCACCCGTGGACCCGTTCGCATCTGTATCCATAAAAATTGCATAACTGTCAACCCCTACTGACGAGAAAATGAAATTTGCCTTGGCACTACCCCACTGTGATCGTATGAAATAGGCTTTATTATTCAATTGCTGTGTTGCCAAAGGTGGTATTGCAAACCAATCGTTATCAAGTCCATCAATAACAATATTATAATATCTGTCCCTTCCATCATTTGTGCTTACAGTAACACCAGAAGAGTATTGAGAAATTTGCTCTCCCTTTCGTAAATAATATCGATACGAATAGTCTATTCCACCCGATACATCGTAATCTGTATAAGAGTCTACACTTCCATCAATTGTTGCTATAATGGTATAATTACTTGCATTTTCAGAGCGCTCAATTGTTCTAATCACACCCTCCTCTGTTTTCCCCCAATACAAGAGTAGCTTATTTTGGTCCTGCCCGCTAAAAAGTTCTCTATTCATAGAAAGAAATAATCTGTAAGTGAGAAAGTCTGAGTTTTGATCAGGAAGATAATTATCATCAATAGTGTTGTTGGGGTCACTAACAAAAGCAAAATTGATCTCGGCATGTCCATCTAAAAGTGACAAGGGTATTCCTAATTCAATAACATCTGAGTTCTTTACCGAATTACTATTGCCATTAACGGTCCAGCCCCACGCATTACCTGTTCCACTGTAATCGTATAGAATGCCATTTTCGATTAAAAGATCGGCCCCGTTATTGGTCCATTGCCATGCATGATACCCGGTTGTAGCGGATTGATCCAGATCCAGAAAAATTTGGTAAGCATCATTTAAATTTTGACCTTCAATTAAAAAATAAAGGCTATCAGCGCTATTGTAAAGTTTTATAGACTTTGCATACAAATTACCCATTGACTCGAATGATGAAGTAATAGTTCCCCAATCACTGGAACCTCCATCTACTATTATTTCGCTTGGTTCTGATGTTGAAGTCATTCTTTCCTGGAAAAAATCATCTCCAGTGTACGTGTTTCCAGAATTACTTGTTGAAATATTTAAATCAATACCCAGATCATTGTAGCCATGTTGGCTATTCCACATATCAGTATTGGCTAATCTTATTGAATAGTTGGGATTTCCATACAATGAAGGTTCGGGGTCCGGAAGATTAATAAAAACAGAATAATCACCAGGCTCAATATCACCAGGAATTCCAACCGTAAGGTTAACAGCATTGGAGTTGTCAATTGACCAAAGTCTTGGGTCTTCGCTTGTTTCAAAATAGTACTCCTTATTCGTTGTATTGTTGATCAAAACAAATTCAAACTTTCGCTCATTATATACATTCGACCACCCATCGTTTACCAAATTTACATTTACACTAAACTTGTCTCCAGGCCTGGCTTCTGAAGTTACGGTTGCATCAACCAAACGATACCTATATCCAAGATTTAGCTGCACCTCTTCAAAGCATGCATCTTCTTTCCAAACATTTAATACTGTCTGGTTGTAATCAATATTTAAAAATGACCAATGAAAGCGCTCCAACTCAGATACGGCATTAGGACAATATGAGTAAGGATCAGCTAAATTACATGTCTCGCCCCCCATTACAAGGTATTTGGTTTCAGCTTCTAAATAAGCTTTTTCAGTTGGTATGTCTACGTAGGTTCCATAATCTGTCTCAGAAGCAACAAAACAATCATTGTGATGCGCAAGTCTTGCTTTTGCAGTACCGTTATACGCATCTGCCTCTGCGATGGGCGTTTCATCTTCAAGCAAAGACATTTTTATTTTAGGAGTTCTAACCTGAATCATCCGGTTTTCCGGAACGGCTTCCAAAAACGCATTGACCAATGCTCTTCTGTTTATCCAATCTTCTGCATTGGGAGAGCCAACAATATTTGAAAAATAATCTGTGTAATACCATTCTCCCCACGCACCAATAAAACCAGCCTGGAATAAAGCAATAACATCTGAATTTGATCTTAGTACAGGTTGTAGTTGAGAAATATGTTGTAAAACAATATCCAACGGGGCATCTCCATATGGTGCGGTGGATTTACTGGTATAAGCAAATCTAACCACCACTTTTACGCCCGCTTTTCTAGCCTCCAAAAAATCCTTTTGCATATTTTCAAGGTACGTGTTTGAAATAGCACCTTCCTTAAATGCCTCAAGGTAAAATACTCTTAGAATAAGCGTTATTCCATCGTTTCTGTACGAGGCCAGCGTTTCTGAGTTAAGAAAAGTATAATTGTTTGAATGGGTTTCTGTATGATGGTAGAATCCTCTTTCGGGATTGGGTATGTTAGAAAGATCAGGATCATAATTAATGGTAGTTTGAGCTATACAAAATGTGCTCAGCAATGAAAAAGCCAAGGAAAAAGCAATACCTTTTTTCATAATCCCAATTTAAGTTAAATAAAACAAAGCCCGGCTTGAAACCGGGCTTTGAAATTTAATATATATAAATATCTATTTTAAAGTATAAGTAAACGCAGCTGAAGTTTCTTCCCCAATTGGAGCAGGAAAATTACCAATATTGGCCCAATCGGAACCAACTCCATCAGGTGCATCCACATCATTAATAAATATATCAAGTGTGCTACCTATAGTATAGGATGCAGGTATTTCACTCATATCAAAGGAGAATTCATAAGCCATTCCTCCAGATACAGCCCCTGCATTTGCCATCACAACAAATGTTGAGGCGGGTGTCAGTTGATGCCAAACCCACGCAGTTTGAGAACCAGCATCGGCCGCGGCTGCATCATCGTAATTACCGAAGAACGGATCGGCAGGTGTTGTCTGAGTAGCAACATAACCCTCATAAAGTATATCCCATCCTTTGGTAAGCGGGTATTGCCATGAATCAAAACCAGTAGAAGCGTTCTCATCTGCATTTATAAATAAGTCAATAAAATCCGTGGAAGCGTCTGTTGTTTTAACATAAACAAACAATTTATTTTTCGCAAGGTTTTCAAATTTAACTTCCAAAATAGTTCCTCCTTCTCCTTCTGTATAAGTTGCAGCAGCTGGTACATCATCCCAATCAGCAAAACTGCCATCAATAACAATATTTATAATCTCAACTGCAACTTCCGAATCATCGCTTCCTGATTCGTTCGTGGCAGTAAGTTTAATAATGTAACCCCCATTAGCATCGTAGGTATGAGATGGTGATTCATCTGTTGAAGTACCCCCATCTCCAAAATCCCATGAATAATCAACCGCATTTGTGGATTTGTTGGTAATTGTAACCGTTTTGCCATCAATTGTGTAATCAAAACTGGCAACAGGCGCAGGAACTGGAGTTTCTTTTTTGCTGCACGCTAAAAAAAACACGGGTAGCATACCAATTGCTAACACCTTGAATAGACTAAGTAAACGTTTCCCTTTCATAATAAGACTTTTTAATTAATAGTTTGCTTCAATAATTCATTCTAAACTAGAAAACAAATAAAAAATAAGCAAACAAAAGATAAAAAATATTATTAATAAGATAACAAAAGAATAATATTTTATTATGAAACTAATTGAAGGGTTAGAAAATGTCTTAAGAAAACATATTAGTAAATTAAAAATACTTTGACGAACCTTTTACAGTAGGAACCAAAGTTTTTAAAAGAAAATAAAAAGAATTAATAAGATAAGAAAAAGTAGCCCCGACAAG
>JAGQYI010000062.1 GCA_020436165.1 Cyclobacteriaceae bacterium | reverse complement strand
GAACTATAATTGGCGAATCTAATTTTGCCATGGCTGCCTAATCTCGACTCAGAGTTGAGGTTACAGGCTTAATTGGTTTACCCGTTAGACGGGTACCAGGCCACATCTCACCGGATTTCGTTTTGTTGGTCCGGAGTTGAGGTGTCGATAAAGCAAAACTGGCCTTTAGCTGGCTGCTTGTTAAAGGTGAGACTCTATGCAGCTAAGGGAAATCGTTGGCTTGTTTCCGGCCGGTCTTCCTCGAAAACCTAAAGTGAAACTAAGCATGTAGAAGGTATATGATTTCCTTATCTGGACCAGGGTTCGAATCCCTGCGACTCCACTCAAAAAGCGCTCTGGTTGAGCGCTTTTTTCGTTTCGTCTCCGGGATGCCGCCCTGCAGGCTGGCCCCTCGCTAAAAATGTACACTGTACATTTTCTTAACGCTCGGTCCCCCATCCGACTCCACCTTCGCTCTACGATCCCGATAGCTATCGGGATTGGCGTAGGAGGGCATTTTTCTTTAATTCAAATATTTTATTAAGTTTAGTATCCAATTATGACCGGGCTTCGGTGGATGCTATCCACTAACTTCTCATAGTCTCCAGTAGGTGACTATGAGGGAGAATTAAGAAGCCATTTCATGTTTAGGGTAACTCATAGCTTTAACATTCGAATATGTGTATATTTATGGCATTAAGTAAGTGTTTTAGTTTTATATGGGTGTTGCAGCTAACAAAATACAAGCAAGCCAACGTAGGAAGATCAATAGGTTAATAGGATACGGTATTTTGATTTTTTTTATTGCCTTAGTGACTTTCTATTGGTTTCCCTTCATGAAATATTTTATTCCAATTGGGACGATTTTAACGTACTATGGGTCATTCCTTTTTCTTAAAAACACTAATTTGAGGGAAGAATTTAAATTTGAGAATGGAATGGGTTTTCTGACATATTTCTGGGACAAACTTGCTCTTAAAATTTGGACGATAATTTTTTTATTATCAATGTTAGGAGTTAATCTTTCTGAATTCTTTGGAATATTTAGTTACTAATTTTAGTTACTCACTCGTTGGTATGGGTGTCCCACTGAAACCAGCCTTTGTTAAACAATAAACTCCGCTTCTGTCAACTCCTTACCAATTTGCTGCACCCCTTTTAAAATCCGTTTGGTTTGCTTGGGAGAGGGTTTCTTTATTCCTCGTATGTATTGGGCTAACAGGCTTTGGTTCATGCCTATTCTTTCAGAGAGTGCTTTGGCATTTATAACTTTATAGAAATCGAAAAAGCTTTCCAGGTCGTAGCTAAAGGCTATTTCATCGTTTGCATACACCAACCCTTCTTCTTCAAAAGAAAGGTTTACGGCCTCCAAAACATTCTTCTTCAACTCTTCAAAGGTATCAGCTTGTGTAGCTATAAATACATCTCCTTTATCGTATAAGGCACTATATCCCAAATCCTCTTTGTTAACAACCATTTGTATTTTTGGTTTTTTCATCGCTTACTTGTTTTAATACCTGCCTTTTTCAGTATTGCTCTTAATAATCCTTTCTTCACTTCTTTGGAGGCATGGTATGGGACTGTTAGTTGCCCTTGTTTATCAGGATGCCTCATAATTACGTGGCTTCCTGCCTGTCTTACTTCATACCAACCATTCTTTTTTAGAAGCTTGAAAAGTTCTGAACATTTCACCAGATAAAGGTAATAAATATATTACTTATTTGAAAATTATCCTTTACCCTCCATCTATCTTTAGGTATTGTTTCAGCATTTTAAACCTTCTCCCGATTATATTTGTTTACACGCTATGCTAGGCTTTCATTTTTCTCAATACGTTC
>JAGQYI010000061.1 GCA_020436165.1 Cyclobacteriaceae bacterium | reverse complement strand
GCGTGCGGTCTAACGACCCTAGTTCGGGCAAGCCGCTCCGCGACCAGCTCCGAACTATCGGTCTGATCCCATTTTCTCAAAAAACTTCGTAATTTTCCAAAACGGGCACAGACCGCTCGCACATTGGGTGTAATTAACCCTCACAAATAAAATTTATCTCAAATTAAAATTAATACGGATTATTTTCATATATTTGTACGTATAAATAAATTCCTATGGATACAAAGTTGACATTAAAACTCAATCAACGGGTTATTGAAAAAGCCAAAAAATATGCTTCAAATAAAAAGGTGAGTCTTTCTCGAATTATTGAAGCTTATCTACAATCTTTGACTTCGGAAGTTGAAAATTCTAATTTTGACATCTCCCCTTTCGTTAAAAGTATCGCTACTGGAGTTGAAATCTCAGCTGATTTGGACTATAAAAAGGAATACTCTGATTATTTAATGGAAAAATACAAATGAACAAGAGAATTTTTATAGACACTAACATAATGTTAGACTTATTAGGAGAGCGAAAACCCTATTATGACCCAATTGCGAAAATTGCTACTTTGGCAGAAAAAGAAAAATTGACAATGGTCGTTTCTCCAATTTCATTTGCTACTGTAAATTACTTTCTTGCAAAATTTGAGAATCCAAAAATTGCAAGAGAAAAATTGCGAAAGTTTAAAATAATTAGCGAAATAAGCTCATTGGACGAACAAACTATTGAAAAAGGACTTAATTCTTCTATAGAAGATTTTGAAGACGCCTTACAATATTTTAGTGCAACCGAATCAGACTGTGAAATTATAATAACAAGAAATGGAAAAGATTTTAAAAAATCTCTTTTACCTGTCATGACAGCTGAAGAGTTTTTAAAAAGTTTAAGAGTAAAATAACTATACCCAACAATGGCTATAAGTAATTGCTTGTTCTCTCCTACTTCTGAAAATCCTCGCGGATTTTCAGTTTCGTGTACTTGCAAAGTTAAGTGCTAAACCACGCAACTAATCATAGCCAAACCGTTCAGAGCAAGGAGCCGTGCCTGCCGCAGGCACGGCTCCTTGCTCTGAATGTGCGAGCGGTCTAACGACCCTAGTTCGGGCAAGCCGCTTCGCGACCAGCTCCGAACTAGCGATCTAAGACAAATTCTTCTAAAAACTTCGTAATTTTCAGAATCAATCTTAGACCGCTCGCACATTGGCTGTCATTTAAAAAGTGAAACCGATCATTGAACATATCACGGCTGAAAAAGAAGTTGACTTCACCGAAGAAATCGGGACTTGGTTCAATGGTGAAATGAATGTTCCCGTCAAAACCTACAGATTCCAGTACCCAACCATACTAGGTTCAATTGAAGTTATTGGAGAGTATAGAAGAAACACTTGGCAAAAAGCCAATTGGTACAAGAGCATCAACTTCACAGACATTTACATCTGGACAATAAACCTGAATGCCAACAGAACTTTGCCGAGCATCGAAATCGAAGCAAATTCGTGGATAAAACAGAAGTTTTTCAATCGACCTCGACTCAATGTCAACTGCAATATTCAGGAGCTTAAAAAAGACTTGGAAAACTCAGCGATTCTTGCAGAATTACTTTTGAGTGGGCATGAAAATGTCAGTGCCACAATTCGATCAGACGACCGGAGATTATGGACAACTTTCAACACTTTAATCGACCATGAAAGTTTGATTAGAAAAAGCTTGGAGACTTTTGAAGAGATTGAAGAAAAAATAAAAAAACGACAGCCAACATAGGCTATGAAAGCATGCTCCGCAAACCGTAAAATTCGCATTTTCCGCTTTGCTTCACGCTTTGCGCTTGCGGACAAGAATCACGATTCTAACCCGCACGCTTCCTAGCCAGAGACGTTGTGTAGCATAAAAGAAACAAATTGCAAATTCCAATTACATAAATTGGAATTGATTTTGAATAAAAAAACAAATGATGAAAGTAAGTCTCTTTTTTTTCTCTATTTCCCTACTAGCAGGCTGTAGTGTTAAGGTTCCGGTCAGCAGCATCCCAAATCCTTCAAAAACAAATGGTTCTAGTGAATCAACTGTAACTAAAAACAAATGGATTGTTGTTGAATCTGAAATAGCAATTCCGAAATTAAAAGAAGACTTTGAACTTTTTTTCTGTGATAATCGGGTCTTCATGATTCCATCAAGTGGATGTATTGTTGATTATAAATACGACACTGATAAGAATGAACTGAACAAATTGGAAACCTGTGAAAGTTTAATTTATGAAGTCACCGAAAATGGTTTATTGCGAATGCCAGAAATTCCCTTAAATGAAAAGCCTGTGAGTCTTACTAGCTGGAATCAAAAACTATTACTCGCGGCTGAAAAGTCGGAACTTTATAATGAGAAGGAAATGGTTAGCCACATCATTATTTATGAGCTTGACGAAACAAATAATTCATGGAAGGTTTTTTCTCCTTATGGCTTCACAAAAGAATTCTATCCTGATAAAAAAGGCAATGGACTTACTTATGCTGAATTGGGAGGAATAAAAGATGGCCCACTATATCTGATCTATGGCGACCCTCATTTGAAGATGATTGCATATGAAAATGATAACTGGAGCATAGCGCCTTCGGAAAAAGAATCAGAGGGTGGAATTGCTGGCCATCGGGGACAAATAATAAAGAATAAATTCTACTATAGCTTTCAGGATTACGGTCACAGTAATATCGGACCCCATATAAAACAAGTTGATTCTCTTGGAAACCTAGAAGATTTGGGGGGATTTCCAATAACCACGGCCACTAATAGCAATATCGCTTTTTCTGGTGATGGCTCACAATTTATCTTACTAACTGCTAACGCAAGAAAAGATGGTGAAAATTTCGGCAGGTTTGAACTGAGAACATTGAAAAATGGAAGTTGGGAGACAATGCCCAAAGATGGACTTCCTGATAATCTTACACATTATTGGACATATACATTCAATAATGAACATTACATTAGCGCACGAATTGCTCCTAGTTCCGGAAGTGTTTATCAAGCCAAAGCGTCTGTATATAAATTCAACGGTGCATCATGGATAGTTGTAGGTTATTCAAATTTTTCAACAGTAATGCCAAACTACCCAAAAGTATTTTCATTGAAAGGTAATATATATTGTGTTTTTAATGAGAAGGATGGCGGCTACACTTTAATGAAACTGATTAATTAAGAATAAACGCTCCACAACAAAAACTAAACTGCATTAATCAACTTTCGCTAAAGCTTTAGTTGAAACAAACGCAGTTTAGCTAGAGTGTTAGCGGTAATTCCAAAAATTGGACAGATTATAAACCAACTAATATGCTAAACAATATTCTGGCGGATTTTTACGAACGCGACATCAATAAAATGATTGAAGAAATTAATGCATTCAAGAAAGATGAGAATATCTGGAGAACCAGTGGAACTATTAAAAACTCTTGTGGGAATTTGGTATTGCACATTATTGGTGGCACAAATTATCTTATTGGAAAACAATTAGGGAAAACCGACTTTATTAGAAATAGGGATAATGAATTCATAGAAAAAAACCTTCCGCGGGACTTCTTAATATCGGAATTGGAGAAATTGAAAATTTTGGTTCGGAAAATATTTGCAAATCTTACCGAAAAGGAGATGGAATCGGATTTTCCTATTACTTTTGACAATGCCAGTAATCCGACTAATTATGTGCTTATCCAACTATTGGCACATCTGAACTATCATCTTGGCCAAATCAATTATTTGAGGAGAGCTTTAGAATGAAATATTTAATAAGAACTACCGCTAACAATGTATATAAAAATAGCGGCTTAATTACTTAAACCGCTCGCGCATTGTAAAGCATGCTTTTGGAAACAAGCGAAGAACATAATCGTATATTTTCATATCTTTGATTAAATTGGCCATCATGAATATTCAAGCTGAGAAATTAGAAATAATGAAGATGATTCTGGAAACAGATAATCCAAGCATCTTAGAATCAATCAAACGGCTTTTTACCAGAGAATCATCAAAGGATTTCTGGGCAGAATTACCTCAAGAACAAAAAGATGAAATCTTAATCGGCTTACAAGAGATTGATAACGGTGATACGGTCAATTATGATGACTTTATGAAGCCGCACAAAAAATGAGAGGCATTGTTCTTTCTAAACGAGCTGCCAAAAAGCTTGACAAACTTCTAAATTATCTTGAATCTGAATGGTCTGAACGAGTAAAAATTAACTATGTAGAGAAATTCGACCAAATCGTAAATCAACTCCGCACATTTCCAGAGATTGGTCAGGAAACAGAATTAGTTAAAGGTTTACGTAGACTTGTCATTACAAAACAAACTACGATTTATTATCGATATGACAATAAGTATGTCAAAATTGCCGCAATATTTGACACAAGAATGGATCCTATGAAAATCAAAAAAGAAATTAAATAAGCACGTTTTACAACAATGGCAAGCGGTCTAACGACCCTAGTTCGGGCCACTCTCGGCTAAGCCGAGACGACCAGCTCCGAACTAGCGATCCAACACAAATTCTTCAAAAAACTTCGTAATTTTCAGAACAATCTTAGACCGCTCGCACATTGGCAATAATACTGAAACCCTTTGCGAATGATTCGTAATTGGTGTATTTTCGCACCAAAATATTTTAATTATGGCACGACAAAGTATTTCCTTCACAAAACCAAATGATGAATGGTTAAAAGCACAAATAGAGAATCAAGAATATACAAGTAAAAGTGAACTCGTGAATGATCTGATCAGACAAGCTCGGAAGCAACAAGCTAAGATTGACTGGATTAGAGCGAAAATTAATAGAGCTGAGGAGAGTGGATTTACTGAGGATAGCAAAGAGCAAATTCTAAGACAATCAAAGACTTTGCTTAATGGCTAAATACAAATTAAGTAATTCAGCAAAAGAAGATCTGATTCGGATTCATCATTTTGGTGTTGAAAACTTTGGAATGGTCCAGGCTTATAAATACTTCAATACTTTTTTTGATTATTTTGAGATCATCGCCCAAAGACCTTATGCTTTTGAATCGGTGGATTATATTAGAAAAGGTTATAGACGTTGTGCTTGTGGTTCGGATAGTATCTATTATAAAATCAGTGGTGAGATGATAGTAGAAATAATGGCGATTGTTGGGAGTCAAGATTTAAGTAATATTCCTTAGGCTTTTCTAATAAGAAACTGAATTCAGATGTCTCAGTTTAAAAGCACAATAGCCAACACGTGGTAAAAGTAATTCACTCATTGTTACATTGAAATGCTTTCTCGCTGCACAACATTTTTACAAAGCTGTGCTTTGGGGAAAAAGCAAAAGCGTTTGCGAAGCGTAAACTACTTTTACCACCAACCGTTAGCTTGAATATAAAAACTGTCTAAAAAATGCTTAAGAGTTATACCATATCCTTGCTTCTTACATTGGCGATTACATCAATCGGTAACGCCCAACTGAGCAAATCAGAAACCCAGAAAATAGATAGTTTATTTGCAGTCTGGAGTGTTCCTAATCATCCAGGTGGTGCAATAGCAATTATGAAGGGTGATAGTATACTATTCTCAAAAGGCTACGGCTTGGCAAGTCTCGAGTATTTGGTGCCCAATACAAGAGAAACTGTTTTTAATATAGGTTCGGTTTCCAAACAATTTACTGCTATGGGAATTGTAAAACTTGAAGAGCAAGGTAAACTTTCCATTGATGACGACATTCGATTGTATATCCCTGAATTGCCTGACTTCGGCAAAACCATTACAATCCGTCATCTATTGCATCATACAAGTGGATTAAGAAGCTTTCATTATCTTTTAGTTTTGGCAGGCTGGAGATTAAATGATGAAAGAACAAATAGCGACTTGTACCGATTTATTCTCAAACAAAAGGAGCTAAATTTCAACCCTGGAGATGAGTACATGTATTGTAACACCGGCTATATGCTGATGGTTAATATTATTGAAAAAGTCACTGGTGAACCATTCGTGTCATGGATGCAATCAAATGTTTTCGATGCTTTGGGAATGAACAATACATATATAGAAACCAGAGCTAATGCCATTCATTTAAATACAGCCACGTCTTACAGCGGTGCAGCACCTTTTACCAGGAGCATAGAATATTGGAGCTATTATGGATCGGCAAATGTAAATTCTACCGTTAGTGATTTGTTAGTTTGGCTAAAGAACTTTTATCAACCTATGGACGGTTGGGAAGCTGAATTTGAGCAACTGCAAACCCTTGATCGATTAAATAACGGGGAATATAATAATTACGCCTACGGAGTGGAAATTGACACTTATAAAGGATTCGATCGAATTCAGCACGGAGGTGCCACAGGAGGATTTCGCAGCTTCATAGGTACATTTCCCTCAGAAAAAATCAGCATTGTAGTATTGTCAAACTTTTCAGCTGCCAACCCTCAATCCAAATGGGAAAAAGTGGCAGATATTGTCTTGGGAGAAAAAAGTGAAGCAGCCCAAGAAACCGTTTTTATACCTATTTATTTACCCACTGAAAAGTTAAGGAAATATGTAGGTTACTACTGGGAAGACAAGCAGAAAATCAATCAGCAAATAGCCCTAAAAAACGATACGCTCTGGTTGGACAACAAGCCTATGATTCCTATTTCTGAGGATACTTTCCTTATCAATCAGGAGACAGGACTGAAAGCTAGCTTTAGTCTGCATGGTGCGAAAGTACAAATGGTAATCAATGGCGATGGTTCATTGCAATACCAATTTGATAAATATGAATACACCACGGTAACTAATGAAGAACTAAGCGAATATGTAGGAACCTATTATAGCCCTGAAATAGAAACGTCCTATAAAATTCAATTGAAAAATGGTGCATTGGTAGGCTATCATCCACGACATGGTGAATTTAAAATGGAAAGAATAGCGCAAGACAAAATTTCAGCAGACTTGCCTTTAGTGTTTGTACAAATAATAAGAGCGCCTGATGGAACAGTAAGTGGTCTACGTGTTTCAAATGGAAGAGTTAGGAACATGTGGTTTGAAAAACAAAAGTAGATTTATAAACTCAAGCCAGCATCATGTAAAGATAATGGCCAGAAAAACATTAAATATCAAGGTTTTTAGCCTACCCAAACAGGATAGCGTTTGATAGGGAAGTACCACAACCTGCCACTACTCATACACAAACCGACTAGTTCCGAACTAACGGTCTAACTTGCCCTTCCGAATCCGTCAACTGGCGGAGAAGGCGGGCCCATTTTCTCAAAAAACTTCGTAATTTTCCAAAACGAGCACCTGCCTTCAGTAAACTTACGGCTGGCTGGCAGACCGCTCGCAAATTGTACGCAAGCTGAAAACATAATGCAACAAACGATAACCCACAGACCATTTGAAATTAATTCAAGTTTAAAAAAACCTGAATTATGGATTGGAATTATTGTTTTGGCAATCGGGCTGTCGATATTCCAGGATTATGTGTATAGCCGAGTTCAGAACACGGGATTTTACCTATCGGAATCCCTGCTTTATAACAGTATTTGGGGGTTTCTTTTTCCATTGGCGCTTTTGCAAATTCGGCTGTTCAAGCGTCTCCATTTCAAAAGACGTTTTGAAAAGTTGGGGGCTTCAATCGCTTTAGGCGGAGCATTTACCCTACTTCATATAATTATGTTCTCTGCCTTTTTCGTAACAGTCAGCTATTTTGTGTTTTCCCCAACACATCATTTCTCGCATATTTTCAATGCTGCCCTTTCCAACCAATTTTATGTACTTGTGCTTTTTTATGTGTTTATTCCACTTATAGCAAGTACAGTTAAAAATTCAAATCAAAACGGGCAATTACCAAATGAAATTTCCGAAAAAATCAATGTTAAAATAGGATTGAAAACCATCGCGCTAAGAACAGAAATCATTGAATTTATTTCAACCGAAAAACCCTATTCTAAAATAAATTTAGGGGGAAAAGAATACCTGGATAATAGGACTCTGCGAGATCTTGAAAGTACGCTGAACTCCAAATTATTCGTTCGGGTACATCGTTCGGCAATCATCAACAAGAATTTTGTTAATGAGCTGAAATCAAGACAAAATGGCGATTACGATTGTGTGCTAAAAAGTGGTAAAACGGTAAGATTTAGCAGGCATTACCGGGCAAACTGGCAAGACCTACTCCAGTAGGATAATCCCTCACTCCTCTCAGCAAATTTTAAGTTTCAACACGCAAAAAGAGCCTGTCTTGTCCTCCTATTTTTGGCTCAAAACATGTTTATGAAATCATTATTTACAACAGGTCTTATCCTGCTTTCTGTATCATATCTGATTGCTTGTTCAACAACTGATCAACAATCAGACTCGCAGGTAAGGAACGAAATACAAAACCAATTGGACAAGTGTGTTAAAGCAGTTGAAAGCAAGAACATTGAATTGTATATGGACTTGATTCCTGAAAGCTTTGTGATTTATGACGAGAGTGGTGAAATCATAAATCGAGAAAAACAAAGAGAATATACCCTTAGAGACTGGAGCATTATTGATCGAACGTTAAGCAATAAATATACAGCTGATAGTATAAAAATTAGTGGGGACAGTGCAATTGTTTTTACCTCACAACGATGGGAAAGGCTTATGTTTCGCAGGGATGGTAAAACCACTGACACCGTTTTGACTACTCAGAAACACATTGAAGTTTGGAAAAAAACAACAAAAGGTTGGCTCAACTTTGATATTAAGGAACTTGGCGGTCAAATATTCATTAATGGAAAAGAGTATAAAAATTAAAGTACTTCTTATGAAACAACTTTTTCAAATCGGGCTATTGCTTTCTTCTCTTTGTGTCTTTTTGACAAGTTGTAACGGACAAACTCAATCTTCTGTTCCGAAAGAAGAAGAATTAAGTAATGACTTTGACGAAGTTATGCCGTTCGCTTATAAAATGCCATCCAACTTATCTTCAACAGATACAAGCCCGGGCTGGACACAAAACGGGCAAAAAATTTCGCTCACGGGTACAGTTTACGAGAGAGACGGAAAAACGCCCGCCTCAAACGTGATTATCTATTACTACCACACCGATATTCACGGAATATATGCCACCAATCCAAATGAACCATTGAATATGCCCAAAAACAAATTAGGACAAACGCACGGATATATTCGTGGTTGGGTAAAAACAGGAGTTGATGGAAAATACACCATCAACACCGTAATGCCCGGGACATATCCGAGCAGAGCAGAACCTGCGCACGTTCATATAACGGTTAAGGAAAAAAATATGGAAGAACCTTATTATTTGGACGATTTCGTATTTGATGATGACCCATTATTGACTTCCCAAAGAAGAAATAAATTGGAAAACCGCGGAGGAAGCGGTGTAATCCGAATTGTTAAAAAAGGGAATTTATGGATTGGCGAACGTAATCTTATCCTGGGTCTTAATATCCCCAACTATCCTGTTCAACCTGATAAGCACCACAATTCAGGAAAGGATATTGGAGAAGATTTAAGTTCCTTCACACCTTATCATGCCTATGGCCCCGATAAAGGAAGGATGACATGCCCGATTTGTAAATACGGGTGGTATCACGGAATTCTGTATTTTGTTGGCAATAATCCAAATTGGCCCGACATTGAGAAATGGTTGGTGTTTTTGGACAATGAGGGCCAGAAAAGGGGGAAATATTTAAAGGCACATTTCGTCTATGGGAATGAGACCGATTATAGTAAAGAAAAACGACTTAAAAACTTAGAGCATTTGGGCGATAAATTGCACCTGACAAATATTGCTTTAACATTTGTTCCTTCGTTTTCAGATAAATCTTCGGAAATATACCTGAACAAGGTGAACCCAAACATCGAAAATACTATTATCGTTTACCGAAGAAGCAATATCATTGGAAAGTTCACAAACCTTAAACCGACCAAAGAAAATTTTGCGAAAATCCAACGGCAACTTGACCAAACCGATAACGAATATTTCAGACTTCCTGGAGCTAAAAAGGAATAAAGCTCATTTTCTCAAAAACTTCGTAATTTTCCAAAACGAGTACATGTCTTCAGTAAACTTACGGCAGATGTGCAGACCGATGGCACATTGGCTGTGATCTAGAAATGGATAAAAATCAAATAATAAAATGGTTGCTCAAAGGTGATGTTTCAATACAATACCAGGTTTACCGCGATTTGTTAGGAACTGACCGAAAAGATTTGCAAGACAAAATTTTAAATGAAGGTTGGGGAAAACAATTTTTATCAGAAAGAAATCCAAATGGACATTGGGGTGATCGGTTTTATCAGCCTAAGTGGATATCAACACACTATACGCTTCTCGACCTTCGAAACTTGTACCCGAATCCAAACAACCCGCTCATAAAGGAATCGATAGAGCAAGTATTGAATACTTCGAAAGCTGAAGACGGTGGAATTCAACTAGGGCCATCAACATCTAAACATAGTGATGTTTGTGTAAATGGAATGTTTTTAAACTATGCATCTTATTTCAAGACACCTGAGCATGAATTGCATTCAATTATAGATAGTCTCCTTAAAGAAATTATGCCTGATGGTGGTTTTAATTGTAGGACAACAAGAAGTGGGGCAAGACATAGTTCATTGCATTCAACAATTTCGGTTATTGAAGGACTGCTTGAGTTTCAAAATACAGGGTTCATTTACAGAAAAGATGACATTTTGGGCGCCATTAAAAGTGCCGAAGAATTCATACTGATCCATAAGTTTTTCTTGTCGGATCGAACCGGTAAAATCATTAACAAGGACTTTTTGAAATTAACCTATCCCAGCAGGTGGAAGTATGACATACTTAGAGCATTGAATTATTTCCAAAAAGCCGCGAGAAAATGGGACGATAGAATGAATGATGCTATTACGGTGATTCTTAAAAAGCAGAATAAAGATGGAACCTGGAATATGCAAGCGGCCCATTCTGGAAAAGTACACTTTATAATGGAGCAAGCCGGTAAACCAAGCAGATGGAATACATTAAGAGCTATGCGGGTATTGCAACACTTTGAAAGAAATAAAAACAATAGCAAATAAAACGCTATTACAAAGTCCATTCAGGCTAAGCTCGCTACGCGACCAGCTCCGAACTAGCGATCTGACACCATTTTCTCAAAAACTTCGTAATTTTCCAAAACGAGAAATATCTCAATTAAACTAATCATACAGTATCAGATCGCTCATAAATAGTCTATAATTAACCATATGAAAAAAATTATAAATCTTTTAGGCTTTATATTTCTAAGTAGTAACCTATTATTTGGCCAATCAGAGAATTACTCAGTTCACAATAACCTCTCATATATAAGCAAAGAATTAATTTCCAATGACAGTCTTCAAAGATTAAACCTCGTTTTACCCAAAGAAGGAATTGATTACCCTTTATTGATTTGGATAGGAGGAGGTGCATGGTCATATGGCGATAGGAATCAAGAAATGGAAATCGCTAAGAAATTTGCATCTCAAGGAATAGCAGTAGCAAGTATTGGTCACAGACTAAGCCCGGCTATATGGCGAGATCCAACATTAAATAAAGGGATCAAGCATCCAAAGCACATTGAAGATATAGCATCTGCCGTCAAATGGCTCTATGAAAATGCTGATAAGTATAAATATGATAGAAACAAATTTTTTATTGGAGGCTATTCTTCAGGAGGGCATTTATCTGCACTGATATGTTTGGATAGCACTTATTTAAATTACGTTGGACTTTCTCCAAAAATATTTAAAGGTTTAATTCCAGTATCAGGAACGTACGATATTAATGATTACCATGAAGCCCTACTGAACAGTGCAAGACCTGAATTAGCCAAATTACATGTAGAAGCTGTTTTTGGTAGTGGGAAGGAAAATTTCATAAAAGCATCCCCAATAACATACCTTGATAACCTATCAGTTTCCATATTACTGATTAGCGATAATAATATGTATAACTACTCAAAATTATTTGAAGAAAAGGTTCGAGCAACTGATTTCAGGGATATGCAAGTTGTTTACTCTTATAATTTATCCCACGGGGAGCTTTGGAGAGACCTATCTTTTAACGAAAGCAGTATTTACCGAGAGTTAATTATTGGCTTTATTAAAACAAGATAGAATTGACAAGGATTTATTGTTTTGTTAAAACTGACTCAACCGAAGTAAAAAGTATTTATAGTCTTCAATTACTACCAGCCCCGAACTAACGGTCTAACTTGTCCATCCAAAAACCCAAGGTTTGAGGTTGGCCTGATTTTCACAAAAAATCGTAATTTTCCAAAACGAGCATCTGCCTTCTCCGCCAACTGGCGGATACGGCAGACAGGCAGACCGCTCGCACATTTCTTCACATTTGATAAAACCGAACTAAAATTGAAAAAAAACTACATTTTTAAATCTGAAAGACTTGGATTTCGCAATTGGAATGAAAACGATTTAGCCGAGTTTGCAAAACTAAATGCGGATTTGGAAGTGATGGAACATTTCCCAAAAACTTTGACAGAAAAAGAATCAGCGGAATTAATTGAGCGGTTTCAAAAGCACTTTGAAAAAAACGGATATACTTACTTCGCCACAGAAACTCTAAAAAATGAAGAATTAATCGGATTTGTTGGTTTGGCATATCAAGAATATAAAACTGAATTTACACCTGCGATTGACATTGGTTGGCGACTAAAAAAAAATGCTTGGGGAAATGGATATGCAACTGAAGGAGCAAAAAAGTGTCTTGAGTTTGCTTTTAACGAATTGAATTTAGAGAAAATCATCGCTACTTGCACAGAGAAAAATTCTAAATCGGAAAACGTGATGAAAAAAATCGGAATGCAAAAAATTGGAGAATTTAAGCATCCTGAACTAAAAGAATATCCTGAATATGAAAAAAATATTCGCTACGGAATAAATAAAAACGTGTGGCAGCAACGTGTGTAATTCATTGCTTCGTAATTTTCCAAAACGTGCACGCATAATAATTAAACTAATGACAACAGGCTTGTTGTTGCCAACTATTTCTATAAACTAAGCAAACCAATGAAGTTAACATTTCGATCTACAGCAATTATCGCACTATTATATGGGTTGTCAGTGCCCTGTTTTTCGCAACAATCAGGCAAGCTATATCAAGAAATTACTAAAATGGATAGCCTGTATTTTCAAGCTCAAAATGCATGCAACTTGGAGAAGTATGCATCCTATTTATCGGAAGACTTTGAATTTTTTCATGACAAGGGTGGGTTTACCGCTTCAAAAGATGATGAGATGAAAGGCATGGCCATTTTCTGCGGAAAAGAACAGCGTTCCAGGCAACCATTAAGAAGAGAATTGATTAAAGGCTCTCTTGAAGTTTATCCAATGGATAATTATGGTGCACTTGAAATCTGTAAACATGTTTTCTATTTACAAATCAAAGGAGGAAAAGAAAAATTGGTGGGTTCCGGTAAAATGACTGCTCTATGGAAACTGATAGATAATGAATGGAAACTAACCAGAATCATAAGCTACGACCATCAGCCTTTGGCAGAAGTTGAATTGACGGATGAAATCTTGGACCGATATGCCGGCAATTATATTTTTCCTGACAGAATTGTCAACATTAAAAAAGAAGGCAAGTTGCTTAGAGTTACTGATATTGTTAATGATAAACCCGTATGGTCAAAAGAGCTTTTCCCTGAATCGGAGAATAGATTTTATCTGAATTATGAAAATGTTGTTTATGAGTTTATAATTAAAGGCTCTAAGGTTGTAAGGTTAGATATATACGAGAATAACAAGGTAATTGAGAAAGCTCCACGAGAAAACTAATAGCATGTGATGAAATTGCAGTTCATCAATTAAAATAAAGGGCAGAGCTGCTTTTCTCAAATCTTTGTAATTTTCAGAATCAATCTTAGACCGCTCGCACATTGGCGGTCATTGAAAAGCTACACGCATCAAAAATGATTAAAATTTGATTTTGATAATAAACTAAAGAAAAGCTATGAATAAAAAATTCAAACCGAATGGCTATAATTCAGTATCCCCGTATTTGATGGTCGATAATCCTAAAAAGTTCATTGATATGCTTGTACAAATATTTGATGCCATAGAAAAGCGAAAATATGTGCGGAATGATGGTTCTATACTGCATGCAGAATTACAAGTAGATGATTCAATCATAATGTTAGCAGAGGCTAATAATACATATCCTTCCTATCAATTATGGTTGCATATATACGTTCAAGATGTTGATGCTGTATTTGATAAAGCCGTTCAATATGGCTGTGACATTGTAGAAAGACCAATACAAAAGGAAGGAGATCCTGATCGAAGAGGGACCTTTAAAGACTTTGAAGGAAATTTTTGGGCAATTGGGACACAGCAATGACCCGAATCAAAACAACGAACCGCCAACATTTTCTATAAGTAATAGCGACTAAAGTGATAAATCGAAAGTATAAACATAAAACTAAGGTCAGTGTAAGACCGAAAGGTTTGGGAATAGAAATCTGATATCATTTTCTCAAATCTTTGTAAATTTCAGAATCATTAGTTGACCTTTCGGGTATTATTGGCACTCCATTTACAACTCTTGAACTAAACAATGGGGTTTAGCAGGTCAACAAAATAACCAGTTAGGATTTGCTTATGGAGAATAAATTTGTAGCGTATTTTAATAAAATATCACCCTTATCAAAAGAAGAAGGTGAAGCTATTGCTGAGAGTATGCAAACTAAAACCTATAAAAAGGGCAAATATTTACTTAGAGAAGGACAGTTTTCTATTAAAACATATTTTATTCTGGAGGGCTGCGTAAGAGAATACATATTTGCAGATGGTGAAGAAAAAACGACCAATTTCTTTACCGAGGAACAATGGGCCATTTCGCTAAACACCTTTACACCACAAAATGCTGCCAAGCATAATTGGATTTGTATGGAAGACACTACTGTTGTTGTAGGAGACGAAGAGCAAGGCCAGGCATTGTTCAAGCGCTTTCCCCGATTTGAAACAATCTCCCGAACCATAATGGAAGCATCTTTTGCAGAGCAAAAAGAAGCACTGGCCTCCTATTATACAGATTCGCCCGAGCAGCGCTACCTAAAACTAATGAAATCAAAACCTGACCTACTACAACGAATACCCCAATACCACCTGGCAAGCTATATTGGCGTTAAACCTGAATCTCTTAGTCGAATCAGGAAACGCATTGCTTCTGACAATGATTAACTTGTAATTACTTCAGATTCTTTAAACCCTTTTATAATCAGATATAAACTAAGTGATATCTCGAATAATCCACCTGGTATTGCCAACTGAACTCCAATTGGATATCCAAATAGCTCGAGGACGGTTCCGGCAATAAAAACCAGATAGCCTAGAAATCCCCAAATGGCGAAACCTTTTGGTACAAGCCTGGAAATGTACAATAGATAGCAAAACATTAGCCCTCCAAATCCCCAGATGGCCATTCCAATCTGATAGGCATAGAAGTTCCCTTTGGTGAGCAAAGCTGCCACGGTCTCATAATAGTGAATATCGCCAGGCTCTGCCTGCTGATACATCGACCCAAGGGGGACAAATAACAGGAGGAAAATAGCACCTACAATAAGCACAATAGTAGCAGTGATACCTGCACTTAGGTAGCCGTAGCTAAGCACCTTACTATACGGCTTAAGAATAGGCACCATGAGCACCGGAAGTCCTGTGTTAACAAACGTATGAACCAAGGCCATTAGGATTACACCTACAACCAATAGCGTTTGATTGGCAGGGATACTTCCTAATGCATCTGCTGTGTTTGTTACAGAGCTTGTAAGGCCCGTTCCCAATCCGTAGGACAAGAATGCAACCAGGAAAAAGACTCCAAATGTACGGGCGATTGTTTTTTGTGATTTCATGATTTTACTTCTTTAATGTTTACATCAGCAAAGTTGGCTTTGACACAAACCAATTTCATTGACTTGGGTTAAGAAGTGAAACCAGATTGAATGTTAAAATCAAATAGTATAAAAAGCATTCCACTGTCCGTGCGGCAGGTGGGAGGGCGCTATGAATTGCTATGAGCTTTTTGCCTTTTCAGAATTTTAACGATTCTATTATTTATGATTTCTGATAAGTTCCAATTGTACAATTTAGAGTCGGTTGTGCTGTAAAATTCAACAACAACGGCATCAATATCTTTGTAGTATTTTGCAAAACTTTGGTATCCGGGAACCCATCCGCCATGCTCGTACTTATAAATAGAAGCATATATTTCCTGCTCTTCCTTATCCTTAAATACAGAGCCATCATTCAATGCACGCAGAAAGGTTCCCACATCTTCAGCCGTGGCTAACATGCCATGTTCGTCTGCTTTTAAATCAAAGGGGTGTCCTACGTGGTAACCACTCATTACATCGTCCAGATTCACTTCTTTGAGCGAACCAAAAGTGTGGTTAAGATGTAGCGGAATTAGAATTTCCTCTCGAATGAACTGAAAGTTATTATAACCTAGCGCATCATCCATGATTTTATTGATTAACAGGTAATTCGTATTGCAATATTCATAGTCTTCACCAGGTTTAAAATTTGCTGGCTTATCCAGAATCAATGCAAGGCTTTCTTCATAGGATTGTGTTGGTGCAGCCCAAAAATTTGGAGCATCGGTAAAATTAGGGATACCACTTCTATGTTGTATCATCAACCTCAACGTGATTTTGTCTGCGTTTTCAATTCTTCCTACAAGTTCTGGTAAATAATCAGCAATTGTTTTGTCAAGCGAAAGCCTTCCAGCACTTACCAATTTGGTAACTGCAACAGCATCATATAGCTTACTTATACTGGCAATTTTAAACAGTGCATCGGGTCTGGCGGGTATCTTAGCTTCTCGATTGTGCCAACCGGAAGCAAAATACTTTGGTGGTTTGCCAGCTTGATCTACATAAACAATCACTCCATCAAATCCATGATCTATAGCTTCATCTGCTTGTTCCTGAATCGTGTCGGGCAGAGGAAGTATCCATGCTTTTACCAATAGCCAGGGCACAAAGTACAAGGAGACGATGGTTCCAACAAACAATGCTACTCTTACTATTCGTTTAGTATTTTTCTTTGTCATAATTCAGGTTTGTAAAGTAATTTACTCACAATTTTTCTTTAATGGCTTTTCTCCAAAAGTAAACACCAAACACGCAAGTAACTATTGCAAACATAGCTCCGTTTTCACCAAGCCAATATTCAGTCCCTTCGTTTTTAGTTGTTATATCAGCAAAGTTGGCTATAGTACAACTTAATTTCATTGACTTAGGTTAAGAAGTGAAATACCAGAAACATTTATCAATTTCTGATTAGCTTATGCATAAAAACCAGTCCTCTGCTAAGTGAAGCTAAAATTTTATGAGTCTATTGAGAAAGAATAAATTGGCTGTAATAGTTAACCAAAAAATAACACACCGAACATATTGCTTAAAACCCAAACCAGTTATTTTAGATCCATGAAAAAACTTCAAATACTTTTAATGGCTTCCCTATTAACGGCTTTCCAATGCGATGAAGAAATCAATGTGGCAAATGACACATTGTTTGATTCAGGGATTTTTGGAACCTGGGAGATATTAGATCAAACCATTAATGGAGTATCAGATATGACAGGAGCATGCTGTGATTTTATACATTTTTATCCGGATAGCAACCAAAAGGATTCTAAGGGTAATTTCACATTTGAAGAAACCTCTGCGAACATAGACGGCACTTTTATATTAGACCAAGCCAACCAAACAATAACCTTCCAAATAAATGATCGCGATGATTTAGTCTATGAGTATTCTATCAATGCATCAAAAGATTACGTGAGCTTTACCTTTACGGAAAACAATGCTCAAATTGTACAGGGTTGGTCTATGTTATAATTAAGCCAAAAAAAAGCTGCCTTTTAACCAAAAACGATTTTCTCAATAAAACTTTGTAAGTTGCCTAAGATGAGCATAAATCGCTCAACTTCAAGGAATCACAAAAATTGAAAATGAAAATCTTTAATTTATTTCTTGTACTAAGTCTATTGTGGACGGGCAACTTAACTGACTTAAAGTATTTATCCGATTGCGATACATACCTACAGGTTTTCAAAGAGACGGAGTAGAAGGGAAATTGTAAATAGAGCTTTATAAAATGATTAGCAAATCAACTTTGGCATTTATAGGTCTTTTTGTTTTCATTTCTTGCAAGCAAAAAACCAACATCGATTGGGCTTTTGTAAAGGGTGGAACATTTGAACAAGGTAAAAATCAACTTGTGATCAGCCCTAAAGGAGATACCGTACGAGGTTTTACGAGCCCTTACCGATTCGTGGAAATCAGCGATTTCTACATTAGCAAAGACGAAATTACTGTAAAACAATTCAGGGAGTTTTGTGAAAGCACAGGAAGGGAAATGCCAAAACCACCTGTTGAAAATGCCTATGGCAAAAAGATATATTATAAATGGGAAGATGAAAAACCTATGCTGGCAACCTGGGATGAAGCGAATGAATTTGCTAAATGGGCAGGCGGAAGACTACCGACTGAGGCCGAATGGGAATATGCTGCAAAAGGTGGGCAGAAAAGCAAAGGCTATCAATACAGTGGCAGTAACAACCCGGTGGAAATTGGTTGGGTGGGAGAAAATTCCGACAGCACGTTTCACAAGGTAGGGCTTCTTAAACCAAATGAACTTGGAATTTATGACATGACCGGAAATGTAAGCGAATGGGTTTCTGACTGGTATAATCCTGCAAAGGATAGTCTTGTTGGCAAAATCAATCCGCAAGGCCCGCCTGATGGTGAATACAAAATTTCAAAGGGAGTAAGCTGGTTCTACAATACACAGGACAGCCATGGAAAACCATTGAAATATGGAATTCATATGCCAGAGGTAAGGTATCAATCGCCCAGAGACACAAGAAATGATGGATTTGGGTTCAGAATAGCAAAAGATAAATAAAAGCTACCTGGCCATTTTAACCATAACCAGGCATCTGCCTGTAAACCAATTGCGATCTGTGATCTCACCTGATTTTCTCAAAAAATCGTAATTTTCCAAAACGAGTACCTTCATTTAGCAGGCTGAGGGTAGACCATCAACACAAAGCAAAAATGAAAAAAACCGGACTAACTTTACTTTACACTTCCAGCATTTTAATGTTTATTGGAGGGCTAGGAGATCAGTTTATCCTCCACTTTTTAGATGTGCACTTAGCCTATCTTGGAAATCCATCAGACTCTGAATTATTCAGAAAAGCAGAAAGTTTATCTATGCTGATGTTACATTCTGCCGGAGGAGGGCTTATGGCTGCAGGTATTTCAATGTTCGCACTTACTCATTTTGGTATAAAAAGAAATGAGGTCTGGGCAAGATGGACCTTCATTATTATAGCATTTATTGCGCAAGGGTTCAACGGTTATGGAATGTATTCCGCAGGGTCACATTATTGGTACCCACTACTTGTTTTAATATTAGCGCTGGCCGGATTTGTACTTATTAGCATCAAATCAGAAAATAACAATATGAAAGATCAGCCAAGTAAATGATAGGAATACTGGTTATACTCTCCGTTTCCTGGTTGCTTTTATATCTAATTGAAAAGAAAAGTATTCTAGCCTTAGGATTTATGCCGATAACCAAAAGGCTAAAGCAGTTCTTTATCGGCTTTTTGGTAACTGCCTTGCTCTGTGTTTTTGCTCAATATTTAGAAGCATTTTTAAAAGTATCTAATTGGACTTTGAATGAAAACATTTCGAGTGGTTTAATCCTAAAGTCATTTTGGTGGGATGTAAAATCTGTACTTACAGAAGAATTGATTTTTCGGGGAGCAGTTTTGTATATACTCATCCAAAAAATAGGTTCTACAAAAAGCATTTTTGTATCTGCTATTGCTTTTGGCATTTACCATTGGTTCTCCTACAGTGTTTTGGGAAATGCAATGGCAATGATCTTGGTCTTTATTGGAACGGGAACAATGGGTTATGCCTGGGCATTGGCTTTTTCAAAAACAAAATCTATATTATTGCCCTTTGGGTTTCATCTAGGGTGGAATTTTGTCTACAATACTATATTTTCAAAAGGTCCATTAGGCGATTTGCTTCTGATTTCAAAAGGTGGATTTGAATTAACAGGATGGGTATCATTATTCAATTTTGTAAACGGTTTAATAATCGTACCTGTATTGGTATTAGTTATTGTTCGGTTTTTTGTGGCAAAAGAGAAGGAGTCAATCTATTGGTAATATGATTTGACATGTTCAACACGATTGATACTATTCTTATTAAAACTTTGTATTTTTCCCAAACGAGTAGTCTGTGTTATTGAAAGGAAAACAATGAAATTGTATACCACAAATTACAAAAACACCTTTATTGAAATTGCTGAAGACTGCCCCTTAAACCAAGGGCAAGAACCACCTATTAAAGGCAATAACAAATCTGTTGCAAACTATCAATACGATATGGTAAAAGGCAATCCATACAAATACACTTCCGATGATGTGTTTTTTACTGTATTTGCAATCCGAAAAGAGTTTGACAAAAAAGATTGGAATGATGAACGAAACAAGTTCTTTTCAAAGGGTCAACCTTGTTTCAGAGCCTCCTCACTTACTAAAAGATATGGTTGGGGTGTTCATAGCAATGAAAACGGTAAAGTGGCCATCTATGGTATAGAAACCAAAGAATATCAAAATTTTTTATCTGATAATTCGATACGGAAAATAAAAGCAATGAGGTCCAAAAAATGATTTAATGAACGTTTGTAAAAAATGCAACAATGAATTTCAAGGGAATTATTGCCCTTCCTGTGGACACCCTTTAAAAATTGAGCGTATAAATAGCAGGTATATTGTAACTGAAATCGGGAATGTTTTAAGTTTTCAAAAAGGCATTTTATACACAATAAAAGAATTATTGATGCGACCCGGGCAGAATATACGAGCGTTTATTTCTGAAGATAGGAATCGCCTTGTAAAACCCATCATGTTTATTCTAATCACTTCTTTAACCTACACGTTATTTGTCAAAATATTTGGGTTCAATGATGGGTATGTTAATTATAATTATGACGATTTTAATGATACTTCAACAGGACTAATTTTTCAATGGATATCTGAACATTATGGTTATTCAAATATTATTATGGCAGTATTTATTGCCATTTGGATTAAAATTCTGTTCAGAAAATACAGCTATAATTTTTATGAAATTCTGATTCTCTTATGCTTTGTAATGGGAATGGGAATGTTGATGTTGGCACTATTCGGAATGATTGAAAGCATTACCAATTCCCATCTTTTAGAATATGGAGCTTATGCTTTCTTTATATATGCTTTTTGGGCCATTGGCTCATTCTTTGACAAAAGAAAATATTTCAATTATGTAAAAGCTCTGATTTCCTATATCTTAGGAATGCTTTCCTTTACTTTTATTTCATTAGGAACAGGTATTTTAATCGATTTTATAAAATAAGGTTATGGAAAACAAAAAGGGAATATCTATTGTACTATTGATACCTGCAATCATCATAGGCGTTGCATTATTTAACGAATTTGATTTCGAAAGCTATAAATTTAAAAACCCTGCACTGGCTTTTGTTTACTTTCTTGGTTTTGCTCTTTCTATTTTTTTCCAATTTAGAGGCTCCAATAAGGGTTCTAAAGAATAAATTAATTGAAATTTAGCTCATCATATGCGAATAAGATTTAAGGTTCCACTCTTAGTACTTGGTACATTTTTTTTGCTTTCTAATTGCACTGTTAAGTGGACAAAGGCAATCCAACGTGGCCATATCTCCCAAAAAGCATTCAATGAGCATGTGAAAATGGAAATTAAGAACGGGCTTATTTTCGTTCCTGTAAAAATTGATAACGTAGAATACCGATTTCTATTCGATTCGGGTGCCCCATTTAGTATTTCTGAAGAGTTGCAAAGAAACCAATCCTATAAAGTGATTAGCCATGGAAATATTGTTGACAGTGACAAGAGCAAAAAAAGAATAGACTGGGTGCAGGTAGATAGCATAAAAATAGGCTCCATCGATTTCGTGAATCAAACCGCTTTTATTGGTGATTTTAATGCCAATCCCAAATTGGAGTGCCTTGGTTTTGATGGCATCATTGGTTCAAACCTCATGCGACATTGTAACTGGACGATAGATCAGGAAAAGAAAGAGCTTTCGCTAAGCAATGCTGTTAGTGAAGAGGCACTGAATAACTCGGTAACCATTCCTTTTGATGAGGACAATCAGTACAGTATGTTTATTAACTTCACTATTGGCAGAGCCAAATTAAGCAATATACTTATAGATTATGGCTCTAACGGCTCCATAGCTCTTAGTAAGAAGGCTTTTGATGTGCTTAAAAAAAATGGGATAGTTGATAAGACTTTTTTGGAAAGCGGAGCACAACAAAACGGTGTAGTTGGAGCACCGGTGGATATTAATCACGAAATTGCACTATCAGATTCTGTACAATTAGATACGTTAAAACTTCTTGCAGTAGAACTTAAAACCGGTAAGTCCGACATGATTGGCAATCAGGTGCTGTCGAGGTTTAAAGTTACAATTGATTGGGATAACAAAGTCTTGCATTTGCAGGAACCAAAACTTGACACAGATCCTATTGAGACGTTTGGATTCAGAATTGGCTATACCAATGAAAAGGGAGTTCATATACAATCTGTAATTGAAAACTCCATTGCTTTTAAAAAAGGTATAAAACCCAATATGAAAGTAACCAAAGTAGATGGGTTGGACTTTGAAAACGGCAGTAGCTTTTGCGATTACTTTCAGAATGAATTTGGCCCTACTATTCGGATAGAACTAATCGACTTTAATGGCGATAGAAAAGAATTCATTATTGAGAAAACAAGTCTCGATACAAATTCATGAAAAACTTAGTATTTTCCAAACCAATTTAAGAACCTACTCCAAAACCCATGAAAAAAATTACGATCCTTAAAACCTTTCAAGGGCTCTTAAAATATCTGATAGAATTGTCCATTGTGGCATTCGGTGTATTCCTGGGCTTTTACATAGGAGAAAGAAACAATCAAAAAAGAACAGATCAAAATACCCTTAATGCTCTTACTCAAATAATTTCTGAGCTGCAATCAAATGCAAAAAACATTGAATTTGCAATTGAATACCATGAAAAGCTGAGTATTGAGTTAGACAGTGTAACCAAAAATCTTACGCGCAACGATTATACCTTACTTTTTCTGGAGAACAAGGAGAGGTTCAACTTTGCTCAAATGCCAAGCTGGAAAGGCTATTGGGTTGGCCATACGAACAGTATAATATTTGAAAGCTCAAAAATCAGTGGTGTTTTCAATGAGTTTAATATTGAAACCATACAGATAATTGCTGGTATTTACGAATTTCAAGAACAGTACGCAGAATTGGGAAGCCAATCTTTGAACAAATTATTGGACATGGATTCCAGCACAAAAGTTATGGATGTAATAGGGCTGCTGGAAAGGCTGGTAAAAAACGACATCTATTCCATTGAGAAACTTCTATTACAGGAAATGAAAAAAAGCATTGAAGAGCTGGAGAAGATAAAAGAAGAGCGGTCGTATAAAAAGTAAAATGGATCTGGTTTTTACAAAAATTGGCATTGAACTACTGGTAATAGCTCCCATCATTTATTTTGGTTTATACAGAATAAAAGTAAAGTGGCGATTGCTTTTGCTTTTTGTTATTTTCTTCATGCTCAACCAAATACTGCTTGAGTTGCCAAGGCAGTTTTCAGAATTTAGCTTTACTGGTGGCAGTTGGAATTGGTCAGGAAAAATATACGCTATAATTGGGTCAATAGTGTTTTACTTCCTCTTCAGAAAAGATTTTTCAGCGAACGATTTTTTTACCTTAAAACAAAAGAAGGGTTCCTTAAAAACAAATACTCTAATAACAGCAGTAATTGGAATGGTAGCAATTGCAATTTCATTCTTCCTGTTTGGCAAATCAGAGCCCAAACCCGAAACACTATTCTTTCAGCTTACTATGCCGGGCTTTGACGAAGAAATTGCCTTCAGAGGAATTATGCTTGGGCTGCTTGCTACTTTGCTTAAAGACAGATTAAAATTAGGTAAAATAAGTTTTGGGAATCCGGCTGTTTTAATAACCGCCATTTTATTTGGGTTAGTACACTCCCTCCACATAGATAAAAATGGGAGCATAAGTCAGAATTGGATATACTTCGCTCAAACATTCCTTCTTGGTTGGATCTGGGGATGGATGACCATAAAAAGCAGAAGCATTTTAATGGCTTTGGTGTCTCATAATTTAACGAACACATTAGGAACGTTAACTACCTGGATTAAGTAAAAGTCAATAAAACATAGAGTTGACCAAAAGAGGTTTAATCAATTGAATCGTATTTTTAGCCAGATGAAATCTGACATCATGACGAACAAAAAGAAAAAACAAATAATCAGAGTTTTATTACTTGTTGGAGCAATCATATCCCTATTCTATGTTCCCTGGCCCATTGTAAAAGCCTGGATAAAACCACTTCCTGATACGATTCAGGAGCAGGTAAATGAGGCTGCCAGCATGGGATTTGATGGGATTATAGTCTATGTGGACCAGGCAGGAAAAGAACCGGCTTTTTATGCTTCCGGTTATAAAAACAGGGAAAACAAAATACCTGCAGACCCTCATGCGCTATTTAAAATAGCCAGCGTAGGCAAGCTTTACAATGCCCTGGCCGTAGCAAAACTTGTAAGGGAAGGTAAGCTATCCCTGGACAGTACCCTCTCCTATTATTTGCCGGAATTGAAAGGAAGAATTGAAAACGCAGACGAAATCACCTTGCGGATGTTGGTGCAGCATAGGAGCGGTATTCCTAACTATACCGACACCTATAATTATTGGGCGCACCCTAAAGAAAGCTATGATGAAAAGCTTGCCTTAATCCTTGACAAACCTGCTAATTTTAAGCCAGGTGAAGGTTATGAATATTCAAACACCAATTATTTGTTGCTTGGCAGAATCATGAATAAGGTGCTGGGATACAATTCCTTCACATATATTCAGGAAGAAATTCTGAAACCCCTGGATTTAGATCACACGTTCGGCTCCGTTCGTGATGTGAATATGGATGATGTAATGAGTGGCTATTATGTTGGCTACAATGCCGATTTAAAAACAGATGATGTTGGATCGATGCTGGCAACAGCAGATGACTTAGGTACGTTTATTCGGGCGTTAAACGATGGCTCCGTGTTTAAGGATAAGAAGGAAGAGGAAATTTACTCTTCCATTTATAAATATGAACATACAGGCTTGATACCCGGCTACCAAACCATTGCCAAATACCATAGCGACATAGATGCGGTGGTCATCCAGTTCACCAACACCGTCAACTTTAATGGCTACAACTGGAATTTATCTGAAGTTATGTACAACCGAATTGTTAAAATAGTAAGAAAGAGAAATAGCACTCCTGAGAGTACAACCAAAAATCAATAAAGAATATTTTCAATTCATGAAAAATCCTGGGTATAAAACCGTTTCGGGCTTTGTAATGCTAAAGAGAACCTTTAGAGCATTCCGAAGTCCTCTACCTGTTTTTTATCAAAATGTGGCTGATTATGGAAATCCTTATGCCATAAAGATTCTAAAGAATCAATTGGCGATTTTTACTTCCAGGCCGGAAATAATCCAGCATGTACTTCAAAAAAATCATCGGGGGTACGAAAAGTCGGACATTCAGACCAAACAAGTTGCAGATTTCCTTGGTAGAGGACTTCTAACCCTGGAAGGAAAGGAATGGCTCCGGCAGCGCAGACTCATCCAGCCTGGTTTTCATAAAGAAAAAATTGAGGGTATTCGATCTATTATGGAAGAAACAGTTGATGACTACCTACAGCGGTTTAGTAAAAACTACAGTGGAAAGACGGTGAATATTCACGAAGAAATGATGTCGCTCGCGTTCTACATTGTTTCAAATTCATTGCTGGGAACCAAAATAAGCGATCGGGATATTCATGTGATGCGCTACGGGGTAGATATAGCACAAACCCTTGTGGTTAAGCTTATCCGGCTACCCTTTTTTGCCTGGTATTATAAAGCCAATGGAAGCTACAGGCGAGCAAAGAATGCAGTGGGTCATGCGCAGGATATGATAATGTCTTTTGTTCAGAAAAGGAAGGATGAAGGCGGAGAGCATAATGATTTACTCGATATGCTTATTCACTCGAAATACGAAGATACCGGAGAGACAATGACCGACAAGCAATTGCTTTTTGAGTTGATGGTGATGTTTGTGGCTGGCCATGAAACCAGCGCCAATGCGCTTACCTGGACTCTTTACCTTCTTGCCAGAAATAAGGATATCCTCAATAAATTACGAAGTGAAGTTGACAAAGAAAACTCCAATTACCTTAGACAGGTGATTCAGGAATCGATGCGACTATACCCTCCGGCCTGGATCACAGACCGTGTTGCATTAGAAGACGATGAAGTAAGTGGAATTTTTATTCCTAAAGGAGCAATGGTGATCAACCTGATCTATGCAGTGCAGCATGATGCCGAGTATTGGCCAAACCCGGAAATGTTCGACCCCGATCGGTTTCATCCGGATAAGGTCATTAAGCCTTATACCTACCTCCCCTTTGGTGGAGGGCCTCGCCTTTGCATTGGTATGCAATTTGCCATGATGGAAATGGAAATTGCGCTTAAAGAGTTTATAAAGCGGTTTGACTTTGAGATGGCTGACAATCGACCGGTGGAGCTAAACCCCCTTATTACTTTAAACCCCAAAGGGGCTGTAAACCTTAAGGTTCGAGCCCTGCATACTAACTGAGTTCAACTAATTTGTTTTGAAGTATTCTTTTAAAACAGGCTGAATTTCAAAACATCTGGAAAACAGTATACGAAAAACTTTGTAATTTTCAGAGAAGATTCTCAAATTCAATACATTAGTTGATGACTCGAATGGAATCTCCAAAAAAGACTGTAAGGCTTACTGGGTTAGTTGGGATAGTTGTTCTTATAACCGGAACATTTACACATAATGTTGATTCTAAGCTCATATCATTCGAAGATACTTCTCTAACGGCCAGTAATTTCATCCATTCGGAATCAATGTTTAGGATTGCCCTTGTGAGCGGTTTGTTAATGGAAACCGTTTTTGTTTTTTACGTTTTTAATTTATTCCGACTTCTAGGACAGGTTATTAAAAACAATTCTTTAATAATGCTTATTTTGGCCTTGATCTCCGTCCCTCTTTTTCTGCTAAATCAACCAAATGCATTTAATGCTTTTCAACTGGCAGGTATAAATGTGGATGCAATGATGTTTTTTCTTACCGTACAGAAGCATCGAGGATTGATCGTTTCCATATTTTTCGGTTTCTGGTTATTCCGTCTCGAACTCCTGGTTTATAAGTCTCAATTCTTTCCCAAATTATTGGGTATTTTAGTAATGATCGGAAGCCTTGGATATGTAATTCATTTCTTTCAGGGTTTTCTACTTCCCAACTATGAATCTTTCCTTTGGACAAGCCCTTTTTTAATTGTTACCCTCATATCGGAATTGTTTATGATGATGTGGCTTTTGATTAAAGGTATTGACATCAATAAATGGCAAAAAAACCATTTAATGAGTTGCTATTGAAAATATAAAACAAACAAATCAATGAAATTAGAGATGAATTTTTGGACTTTAATAGGCTTAGGAATTGCCTTAGTTGGGCCTTCAATAATTGCACTATATAAAAAAAGGTCTTCACTCGGTTTTGACTCGTTAATACCCAAATTTCTCCTTTGGGTTTTAGTTATTCTTATTTCTTTAATACTCTTTAATGGAGAAAATGAGAACCTGCAGTCAATTGGTTTTAACAAAATAACCCTAAGAACTTTTTATATAGGAATTATTGGGGGAATTGGTATGATGATAATTATGGCAATTGTCCAAATGATATTTAGGAAACAAAAGGCTAGCGGTGGTGAATATGGTTATAAGGATATTACCAGCCTGTCATTTAATCGTAGGGTTTTTTCCGTAATAACTGCGTCAATTGTCGAAGAATTTCTTTTCAGAGGATATGCAATCGAACGTCTTGCATTAATTACCTCCAATATTTGGATAGCTGCCTTAATTTCTACATTATTTTTTACTATAGCTCATGCTTTCTCATGGTCGATACGTCATCTCATCCCTGTTTTTTTAACAGGACTATTTCTGGCTTCTATATACATCATGGAAAGAGATATTATTGCTTGCATAATTGCACACTTCTTTCTGGATAGTGTTGCATTTCTGCTTATGCCATATTTAATAGAAAAGAAGAATAAAAGTGCCTCTGGTATTTAGATGAAAGTCATTTTAATAAACAACTAAGTAACAAAAGGTAAAGCATTAACCCATTTTTCTAAGTTGACTGGATGAGTGGAAATTAGTGCAATTTCTTATTACTATCACAAATACAAAACCCTTCTACCTAAAATCATAAAAAACATACTTTCCTAACCTTTTGATTAAAAACACTTTTTTCAAAAAAAATTCGTAATTTTTCACAAGAGCATATACTAACGCATTTTAAACAGTTATTTTCTATTGTTCCGAAAAACTTACAGTTAGGAAAAGTAAATAATTTTAAAAGACCAGTTTTTGTAAATAGTAACCATAACCATAAACAAAAAACACATGAAAGTAATTAATGAATTTAAGGCTTTTGCCATGAGAGGTAATGTAGTAGACATGGCAGTTGGTATTATAATTGGCGCTGCATTCGGCAAAATTGTATCTTCAATAGTAAACGACATTATTATGCCTCCCATTGGATTATTGGTAGGGGGCGTAAATTTTTCTGATTTACAATTTATATTGAAAGATGCGGTAGGCGATAATCCGGCAGTAACCATAAATTATGGTAACTTCATTCAGGTTACTCTCGATTTCTTAATTGTTGCGTTTGCAATATTTATGATTATTAAGGCCATGAATTCAGCTAAGAAGAAAGAAGAAGCTGCACCAGCTGCTCCTCCAAAACCTTCAAATGAAGAAGTACTTTTAACCGAAATTCGTGATTTGTTAAAGAAATAGAGGATTAACTAAACAGGTTCAACTTAAAAAGTTTGGACTGAAAGTAGCGGCTAAAAAGGTCCGAAAAACTTATCAACTTAATTTCAAGTCTCGCTAAATAAGCACACTCAAAGAAGTAAACTCTGAGTGTGCTTATTTTTCATGAAATCAATTTAAATACCCGATACCCAAAAATTAGTGCTAATTAAATGAACAGCCTACATTTTGTAAAAAGCAAATTGTTCTATCCCTTAACAGTCTTTTACGCAGTATTTTTTATTGGCTGCATGGAAGGCCCTCCACAAGAAAGTGGCAACTTCAGAGATTCGGATCTGGTTGAACTAATTACCCTAGATTCTACTTTCCATTTAGATATAAGGTATGCTACAAACAACAATTTTGTTGGCAAGCCTGTCTATACCGAAGCAAGAGCTTTTCTGCAATGGCCGGCTGCAATGGCACTGGCCGAGGTAAATAAGGAATTAAAGCCTTTGGGCTATGGACTGGTGATCTTTGACGGGTACCGCCCCTGGAGTATAACCAAAACTTTTTGGGACATTACCCCAGAAGATAAGAAACAATTTGTAGCCAATCCCAAAAACGGGTCCCGGCACAACAGGGGATGCGCCATAGACTGTAGCTTGTATGAAATTTCATCAGGGAAGGAAATACCTATGCCAAGCGAATACGATGAGATGACAGAGCGCGCCTATCCCAGTTTTAAAGGGGCTACCGAGGAAGAGCAAAGAATGAGAGATCTTTTGATCAGCAAAATGAGAGCGCGTGGTTTTGAAGTATATGAATACGAATGGTGGCATTTCGACTACAAAGACTGGAAACAATACCGCATCCAGAACATTCCGTTTTCGGAGATAAAGTAAATGGTTAGTCATAACCCGATCTCTTAAAATTTAAAAAATGATGTTTGAAAATTTGCGAAACCAAAAGGTTGCACATATATTTGCAACCAATCGGTTTCTTAAAATTATAAATAAACTATGCGAAGGGATATTTTTCAAGCCATTGCGGACCCAACAAGAAGAGCCATTATCGCTTTAATTGCCCTGCAGGCATTAACTCCTAATGCCATTGCAGAAAATTTTGATACAACGCGTCAGGCAGTTTCCAAACACCTGCGCATACTCACGGAATGTGAACTTGTAAAACAGGAGCAACAAGGTAGGGAAATTTATTATTCTCTTGAAGTTGAAAAAATGAAAGAAATTGACGCCTGGCTGGAGCAATACCGCAAAATCTGGGAAACCCGATTTAATCAATTGGACAATTTATTATCAACCCTTAAAAAAGAAACAAATGAGTAATAATCTATTATTTGATTTTACCGTTGACAAAGCAGCCAAAACGGTAGTTATTACCAGAGAATTTGCAGCCGAGCTTCCGCTCGTATGGGACGCTTTTACCAAGCAAGAACTACTCGATCAATGGGTAGCCCCAGCCCCTTTTAAGTCAAAAACAAAATACATGAATTTTGAAGTAGGTGGTAAAAGGTTTTATGCAATGATAAGTCCGGACGGACAGGAAGGATGGATACTTCAAACGTATACTTCCATAACTCCAAAAACGAATTTTAAATTGTATAATGCCTTTGCTGATAAAGATGAAAACCCTGCTCCTACCGGCTCTGATTGGGATTATACATTCAGCGAAAGAGATGGTATTACTACGGTACATATAACTATTTATAACGATTCACTTGAACGAATGGAGAGGATGATTGAAATGGGCTTCAAAGAAGGATATGCAGCATCAATAAGCAATTTGGAAAAGCTATTAACTACTATGAAATAAAAATCATTATGAAATCTTCTTTTTTCAAACCTATCACTATCGGAGTGTTGCTGTTTTGTTCCTCACTACAAACATATGGACAACAAGTTAAACCCACTGATAGTGGTTACGCACCTGTAAATGGCATTAAAATTTATTACGAGGTATATGGTGAGGGCGAACCTATTGTTTTATTGCATGGCGCCTTTTATACCATTGAAATGAATTGGGGTGAATTAATACCTGAATTGTCAAAAACCAGAAAAGTAATTGCCATTGAAATGCAAGGACATGGGCACTCACCCTATTCAGATAGAAAATTGGACATAGTAACACTGGCAAAGGATGTGGAAGCAGTAATGGATTACTTAAAAGTAGATAGTGCTGATGTAGCAGGATACAGTATGGGTGGCTCCGTGGCTTACCAGTTTGCAGTACAAAGCCCCAATCGATTAAGAAAATTAATCATCATTTCTTCTACTTACAAAACCGATGGTTGGCTACCCATAGTAAACAAAGGGTTTGAAGACTTTAAACCTGAGTTTTTTGACAACACACCCTTGCAAGCAGCATACAATGCGGTGGCACCTGATAAAACAAATTGGAGAAAATTTATTGAGCAAATGATAGCCTTTGCTGATGTACCTTTCAATGTTGGGGATGCTAATATTGCCAGAATTACTGCGCCAGTATTAATTATTTCAGGCGATAATGACGGACTTGATAAGGTTGAATTAATGAAAACCTATCAATTATTGGGTGGTGGCATTTGTGCCGATTTGCAACCAATGTCCAAATCGCAATTAGCTATTATTCCCTCACAAAGCCATGTAGGCCTGATGATGCAAACAAAAGAAATTCTAACGTATGTGAATAATTTCTTAGAGTAAAACTTCAACAGAAAATAAATACAAGGAAAAGACGGGGAATTTACTGAAAACATTGTGGTAGAAATAGTATGAAAATAAACGAAGAAATAGAAAAGTACCTGGCCAGTCAACCAGAACCCAAGCACAGCGAGTTGGAAAAGCTACACGGCCTCATTCTTAAAACCAGTCCAAAATGTAGACTATGGTTTCTTGATGGCAAAAACGATCAGGGCAAAGTTGTTTCTAACCCAAGTATTGGTTACGGATTATTAGATTTAAAATATGCCAATGGGAAAACCAAAAGATTCTATCAGGTTGGAATCAGTGCAAATACATCCGGAATTTCTGTTTATGTAATTGGAATTGAAGACAAAACATACCTGGCAAAGACCTATGCAAAAAAACTCGGCAAGGCAAGCGTTACCGGATATTGCATAAAGTTTAAAACACTGAATGACATAAACATAGATGTACTCGAAGAAGTAATACGGTTTGGGTTTGAAAATGGAAAATTAGAGACTGAAGCTTAACTATGAAAAGCTTTATCGCTAACATTGAGCATGAACCACGATCTATTCAAAGGTGCAATTAGTAAAACCAAAGGCGCTCTTTGGGAAGTAGAAGGGCTCCCAAAAGGTGAATATGACTCACAGGCCGTACAATACGACAAGCTGATAAGCAATGGTTTGTACAACAGAATTATGTGGGGCAACTGGCCAAGCAACTACGCGGAATTCTGTAGGCAAGGCCTCAAAAGCAATACAGATGGAGTAATTGCTGATATTGGTTGTGGCACTTTGGGGTTTACATACAAGGCATATGCAGAGCACCTACAAAAGGAAATTTACTTCTGCGATTTGTCAGGTGAAATGCTGAACATTGGCAAAAAGCGGATGGAAAAACTTGGAGCTGATCCATCCAATGTTACATTCCTTCGCTCCGATGCGTTAAACATGCCCTTTAAAGACAATATACTTCAAACCGTTCTTAGCTTTGGAATTCTTCACATTTTTGATAACCCCACCCAGCTAGTACAAGAATGCGTAAGGATCTTACAACCTCAAGGTCAATTATTCCTGACAAGCCTCTGCACAGAAAGAAAGCTTAGCGCTAAGTATTTAAACCTTCTTCATAAAAAAGGACATGTGGCCAAACCCCTCGGTGCTCTAGCTATAAGAAATATTGTGGAAGAAAGGGGAGTAAAAATCAAGACTTTCGAAGTGAAAGGTGGCATGGCTTATGTTTCAGGAATAAAAAAATAGGTAGGTGAATTCACACCATTAAGTCGTTGAATTAAAATTTTCGTACTTTTCAAAAATCAGTTCATACCGCTCTAAAAATCTCCGAAAAAATGAAAAACACAATACTTACTATTTCCATTTTTTTTCTTTGGGGGTTAAATGTTTCAGCACAAAATATGTTTAGAGCTGTTTGCCAAGGAAATCTTTCCAAATTGGATAGTTTACTCCAATATGAACCAATTAATATAAAAGATGATCGTGGCAGGTCATTATTGCATTGGGCTATAGGATGTAACAGGCAGGAAGTTTTTGATTACTTAATTGAAAAAGGAATAGAATTTAATCTTGAAGACAACCAAAAAAGAACACCCATGTATGCAGCAGTTCAATTGGGTAATGAATATTGCTTTAATGTTCTATACAAGCTGCAACCAAATAATTCATGGATTAATGACTACGGTACATCTCTTTTAGAAGTTAGCATTCTAAATAAGAATGCATCATTTGTTAGAAGACTTGCTGAAATTGGAGTGGATGTAAACAAAGAAAACACGAGGGGGAGCACTCCGTTAGAAATAGCCAAGCGAATAGATGTAAATGAAATATATGAATTGCTGCTATCGCTAGGCGCTGATTCAAGTAAAATTCGAGCCATTACTATGCAAGGTGCGTACATGGGCCAACACCCTCCGGGTCTAACACCTCAATTGTTTGCTCCTAATTTTATTTCAACAGAAGAATCAGAATTTGGTTCTGTATTTAATTCTAAAGGTGATGAATTTTATTTTGGCGTTGATGTAAATGGTAAAAATGAAATTAGATATTCTAGATTAGTAGATAACGAATGGAGTAAACCCAAAGCTATTCTTTACCATGAACGATATGGCTACAACGATCCTTTTCTTTCTCCTGATGAAAACAGACTATATTTTATTTCTAAACAAGGGTTCGATGGCATTGGCAAACTCAAGGATGTAGATATTTGGTATGCTAAGCGTGATAAAAATGGGTGGTCGGAGCCAATAAATGCAGGTGCAACAATTAACTCTAGTGGAAATGAATACTACATATCCTTTACAAATGAGGGCACAATGTATTTTTCGTCTAACCGAAATGCACCTGACAATCGCAAAAGATCGGACTATGATATTTATTATTCAAAATTGGTAAACGGAGAATTTCAGGAGCCTGTAGCACTTAGCAATGCGATTAATACTGAAGGCTATGAAGCAGATGTTTTTATTGCACCTGATGAATCGTATATGATCTTTTGCTCTACCCGCACAAATGGTTTCGGCCAAGGAGACCTTTACGTGAGTTTCAAGAATAGTGATGGCTCATGGTCGCAGGCGCAAAATTTAGGAGAGGAAGTAAATACTCAGTACTATGAATACTGCCCTTTTGTAACCAAAGATGGTAAATACCTGTTTTATACAAGCAATCAAGATATTTATTGGGTGAGCACAGAAATTATTTATAACAAAAAGCAGGTAAATAAATAACTAGTATTTCTCATTGCTCCTATTAACACAAATGCGAATCATTACACTTTTTGCCCTTTTTATAAGTTCAATAACTACGGTCCATTCTTCCAATTCGGGACTTAATGTTTTGAGTTATCATGTTACAATTGAACCCGATATTCAAGCCAAATACATTAAAGGAACGGTGGTTATTACGTTTTCACTTCCTCTTAATGAAACCTCATTTGAACTGAATTCAGGCAATTTGCAGATAGATGGTATCACCGGAAGAGCAGTGGAAAAATATGCAAAATCTGAAGACAAACTTATTATCTCACTTTCCACACAAAGAAAATCCACAGAAGAAATTACCATTCATTACCACGGAAATCCAACAAAAGGATTAGTATTCAACCCAGAAAATAATGAGGTATACACCGTTTACTTTACGCATAATTGGATGGTTTGTAATGATGCGCCTAGCGATAAGGCCAAAATCAATTTAAACATTATAGCTCCTAAAGAACTGAATTGTATAGCTACTGGTCAGCTTAAAAGTGTTGATGAAAAAGGAGAGAAAAGCATATTTCATTGGTCTCAAAATTTCGAAACTCCTTCGTATACATATGGTTTTGTGATTGGGGCATTTCAAGAGCAAATTCTAACTAGCAATAATATAGAGATTAAAAACTATGCAAGTAACTATTCTTCAAATGAGCTAGCGCAGATATTTAAAGAAACACCAGATATCATCTCTTTTTTTGAGGAAAAATCAGGCATAAAATATGATCAACCCACATATTCACAAATACTAGTTGGAGATCATTATCAGGAAATGTCGGGGCTATCAATACTCAAGAAGTCGTATGGTCAATGGGTTTTAAAGGATGGTACCGAAACAAACCTTATTTCACATGAACTTGCCCACCAATGGTGGGGTAATAGAATTACATGTGAAAGCTGGAACCATCTATGGCTAAATGAAGCAATTGCCACCTATATGTCAGCTGCCTATAATGAATATCGATTTGGAAAAGATAAATACGATAAAGATATAGCCTCCTATTTCAATGTTTATAATGATATTAAAAGAAGGGGGAAAGACAAATCTTTGATTTTTGAGGATTGGTCGAACCCATCAAAAGATGACCGAAATATTGTTTACTTCAAAGGAGCTTATGTGCTACATCTATTAAGGCAAGAAATAGGCGATGAAACTTTTTGGGATTGTATAAAAAACTACAGTCAACAGTATTTTGATAAGACCGTAACTACTGCTGATTTTCGGACCATTATTGAAAATATTTCGGGTAAAAATATGGACAGATTTTTCAATGAATGGATTTATTAGAATTAGGGATAAGGCTTCAATTCACTAAAATTTCTTCATTTTTCATAGGCAGTTGAATTACCTTCAATTAAAAAACCTTTTATCAATCCTGGTAAATTTTTAACTCAATGAATAAAAAATCAAAAGTAGCAATCACCATTTCACTGAACTTTCAACTTAGCTTGGTTTTATAAAAACTTCGTACTTTTCAACGTAATTTAACCTTAACCAAAGATGAAATCTTACCTAAAGGATCTTACCGTTGTTGCCATTGGTGTTTTAATTGCCCTTCTACTTAACAGTTTTAAGGAAAGTTACCAGGCAAATCAGTATCATAAAACGTCCTTGAAAACAATAGAAAGTGAAATAAGCGAAAATTTGTCTGACTTAAATGAAGTATTGGACAAACAAATAGGAACCTTAGATACGCTTAAAAAATACCAAAGTAAGTCAATTGCAATAGATCAATTATTCGCTAAAAGTAGTGGTCTTCAAGCCGCCACATTACGCAACGTAAGTTTAGAGTTTTATTCAAGAAATAATGTTAGCAATATTGACTATGAAATAATGTCCAATCTTATTCGAATGAAATCATTATCTGAATTGATAACAGTTAAATTAAATAAGCTAGTTGATTATTTATACCCTAACATATTTGAAAAATCAGAAGAAAGTAAGTTGCTTACAATTATGTATCTTGAAAATTTGATTGAAAGTGAAACACAATTGACACAGCTTTACAAAAGCTATCTCGAAGAACACAAAAAAGTCAAGTCCAATATGGAATAAATTATCTTAAGGCTGTACTAAAGAAAAACGAAATGATTAGGCACACGATAACTATTTTGGCTGTGGCAGCTTTGGCAAGTTGCTCTCCAACAGCAAAAGAACAAACTAAGTCGAACGATCAAACGCACTCTGCAAACAGTTTAACTACACCTGCTGACACCATCCCCAAAGTAACGGGCATTGGAGGCATCTTCTTTTATTCGGATAACCCACAGGAAGCAAAACAGTGGTATACGAAAAATTTAGGTATCGAAATTAACGATTGGGGTTCGTCAAGCTTCGAATCCAGAAACATCAATAAGCCCGAAGAAATAAATTCTTTGCAGTGGAAACCTTTCAAAAAAGGAGACGAATACTTTGCTCCATCCAACAAAGATTTTATGATCAACTACCGGGTACAGAATATTGCAGGACTTGTAAACAAACTCAAAGACAACGGAGTAGTTGTTCTTGATAGCATTATTGCTTACGATGGTATTGGAAAATTTGTCCATTTAATGGACCCTGAGGGCAATAAAATTGAACTCTGGGAACCGGAAAATTAGTACACAATGTAGATGGTTAAACGCTTTCACATTTTAAATGGCGATGCTCTGAAAGAGCAATTTCCAGATAAGCTCGAAGGGGAAAAAATTGTGGCCCGTGAATGCTTGATGGATGGCAATGTTAAAGCTGAAAATCTGGATAAGTTCTACAAGGTTAGGGCAAGGTTTATAATGGAGCTTTCCAACGAATTTACGGAAAGTGATTATTACAATTTGACTGTTCAAGAGTTTGAGAAAATCAGAAAAATACCTGAGGGATCAGAAATCTTTTTATGGTTTGAAGATGACTTGTTCTGCCAGGTTAATTTTTGGTTTGTAGTTTATTTAATCGTCTGTTCTGCCAAGAACTCAACTATCTTTCTTATTAGACCCCAAACTCACACTCAGTACGGATTTGGAGGATTGAGCGAAGCCGAGCTTCTGCAGGCTTTTAAGGAAAGAGTAAAGCTGACTGAAACTGAGAAAATTGCTGGCCTTTGGGAATCGTATCAAAATGATGACACTATTAGCTTAAGTAGCACAGCACATCAACTCAGAGAAACTTATCCTTTTATTCTTGATTCTGTGGAAGCACACAAGGCAAGAATACCTACCGAAAATGATCCCGGAAGACCTGTTCGATCTTTAATTGAGGTCATGAATGAACTAAGAACTGAAGAGTTTGCACCTGTTTTTAAAGAATTCAGCAAACGTGAAAAAATCTACGGATATGGCGATTTGCAGGTAAAGCGCTTACTTGAAAACATAAAGAATAACCGTTTAAATTAATGGAAGGACAACTCTTAAAATGAATCAGAAAGCAAATGCCATAACAACGTCCGGTTTTATTGGAATTGCCGCCTACATCTGCACCGACATCGTACATGAAGTGATAGGTCATGGTGGCGCTGCCCTACTAGCGGGCATTGATATTAGTCTATTAAGCTCTGTTTATTTTAAGACCAACCCGGGTAATTACCTGGTTTCTCTTAGTGGACCATTAGCCAATTTGATTTTCGGTATTGTGCTTCTTACAATTCTTTCTTTCAAACCAAGTAAAACGAACCTGGCATTGCTTTTCCTCACCACCCTAATGGCTTACAATTTATTCTGGTTCTCAGGAACCATTGTGCAATCCGCCCTTTCTAAAACAGGTGATTGGACCCATGCAATTGCTAGGCTAACTAGTGATGATTGGGTCAAACCTCTTTTACTCATTTTTGGAATACTATCTTACTGGCTATCTATTAAACTTTCTTCCAATCGAATAGCTAATTTAAACTTCGGGTTTTTACAAATATCTTTAAGGCAAATCATGCTATATGCATTTCTATTTGCAGCTGTATCGGCTTATGTTGCCGGGCTGTTTTATACCCCTGACCGACTTGGCGCCTCCAAAGAAGGTTTAATGGAAATGGTTGCCTCGCTCCCAATTTTATTCTTAACTAAAATGAAACAGAAAGAAACAATTCAAGCAACTGCAAAAACCCCATGGGTATTCTACATAAGTGTTTTTACAGGCTATATTTTATTTTGTTTCCTTCTTGGAAAAGGAATATATTAAGATCTTCTAATTTTCATAAAATGAAGTTGTTAGTCGCACTACTTACGGTCTTAGTAAGCCATATAGCCACAGGCCAGCACGCCCTAAAGAGTTTCAAGAATAACAAGGAGTTTGACTGGGTAGTTGATAGCTCATTAATGCAATTAACAATCTATTATAAAAAGGATGGTTGGGCAGCTGATAGAATTGCATCGATAAAACCAAAATTAGTTGACCAGATCAAATCAACAGAACAATTTATGGGAATTGATAGCTATACCAAAGACATCAACTATTTTATTGTTGACTCCAGAAGTGAAATGGTTGATTTAACCGGACGCGAGACAAATGGTTCAGCCTTTTATAAAGACAATGCCATCACAGGAATTGCCTCAAAAACCATCAAAAGCATTTACACAAATCACGAACTTTTTCATCTGATGGCTATGAACCTTTGGGGTGTTCCTGAACTGTGGCTCAATGAAGGAATGGCTGTTTATTCAGACAATTCCTGGAATGGATATGACTTGTACGCATTGACAAACTACTTAGTTAATACCAATAAATATGTACCCTTGAAAGAAACTATTACCAACTTTCGAAAGGTAGATAGTTGGATTTCTTACCCATTAATTGGGAGTTTTGTCAAATATTTGGATGAGACCTATGGCCGGGAATTACTACTTAAAGTTTGGAAAGGGAAAAGAAAAACCATTGAAAAACTTACTCATAAAGGCATAAATGAGCTTGAAACAGATTGGTTGAATACAATAAAAAATGTTGGAAATAAAGGCATAACTAATTACTAGATTAGCATCTACTTTTATGAAAACTTTGCAAATGAAAATACTTGTAACATTAATTGGTATTGCAGCCCTACTTTTTGGCTGTAATAAAGCCGACAGCTGTAGAGGAATAGACTGTACGTCTCCTCCTTCGGTAGAAATTAGTTTTAGAATTATTGATTCATCAGGTAATAATTTAATAGAAAACGAAACACTAACTGCTGAAGATATCGATCTTACGGATTTAGAAACCAATGTTTCCAATCCACCCTATATATATGAAAATACTGCCTTGTTCAACTTTCCAGATGGAGAACACAACTATACATTAACGGTTTCGGATACTACTTTTAACCTTGCAGTAACTATTAATGAAAAGCCAAGAGATGAAGGAGAATGTTGTGTTACTTTTCAATTGAATGAATTTGTATTGGAAGGAAATGAAATTATGGTAGGGTCAGAACATATAATTGATCTTTTGGTTGATTAAAATTGATCAATCGATAGTAAGAAATTTCTAAATGAATATTGAAGAGCAACTAAAGAAAGCATTCGACCCCTATTTTGAGGCTCCAATTGAAATTTGGAAGCACTTTGCCAGCCTGTGTGAGCTTATTTATTATAAAAAGAATGAAATTATAAAAGAAGCACACCGAGCCGATAGATATGGATACTTTTTGCTGGAAGGCTCAGTTGGCCAGTTTGTTTGGAAAGAAAATAACTTTATTTGCCTTGACCTGTTTCTTGAAAACAGTTTTTTTGCCGATGATATTTCTCTGATGAGCGGCAAACCCTCTGCGATGCAAATTGTGGCGCTTGAGAAGTCTTCAGTGCTCAGACTTAGCCGGTCGAATATTGAAAAGCTAAAGCAAACGCCTATGGGTGCCATGCTCTTCATGATTGGCGACCAAAACGCATATGCTGAAAAGCAAAAACAGCAGATAGAGTTTATGACCAAAACAGCTGAAGAACGATACCGTGAACTCATGAAGTCAAAGCCTGAAATTCTTCAGCGTATTTCTCAAAAACATATTGCTTCCTATCTGGGTATAACTACGCAGAGTCTGAGCCGCATTCGCAGAAAGAAAGACTGATATGCTTTATTACCCTATGGTAACTTTTTTGTAACGCACTCATTTGAGCTTTGTCGAATTGTTTCACTAAAAGCTAAATGAAAAAAATGAAATCAACTATTATAACGATTTTACTATTGGGAATGTTGAGCGTACAAATTGTCTTTGCTCAAGACAAAAAAGCCATCGAAAGAAAAGGATTTGTATTTGGCACCTCATGGGGTGGTTCTGTTTCTCACTTAACATTTCCTAATAAAAAACAAACAGACTTCGATGTGGCACTAGATCTTAAAATTGGCTTTATGCTTAATCCAAGACTAGCCTTACTGCTTACTTCCAATGTTTCTATTTATGACTATTCGGGCTATGGACGAGCTCGTAAAAGAGATTTTGGTGTATTGGCACCCTCTGTTCAATACTGGTTAACCGATAAAGTATGGGTACTAGGTGGAGCCGGACTAGGTGGAGATAATCCGGTTCTCTTCGATCTGAAAGATCCTGCAAACAATGAGCTAGAAAGAAAATATTACGATGGCTTTGGGTTTATTATTTCTACGGGTTATGAAGTATATCGGAAGAAAAATTTTGTGGTAGACATAAAAGCAAGGTTCACCTATAGAAATGTAAAAATTGAGAATGAAGATACTTCAGGAGTCTCAACTGCTATTTTAGTGGGAATAAATTTTTATTGATTTATAAGCCTGTAGATCAAAATTGCAGTTCGTTGTGTAAGTTCTTTAAATGTTTTCAAATTAACAGTTTCATTTGGAGTATGGGCACCTGAACCCATGCTCCCTAATCCTCCCAAACAGTCCGCATATGCGGCCACAAACGAAATATCTGCCGCCCCCCTCCTTCCAGGGTCATAGGCCTCAACACCCCCTTGTCCCAGGTCAATGCTAACTTGGTTTAGTTCTTCAAGTAATTTGAGATTGCCTTCGGTAGGTGGCATAGCCGGGTAACTGTCCGCAAAAGTTATTGTTGCTGAAGTATGTGGAAGGTTATTACCAACTATCTCACGCATTTTTTCCCTTGCTCTTTCTTTTTGGTCTTCGGTAATAAAACGCAATCCACCATTGACAACGGCTGTTTGTGCTACCACATTGCTCTTCCCAAAAGCAGTTCCTTTACTCAAAGCACCATCAAATGAAACCTGAGTACCACCTAAGATCACTCCCGGATTAAAAGTTAAATACTCTTCTCCGCGTACATTAGTATAGAACTCGTTCAAAATTCGAGACATTTCAAAAATGGCACCTGCTCCTACATTTTCATTAAAAATGCCAGAAGAATGAGCTCTTTTACCTGTTACCTCTACTTTCCATCCGGAAGAGCCTCTTCTTGCTACTGTTGCATAATTAAACCCAGTGGATGTTTCAAAACCTAAAGCTACATCGCTCCTTTTAGCTGCATCTATCAAATCCTTTCTACTTATTTCCAATGGTTTTCCCGTTTTCTCTTCATCTCCTGTATAAGCCACTGTTATCTGATGATTCTTTAGCAATCCATTCTCAGCAAGAGCCTTTAATGCGTATAGCATAATTACATCACCCCCCTTCATATCATTTCCGCCAGGTGCATGGGCTAATGTATCTCCTTCCATAGTAAATCCCTGAAATGGACTGTCTTTCTCAAAAACGGTATCCAGGTGCCCAATTAGTAGTACTTTCTTGCCCTTGGATCCTTGTACTTCAGCAAACAAATGTCCAGATCTGTTTACGTCAGACATATCTATCCAACGCGTTCTAAAACCCAGATCGTCATAGGCCTGTTTAAAAACCATACCTACCTCCTTTACCCCATCATGGTTCATGGTGCCACTATTGATGTTAACTACTTTTTCCAAAAATTCTATAGCTTTCTTATTGTTGGAATCTACAGATTTAATAATTCTTTTTTCGGTTGCACTAATTTTTTGACCAAATGAATTTTGCGCCAATAAGAAAAGAGAAATTACAACCGGAAATAATGAGTTTCTTCTATACATCGCTGAAAATAAAAAGTAAGAATAAATTTACAAACTGTATTCATAAAAGTAAACATTACGATTAATTGAAATTAAGACAACTAGTTCTTGCATTAATAGTTTGCCAAAAAAACAAATGGTTTTAAGTCACTTAGAAATCACCCGATTTAATCTCTTGATAACAATCAAACAGCTCAATGATTAGCATCAATTGAGAAGTAATTAAGGCAATTTACCTTTGCTGCAGACAAAATTATCAGGCTATGAAACCCATGTTAAACCTTAATGACCTAATGCAAGAAAGGTTACGAGAAATGTATGATGGTGAAAAACAATTCGCCAAATCATTGAATAAAATTCATGAAAAAACGAGTAGCGTTTCACTTCAAAAACATATAAAAGAATACGAGCTGATATGTGAAGATCAGATCATTCGCCTAAAACAAGTATTCAATTTAATTTTTGCCCAAAAAAGAGGCGAGCATAGCCTGGCTATGCAAACACTGATCGAAGAAGCTCAAAAGATAATTGAAAGATGCATGGAACCAGCGGTTATTGATGCTGCAATTATATCTGCCCTTCAGCGAATTATACACTTTAAAATTGCAAGTTATGGCGCCATAAGCAATTACAGCAATACACTAGGATTATTTGAGGAAGCTGGTATACTACATACAAACCTTGAAATGGAAAAAAGGACCGATAAAAAACTTGCAGAACTAGCAGAGTATATGGTCAATATGGAAGCAGTTTAAAAAAAGCTGTTTCTGAACATGCCTTATAGAAAGAAGGTGCTCAATTCATGAAAAACAAAAAGTTTGATGAATACAATAGAAATTGACATCACCTCAAAAAAACATTTGTAATTGGTTAATAGAGATTTTACATAATACACTTCCTTACCTGAATTACCAAAAGAAGAAATTGAAGAAAAACGGATTATTAATTTACTGAATCGTGCCTACAAAAATATAGCAAAAGGATAGGGAGTTAGAGTTTTCAAGGAATCCTAAAACCAGATGCTATTTATTTGCGTATCTCAGTAATAACCAAATCCGTTTTTTTATGGCCCAAAACAAAACCTCCGAAACCAAAGCAAGTGTCACTGACTTTATTAATGCAGTAAAAAACGAAACCAAACGAAATGATAGTCTGCAAATTATAAAGATGCTCAAAGAGCTAACGGGTAAAGAGCCACAAATGTGGGGACCAAGTATCGTTGGTTTTGGGAGTTATCATTATGTATACGAAAGTGGAAGAGAAGGTGATATGCCATTAGTAGGCTTCTCACCAAGGGCAAATGCACTTACGCTATATCTTTCAACCCAATTTGAAAAACGAGATGAGTTTCTTGAAAAACTTGGCAAACATAAAACAGGAAAAGGTTGTCTATATATTAACAAGCTGGAGGATATTGATTTGGACATCCTCCAAAAAACAATTGGGAGCCATATCAATCATATCAGGAAAACTTATCCCGACACGGAATAGCTGTCCGGAAAAACATTTTAGTTTTTTGAATGCCTAAGCCTCAAACAAAAGAAGAACTCTTAAATTGTGCCTTTAATTTTTGACAGGTTCAACATAGAAATATTTGGTTTTACTAACAGGCACTCCATTGACATCAATTCCTTCCACCTTTATTTGAAAAAGCCCTGTTACCTCAGAGGTAGTAAAGTTGATTTTTAGTTCTCCTCCTGTGTGTTCTACATTGGGTTGCCAAAGCAAGAGGTACTCATAATGGGGGATTCTGTCTAAAGTTTGATTCACTTTAAACCCAAAAAAACTCCCGTTCTGAGTCTCTGTAAACCTTACCTGTTCCCCATTAGATATATTTTTTGAAGCATCCTTTTTAAAAGTATGTACAGAAATAACACCATTAAAAAAAATGCCCCCAAAGTAGTACCTTCTATTCAATACATCTATTCTTTCAACCGTATAAGGAGAAAGCTCTAAAATATCCTTGGCACTTACAAATATTCCATCAAGTAATAATAGGGTAGGCGCGGTTTGTTTATCGTTAAAATCAACACCCTCCATTCGCATTCTAAAATCAAACTTCTGCTCATTTTTGCTTACACCAACTTCAGGAATTATCTCAATAAAAGTATCCCGTATAGTTTGAAATCTGGTATAATTACTTAAAACATAAGACCTGGAACCACTTAAAACCTCATATTTATCTTGAGTGTTTTTTGTTGAATCACTCAAATAATAAGCGTTCTGGACCTGGTTTGCAATGCTTCTTTTTACAATTTGGTGAACCTTTGAGGAATCCAGTTGAATTATAGTGTTAGTAAATTGAGGATATTTATCATAGAAAGGATTTTCTAAAACAATCTTATTTGATCCTGCCATTTCATTAATTGTCGTTATACTTCCCAATGAATGAGGAATATTATAATCATACATTAAGATGAATCTTCCCATAGAATCTGTTTGAGTAAAAGAAATATTATCATTGATTCCTAATAAGCTTACGCCAATTACTTCATTAGAAATTGGTCTATCATCTTCTACATTCAAGAGATTGCCTTGAACAATTCCATATCGATATTCCGGAAGCAATGTTACTGTCTTGGGTAATGGTTTTGTTGGCTGTAATTTCGAGCAAATCAGCAAATTGTCAAGCACTTGATCTGATGGAGAGTTACCTAATATTCTGGTAACAGGAGTTTCCAATTGCGCATCAAGTTCCTCATACGATATAATATTTATTTCGCTATTGGTTGAAGTATACACTTTAGAAACAGAAATTGAAACGTTTGCAGGTTTATCTACGAAAACCGTGGTTGAAACATTTTCCAATTGAGTATAACTTTTAACATCCCCTTTAGAGACACCAAAGTCTAGATTCCCGTTCCAGAAAATCCGATTGCAATATTCCACATCATTTAAAATAAGATGAACGGTAATCAATCCTTTTGGTAAATCGTTCTTTGCAATCAGAGTCTCTGAGTTTGAGCCTGCTAAGAATCTCTTGATAGTGTCTTGTTTATGACAGATCAAAAGTTCGTATTGGGCATCTTTCTTTATGTTTGATTTTACATCAATTATATAGTTGGATGCTTTCTTCTCAACTAAAAGACGAGCGCATTCGTCACAAGTGCCTGGCATATCGTTAAATCTAAACCCTGATTTAGATTCCGAAAGCAATTGATAAGATTCATTCCTTTTAGGGATAAAAGTAAATCCAAAACAACCGGAACTATCAGTTTCAACTTGTGCAATAGTATTACCACTCTTATCAATTACTCGTCCCCTTATTACTTTTCCATTATCCACATGGTCCGAAGCCCGTATAATCACTTTATTTTTGACATCACTAACCAAATGACCTCCTTCAGCAAAAAAATCTATTTTAGGTTGTTTGGAGTTGTTCGAAACAGGGTAATACGTTTTATATGGATTTATAATTGTAATACGCTTATGAAACAGATCACCGAAATTTTTCATCCATCTTGTGTAGGCGACAACATGGTAATTACCTGTTTCAAATTCAGTAGGGATATAGAGCTTGCCAGATCCATGTCCATCCTCCAAACTAATTTGAGTTCTCGCAACCGATTTGCTGTTTTCATCCAGCAAATCAATATATAAAAGACTACTTAGTGATGAGAGCTTTCCTGTTGTTTCACTATAAACATAACCTGAAAAATAAAGTGTTTCACCTACAATAAGATCATTGCTGCTCAACTGAATATATACACTTTCCCTAACATTATTTTGACAATAGGCCTGCTCCCCTCTACTTATTAGAAGTACCGATATAAAAAGATATGTTAAAATTCTTAGTCCCAAAAATCCGGTTTTTTTAATGTACCATATAATCTGCAATCACTACATGCTTTAGGCACCAGAATAGCAGAACCACCATCTTCTGAAAAGTAATAAATATTTCGATTGGTTAAATCTACAAGACCAGAATCCAATTCTTCTTTAGGCACTGTATCAGCTACAGCATCATAGCCACAACCTTTAGAAAAAATACGTTCAGGATTAAATCCTTCAAGATACCATTTATACGGATTAAAAAGTGTTTTATCAGTTGAAACTCCAGCCACTTCAAAAAATCCCAAAACAGGTGTTGAAGTGTTATTAAAACCTGAAATATTTCCTAGAACTTCCCCCTTTTGTTGGTCAAAGAAGCTACCTGAAGCTTCATTGTTTTTTTTCAGCGCTTTATAATATTGATAAGCAATAGGTGAAATTGAAAATTGTTTAACAATTAAAGAGTATTTTGTCAAAAGATATGGTTCGCTTTCCTCTACCAAAACAATTGGGAATCCCGAAATAACATTTTGGGTTTGACCAGCGGTGGTAGTTATCAAAACACCTGAGCTAGGAACATGCTGATAACAAGTATTAATTAATGTATCCCGAAATAGGTAAGTACCTAACTCATCATACCATTTATATAATGAAGCATAGGGTACCTGAATCGCGTAGTCTTGTTCCACCTCATATCTATAATAGCTATCACCTGTAGAATTACTATGAGTATCTATAAAAAATTGCACTCCTCTTGAAATTTCACCATTCTCAGTAGAAGGTAATGTTAAAAACTCACCATATACACTATCTATTGGAGTTGGAGACATTAAGTACTCTTCTGAAGATTTAAATTGATTACCATTTTTAGTTTCAACATGCAAAGTGTAGCTTTTCCCTACTTCTCCGGCAAAAGAAGAATTTGTCAGATAAGTTCCAGGCTCATTTTCGTAAAAAAATGTCACTGCCCCCTCATTGTCTTCTATCCATACCGTTGCATCCGTTACAGGATTTTGTGCTGAATTAATTAAACTGGTGGATGTAGAAATTTTTACATAGTGTGCAGTTGATTCATTTGTTAAAGAAGCATCAATAATAATAGCCTCAACAGTTTCTATTGAACTAAAATCATAAGACTCGACACATGATATAAAAAACAAAATAAAAATGAAAAGTAAGTATTTATTCATGTTTTAAAAACTAAAATTATATGTGATTGTTGGTATCGGGGTTGGAAAAACAAGTAATTTATAACCATTTACAACCCCATCTTCTACCTTAAAAAACACTGAATATATATTATCCCTACCTAGTAAGTTATAAACCGAAAACGTCCACGAAGAATGGACCATCTTTTTTATCTTATGACTTCCTTCAATGTTAATTCCCAGATCCATTCTAAAATAGTCAGGTATTCTAAAAGCATTTCTTTCGGAGTAAAATAAGTTTTCAGAGGACTTGAAATTCCATTTTCCAACCGGATATGTAACTGGTACTCCTGTTGAGTAAACGAAGTTAAGTGTCATTGTCAACCTGCGGGTAAACTTGTAATTGGTAACAGAATTAATATAATGCGGCTTATCATATCCTGTTGGGAAAAATACACCTCCGTTGATCACTTCCTCTGGAAACTCACCATTAAGTTGAATGAGCGATCTTGAATAAGTGTAATTTATCCAACCTGTAAGCCATCCCCTTGATTTTTTCACGGAGAGTTCAATCCCATAAGATCTACCCTTACCCTGTAAAATGGCAGTTTCAACATACGGGTTAAATTGTAAGTCAGAACCAACTTTTACATCCAAAAGGTTTTTAATCGTTTTATAATAAGCCTCAACTGAGGTTTCAATAGTATGTTTGGCATAAAAGTTTTTGTAGTATCCTAATGATACCTGGTCTGCTACTTGCGGTTTAATATAAGCATTTGAGAGACGCCAAACATCCGTAGGCGCTATTGAGGCAGAATTAATAAGCAAATGAATATTCTGCCTAGTCCGACCATAGCTGGCTTTAATAGAACTATTATCATTAAGACTATAACGAGCCGAAAATCTAAACTCGGGCCCATGGTAAGTTTTAATTAGCTGATTATCTCTGTATTCTTTTGTACCGGTTATAAATTCTTTGGACAAGGGTGTACCTTCGGCATATTCATTTACACTTGCAGGCCCCAATACACTAAAAATGGAGTAACGTAACCCTGCATCAATTGACAGCTGATCGCTGTAATTATATATTGCGGAAAAGTATGGAGCAACTTCAAAACCCTTTTCGTTAGCTATTTTTTCCGGGGCAACCAACGATTGTTCTCCAACAGGGTATTTATCGCCCGGATTTACTTCATTAAGCTTTGCCTCTAGACCAAAATTGAAATTCATCTTTTCATTTACATAGTAGTCTAACTTTTCTGCGAGCTTATACTCCTTAATAAAAAAATCTAAGTTAAACGCTTTTGTCGGCAATAAATCATAGCCAAGCCCATAATTATAACTACTTGTTCCCAATTCAAAATCGCCTTGAAGTTTATCTGAAATAATATGACTCCAGTTAATAGCAAGTGCACGGTTTGTATATTCAAAATCTGTGTAGGACAATAATGTATCAGAAGCCATTTGGAAACGATCAAAGCTAAAATACCCTGTAAAAGTCAGGTTATTTTTAGGATTAATCTTCTGTTCAAATTTTGTGATTACATCATAAAATGAAGCATTATTATTCTTTAGAGAAGAATTTTTCAGTTGTTGCAAAACGTAATCCGAATAAGTGGCCCGACCCCCTATCATAAAAGTTGGTCCCTTTTTAAATGTTGGCCCTTCAATCATCAACTTAGAGGTAACAGGGCCAATACCACCTGTCAGAAAAATCTTATCGTTTTTAGGATCTTTTGAACGAATATCAAAGACTGAAGACAATCTACCCCCAAATTCAGCCGGAATAGCGCTTTTATAGAGCTCCATACTTGCTATGGCATCTGTATTAAATACAGAGAAGAAGCCAAAAAAATGATTTGTATTAAATATTGTTGTCCCATCCAAAAGAAAAAGATTTTGATCGGCCTTCCCCCCCCTAATATTAATGCCTGCTGATCCTTCACCTACATTTTGAACTCCGGCTGTTAATGTGGCTACTTTCACGATATCGCGTTCACCTAAGAGTGGAGGTACAACTTTAATATCTTCGTAGTTTATTTTGGCCAGGCCCATCTGTGTATCTTTCACATTCCTTTCGCGTTCCGCGTTAATAATTATAGCATTCAAAGCTATTTGGTCTGGCTCAAGCTTAATATCCATAGTCCCATCCGAAAATACCATTAACCTCCTCTTAGTATCAATCATGTTTACAGACTGAACTATTAGCTCATGTTGCCCATTAGGAATAGAAATAGCGTAGAAACCATTCTCATCCGTACTGGTTCCAATCATTGGATTAGCTAAGTAGATAAAAACTCCTTCCACAGGTTCCCCACTTTCAATATCAGTAACATAACCGGCAACAGTACTCATTTTACCTTTTACATATTTATTCCTATTTCCAATTGTAACCAGGCGGTTTTCGACATCATTTTTGTTATTTTCATTTTCAAAAAAAACATCATCTTCTTCAAAATCTTGCCTTTGATTATCCAATGAATGTGCTATAGAGGGTTCAGTTATTACATTAGTATTGTAAAGTAATATTATCGAATTTCCATCAACGTAATAAGTTAAACGAGTATTTAAGAGAAGTTTGCCGATCAAACCATAATCGTAAGGGGGTTTAACTAAACCTTTATAAACTTTAAGAGCATCCAACCACTCCTTCCTAAAATAAAAATGATACGAAGTTTTACTCTCAATTTGAGTAATGGCCTCAACAAGTGGTATAGAATCACTTTGTACAGCAATTTCAGTGTTTTGTGAAAAGACTTGTAAAGAACCAATAAAGGAAAAAATGATAGTTAGAAATCGCTTTATCATCCATTCAATGATTTATCACAAAACTCAAGTACCTTCTTAAGCCCTTCATCATAGGGCTTGTAAAACCTAACTCCATTCTTTCGCATTAACTGTTTTAATTCTTTCCTTTCATTTGGGAAAATTCTTATAAGTACCTTCCTGGATTTCAAATCAATAAACTTGCCCTCATAATATAAAAAGGCTACTTCTTTTTCTTTATAAGTTATTTCAGAGCTATTCAAGCTTTGCCTTTTAATATGCTTAACAAATACAGAAATATACTCTCCTTCATAATAAAACTCATAAAAACCTTTTCCTGTTGAAGGTGTAATGGAATCTTGAATATGAATAAATCTTGTATTGTAAATATTGAATTCATTTATTCTATATTGATTAGGCAAAATTGAAGGCACTCCTTTGGTATTCATTCTGGTATTCAATACTATGAGTAAATCTCTATAAATATTATAAAGCACAAACACACCATCATATTCACGACCTGAGATGATCAATTTTCCTTCAACCCAGGTAGGACTTCTGTAAAACTGGTGTTGGGTTTTACTCTGCCCTGATACTGTATATTGCGTACCTTCAAGATAAGGTGGGGGAATCCTTCCAATTTCTTCTTGAAACCAAGCCCCAGCATTTTCATCTATATCTAAACCTTTTAAAGAAATTTGAGAAAAACATAAATGGTTGATTACAAATAAACTGACTATAGCAAGTAAATAGGTTTTGAAATACATGTATTGCTTTGAAAAAGGCCAAGATAAATTAATATCCGTTAATTCATCGCGATTTCTATTTAATTTATGAATAAAAGAAAAATATGCATGAACCATTGAAAAAATTACTAATTTTTAAAATAGAAATTAAAGCTAGTCCTTTAAAACTATTTTTCATGAATCACATTCAATATGAGCCAAGTTGATTAATCAAGTTTCTTGATTTTAGATATGTCAAAGAAATTTTTCAAATAAAATTTGTAATTTCAAAAACTCATCATTCAAAACCAATCATGAATCCAATCATTAAAAACATTCTTGCCATTATTGCCGGCTTTGTACTTGGAAGTGTTGTCAACATGGCCGTTATTATGCTTAGCAGTTCTATAATACCTCCACCCGAAGGCGTAGACGTAACTAACATGGAAAGCTTGAAGGCTTCTATGCATTTATTTGAGCCAAGGCACTTTATATTTCCGTTTATGGCACATGCATTGGGCACTTTGGTAGGAGCAATGGTAGCAACAATTGTGGCAGCTACACATAAAATGAAACTCGCCCTTGGAATAGGTGCCTTCTTTCTTATCGGGGGAATTGTAAATGTGTATATGCTTCCCTCACCTACGTGGTTTGCTATACTTGACCTGGCAGGAGCCTACCTGCCCATGGCGTGGATAGGTAGCAGATTAGTGTATAAAAAGTAATACGTTTTTAATTAACCGCTTTTTCTAAATCCTCAAGGAGTTTTTTAGAAACCTTACGAGGATTTTCTTTTTTGTAGTTTTTTAAAACATTCAATGCATCTGCTCCCTTTTGGTACAGCCCGTCAGGGTTTTGATCATGCGAATAGCTACCCAAACACCAATCAATTTCAGAAATTAGTTGAGGTTCGATTCCCAGTACTGCAAGTTTATTTTTTGCTTCAGTACAGGCTTTTAGAATTTTTTCACCAGTAGTTGTCATAATGCAAATCGTTTAATACTATTTTTTGCGAAAGTATTTTGTTCAAACTTATTGCGAGCATTATCTGTGTTAAAAAATTATAATATAGCATCATGTTTTTAATAGCTTAGTAACTTCCATAATCGCTCATTATGTACTCTCCAAAGGATACAGAATTAATTAAAGTAGAAATAGCAGAGTACTGGCTAAGTCCTAATGGTTTGAAGAATATATCCAGAATTAGCCAACACTTTGGCTAACCATTCTAATTCATAATTCATTAAATTTATGAATTATGAAAAACCTGCTCCATTTCCTTCTATTATGCCCGCTTACACTTTGGGCACAAGACCCCTTGAAACGACTTGAAGAATCACCACGTCATCACGAATGGGTGAATATTACCTATGGAGATCGAACTGTTAAATCGTTCCTCGTTTATCCAGAGGTTTCTGCAAAGGTGCCTGTTGTAATAGTCATTCATGAAAACAAGGGGCTAAACGACTGGGCACGAAGCATGGCTGATCAAATTGCAGAGGCCGGATATATAGCCATTGCCCCAGATTTGCTCTCTGGTGACGGGCCTGATGGAGGGGGCACCTCTTCGTTCACAAATTCAGATGACGCAAGAACTGCTATTTATGCACTTACAACCGAGAAGGTTACTGCCGATCTTAATGCCACAGCTGATTTTGCAAAGCAGATACCTGCAGGAAATGGTAAAATAGCCGTAATTGGGTTTTGTTGGGGTGGTAGTCAATCCTTTGAATTTGCCACCAACAATACAGACATAAAAGCAGCCTTTGTTTGCTATGGAACAGGCCCTAAAGACCCCGAAGCTTACAAAAGAATAAAGGCTCCTGTTTATGGATTTTATGGCGGTAACGACAACCGCGTTAATGCCACAATTGAAGAATCCAAAAAACAAATGGAGGTCAATGGAAAAACCTATGAACCGGTTATTTATGAAGGTGCCGGGCATGGTTTCTTCCGTGCCGGTGAAGCCGATAATGCCACAGAAGCCAACAAAAAAGGAAGAGAAGAAGGGATGAAACGGTTATTGAAGCTTTTGTCTGAAATATAGAGGATAGTTAGTAAAAATGAATCGATTTAATTTCTATTCCGAACTATTATTCCCATTTCATTTTATGGCATTGGGAACAGCCCTTCTTCTGGGAGGCTTGGCTAGTGTTGTCTTTTCTCCTGTTTTAGGTACGGTTCTTATTGTAATTGGATTGTTGATAGTGACTGCATACAGGGGTATAGAGTTTGATAGACAAGCATTAAAGTACAGGGAATACAATTCATTTGTTTTTATACGATTTGGCAAGTGGGAACCCTACCAAGAAGTAAAACAGATTTTTATTAAAACAAACATTGTTAGTCAGACTGTCTATTTAAAAATTTCTCAGGGTACTGATATTTCAAACGAAGTGTATGATGCGTACCTGGAATTTGAGAATGGAGAAAAAATATACCTGGCCGGTAAGAAAAATAAAGAAAAGATTCTGAACAAAATTGAAGAGCTTTCTAAATTTCTGGGGGTTCAAATCAATGATCTAACTGAAAACTAAAAAAGGTCAGATAAATAATCCGACCCTTTTACTTTAAACCTCCTCAACCGGAATGGTTTTAATAAACTCTAACTTATCACCATTTAGCTCTATTTCTACCACATCACCCTGACTTATTTTGCCAGCTATGATCTCTTTAGAGAGCTCATTTAACACTTCGCGCTGAAGTACTCGCTTCAGCGGACGGGCACCAAACTGAGGATCAAACCCAAGTGCACCCAGATAATCCAACACTTCATCGGTAATTGACACTTTGATGCCATTCTGCTCAACCCGTTTGATTATTAAACTAAACTGAATATCCACAATTTTGCGAATGTCGGTTCTGGTCAATGGCCTAAACATAATGGTTTCATCCACACGGTTAAGAAATTCAGGACGTACCGATTTCTTCAATAAATCCATCACCTCAGTGCGTGTAACCTCTAAAACAGTTTCCAAATCTTTGTCCTCCAGGTTCTCAAATCGTTCCTGTATTAAATGAGAGCCGATATTGGTCGTCATAATAATGATCGTGTTTTTGAAATTAGCCACACGGCCTTTATTATCAGTCAAACGGCCATCATCCAGCACTTGTAACAAAATGTTGAATACATCCGGATGCGCCTTTTCGATCTCATCCAACAGTATTACCGAATAGGGTTTCCTGCGCACTGCTTCAGTTAGCTGACCACCTTCATCGTAGCCCACATAGCCCGGAGGCGCGCCAATCAATCGACTCACCGCATGGCGCTCCTGGTACTCCGACATATCAATACGAACCATGTTATGCTCATCGTTAAACAGGTACTCCGCCAATGCTTTAGATAGCTCGGTTTTACCAACCCCTGTCGTACCAAGGAAGATAAACGACCCAATAGGTCGGTTAGGGTCCTGCAAACCAGCCCTGCTCCTACGCACTGCATCCGATAAAGCAGCAATAGCCTCCTCTTGCCCAGCCACACGTTTCCCAAGCTCTTCTTCCAGGTGCAACAACTTCTCACGATCCGATTGCAGCATTTTAGAAACGGGAATACCTGTCCACTTGGCTACTACCTCTGCAATATCAGTAGCATCCACTTCTTCCTTCAGCAAGGCATTTTCACCTTCCTGCATGGATTTCACCTGTTCCTTCAAAGCATCCAGTTTCTTCTCTTCTTCCAGTATTTTACCATAGCGTAGCTCAGCTACCTTAGCAAAATCACCCCCACGTTCAGCCTGCTCTGCTTGAAGTTTCATAGCATCAATGTTCTCCTTGGCTTTTTGAATGCCCTGGATTACGCCCTTCTCATTCTCCCACTTTGCTTTTAGCTCGTTGCGCTCATCGGTAAGTTCAGCAATTACCTTGTTAAGCTTGGTTTCCTTGTCCTTATCCTTTTCCCTGCGTATGGCTTCACGCTCAATCTCCAATTGCATGATCTTACGCTGCAATTCATCCAACTCTTCCGGAACGGAATCAATCTCAATACGCAGTTTCGAAGCTGCTTCATCCATCAGGTCAATGGCCTTGTCGGGTAAAAACCGGTCGGATATATACCGTTGTGAAAGTTCCACAGCCGCAATCACAGCATCGTCTTTAATGCGCACTCCATGGTGTAACTCATATTTATCCTTAATACCACGCAAAATGGAAATAGCATCTTCCGGCTGTGGTTCATCCACCAACACCATCTGGAACCTGCGTTCAAGCGCTTTATCTTTTTCAATATGCTTTTGGTATTCCTTCAGAGTGGTGGCACCTATTGCATGCAGTTCACCACGTGCCAAAGCTGGCTTTAATAGGTTGGCTGCATCCATCGCTCCTTCGCCACCACCGGCACCTATCAAGGTGTGGATTTCATCAATAAACAAAATGATCTCACCGTTGGAATCCGTAACCTCTTTGATTACGGCTTTTAACCGTTCCTCAAATTCCCCTTTGTACTTGGCGCCTGCCACCAAAAGCCCCATGTCCAGCGAAATTAAAATCTTCGATTTCAGATTTTCAGGTACATCACCATCTACGATACGTTGGGCCATACCTTCTACAATGGCGGTTTTACCCACACCTGGTTCACCTACCAGAATTGGGTTGTTCTTCGTCCTTCGCGATAGTATCTGAAGCACCCTGCGTATTTCCTCATCCCTCCCAATCACGGGATCGATTTTGCCTTCCTTCGCCAGTTGATTCAGATTTTTTGAATAACGCTCTAATGAGCGGTATTTTCCTTCAGCATTTTGGTCTGTCACTTTATTTCCTCCTCTCAATTCTTGAATAGCAGCTATCAAAAGTTTTTTCTCGTAACCGAGGCCTTTCAACAGCGCACTTACTTTATCCTTACCTAAAAATAAGCCCAAGAGAATATGTTCTACGGCAATGTATTCATCGCCCATCTCCTTGAGCATGCTTTCTGCTTTTTGCAAAGCAGCAAAAGAATCGTTCCCCAAATAGGGTTGTTGCCCCGAAACCTTGGGATACGAATTTATAATCTCTTCCAGCTTGTTATCCAACTGCTGGGCATTTACATTCAGCTTTTTATTGATAAAAGAAACCAGATTATCATCGGTCTCAATCAGGGCTTTCAGCAAATGGCCGGGCTCAATGGACTGCTGTCCATAACTTGATGCCACAGACGTTGCATGCTGCAGCACCTCTTGCGATTTAATGGTATATTTATCAAAATTCATAGTCAATCCTTTGGGTGACTAATAGCAAAAATTCAGCCTTTCAAATTAATCGGATGTTTTGACATATTTTTACCGTGAATTGAGATATTTTAAGACAGTTTGGCATTTATGAGTAGAATTCAACTCCAGTTTCCTGAAAAAATAGCATTCACAACACAGGTTGCCATTACCATTTCCGATATCAATTATGGTGGTCATTTGGGCAACGACCGTTTTCTTACCCTTATGCAGGAAGCACGCCTGCAATGGTTGAAATTGTTGGGTTATAAAGATGAAAAGGAAGTTGAACCACCTGTTGGCATTATCGTGGCCGATGCGGCCATTCAGTTCAAGGCAGAAGTTTTTCATGGAGAAATAATCACCATCGAATTGGGAATTGATGGTATGGGAGGAAGTAGTTTTGATCTCTACTACCGTCTCATCAACCAGCAAGGGGTGGAAGTGGCTATAGGCAAAACAGGGATCGTTTGTTTTAATTACGAAACCCGTAAGGTCGCCAGAATTCCTGAAAGTTTGAAAGCTGCTTTTTAAAACACCCCTTTAGTCCCCTCAAGGGGACACTTTAAAACTCTATCGCAATTGGCTTACAGCGCTATTCGTGGACATCTACCCAAGCTTGCCAAATGAAGGGTGGCATTGTGAAAATTGCGTTTAGAAATTATTGAAAGCAGTGTTAAGAAATTCAAACTGTTTGAGACGAACATAGTGAGGCGAGTTTTTGAATTTTAGCTGCTTGAAAGAATTTTAGCTTATTTTCTCATAGCCAGGTTCTTTTTTGCTTCGTTTTTTGGAACGCCAAAAAATGTAGAGAAAAATGAAATATGTTACTTTCCTCATCAAGGAAGAAAGTAAGACCTTTCCTCTATACCTTTGCACCATGGTAGAAACCAGGCAAGACATACGCAAGCTTACCAAACAAGAGCTCAAAGAGTTCTTTGTTTCGCAGGGCGACAAGGCCTTCCGTGCCAACCAAGTCTATGAATGGCTGTGGCAAAAATCGGCTACGGACTTTGCGCAGATGACCAACCTGTCGAAAGCTACGCGTGAAATGCTGGAGCAACACTTCACCATCAATAACGTGGAGATTGGCGGCCAACAAAAGAGCTCGGATCGCACGATTAAATCTACCATGCGCCTGTACGACAGCAACATTGTGGAAGGCGTTCTGATACCTACTACCCATCGGATGACGGCCTGCATTTCATCCCAGGTGGGGTGCTCCTTAAGCTGTGCTTTTTGCGCTACGGGCAAGCTGGAACGCCTCCGCAACCTGGATGCGTCTGAGATTTACGACCAGGTGGTACTTATCAAAAATCAGGCAGAACAGGAATACGACCAGCCATTGACCAATATTGTGTACATGGGCATGGGTGAGCCATTGCTTAATTACAGTAATGTGCTGCAGTCGGTGGAGTACATTACCTCGCCCGAAGGGCTGGGCATGTCTCCCAAACGGATTACGGTTTCTACGGCCGGTATTGCCAAGATGATACGCAAGCTTGGCGATGATGAGGTGAAGTTTAATCTTGCCCTATCACTACATGCAGCCAACGATACCAAGAGGAATGAAATCATGCCGATCAATGAAACTAATACATTGGAGGCATTGCGCGAAGCGCTAAAGTACTACTTTGCAAAGACGAAGAACCCTGTTACCTACGAATACATCCTTTTCTACAACTTCAACGACTCGCTGGAAGATGCAGAAGAGCTGTACCAGTTTACCAGGCACCTGCCCTGCAAAGTGAACATCATTGAGTACAATCCTGTAGAAGATACACCTTTCAGCAAAGCGGATGAAGGTACGTTGGATAAGTTTGCTGCCTACCTCGATAAACGAGGTGTGACCGTAAAAGTGCGCAGAAGCCGAGGCAAAGATATTGATGCCGCCTGCGGGCAATTGGCTGGGAAGACTAAGTAATCTCTCATTAAAACGTCATCCTGAATTAATTTCAGGATCTCAGAGATTCCGAATCGAGTTCGGAATGACTTTCTATTTTTTTGAATGGGACCTTGTGGAAATAGCGTTAAAAAAAACAACTAGGAAAGCGGATAAAATCTCCACTGTTTGAGTACGTCAAAGGCGGATACGAAATGACTTAATAAAGGATATTGTCATCCTGAATTAATTTCAGGATCTCCGAGATGCTGAATTTCCGTTAATTTTTTTCAAATCTCCTACTTATTTCAACTCTTAGTTTGCTGAAATAAATAAAAAATTTAAAACATTACATGTATTATCATTTTAATTTATATTAGACTTTTTTTAATACCATTTGTGAAATGAAACATTTACTTATACTGGCTACGTTTTTCTTTATCTCTACTTTTTCAGCAGCACAAGATTATGAACTTACTCCAGAGCAAATAGCTGCTAATAAACGATTCCATAAGGCCAAGCTCGACTACTTGGATAAAAAATATAAAGAAGTTTTAGACTATTATGATTCCTTGTTAAGAGAGAACAATACCACCAGGTTGGAAACGTACAAAATGGCTAGCGAGAGTTGCAGAGAACTAGCAAATATCAATAAAAAAGATAGTATCTATTATATTAATAGGTCTAATAATATTTACAATAAAGCCGTTCAATGGAATGGGAAAATGATGATTAAAGAAAGGTGGAACTCAATTGAAATCGATCCGTCTGATGACCCAGAAGTATTTAAGATAGTAGATACACAACCACAATACCCAGGAGGGTTTAGTGCCTTTTATAAATATGTAATGCATGAGATGAAGTACCCTGCCGAAGCACGAAGAAAAGGGATAGAAGGGAAAATTTATGTGCAATTTGTAGTTAACAAAGACGGAAGTGTGGATGGAGTAAATGTTATAAATAGAATTGGCGGTGGTTGTGATGAAGAAGCTATTAGGGTTGTAAAAAATTCATCCCGATTTACACCTGGATTGCAGGAAGGTAAACCTGTTTACGTTCGAATGGTCTTACCCCTAACATTTAAACTATCAAACCCACCTAAAAAGAAGAAAAAGGGGTAGACTACATTGCAATTCATCTTGCTACTAATTGCAATTTAACATCGTTAATATTTAAACCGTCATTCCCGACTTCACGGGAATCTGTTCGAATAATACTTACTAAAGCTGCGATTCCTGCTCCATAGGAGTTCGATATACCTGTGCGGGTCCGGAGAATTCCTGCGGAGCATCTTTACCATGCAGCCATTTATACGCATGGCAAGGATTTCTCCTCCGCCAATAATAGGCAGATACGAAATGACTTAATAAAGGATATTGTCATCCTGAACTAGATTCAGGATATCTCGGCATTAGTATTTAAATGAGATTCCGAATCTAGTTCGGAATGACGGGTTTTATGTAACTTCATGTATTAAGATAAAAAAGAATGAACGAAGCCTACAGAAACATATCCTTAATTTTTGAGGTAGAAAGAGCAATAAAATTCTTGAGGCTCGGACTATCTGAAATTCAAAAGATATCAGCAGCAAATGATTTCTATGATCCTGTTTTTATTTATCTATCCAGTGGCCTTGAAAGACTATTCAAAGCCATGCTTTGTCTAAATCATAAAGAACTAAATAAAAGGTTCCCAAAAACTGGTGAGATCTGGGACAACAAAAACGGACATGACATTCTCTTTTTAAAGCAAAGAATTGAAGAAATCTGCATTTTGACACCTGGTGACTTTGCTCAAAATGATTTAGATTCTATAACAAAAAACTCATTTATCAATTCAATTTGCTTAGTTCTATCTGAATATGGTAGTAAGTCAAGGTATTTTAATCTTGATGCAGTACTTGGGAAAAAGCAAGAATTCGATTCAAAAAAGGAATGGGAAAAATTAGAAACACAGGTGTGTAAGGAATTATATGGAGAGGCCAATTTCTTAAAAATGCTTGGCCCTCCTAATCAACTTGACAAAGTTTATGAGGATTCCAACAAGGAAATTATAATTAGACTGGAGACTTTCTTTCGAGCACTTGCAAGACAATTTGTTTTTGGCAATTTTTCAAGTGAAGCAAATACATATTATCATATTATTCAAGATTTCTCAAATATTGAAGATGAGCAACTTGGATTAACAGACTATGCATCATTTAAAAATGATCAGCAGATTAAAAGATCAAATCTATAGTAAACAACAAACTGAAACCGAAATCTTAATATTAATACTCTTTCCAAAGGAATTAAAGCAAACATCCCCCGATTCCATTCTCCGAAGGAGTCCTATGGACGGGGGTCTCCCCTTAAAAGAACAAGCCTCCTGAAGGAGGCCCCGGAACAAGTCCGGGGACTAGAACTTTAAATTTTTAATACGCCCGCGCAAACACCACTCTTCCTTTCGAAGACTTGCCTGTAACCATGCACACGCCTTCCTCTCCTTTTTCTAAAGGAATAAGTCGGATAGTAGCTTTGGTTTCGTTTTTAATTTGTTCTTCAGTTTCGGCAGTACCATCCCAGTGGGCGTACACAAAGCCACCCTTGTTTTCAATTACCTCCTTAAACTCATCGTAGCTGTTTACCTCGGTGGTATTGTCTTCTCTAAACTGCAGCGCTTTTTCGTACATATCGTTTTGTATGGCGCCCAGCAGATCGTTAATTACCTGGGCTAAACCATCCAGATCATAGGTCTGTTTAACCTTGGTATCCCTTCGGGCTACTTCCACCTGGTTGTTTTCTAAATCGCGAGGGCCAATGGCAATACGTACTGGTACACCTTTTTGCTCGTATTCGGCAAATTTCCATCCTGGTTTGTGGGTATCGCGGTTGTCAAATTTTACACTAATGTCTTTGGCGCGCAGGTTTTTCACTATTTTATTGGCTACTTCACTTATTTGAGCCAACTCCTCTTCGTTTTTGAAGATAGGCACAATAACCACCTGCGTAGGGGCCAATTTTGGTGGCAACACCAATCCTTCGTCATCGGAGTGCGCCATAATCAGGGCGCCCATCAATCGGGTACTTACACCCCACGAGGTACCCCACACGTATTCCAGCTTACCGGTTTGGTCGGCAAACTTCACATCAAATGCCTTGGCAAAGTTTTGGCCCAGGAAGTGAGAAGTTCCTGCTTGCAGCGCTTTTCCATCCTGCATCAGAGCTTCAATACAATAGGTGTCCACCGCACCGGCAAAACGTTCGCTTTCACTCTTCACACCCTTCAACACAGGAACCGCCATAAAGTTCTCTACAAAATCGGCATATACGTTCATCATTTGTACTGCCTCCTCTTCTGCCTCCTTGCGGGTAGCATGCGCGGTATGGCCTTCCTGCCACAGGAACTCAGCAGTACGCAGAAACAAGCGGGTACGCATTTCCCAGCGCACTACGTTGGCCCACTGGTTCAACAGAATAGGCAGGTCGCGGTAGCTCTGAATCCAGTTTTTATAGGTATCCCAAATTACAGTTTCAGAAGTTGGGCGTACGATCAGCTCCTCTTCCAATTTAGCATCCGGGTCAACTACTACTCCTTCCCCATCAGGGTCGTTTTTCAAACGATAATGGGTAACCACCGCACATTCTTTGGCAAAGCCCTCCACGTGGCTCGCCTCACGGCTGAAATACGACTTAGGAATAAAAATGGGGAAATATGCATTGTAATGTCCTGTTTCCTTGAACATCTTGTCCAACACAGCCTGCATACGTTCCCACACGGCAAAACCATGCGGTTTAATCACCATACAACCACGCACCGGTGAGTTTTCGGCTAAATCTGCCTTCTTTACCAGTTCGTTGTACCATGCTGAGTAGTCTTCGCTCCTTTTCGTAATTCCTTTGCCCATTTTCGGTATGAATTTTGCTTTAATTCAGATAAATAAATAATGAGTTGCAAATATATATCTTGTAGCTTGCTCTCGTTATCTTTAAACCAAGGAATTGTATTGCTAACCAAATATTGGAGCCATGAAAACCAAACAAATTACCTTACTTGCCCTGGCCATTAGTTTTATGTTCGGCACTGCTTCGTTTGCACAGTTACGCAAAGGAGTAGAAAATGACGACATGTATTTCTCTAAAAAGGACAGGGAGCAACTGTACGCATCGAGCACCACAACCGGTGATACCTATGGCAACCAAAGCTATGATTCCGATTATTATTCTTCACATAACTTCAGCAGCCCTACTGTACAAAGTGCAACGGCTGGGAGCCCAACTATTCAAGAAGGAGGGAGCGATCCTGAAGCAGATAACAACCAATATTATATAACTGATTACAGCCTTCCCAAAGAAAATACAACCAGTGGCACAACGGTTGTTAACAATTATTACGGATATGGAGGAACTCCTTATGGATATGGTTTCAGACCCGGATTAAGTTTTAGCCTTTCGTTTGGTTCCTTCTACGGAAGACCCTACTATGGTTACTACGACCCATTTTATGATCCATTCTACTCCTATTATTACTACGATCCATTTTATGATTACTACAACCCGTGGGGTTACGCATATTACCGCTACGACCCATGGAGATACAACCATTATAACCGATATGGGTACTACAATGGATATTATAATTCTGCCAGTTGTTATTATCCTACCAATGGTTATACACATTATTCGGGCCATGTAGCCAATGAGGTGCGTTACAAAAACGGAAGAAAAGTGATTTATGGTTCCAGAACTTCACGCACCACAGACAGGCCACAGGAAGCAAATTACGGACGTGGCGGAAGTGCAATTAAAGTTTCTGATTCGAATGCAGGTGGCAGAAGCACTGGTACAAACACCGGTAACAGAACTACTTACAGACGGGCTCGAACTGGTTCTTCCACTGTGGACGGTAACACCAATTCCAGCGGACAAACAGGCACTCGTACAAGAACTTATAACTGGAACAATTCTTCAAACACGAACAGCAATAGCTCGTATCAACGAAGCAATACATACCAGCAAAGAAGTAACAGCACGTACCAAAGAAGTTCGGGTTCATCCGGTTCAAGGTCCTCTTATTCAACAGGAGGTAGTCGCTCAAGCGGAAGTAGTAGCGGAACAAGAAGCAGCGGAAGCAGCTCAGGATCATCTACAAGATCGAGAGGGCGGGGAAACTAGAAAAGCAGAAAAGTAAAAGTTAAAATTTAGAGTTTAAGACTGAAAATGCTTTTACTCCAGGAAAACTATGCATTAAAAAAAACATTAAGATGAAAAGTAACAAGCATATTAACCCTCTATTTAACGCTATTAGCCCCCGGTTCTTAACGGTTGGTTTACTGGCTATAATACTATTGGCTCCCACTTTGCTAAGCGCCCAATACTATCAGGATGCAATTCGCTTTTCTAATACCACTCCTTTAGGCTCTGCACGTATACAGGCGCTGGGGGGTTCTTCTGTGGCCCTTGGAGCCGACCCCTCATCTATTGTAACCAACCCTGCCGGTCTTGGTTTGTACAATCGGTCGGAATTCACCATTACACCTGCTTTCAATTATACCCTTTCCAGAACAGACCTGAATGGCACCCGAACTACCGATGAACTACCCAAATGGTCACTCGACCAAATTTCGGGAGTACTATCGCAGTCAAGGGAAGGCATTGGCGGATGGCTTGGGGGCGCCTGGGGTATTAGTGTTCAAAAAATAAATGATTTTAACAGTAGCTATACTTATAATGGAACCAATAATACCAGCAGCATTATCGACTATTTTGTTGAAAGTGCCTGGGGAGCACCTACCACGCAATTTCCAGCCCCCTCAGATGCTTTTGACCTGACTTCTCTTGCCTATTACAATTATCTTATAGGCCCATGGACTGTTGTTGATTCTACCTATGCGAATGACGAATATTTTTCAGATGTAACCTTTTTAGGCTCCAGTTTTTTAAGACCTACTTTACAACAGCATGAAACCGTTACTACCAAAGGGTCCCAATACCAGATCAACTTTGGCTACGGAGGCAATTTTGCAGATGTACTTTACCTGGGATTTAATGTGGGTTTAACTACCCTTCAGTATAAATCAATCAAAACTTATCGGGAGGATTCGTTTGATTACTCTCAAACAGATGAGCCGGATCATCATCCCTTAAACGATTTTGATTTAACGGAAGAGCTAGCCATTAACGGTGCCGGTGCAAACCTTACTGTAGGTATAATCGTTCGTCCTATTCCAATTTTCCGGATAGGCGCCAGTATTACCACTCCTACTGCCTACGCACTAAACGATTCCTATGGTACTACCATGGGTGCCAACTGGAATAACTTTCTTTACGGAGACATTATTGATGGAGATACTTTGCTGAATAAAACTTACATGGAATCTCCATATATAGAATCAAATTATAATCTTAAAACCCCAATGAAATACGCACTTGGAACAGCTGTTTTCTTTGGAAAGCTGGGTTTTGTAACGCTGGATGCAGAGCTTCTTGACTACAGCAATACCTGGCTAAAATCCGACAATGCCAGTCTTGATGCCGCTTTGGAATCAGATAATAATTATATCTGGGACAATTATGATAAAAGAGTGAACCTTAGAGCAGGTGCAGAGCTTCGATTATCTCCCGTTCGCTTACGTGCCGGTTATGCCATTAATGGCACTCCAAATGACCATTCAAGTAGTCTCAAATTCTATAATCAAACATTCTCAGCAGGAGTTGGGGTTCTGTTCGATCAGTTCTATGCAGATTTTGCCGCGGTGTATAAATACCAGAAATCACAGTATTCGCCCTATTTATTACCTGACCGTTCAGAGCCAATTGTAGATATAGCTCAAAATACCATACGAACTGTTCTTACGCTTGGATTTAGATTCTGATGGATTTTTGAATTGGAGTACTAGGTGTTGACAGCTTTAATTAGCAACTCAACTATCTCTTCCGGGTTCAATTGATCGGCCTGTGCCTGCACATTTGCTTTTTGATAAGTAGAAAGCCTTTCCTGATAAAGCTTATGAATGCGTTCAGTTGGGTTTGTTTTTAGCAAAGGGCGTTCTTCTTGCTGCGCTGTACGTTTAATTAGTGTGTCTGTGGCCACATCAATGAAAATCGTTTTGCCATGCGAATTCATCCAGTCAATTCCATCATGAAAACACGGTGAGCCACCTCCGGTTGCCATCACAAAGATTTCGTTCTGGCTCGTTACTTTTTTGAGGCATTCAGATTCAACCTGCCTGAAATAACCCTCCCCTTTTGCTGAAAAAATACTGGAAACAGATGCTCCCTCCTGCTCTACGATAACTTCATCCAGGTCAAAGAAGGGAAGACCCATTTTATGAGCCAGCAGCCTGCCAATGGTTGATTTGCCCGACCCGGGCATGCCGATGATAAATAGTCTTGGCACCTTATTTAAGTAACAATTCAACTTCCTCTGCCGTAGGCACATCGTTATAGTGCCACTTACCTAATACGGTCCCGTCTTGTACCAACATCAAGCCAGGATTGGATCGTATCATTGCCTTAAGCACGGTAGCATCTCCGTAAAAATAAGGTGCTGCCAACTGATAGTTATGTCTGAATATTTCAAAGTCCTGCGTGGATGAAGATGTCAGTGCAATGGTTTCAACTTCTCCGTCCAATGCATTTATAAGGTCCACCATTTGTGCTATATGCTCCTTATCCGCCTCCTGAATATTATAAGAAATAAAAAAGAGCTTTGTTCCTTCGAGCGACTGTTGCGTATAGTCTCCCGTTTCTTCATTCCATACATTATAATCCGTAATCCTTGGAATCGTTTTATCCTCGTTAGTAATTCGATGAGAAACATATTTATATCCATCCTTCTCTGACAGATAGGTAGATGAAACTATATGCTTACCATCTTTTTCGAAGACATATTCGAAAACAGGCTGCTCTTCAGGAATCATATTGGCAGCGATGTTATCGCCCACTGCATAAGGTCGAAAATCGATTGGAGGCAAATGGTTAATGGCATAAATTCCTATGTAAATAGAAATTACTGTTGCTGCTGCCAGCACATACACAGAAGATCCTTCCGGTAGATAAGATCTAAACTTATCTCTTCTCCAGAAAAGGTATCCTATTAGGACTACAAGGATGACATCCTTTCCAAACGATTGCCATGGCGTAAGAGGAATAGCATCGCCAAAACAACCGCAATCGGTTACTTTATTAAAATAGGCAGAGTAAAATGTGAGAAACGTAAAGAATGCGATAAGTAGCCCCAGCACCCAGGCTGTTATTTTCATACGGTAATGAAGCAATAAAGCAACCCCCAATACGATCTCAAGTATGATAAGAAACATGCCAATAGGCATTGCCAAAGGCACAAACGATTCGAAGAAGTGGGCAAAATCAGTTGCAAAAACCTCAAAGTACTCTTCCATTTTTATCTGGGTGCCCATAGGGTCATCCAGCTTAACCAGTCCGGAAAAGATGAAGAGCACGCCAACTAAAAAGGCTACTACCTTATCAAGAATTTTCATCTTCATTCAATTTTATAAGTGCAAAAACAGCATAGTTGATCATATCTCGGTAGTTGGCATCCGTTCCTTCCGAAACCAGCGTTTTACCCTGATTGTCCTCAATTTGCTTTACCCTCAATATTTTCATTAAGATAATATCAGTAATGGAACTCACCCGCATATCGCGCCAGGCTTCACCATAATCATGGTTTTTATCCATGAGTAGGCTTAGAGTTTCTTCTGCTTCTTCATCATAATACCGCATTAATTCTTCCAATGGCAGCTCCATTCTGTCATCATTCATCATGCGCAATTGAATCAGGGCAATGAGGCCGTAATTGATTATGGCCACAAACTCGCCATGCTCGGTGTCGCCCACTTTGGTAATGCCTTTTTCCTGAATGGAACGAATACGATTCGCCTTGATAAATATCTGATCGGTAATGGATGGGAGCCTCAGTATGCGCCATGCGGTGCCGTAATCAGCAGCTTTTTTACTAAATAATTCGCGGCACTCTGAAATGATATTTTTATACTCTTGTTCAGTGGATAACTTCAATGTAAACTGTTTTACTAATTTTGAACCGGCAACCTAACGCCTATACAAAAGTGATAAAAGATAGCCTATTTTCAAGAACTTTTTCGCTGAACATCAGAGGAAATTTGTTCGATCTGAATACACCCAAGGTAATGGGCATCCTCAATGCAACCCCCGATTCTTTTTATGAAGGTAGCCGGGTGCAAGCTGCTGAAGAGGTGTTGCGGAAAGCTGAACAAATGCTGGAAGAAGGAGCAGACATGCTGGATATTGGTGGGTTTTCAACCCGACCGGGAGCAAAAGAAGTAACCACGGAAGAAGAGCTTGAAAGGGTGATTACTCCTATTGAGGCAATCCATAAAAAATTCCCAAATGCGATTATTTCAATTGATACATTCCGTTCAAAAGTTGCTGACAAAGCGTATGAAGCCGGAGCTTCAATAATCAATGATATTTCGGGAGGGCAAGCAGATGAAGCAATGTTTGAAACAATAGTGCGTTTAAAAGCTCCTTATGTGCTAATGCACATGCGTGGTACCCCTACCACTATGACCAGTTTTACGGATTATAAAAACGTAACAAAAGAAGTGCTTCAGTTCTTTGCCAAACAAACCGAAGTGCTAAAAAAGATGGGCCATAGCGATATCATTATTGACCCCGGTTTTGGGTTTTCTAAAACATTGGAACAGAATTATGAACTTTTTAGGCACCTAAATGACTTACATATTGTAGGGTATCCTGTATTAATAGGTGTGTCTCGTAAATCGATGATTCATAAATTGCTGAAAATCACCCCGGAAATGGCGCTAAACGGCACAAATATTCTTAACTTCGCTGCATTAGAAAAAGGGGCCAGGATTTTGCGCGTTCATGATGTGAGGGAGGCTCGCGAGACCATCGAATTATTTAGTGCATTACAAGATTGATTTTTCTTTTTAAAATCGGATTCCTAAGTATTAGCTGGTTGGATATCATAGATATCCTGTTGGTGGCATTCCTGCTTTACCAGTTGTATAAATTAATGCACGGTAGTGTAGCCGTTAAGATTTTCCTTGGTATCCTTTCACTTTATCTTTTATACCTGGTTGTGCGGGCCGCACAAATGGAGTTGCTCTCAACTATTCTGGGGCAGTTTATGGGAGTAGGTGTATTGGCAACCATCATTCTTTTTCAACAGGAAATACGAAAATTCCTTCTCGTCATAGGTAAGTCAACCTCTTTTAAAGGAGGCGATAGTTTTTTCCGCTCATTTGCTATTTGGAAACGACAAAATGAAGGAAATTTTACTATTTCTCCCGTTATTGATGCCATGAAATTAATGAGTGGAACCAATACCGGAGCCCTGATCGTATTTACCCGTGATTCTGAGCTTAAATTTTATGTAGACTCAGGAGACTTGATTGATGCAGAGATTTCGAGCCGGCTACTGTTATCCATTTTTAATAAATATAGCCCATTGCACGATGGTGCAGTAATTGTTTACAAAAACCGAATTAGGGCAGCACGTTGTATTCTTCCTGTTTCTGAAAACGACAGTTTGCCTGCGCAATATGGCCTTCGCCACCGAGCAGCTGTTGGTATGTCGGAGTTAACAGATACACTAATTTTAGTTGTTTCTGAAGAAACAGGCGAAATGTCTGTAGCCCGTAATGGCGTGGTGGAACGAAACCTCTCAGGAATGGAGATTCGTCAGCGAGTAAATGAATATCTGCTGGAAGATGATGAGGAGTTAAAGGCAGATAAGAGCGAAAAAAGCGAATCCAAAGAAACCACCAAAGAGGCTGAGGCAATGCTGGCCTTTACCAAACAAGCGGAAGAAAATGCGTGATTTTACGCTCTAACCAAGGCTCTGTAATTATTCCTTGTTCTTTGCTCAAGAAGAATTTCACCTGGTTCGGGTGCATATTTTTTCAGAACTTCATCTGTAAAATTTTTGATGGTAATTAGCTTAAGATCCTTGTTATAGTACATGGTGAATTTATCCGCCAGACTGCTCAAAAGCCTTTCCACTTTGTCAGCATCATAATTAAAGCATACGGATAATGAAATAGCTGAATTCTGCATCATATTAATGGGGAGGTTGAGCTCATGCAAAACCTTGAAAATAGTTGCCAGGTTCTCCTCATCAACAAAAGTGTAATCAAGCACCTTAAAGCTAAACAAGCATTGGTTGCGCTTAAATATAATACTGGCTTCCAATTCCTCTTCCTTGTACCTGTGAATAACTGTGGGGTTTGCTTCAGGATGATCGAATGACCGAACCTCAAGTGGAATGCTTTTTAACGCCAGCGGTTTTATTGTTTTGGGATGAATAACTGTAGCTCCGTAATAGGTCATTTCGGAAGCTTCTTTATAGTCCAGCTTAAAGAGCTGAACAGGGTCCATTATTTCTTTAGGGTCCGCGTTTAGAATGCCGGGCACATCCTTCCAAATAGTTACTTTTTCAGCCTTTAGACAAGAGGCAAAAATAGCTGCCGTAAAATCGGACCCCTCTTTACCAAGTGTTATGATGCCGTCAGAACTTGAGGCTATGTAACCCTGGGTAACAATGATTTTTTCTCCTATTAAAGACGCTAGCGTATGGTTGATCTGCTTTTCAGTTTCATCCCAAAGCAAACTCCCTTCTGAATAAAGTCGTTGGCTTTTTACAACATCCGGAGCATACAGCCAATACGAATCGAGCCCCATGTAGTGCAGATAATTAGAAATAATTACTGAAGAGATTATCTCACCAAACGATACAACTTCTGCATGCAGAAGCACTTTGTCTGGCTGAGAGAAATCGATCTCTGCCAGCTTGGTAAAATATCTTTCTACTTCTTCTAAAACATGATGGTTTTCAGGAAATAGATCTTGCAGGATATTCTGATGGTAGGTTTCGACTTTTTCAAAATTAGCCTGAAAATTTTCGGAACCGTAACTGGTTAGCAAGTCTTCCAAAGCACGGGTGGTTTTACCCATTGCAGAGACCACGACTACCAGTGGTTTCTTACCAAATTTTGTTATGATCTCACCAACATTCTTAACCGCATTGGCATCTTTTATAGATGCCCCTCCAAACTTAAATACCTGCATGATGCGAATATAAATTGAAATAAACTTATTGTTGAAGGAGGTAAATCAATAAGTTCCGCAAACGTTTTCGATACCGCATAAAAAGGTGCAACTTTGAGGCACAATTAACCAAGTAATTTCAGTAATGGAAGATTCAAGAATTGCAATGCCTATTGGTACTGCGCTTGACCGCTTTATAAAAAGCCGACAAACGGCTTTCCCCTATGCAACGGGTGAACTTTCACAACTTTTAAGAGATATTGCCCTTTCGGGCAAAGTAGTAAATCGCGAAATTAATCGTGCCGGCCTAATTAATCTTGCAGGAGCAGCAGGAACAGAAAACTCGGGCGGAGAACAGCAGCAAAACCTTGATGTGCTCGCAAACATCCGTTTTGCAAGAGCGCTTGAAAAAGGTGGAGAGGTTTGCGCTATTGTTTCGGAAGAAGAAGAAAGAGTTATCGAAGTTAACAGGAAAGCACACTATGTGGTGGCAATTGATCCTTTAGATGGTTCCTCTAATATTGACGTGAATGTTTCTATTGGTACTATTTTTTCAATCTATAGAAGAATATCTGAAGAAGGCAAGCCTGTTACTATGGAAGACGCACTTCAGCCCGGCAGGAACCAGGTGGCTGCAGGTTATATCCTGTATGGCTCTTCTACCATGCTCGTATTTACAACCGGCCGTGGAGTGAATGGTTTTACCTACGATCCTTCTTTAGGTGAGTATTTCCTTTCACACCAGAACATGCAAATGCCCTTGGAGGGTAAAATTTACTCAGTGAACGAAGGCTCCTACCATAGTTTCCCTCAGGGAGTAAAGGATTATATTGAGGATTGTCGTGAAAAAGGATATACCGGACGGTATATTGGTTCTCTTGTGGCCGATTTTCACCGAAACCTATTAAAAGGTGGAATTTATATTTACCCCTCAACAGCCAGTAATCCTGAGGGAAAACTGCGACTTATGTATGAATGCAATACGCTGGCTATGCTGGCCGAAGAGGCTGGCGGAATGGCAACCGATGGCACCAACAGAATTCTGGATATTGTACCAACGAGGATTCACCAGAGGGCACCTTTTTTTGTGGGGTCCAAAAATATGGTAGAAAGGGCCAAGGAACTGGTGGAAGAAGCCAAAATGATAGAAAAGTAAGTAGTTAATTTACCGGTACTTAGCTCTGGTAAGCACTTTCTGTTTTTCCCGTTCAATAACCAGGAGAGCAAGCTCGTCTGCTACATTGTTTTCAAGTCCAAAAGCAAGCTTAACCTTGTTCTCGTCTACATCAATTCTGTAGAGAATCTGCATTAACCTTTCAAAATCAGTATCAATTAAATATTGAATGGCTTTAGAAAGTTCCTTAACGAACTCATCGAAATCAGGAGGCATAGCGATGGCAACACCTAAATCCTTTGTGGTTAGAGAAACAACCTCTTCTAAAGTGTTATTATTTTGTTGCTTTTTCATCAGCTTTCTCAGCTGGTCGTTTGAGCAATTCGGGGGCTTCTTTTGTTAAGGCATTGTACCAGATCACTACTTTTTTTATGTCTGAAACATAAACTCTGTCCTCATCATACTCGGGCAAAACATGTCCCATAAAGCTTTTTAGCTCATCAGCATCCGAATTCTTGTCAAGCCCTGTGTCTTCACCAAACTCTTCGAAAATGGTATAAAGCACGTCTTTTAAAGGCACTGTTCCTTCCTGTGTTGTGGTATAGATCGAGATTTCCTCCAGAACAGATATTTTATGGTGTATTGTTGCCACCAGCCTGGTTTTGTTTGCATCTAACGATTCAAGAATTACCCCGGTTTTAGTAGGTTTTAGAATTTTAAACAACCCACCCTTGCCTGAAACAGCTGCAATATCCTTTAACTCCATTTCTTTTATTTATACAGTCATTATTTCCTCTTCCTTGTGCGCAATTACTTCGTCCACCTTTTTTGTGTGATTGTCAGTCAATTGCTGCACTTTTTCTTCTCCTCGCTTGATATCATCTTCCGAGATTCCTTCCTCTTTGAGCCCCTTTATTTCATGCAAAACTTCATGCCGTGCATTTCTTATGCTAACCTTACCATTTTCGCCTTCTGCTTTTACTTGCTTTACAAGTTCTCTTCGCCTTTCTTCGGTTAAGGCAGGAACATTTATAATCACATTTTCTCCATCGCCCTGGGGATTGAATCCGAGGTCACTATTAATGATGGCCCGTTCAATTTCGTGGATGATGGTCTTTTCCCATGGTTTGATCATGATGGTACGTGCATCAGGAGTGTTGATGGAAGCTACCTGGTTTAGAGGTGTGGGAGTACCATAATACTCTACACGTATTCCATCAAGCATACTTGGCATTGCCTTACCAGCCCGTATTTTACCCAATTCTGCAACTAAATGCTTAACAGCATTATTCATTTTCTCATTGGCTTCATCAAGGTACATTTGAATTTCTTCCATGGCTCTGTTAATTTATTAGTGTCCCGGTTTTTTCACCCTTAATAATTGAATAAAGATTACCGGGTTTATTCATATCAAAAACAATTATAGGCAGGTTATTCTCCTGGCATAAAGTAAATGCTGTCATATCCATAATGCTCAACCCTTTTTCATATGCCTCCTGAAAACTTAATACCGAGTAACGAGTAGCGCTAGGATCCTTCTCAGGATCGGCTGTGTATACTCCGTCAACCCGGGTTCCTTTGAGTACTACATCGGCATGCATCTCAATGGCACGTAAACTGGCCGTAGAATCTGTAGTAAAGTAAGGATTACCGATTCCGGCTCCAAATATCACGATCCTTCCCTTTTCAAGATGGCGCACCGCCCTTCGTTTGATAAATGGTTCGCAAACCTGCTCCATTTTAATTCCACTCATCAAACGTGTATACATTCCGTGTTTTTCCAGGCTGCTTTGCAAGGCCATCGCATTGATAACCGTTGCCAACATACCCATATAATCGCCTTGCACTCTGTCTATTCCAGAACGTTCCGAATCTACACCTCTAAATATATTACCACCACCAATTACGATTGCTATCTCTACTCCTTCATCCTTTACTTTTTTAATCTCAATAGCATACTGTTCCAGTCTGTTTGGATCAATACCATATTGATTTTTACCCATTAGCGCCTCGCCACTGAGTTTTAGCAATATTCGTTTATACTTCATGAAAAGGGTTGTTGTTCAAAATTTCGCTCAAATATACTTCAAGCAAAGAATTTAAACTATGTATTTTTTACTCAAACGTTATCATCGTTTGGCCATTCTCCACACTTTCTCCAACTTTTACTTTTATTTCATTAACCACACCATCTCCGGAAGCTTTTATGACATTTTCCATTTTCATTGCTTCCAAAATCGCCAGTTTATCGCCCTTAGTTACGGATTGTCCTTTTTCAACGGCTATTTCGAGAATCAAACCCGGCATGGGAGCTTTCAGGTCTTCTGTTTTCACTTCCATTAAGGCATCCATGCCTAATTGTTCCAAAAGCTCGTCCATTTTGTCTTTAAGGATAACATTGTAAATGGAATTATTAATCTTAACCTGAACTTCCTTCTTTTCCTTGTTAACAGAAACCACCTCCGCTCTGAAAGATTTATTGGCTGAAAGAATGTGAAAATGATCAGGTGCCGTTTCAACAGATTGAAAATCTACTTCTTTACCATTTAAAGTAACCTTTTCTTTTTCAAGGTTTATTTCCATGGTTCTGGCTCCAACAGTTGCTTTGTACATGGCGCTTTTTTTCTCAAATATACTACATAAGTGCCGTGAGTTTGGGGCTTTTATTTTCCCTTTAGAATATTTTCTATCAATAGAAAATTTATTTCTAAATACAAATCGTTCAATATTTGTAGATTAGAGTTTCAGATGTAGAGTTGACCGAATAAAAAAAGAACAAAAGTGAGTGAAGAGATACTAAAGGCCTTAACCCAATTGTTTGCCATCTTTTCTAAGCAGGATGGAGGTGTAAAAGAAGAAGAGAGAGAATATGTAATTAATTTCTTCAACCAGGAGTTGGACCAGGATTCCATTAAAGAATACCTGGAGCTTTACGATAAATTGGTTGATTATGGTGGCGAAAAGAAGGAAGTTCAGCGTACTTCGATGAAAGATTCTGTTCGAATACTTGGACTTTGCCGGAAAATAAATAAAACCCTTACCCAACGTCAGAAGATCGTTGTATTAATCAAGATAATGGAGCTGGTTAAGGCAGATAAAGAGATTACATCAACCGAACTGGAGATTCTTGATACGGTGGCCGAGGTGTTCAATTTCGAGAAAAATGAATATGAAATAATTCGTCAGTTTGTTTTTTACGGAGAAGAAGGTGTTGCCGAGCTTTTCAATACTCCTACTGTAATTCAGGTTACCACCGTAACACCAGCCGAAGACGACCCTAATAATAAATTCCTGCATGCCAACCTGGACGGCAAACTTATCTTTCTAAAGATAAAAAGTGTGGACATGTACTTCGTGAAGTACATTGGCGAAGACGAGTTGAACCTGAACGGGTTTATAATGAAGGCCCATGGTGCATATATCTTCTCGCACGGAAGTACAGTTAAAATGCCTTCGGGCGATGCTCTTTATTACAGTGATATTGTTACAAACTTTAACCCCAATTTTAAAGCTACCGAGCTCTCATTTATTGCAGATCATGTTGAATTCCGTTTTCCAAACGGAGCCATTGGATTGCACGATATTAACATTGCTGAGGGACCGGGCCGATTAATTGGAATTATGGGGGCATCAGGAGCAGGTAAAACAACATTGCTCAATGTGCTGGCAGGTCTTGAGCACCCTACAAAAGGGAGCATTAAGATAAATGGAATAGATACCGCCAAGCAAAAAGACGAAATTCAGGGTGTTATTGGCTATGTATCTCAGGACGACCTTTTGATCGAAGAACTTACAGTTTATGAAAACCTGTACTACAATGCAAAATTGTGCTTCGATGACTTAAGCGATGAGGACCTTCACGAGCGTGTTATAAACGTACTTGCCAGCCTTGGCCTTGAGCAGCGCAAAGATCTTAGAGTAGGAAATGTGCTGGAAAAAACCATAAGTGGCGGTCAGCGTAAGCGCTTAAATATTGCCTTAGAATTGATCAGAGAGCCGGCTGTGATGTTTGTAGATGAGCCAACCTCCGGGCTTTCTTCTCGCGATTCAGAAAACGTAATTGACTTGTTGAAGGAACTCTCCATAAAAGGAAAGTTGATCTTTGTAGTTATCCACCAGCCTTCTTCAGATATCTATAAGATGTTTGACAAGATGTACATTATGGATACCGGAGGTTTCCCTGTTTATTATGGCAACCCCGTGGAAGGAGTAATTTACTTTAAAGAAGTAACGCACCAGGTAGATAAGATAAAAGGACAATGTACCAACTGTGGTAACGTAAACCCTGAACAGATCTTCAACATTATTGAAGCACAAGTAGTGGACGAATATGGGCAACTCACCAACAAACGGAAGGTTACGCCCGAACAGTGGAATGAGCATTTTAATGAGCGCTTTGAAATACCAAAAGTAGAGCCCGTTAGTACCCCTCCTCCTAACCTACTGCACATTCCCAGTAAGATCAAGCAGGCCATAATATTTACCTTGAGGGATGTGAAATCGAAACTTGGAAACAAGCAGTACTTAACAATCAATCTGCTGGAGGCGCCATTGCTGGCATTTATCCTGGCATTTATTATTAAGTACACCAACACACCTTCTGAAGATGGGTACAGTTATCTTTTTAACGATAACCTGCCCGTTTTTATTCTGATGAGCATTATTGTGGCGCTATTTATGGGTTTGTCGGTAAGTGCTGAAGAAATAATAAAAGACCGTAAAATACTAAAGAGAGAATCGTTTCTTAATCTGAACAGGAACAGCTACCTAATGTCCAAAATGTCTATCCTTCTGGTAATGTCGGCTGTGCAAACTGTTTCATTTGTTGTAATAGGAAATTTAATACTAGAGATATGGGGTATGAACCTGAGTATGTGGCTCGTTCTTTTCAGTATTTCATTTTTTGCCAATATGGTTGGTCTAAATGTCTCATCTGCATTTAACTCGGCTGTTACCGTATACATACTTATACCTATCATTCTTATTCCTCAAATGATACTTTCCGGTTTAATGTTCGAGTTTGATAAGCTGAATGATACGTTAAGCTCTAAAGAAAAGGTACCTCTGGTGGCGGATCTTATGGCCTCAAGATGGGCGTTCGAAGCAATAGCGGTGGATATGTTCAAGGATAATAACTACGAATCTCCTTACTTTGATCTGGATATGAAAGCCTCACAGGCCAACTACATTACTGCGTATGTTGTTCCTCATCTGAACCAATACATTAAGGAAGCCGAAGAGGCAAAAAAACCTGAAGAGCGTAACGAAAAGCTTTTGCTCATTCATAACATTATTCATGATCAGCCTTCTGTTGAAGGATTTGAGCTTGGTCTTCTTGACAGCTTAACTGCTCCATCGAACTTTTCTGAAGCAACTGTGCCATTTTTGGAACAATATTCAGCTGCTTTGGAGGATGCCAATTACAAGGAATACAATATAGCAACTCAACGGAAAGAAAAGCTGATTAACTACCTGGATAAGCAAGAAGATTATGATGTAAATGAGTATAAATCAAAGTATTTCAATCAGTCGCTTGCCGACCTTGTAAGACGAGTAAATGTTGAAGACAGAACAATTGTTTATAATGATCAGTTAATTCAACGTATAGATCCTATTTTTAACGAAACCTACCATACCAATAATATATTGGACTACAGAACACACTTTTACGCCCCTTCCAAGCCATTTTTAGGAAAAATGTTTGATACCTATTGGTTTAATATTTTAGTTATATGGTTTATGTCGCTTGGGTTGTATATTGCACTTTATTATGAGTGGCTGGCCAAATTAATAAATGCTATTGGCAGTGCACGGATAAAAAAAAGTAGGTAATTTTGAAAAATAAATACGTAGGCATGTAATTTGTTTGCATCCTACACTAATCAAAATATATGCAAATGAAAAACTATCTTCCATTTTTGCTTTTAACCGCAATGTTGTTGGTGGTTTCCTGTGGCTCTAGTAAAAAAGAGGATGCAGAGGCATTTCTTGATGAACTGGATGAAGGGGTAGATGCACCTGCAATTTCTGAAGAAACAATTAACGATATTCTTCAGCAAATTCCTGCACCATTGGAAATTTCAGTACTCATGCGGGAATCAGGTGCCGAATACGACCGCACAATTCTTAGCGATCCCGATAAAGTTTCAAACTACAATACAACTTTCAAAAGAGCTATAAACCTTGGTATCTACGGTACCGATCTTATTTATACTAACATTTTTGGGAAGAACCAGGAAGGGCTCAGCTATATGAAGTCTGTGAAGGAGCTTGCAGATGATTTGAACATTGGCCAGTTCTTTAACCTCAAACTTGTTGGAAGGCTGGCAACCAATAACGACAATCTCGACTCCTTAATGCTTATTACTACGCAAAACTTCAATGCCATTAATAAGTATTTACAGGATAACAAGCGCGCTAACCTAAGCATTTTGTTTTTAGTAGGCGGGTGGATGGAAGCAGTGCACATCAACTGTAAGATGTCTATTGACAATCCCGAGGTGACTTCTTTATCTGAGCGCATTGGAGAGCAAAAAGATGTATTGGAAAGAATAATGTTGTTAATGAGTTTCTATGCTGAAACTGACCCTAACATCAAAGATCTTCACGAAGATATGAAGAAGTTGCAGGATGCGTACAACAGTATTCAAATTACCTACACATATGCTGAACCTACCACTGAAGTGGTTGACGGTGTTCTTGTAATAAAGGACAACAGCACTAGTACTGTTCATATTACACAGGATAATGTAAAGGAAATAGATAGTGTAATTAACACGATACGAAACAAATTAACCTCGTAAAACTTTACACCGAGCATGAAAATTTTAAAATATATATTCTTAGTTGCAGCGTTCGCTTTTGTAAGAGAAGAAGGAAAAGCTCAGTGCAATCCGACAGAACAATTAAAGGTTTGTATACCAAAACTGGCCGGTGGATTTAACTTTTTGAAGAGTTACGAAATTAATGGTCGCGATGGCAGACTAGAAAAAGTTGAATACTCATATCCTTTTGCAAAAGGCACTCAGTACATGATCAACCTCTGTTCATCAGAAGGAGAAGGCAAAGGCCTGGTGGTAACACTTTATGACTCCAATAGAAAACAACTAGCTACCAGTGTGGTCAATGGTCAGCATGTATCAGCTATTTTGTTTACATGCCAATCAACAGGTATTTACTACATTACCTACACATTTGATAATTCCGCCCAATATTGCGGTGGCAGTGCGCTAGGATTCAAGAGATAATCAAAAAATAATAAGATTGTAAAGCCCTCTTTTAGAGGGCTTTTTTATTAAAAGCGGATATTGATTTGTCCATCTCCGGTAGTAATTCCTGTAGCAAGACCAATCTTTACTCCAAACGAGTTGTAGGCACCATCGATAAACGATGTAGATACCTCTACTCTCATAAATCGGAACAGGTTATCCAATCCATAGCCCATCTCCACATAATTGCCAGAATTAGGTGTAACCAAATAGCTTACATAGGCCAGTTCTTTTACACCTGTAAGCCTAAGAGCCGGTATTTGTGTAAATAAGAACTTTCTGAACTGGTAGAGTACCTGAGCGGAGGCATATTTATCTGCAGTACTGTAATAATAGTAAGGCAACAATCTATAGCTACCCACCGGGTCTTCCATGAGAAAAGGAGATTCGTTTCCTGCAAAGTGGTTGTAATCAATAAAGTATTGAGGCTTGTTCCCAACAAATGCTCCTGAATTAACATCTACAAAAAACTGACCTCTGATGCCCGGCTTGAAACTATGTTTGAATCCTAAATTCAGTTTTCCAAAATCCGCATCTGCTGACGATGCTAACTGAAGGCCTGTTTTATACGATATGCTGAAAGTTGGTGATGAAGAACTTATTACGTGTTTAGTACCATTTCTTATATTAAATTTAAGCCAGGGCCTGTACTCAAGCCCCAAATTTAAAAGGTAGGCATTGTGCTCATTAAACTCAGTTGAAGGCAGCTCAATATTTACCGGAGCGTTATCGGAATACCCTTCGCTCTTTTTCGACCAGGTGTAATCTGTTGTGTTAAAAAGAGGTGTTCTGTTTTCGTATGTAAATCCTAATGTGTAGGAAAGCCTATCAGAAAAGTATCCTTTGTTTTCAATAGAAAGAAAGCTGGCCTGGTAGTACTTCATAAAATTATCTTTCCAAAATAAGGAAGTAAGGGTATTTACAATAGGGGTAATAGGTCGGTCAATATTCAATTGGTTTGTAAAAACTCCACCTCCCAAACGCATACTGCTTCTTTTATAAAGTGGGCCATATCTATATTCAGTTGCCACCTTTCCATAAAACTGCTCACTTGAAAAGCCATATTTACCCTCAGACCATACAAATAACTTTGTTTTGTCCTTAAAGGTATGGACATACTTAAATTTTAAGCCAATATTAAACCCCTCTACCGTGTTGAAGAAAAATAAGCCGGCAGGGCCATAATAAGTTAATCTATCGTTTTCACCCCATCTAAAAGTATAACCGGTTAGTACATCCAATGGTTTAAATCCGGAATGATTTTTCTCGTCTAATGTATCTCCCTCGGCTTCCTTTTTCTCAGCCAGGGCCACACTGTCCATTTTATAATACCCTTTCTTTTCATACTCTGTAAGTGGCACAGGTCGTATTGCTGCCCAATAGACAGAATCTGTTGTTGCTGCCAGTGAGTCCACCTTATATGTATAATTGCCAACTACCAAAGGCTCATCCTGTTCCTTTTTTTCTTCCTTTTCGTACTCATTTATTAGTTTTCTGAATTGTTTGCGGGTAAGCTCACCTCCCTCGGCAAGTTTTGTTTCCAGGCTATCCTTTGGGCTGGATTGAAGCTTTTTTGCCTGCTCTTCTTCCTTATTTTCGTCTACAATCTCAAACTCCTGTGCAAGATCAGGATTGACCTCAATCTTGTATTTACCAATAGTTGATAAATAATTATACTCAAAACTAAACCCAAACACCTTTCCGGTGACTTCAAACTGATGCGATATTGGCAGCCAAACGTGTGGTTCAATAGGCTCATATATTTGCTTTACATTAAACAAAATACCTATTTTTTGCATGTTCAAATTAGTGCTCTGTATGCTCCAATCGTCTTCTACAATACTTATTTGTCCCCAGAAAATATCATCTCCCATTGAACGAGGAGTTACTTTAATTTTACTTATTTCGTAGCCCCGCTCCTTTTTTGTGCCCAGATATTCGAACTTATAATAGGCAAATGCCTTTGGCGAAAGTGGGGAAATGGCATCTACATATTTGGGATCGTAGAAGCTACCGAAAATGAAACTATTCGGGCTGGTGCCATTAGCATCCCCGGAAGAGCGAACCGATATAACCTCCTCTTCGTATGTATCGGGCCGAGTATACTTTATGCGCGAAACCGATTCGATTGCAAAAGAAGTGGTAGAATCCACTCCTTCTTTTTCGACCATTTTTCGAAGAAAAAACGGAGAGTCCAGCAACCTGCCAGATCCCTTGATATATACTTCAGCCTCGAACGAATTAAGTTGCTGTGTGTGGTACCTGGCTTTGGCAATAGCCTTTCTCATAATTGAATAGGCCGGGTCTTCATCTGCACTGCTTACCACAACAGTTCTCAACATTATTGTTTCTTCCTCCAAATTGATGTTCAAGCTCTCAAAGCCTGTTTTAACCTGAACCGTTACTTCTTTGGCCTTGAATCCGAGATGCTGAAAGACCAAATGATAGGCACCTGCTTCCAGGCTTATTTTGAAATAGCCTTCTATGTTGGTTGTGGTTCCTGTACCTAATTCCTTCACATAGATTGTGGCAAATTCAATTGGCTCTTTACCTTGGGTTTTAACATAGCCTTCAATACCTCCTGCAAGTGTTACAAGAGTTTTACCACTTAAAACAACAATTATTAGAAATTTAATAAACCGCATATTCATGTTTTACGAACGTCCGGTTTACACATATAGTTTTCTTGAGTTTATTATTTCGATCACCGGATCAGGTACAAGATACCGAATTGACCTGCCGCGTTGCAACATTTGTCGAATAAAAGTTGCTGAGATATCAAAAAGTGGTGCCTTTACCCATTTAACAGAAGGATGATCCTTTAATTCTGAAGTTTCAGTATTAGGCCTTGGATATACATACAAGCCATAATTGGCCAGTATTGCTTCGTTGTTTTTCCACTTTGGAAAACTGCGCAGGTTGTCTTCTCCTATTATTAAAGAAAAATGATAACCAGGGTATTTATCTGATAGATAGGCAAGAGTATCGACTGTGTAGCTGGGTTTGGGCATGTTAAATTCAATATCGGTAGCCCTCAACTTTGTGTTATCATAAATGGCCGCTTCCACCATGTCTATCCTGTCGAACTCATGTACAAGCTCTTCATTGTTTTTCAATGGGTTCTGAGGAGATACCACAAACCAAACCTGATCGAAATCCGTGGTTTCCACCATAATATTGGCGATGGCCAAATGCCCTACATGTATAGGATTGAAGGAACCAAAAAAAAGTCCTATTTTCAAAACGATCAGCTTTTGATAAACGAACTATATAATTCTTCCGCTCTTTTAAGGGAATCTTCAAGATTTTCGTTTACCAAAGTAACATCAAATCTGTCTTCAAACCCCATTTCAAACCTTGCTTTAAACAATCGTTGCGACAAACTATCCTTTGTTTCTGTACCTCGGTCATTGAGCCGTTCCTCCAAGACGTTAAGATTGGGCACCTTAACAAACACAGCCAATGCTTTTTCTTTGAAATAGTTTTTAAGGCTTAATCCACCTTTAACATCCACATCAAAAATAACGTGCTTGCCTGCCGCCCAAATGCGCTCAATTTCAGATTTTAAAGTTCCATAAAAATTACCAGGATACACCTCTTCCCATTCTATGAATTCATTCTTATCAATTTTCTGTTTAAACTCTTCGGGTGTTAAAAAATAGTAATCCTTCCCATTTTCCTCGTTGCGGCCTCTACGGTCGCGGGTACAGGCTGAAATGGAAAATGACAGTTCAGGATGTTTTTTTAGCAGGTGTTTGACAATGGTGGTTTTACCCGAACCTGACGGGGCTGAAAAAATGAAAGCCTTACCCTTATGCATATTATAAGTTTATCTTGCTAGTAATTTCGTTAACCAATTTCTGGGGTACTTTTAAATGATGTGTTTTACTTTTAACCGCCTCTCTTATTGTATTTTCAAGCTCATAATTCTGATAGCATCTGTAGCAATTTCCAATATGTTTGTGAACATATTTTGATTCTTCTTCTGTTGCCTGCTCATCGAGCATAATTCTGAGCAATTCCAAACAACGTTCTTCCTCAGGGCATCTGGCCTTACCCATGCCCAGCGATTTTTGTATCCATCTTAAAAATTCCCCCATCTCAAAGCTATTTATATCCCATGCTTGCCGCATATGCAGCAAGTTTTTCCTTTAAAATATTTCGGGCCCTGTGCAGTCGCGACCGCACGGTACCTATTGGTATATCTAAAATCTTTGCCATTTCTTCGTACTTAAACCCTTCCAAATCGCACAATATAATTACAGTCCTAAAATCCACGTCCATGGAATTGAGCGCATTGGTTATTTCATCGCCCAACATGCCCTTTACAGTTTCCGATCGTAAATCTGTTGTTACCTGCCCAGCTCCTTTTTCCTCATCAGAATTGTAGTAAGTTTCCACCTCCTGGTAATCGACCATACCAGGAGCCTTGCTCTTTTTTCGGTAGTCGTTGATAAAACTGTTCTTTAAAATACGAAACAGCCAAGCCTTAGCATTAGTTCCTTTTTCAAAAGAATCAATGAACCGAAAAGCCTTCATGCATGTATCCTGCAAAAGATCCTTTGCTTCATCTTCATCAAGGGTAAGTTTAATGGCAAAATTGTACAGTGCATCAATATGCACCATAAATTCATTATTAAAAATATCTCTCTTTTCAAGATCCGAATAGCCTTCTTTAGCCTGGTCCATAAATCAAAAGTATAAAATTTGAAGGCATTAAAATAATTGCTAAATGACTAACCTAAAGTAGGCGTGGCGACAGTAAACGTAAATTTAAAGTATTGGTTATTTGTAATAAGAAATTGTTAACAGCCTTGTTTAATTCCTTTTTTTAATTATTTTTAGTGCCCTTTTCTTCAACAAATTATGCATGACGCCAGCTTCTAACAAATCACACCAGGAAAAGGTATGGTTGAAACACTACAATGATTTGGTTGCTTTCCAGAAAAAAACCGGAAGGGAATACCCTAGTGCTTCAGATCCTAATACCAAACTGTACCATTGGTGCAAGAACCAAAGGCGTTTTCATAACAAGGGCATAATGCCGAAAGACAGGAAGGCGCTGCTTGACAAGATCAATTTCAGGTGGAACACCCTTAATCATACTTTTGAGAAAAGATTGGAGGAACTTCTTGAATTCAAAAAGAAGCACGGTACGTTACATGTAAGTCAGGTGAAGTATGCAAGAGATAGCGAGTACCACAAACTCTCGCGCTGGGTAAATGAGATCAGGCGCATGTACAATGAGAACCGGCTATCTATGAACCGCATCAAAGAGCTTGATAGAATTGGGTTTATTTGGAATATGGAGGATGAGCGTTTTGCCAATAACCTGGCTAAACTGAAAAGGTTTCATAAGGTAAACGGGCACTTTGACGTTCCTCAAACAGGTAGAAACAAAAAATTAGGTGAATGGGTGGCCCAGGTTCGGTGCAGAGGGTTAAGCAAAAAACACTACATTGATGCACTTAACGAAATGGGGTTTGAATGGCTTGGCAAAAAGAAAAGAGTGCAAAAGGCAAAAAGTACCATGCACACCATCGACCTTAAAACCCGCATACGAAAAGGAAGAATAAAAGCAAAAAGAGATCTGAAAAAGGTTCTCTAATTCCTTATTTTATCAAGTAATTCATCCAGCATTTCCAGCTCCTGAGACGAAAGGTTCTTAAAAGGTTCCTGTGCAAACTCTTCCAAAGTTTGGTCTATTTTTAAAAGAAGCTCCAATCCTTCATCGGAAATTGTTACATCTACGAGACGTTTGTCTTTCCTGTTGAGTTTTCTTTTTACCAATTCCTTTTTTACCAATCGCTCCACAATACGAGAGGCATCGGACATTTTATCAAGCATTCGTTCCCTGATATCAGAAGTAGAGTAAGGCTTTGGATAGTGCCCTCTCAAAATGCGTAGCACATTGTATTGCTGGTGGGTAATACCGAATTGAGAAAAATAGGTTTTTTGGCGTTCCTGCACCCAGTTTGATGTATAAATCAGGTTAACGCCTAAACGCTGGCCCTTGCTCTCAAACTTAAATTGTTTGATTGCCTGTTCAAGTTTCATTTTTGTTAATAGATGGTTTTGGACAACTAATGTGTTGCAAAGTTAAGAATGTATCCTGATAATGAGGCCTTTGTGAGAAATTTAGAATGTTTCTAACTAATCGATGTCTTTGTCTTTCTTCTTCCTCTCTTTCATATACTCCCGAGCTGCTTTATGGGCCGGGCTTTTGCGCTTAGCATACCCCTTTATTTTTTTAAAGTATTCCTTTGCTTCTTTTCTATCACCTTCCTTATCTGCAATTCTACCTAAACCTAGCAAAGAGTATAGGTAATACCCTGTCTCATATGCTTCGTTTTCTTCACCAAAGGCTACAGCTCTGCTGTAGTAATATTTAGCTGAATCTAACTGTCGTCTACCTTCATACATTTGCCCCAGAAAAAACCCTGCATATCTACCTGAAGTCGCTTCATAACCAAGCATTCCGGAGTCAATTCTATCCAAAAGAACCTTGGCTTCGGGTTCCATTTTACTGTAACGATGAAGTGAATAGAGGTAGCGAACGTAATATCTATGGAAAACAGGATTATTAGGATATGTTTCGTGCAAATATTCTGCAATTCTCAACGCCTCTTCGTATTTGTGATAATCACTGGCCAAAATGCGCATTAAAAATATTTGTGCTTCTATTCGGGTATAAAAGGCATAACTGGAAACTTCTTTAAGTTGACTTAGCCCAAGTTCTTTATCTCCCTTCGGGAAAAAGAGCATAATTGGTTTCAAAAAGGAATAATTTTCAGGTATCCAAACGGAATAATAGTTATACAAAGCTTCACCAAAAAGCAATTCAGGGCTCAAATACGATTGTTCCTTGCTTATTTCAAGATAGTCGAGTGATTTTTTACCATTGCTGGCCGCCTTACCCCATGATTCCCGGTCCGATAAGAGTCGTCCTTTAAATCCATAAGCTGCTGCCAAAAAAAAAGCTGCTTCAATGCGCGTGTCTTCATGATCGAGCATTGGAGTGGCCACGGCAATAGTAGTATCCATATAACTCATGAATTTCTCATCATACTTCGTTTGTTCCTCGTCAGGCATAATCATCCACCAAAAGTTTAGCCCTGTTAAAAAGAAAGACAACGGGTGGTGAGGGTACCTGAACCTGAGCTCTCTGTATAGCCTGGCCGACTCCTCAAAATCGAAATTGTACATGGCGTTTATGGCTGCTGTAGCATCAATTTGAACACCGGTATCTTCTAAGAGAAGTTTTGTTGAGTCGGGACGACTAAGTGAAAATGCAACTGTTGAAGTTAAAAAAAACAAAAGCGCTGCTATGTATCGCATAAATCAAAAATATTCAATATTAACTTACCATCATCAAAAATCCGGCCTATTAATTTCTGTAAGAATTACCAATTCTTTGCTAATTTGGCCAAATGCAAAAACGCCTGGAGTATTTCTTCGAAAATCTGTTAAAAACACCAGCATTTGTGTTGTTTCTGGCGCTTTGTGCCGGAGCAATTCTTATTTTGTGGACGCGCATTCAGCTGGTTGAAAATCAAACCATAGCGTACCAGATACTTCAAGAGCAGGGCCGATTTGGCATTTTTACACTTTTCAATTCACTGAAATATCTTGGCACTCCATTAATATACGGTTTGAAGATTACTCTCATAGCTTTTGTACTTTGGACAGGGGCCTTTATGTATGGTTACAAGATCAGTTTTGGGCAAATGTGGAAAATTGCAATTATTGGAGAATTCGTCTTTTTGTTTGCAGAACTTCTGAAAGTAGCCTGGCTCATTTGGGTGCCTTATGAGCCAACAATTTGGGATATAAGAGCCTTTTATCCGCTTTCGTTAATGAACTTTTTTAACTATGAAACCTTACCGAACCACTGGATATATCCCTTGCAAGCGATAAACTTATTTGAGCCAATTAACTGGCTTGTACTGGTTTACGGTATACATTTTACTGCAAGAAAAAAGTTAGATTACGCATATGCCATTGTTTTTACTACCTATGTGCCACTATTTCTTATATGGCTGGTGTACTATGTGGTAGTTTATCATTAAAATTTGTTAAAACCCTCTCTTTTTGAACATTGTTACATTGGATTTTGATATTTTCGCCTCGTGCTAATTCTAACTTATTGGCACGTGCTGCATACATACGAGAAAAAACTATTACATGAATTATAAAAGAATAAATAATAGCGTAGGTTGGATTGTGTTCATTATTGCTGCTGCCACCTATAGCATGACCGTTGAACCTACAGCTAGCTTTTGGGATGTAGGAGAGTTTATTGCGGTTTCTTACAAGCTAATGGTGCCGCACCCTCCTGGAGCACCACTTTTTCTTTTAATAGGGCGCATGTTCTCATTTTTAAGCATGGGTGACCCACTTAAAGTGGCCTACTGGATAAATACGCTTAGTGCTATTGCCAGTGGTTTTGCCATTTTGTTTATGTTTTGGAGTATTACGCTAATTGGTCAAAAAATACTTAAAGTTAAGGAAGCGGAAATAAACTTTACCCAAACTATCTTGCTAATGGGCGCTGGAGTTGTTGGAGCACTTGCCTATACATACTCTGATACCTTTTGGTTCTCGGCTGTGGAAGGTGAGGTTTACGCAATGTCGTCTTTCTTAACTGCATTTGTTATTTGGGCCATGCTCAAGTGGGAGCATATTGAAAACCCTAGCAGGGCCAACAGGTGGATTATTCTTATAGCTTATGTATTTGGACTTTCTATTGGCGTTCACTTGCTTAACCTTGTAACAATTCCTGTATTAGGCCTTATTTATTACTTTAAGAAGTACGAAAAGGTTACTACCAAAGGCATTGTTTATACACTTGGGATAAGTGGCTTTTTAATCATTTTGATTAATAACATCATAATTCCTGGGCTACCTTCTTTTGCAGGTTCACTTGAGGTGTTCTTTGTAAATAGTTTAGGTTTACCATTTGGTTCAGGCATTATTTTTACTGTTTTACTAGTTGTTGGCGGACTTATTTATGGTATTATCTATTCTTCTAAAAAAGAAAAAGATATACTAAATACGGCCCTTCTAGGTCTTACTTTTATTCTAATTGGTTATTCATCTTATGCCATGGTGGTTATACGTTCCGGCTACAACCCAACCATTGATGAAAACGATCCTGAAAACATAATGAGTGTGGTATCGTACCTTAAAAGGGAGCAGTATGGAACCAGACCCTTGCTTTACGGTAGATACTACTCAGCAGATCTTATCGACCAGAAAAAAGGTGCTCCCGTGTATATTAAGGGTAAAGACAAATATGAAGTAGCTGATTACAAAATTGAGCAGGTTTACGATCCTAAAGAGACAACAATTCTTCCAAGAATTTGGTCATCCTCTCATGCAAGAACCTATGAGCAGGAACTAGGCTTGAAAAAGGGGCAAAAGCCCACTTTCTTTGATAACATTAGGTTTATGCTGAGTTATCAAATGGGGCATATGTATTGGCGTTATTTCATGTGGAATTTTGCGGGAAGAGCCAGCGATATTCAGGATGCGTCCTGGCTTAGTATTGTAGACGCATTCAAAAAAGTGCCGGAAAGTATTGCTTCTAATCGTGGCAGGAATAATTACCTTATGTTACCACTTATACTGGGTATAATAGGCCTTATTTACACGTATTTTAAAGCTCCAAGGCAGTTCTTTACATTACTTACCTTGTTCTTCCTAACAGGTCTTGCGCTTATTTTATACTTAAACTCACCTCCGGATGAACCCCGTGAACGCGATTATATTTACGTTGGCTCCTTTTATGCATTTGCGTTCTTTATTGGATTTGGAGTGATGGGAGTTGCTTCGCTCATTGGCAAAGCTTTAAACAAAAAAACAGCAGCTATAATTGCTAGTGTTGTTTCATTGTCAATTCCAACCATAATGGCAGCACAAAACTGGGATGATCATGATCGTTCTGACAGGTATTTTTCTGTTGATTCAGCCAAGAACTTTTTAGCTTCGTGTGCACCAAATGCCATTTTATTTACCGGAGGGGATAATGACACCTTCCCTCTTTGGTATGTGCAGGAGGTAGAGGGTTTTAGAACAGATGTGCGCGTTGTAGTATTAAGTTACTTCAACACCGACTGGTACATTAATCAAATGACTCGTCAGGCGTATAAGTCGGCTCCTTTTCCATTTTCTCTTACAGAGAAACAATACAGGCAAGGTGGTCCAAATGACATGGTTGCTTATGATCCAAGTGCAGGAATTAAGGGAGCTATTAGCTTAAAAGAATATCTTAAATACATTAAGCAAGGTAATCCACAGCTGCAATTTCAGACTCAATTTGGGATGAACAGCCTAATACCAAGTAAGCAGGTGTATTTAGATATTGATACTGCCAGTGTTTCTCAGATGGAAATTGTGCCTGAGCACATGAAAAAACTCATGGTAGATCGTATGCATTTTACCATAAAAGGTAATTACCTGGAGAAAAAAGATCTGATGATTCTTGACCTTATTGCTTCTAACAATTGGGAGCGCCCGATTTATTTTAACAATACATCAAAACAGGGTATTCGTTTTGATTTAGACGAATACCTTGTTCAGGAAGGCAATGCATATCGGTTGCTGCCGGTTACGGACATAAACTCACCCAACCCGCTGGTTGATACGGATAAGATGTTTGATAACATGATGCACAATTTCTATTACCGCGAGTTAAATAACCCAAAGGTGTACTACAACGAAGACTACCGCAAGTTTGTACTTAACCACCGGGTTAACTTCAATACATTGGCTGCAGCTTTAATAAATGAAGGAAAAGATGATAAGGCCAGAGAAGTATTGCTCAAAAGCCTCGAACTCATGCCTGATAAATCGTTGCCATACGATTATACTACCGCTACCACAGTTGATTATCTGTTTAGAGTAGGAGAAAAGGAAAAAGCAGTGGAAATAGCAACAGTTTTAGGTAACAGAGCAGATGAAAAGCTTGGCTATTATATAGCCAACAACAACAATATTGGCTATGAGCTACAACAAAACCTTGTGATTTTACGGGAACTGGCTCAGACATTAAACCGCTATGGCGAGATTGATCTGGCAGAAAAATTTGCCAACGCGCTAGACAGTCATTATCAGTCGATTCAAATGTGATAAAAGGGCTTCCTTTGGGAGGCCTTTTTATTTAGTCAGAATTGCAAATAAATCAAGACTCGTTTCAGGATTATCACTTAGCAGATAATCTTCATGCTCAATAGAGGTAACAAGTGAATTGTCAGAAGCTTGCAGTTTGTTCCTATTCCTTCTGTTTAAGATTTCATAAGGTATTCGTAATAAAGCGGCAGGCAGACGATATTGAAGATTCAGTATATCATATTTCATGATTCGGTTAACCGAAGCTTTATTCTCGTCATAGTACTGCATTACTTTTTCATTACCAGCTATACCTTTCATTTCCACTTTTCCAAAAATTCCCTGAGCTAATTGGGTTAATTGCTGTGCAGTATATTCACGTATATGCCATGGATTGCGGCTCAATGTCATTTTAATATTGGGTGTTGAAACGAGAGCAACTCCTCCTGGTTTAAGTACCCTATGAATCTCTTTAAGAAATGTTACATCATCTTTTATATGCTCAATTACCTGAAAGCTAACAAGAGTATCGAAGCTTTCATCTTCAAAAGGAAAGGGTGGGATGTTAGCCTGAATAAATTTTCCATCAGGATAATTGTTCGACAATTTTTCAATTACCTCACTAATTTTATCTACAGCAGTATAGCTAGTAGCTTTGGGGGCAAGGAGATCAATACCTCTTCCTTCACCACAACCAACTTCGAGCAGATGGCCATTGATGTATGCCTCTGAAACATAATATGCCTTAAGCAAACGCTGATGAATAGGATTATCTGAAACCAAATGATCAGAAGCTATTTCTGTAGTATATACACTCATAACATTCGTATTGGCCGACAAAATAACTAATTTTATTGGTGAAGCGTTTAACAATAGTCAACAAAAAGAGCTGGTAAGCATAGCAATGCGTTTGTTCTACATGTTCATTTTTAGAACTCTGTTTATTACACTTAGTGTTCTTACTTCACTGAGTGGGAAAGCACAGGTATTACCATCATCAGCAGATATTAGTTACCTCTATTCATTTAGTTCGCCCTTACACATAAGGCACCAATTGGTTTCATCTGCAAATAAAAATTGGATTATTTTGGAAGTAGATGCTACGAAGGATTTTTTGGATTCACTTTCCTTTTCGTTCTCTTTAACTCCCAATTTGGATAAACCTCTTACTAGTTTTCAAAAACTAGAAGTAAATAAACTTAAGATTTCCGAGTCTAAAGACCGGCAACTCTTTGCCATAGATGTATCTGGCGTAGATTCAAGGTATGTGGTATTTCGAATGTATCAATCGAGCAACAACAAAACCTTTACTTACATTGTTGAACTAGTGAATCCTGCTAATCTTATATTTACAACCTCTCAACTTACCATCCCTGATCTAAATGGGTTCACCCATTTAAATTCTCCATTAAAGGTTTCAACTCTAAATGGAAGCAATCAAAATTACGGAGTGAAGTTTTTTGGAAAGCCATTTAGGTTGCCTCCTCCACCCATGGGAGACCTTAAATTCGATAGCCCTTTTAATGAGGCCGACACCGTTTTTTCAATTACAAGCGGGAGCACGCTCCCTACAAATGAGATTGGCACATACGCTCTTTTTAGCGAAGACAATGAAGAACATTCTTCCTTTTTTAGAGTGGAGAATCCTAGTTTTCCAAAAATTGCAACTTTGGACGACCTTGTACAAACGAGCGTGTATTTATGGACAAGAGAAGAGCAAAAAAAGCTGCTGGATTCTGACGATCCCAAAAAAACTTTTGATCGTTTTTGGCTTAACAACACCAACTCACCGCAAAGAGCAGGAAAAACAATATCAGCCTATTTTAATAGAGTAAAAGAAGCAAACGAAAGATTTACTTCCTTTAAAGAGGGTTGGAAAACAGATATGGGGATGATTTATATTATCTTTGGCGCCCCTGATAAAGCATTTAAAACAAACGATGGCATTCAATGGGTTTATAAAAAAACGTATGAGCTTCCGAGTTTTATTTTTACTTTTTATCCCAATGATAAATTTTTCACTTCTGAATACTATGAACTCGAAAGAGATATCCAATACCAGAATATCTGGTTTAGAGCAGTAGAACTATGGAGAAAGGGCAGAAAGAGTCTGTGAAATCAGACATGATTTTTGGAATAAGGCCAGTAGTTGAGGCTATACGTTCAGGCAAAGTGTTTGACAAGCTTTTTGTGCAGAAAAACTTGATGGGAGATCTGCTAAAAGAATTAATGCAGGAAATAAAAGAGCATAAGGTAGTTTACACCAAAGTACCAATTGAAAAACTCAATCGACTAACGAGAAAAACCCATCAGGGCGTTGTTGGTTTTATTTCCCCTGTCGAGTTTGCTTCCATTGAAAACATTATTGACCGCTGTTTTGCAACCGGTAAAAACCCATTACTTCTTGTGCTGGACAGAGTTACTGATGTACGAAACTTTGGGGCAATTGTTAGAACTGCCGAATGTGCCGGAGTTGATGCTGTGGTTGTCCCTGCCCGTGGTGCTGCCCAAATATCCAGCGATGCCATGAAGACCTCTGCCGGAGCGTTAAATCATGTTGCTATCTGCAGAGCATTTAATCTGACTCAAACTCTTGAAACCATACAACAGAGTGGAATTAATTTGGTGGCTTGCACGGAAAAAACAGATAAATCTGTTTTTGAAGCCGAACTCACACCCCCTGTTGCCATAATTCTAGGTTCAGAGGAAGACGGAATATCAGCTGATATCATGAAAATTGTTAATCAAAAAGCTAAAATACCTATACTTGGAAGAGTAGAATCATTGAATGTTTCTACTTCTGCAGGTATTATTATTTACGAAGCTTTACGGCAACGTTTACAATAAAGGGGTTTTCTGGAAATAAGACGTTGGAAGGGTTAAACAAAACTCAGACTACAAAATTGCTAAGCAGTTTGTTGAGTTCGTAATATTTGTTATGCATGCTGTTCCTGAAAGGGATTGGGCTATTTTTCAACTCAATTTGTTCAGGAGAAAAGAAAAAAACAAGTTTCTCATCATCCGGTAGCTCAGCCCAAACTCCTGTGTACAAAAGGTAGCTTACATATTTTCTTATTCTTTCTCTATAAGTTGGGCAAAAATCTTTATCCCTTAGGAAAAGATCATAGTCTTCTTTAAAATTCAAAATTATCAATTTTTCGATGCTGTGAAGATTATCCATGGCTCCATACTCCCGCTTTCGGAATGTTAAATATTCAGGTTTGTACCTAATTATATCCTTGCCACTATTCGGAACTTCAAAAACATGAAACTCTTCCACCATTCTTTGCGACCAATCGGTGCCAGGAATCGATATAACATTTTCATTGCTGTTATATTGTGAAACACCGTTTATCTTAATTGGGGCTAATATAGTCTCAAAATTCACCAACTTTAGAAAGCATTTTAAAACGTGATACCTTCAAATCTAGTCCTTACGCCCCAGTAGTAAAATGATGAATTAGTAGTTGGCTGCTATCGGTGAATAACTAAGTAGTTTAAACGAATAATTGAGTTTTTTACCTTAAAAATCTTTCCAAGATATGGTTTAGATTGGCTCTTTTATTTTGAGAAATAGGAATTTGCTTGCCATCTGTAAGTACTAATATTCCGCCCCTTCCTTTTATATACTTTACAACATAATCGAAGTTGACAAGATATTTTTGATGCACCCTTACAAAATTCGTGTTTTTTAGAAGCCTCTCGTATTCCTTAAGAGTCTTGCTGGCAACCAATGTTTTCTTGTCTTGTAAATATAATGCAGTATAGTTTCGGTTACCTTCGCAAAACAATATATCCTCAACATTCACAATATCATAACCTTCTGACGAAGGTATCGCAAGTTTTTTTATAAGCGCACCATTTTGAAAGGTTTCCTGATAATTACTGGATGATGCTTCGGGCCAATTTTCTGCAATTTTTGATTTGCTTTTGGCTATGGTTTCTTTAAGCTCACCTACATCAATAGGTTTTAACAAATAATCAAAAGCCGATGCCTTTATTGCTTTTAAGGCATACTTGCTATAAGCAGTTGTAAAAACCACCTTTGAGTCTATATCCTTTAATTTATTAATCAAATCAAACCCGCTTCCCTGGGGCATTTCTATATCAAGAAATATTATGTCGGGATCCTTTTCCCAAATAAGAGGCAGAGCAGAATCTATTGAATCGGCTTCTCCTAGTAAAGTTACATCGTGGCAGTAAAGCTCAAGCATACTCCGAAGTGTTGTTCGCGCACCTTTTTCATCATCTACAATTACAGCGGTAATCTTTAAGCTCATATTTACTGGGGAACTATGATTTCAACAATAGTACCATTACTGCTTCCTTTGCCTGTAATTTCTTCAATCCTAAACCTCATTTTCCTTTCCCTTTTATAGTTAAGTGCATCCAATCGCTCTAATACCATATTTAACCCCTTCGAATTGTGACTTTTTTTTGTCATTTGCTTTGCCTTTTCTACACCAATACCGTTGTCTTTTATCGTAATTATAAGGTCCTCTTGTTCATAATCAAAATTAACGGACAGTTCATATGATTTTCCAGGCTCACTAAATCCATGCCAAATGGAATTCTCAACAAATGGCTGGATAATCATAGAAGGTACCTTCAGCTTATGAATATCAATATCGGGAGAAACATTAATTATATAATCAAATTTATGACCGGTCTTAAATTTTTCCATTTCCAGATAATTGGTCAAAATAGAGACTTCCTGGGATATGTCTACGAATAACCGATCAGACTGATCAAGCACTTCGCGCATAAGCTTTCCTAACTTTCCAAGATAGCTGAGAGCAATTTCTGGCTGTTTTTTAAGCAATTCTCCTTGAATAGAATTTAATGCATTAAAAATAAAGTGAGGACTTATCTGAGCTTTCAGCGATCTAAGTTCTGAGGTAATAACACGTTGTTCCTGCAAACCTTTTAGTTTTTGATTATTAAGAATCCTCTTAACTATAAAACCAATTATTATAACAGCAAATAGACCAACAAAAAGTATAAAAATATACGTTTGCCAATATGGTTTTAAAATTTTGAATCTTAAGGAATTAGAGCTACTCCAATCGCCTGTTTTCCCTTTGGCGGCAATTGTAAATGTGTAATCTCCGGGAGATAGTGCTGAAAAATTAATAGATCTGTTCCTGGTAAACTTCCAAGGGCTATTGTCTGAGAGTTTATATCTGTAAAGAATGTTACCCCCACTGCTGGGGGATAGACCAACATAGCTTATGGAAATATCATTTTGATCATAAGAAAATAGATTTTCACTTTTGTTAATCTTGATTGGCCTTCCATCAACATTCATACTTTCTATAAGCATCTTTGGAGGAGATTTTTTACTTAAAAAATCATTTTTGTTAAAAAAATTTAGGCCTTTGTCTGTAGCAAGCCAAACAGTATCATTTCTTATAAGAACATCGTTTATTACATTGGTACTAAGTCCATCAAAGGTTCCAAAAGTTTCAATTTTAACATTATCTGGATAGCCTGAAATTCGGTTTAAGCCTTTGTTTGTGGTGACCCAAATAGTAGAATCATTATCAATTGCAATAGCGGTACAAACATTACTGCTTAAACCTTTGGAAGAATTAATAGAATCCTTTATTTCATCTTTTAAAATTGAGACAACGCCTAAACCTTGAGTAGAAAGAAATATCCTATTACCAAATTCAGCAAATCTGTTTACCTTAACTCCATTTAGTTGTGGTAAAAGTTTTAACCCTCTCTCATCATTTCCTTTTATATAAACCTCACTCTCGGTAGCGATGTAAATATTATTTCTGCTTTCCTTAAAAATCTTATTTGTTCTTTGTTTCAGAACCCTGTAAATCTCCATCTGATCTACAATGCCTATTCTGTTTTTAAGATTATTAAATTCTTCTTTAGGAAGAATATAAAGACCTTTTGCAGATGCAATCCATAAACGGTCAGAATCATCAAAAAAAATATCTTTAGTAGAAATAAAAAGTGAACTTTGCGAAAATTCTGCTATTCTGATTAATAAAATATTTGTCGCTAACCATATATTTTTTTTATCAAATCTTATTCTATTCACCCCGTTACCCTTTTCAAGCATTTTATCATTGAAATTCAAAGTTTTTACGTTTAAATTACTATTTAGGCATTCTATTTTATTTGATTTTATAAACCATAGACTTGAATCAATACCATTTATTAATGTAGTGATTTTTTGATTATAGACTCCCTTTTCTTTTACAGTATAAATTCTATTGACGGAGTGGAATAAGAGACCATTCCCAAGTGTACCAAACCAATAATTACCCTCACTATCTTTCAATACTGAAGATATATTTTGTTCCATAAGTATGTTTTTAAGAATTTTTTTTCTCTGAATTGAATACTCATATGTACCATGGGATGTACATATCCAAACCTCATCATCAAATTTGCATATATTATTTACATGTATTTTTTCAGATTTGTGGAATATAACGCTTAATGTATCTTCTTTATAAGAACATTCGTAAACACGTTCCTTATTAGTAATCCAAACTTTCTCTTCAGAAATTCTAATAAATTTTGAATTGTACAAATCTGCACTTCCAGGGGGTAAAAATTTTTTCTTATTTTCAGTAATTTTTTTGAGATTAGGGACTGTTGGAAATATCCCAGATCCAGCAATTAAATAAACACTATCATTATTTTGTAAAAAAGCACCACTTATATGTCCTAAAGAATCATCTTGAAAGTATCTTTCAATAATTTCATCGTGTGAATATTTCAATAGGCCATAGTTATAAACTGTCATCCAAATATTCTTACTATTATCTTCAAAAACGCTGGTTATCATCGAGTTTGAATCCAAACCCAGCAAAGTAGAATCATTTTGAGAGTTATAGAAACTACCATCCAGATAGTAAGAAACCTTTCCATTCAAAGTATAAAACCAAATGCGAGTCGAAGAATCTTCAAAAAAATTAAATACCTCACTATCAGATAATCCATCACTTATTGTGTAATTATTAAACTGATAACCATCGTATCGGCTTACTCCCTGGTCAGTTGCAAACCATATGTATCCTTTAGAATCCTGAAAAATTGAGTAGATTGTAGAAGAAGGAAGCCCGTCCTCCTCGTTAAATGTCAAATAGTTGCGCTCCTGCGACCAAGCTTTATTAAAGCCAAGACCAAACAAAAGACAAAAAAATATGCTTCTAAAGATCATGGTAAGATTAATCACTTCAACCTGAAAGATAGGTAATAATCGAATTGCAAGCTAAAAGAAGTTTAGTTTGCCCACTTAATTGCTGTAGCAATTGGCCTCATTTGTTGTACTTTCAATTCTAGAATCTAAATTGAAAAGTTCATCAGTGACTAGTTGCTCCTGGCTCCAAGGCAAAAAATGATCTTCCCCCTGAATTCCTATCACCTTTAAACAAGACTTATTAATCATTTTTTCAGCAAAAGCAAGATTTGCATAGGGTACCAGTCTATCCTTGTCTCCTTGTATATACGTCACCGGAATCCTGATCTTTGCCCAGTCAGGCAACATCTTCTTCAACTCCTCAACATGACTGTATTTCTCGTCAGTTGCCACTTTCCAGCTTCTTGGTGTCAACCACCGAAAGGGTCTGGTTTTTCCAAACCATGCTATGGCAAATTTCTTCTCATGATCAGGGTCAATAGCTGGCGCAAGCAATAGTAAGCCTTGTACCATATCGGGAAAAAGAACAGCGGCTTTTGCAGCAACTGGTCCTCCATAGGAGTGGCCGACCAAAAGTGTAGGCGTTTTACTAAACTCTTGAAGTATTGGTTTCAGAGCCTCAGCCTGCTTTTGGATCGAAGTTTCGGTTTTTCCAAAATCAGAGTATCCGTAGCCAGGTCTGTCAACCGATACCATATCAAATCTGGCAAGCAAAGATTCATTTTTCATGAATTGAAAGAAATTATCTGATGAACCAGGCGCACCGTGAATGAACAAAATGGTGGGTTTTTGATGCTTTCCATCCTGCACTTCAATATAGCGTAGATTTCTATCCCCTTCTTTTATATCCTTAATTACTGGCTGTTCACTTGTTTCTTCGAAATCTTCCATTATATCTTTAGGAGAGGTTCTGAATTGCATACAACTCCCTAAAAGCAATAAAATACTGCCTATAACAATGAAATATGAGCGGCTGTTCATGGTTATATGTTTTGATCTACTGGAAAATGTATCTTTCAGCAGACCGAAAATTAAATTTACTTATTTGCCCTAATAACTCCATATTTTAATTCCAGAGGGCTGAGTAACTCTAAAAGTTGTTCAATAAAATTTGGATCGTCAATTGCCAATAAATTTTCTCTTCGTTCATGAGGAATACCTGATGGATATAGACTATCGTATATTTCTTCAAGCATTCTTAGCTCATCTTCTCGCTTTCTTTTTTCAGCTCTAATCATCTTTTGCTCTATGCGAACTACAGATTTATTCGCCTTTACCTGTTCACTTTCCACTAAAGGGCCGAGTGTGCTATCTACTGATGCTGCTTTCCCCATAAGTTTTTCATAAAGCAGGTTGAGTTCTTCTTTAGTACTTTCAAGGTCTAGTTCACCATTAGAATGTGCGCGAATATGTTTATTGATGAATAAATCTTTACGTAAGAAAAGATCATGAAAATTGACATCCAGTTTTTGTATTTTATGACATGTATTCATGCCTATATACATGATAAATGAGCGGGGCATGAGTATTGGGAAAGCCAAATTATAGTGATCGAAAACCAATTTTAACTGAAACCAGTAGGCCAGCTCAGATGGCCCACCCACATAAGCCAAGTTCGGCAGTATAGTTTCCTGGAAAACCGGTCGCAATATTACATTGGGGCTGAATTTTTCAGGATTTGTTTTTAAGAGGCTTCTAATCTCCTCTTTTGTAAAGTGTAGTTCAGTATCCAGTACTGAAAAACCATCCTCTTCTTTAATTAACCTTGACCTAAGCCCGTCATCCAAATAAAACAAGTTGAGCTCCCTTGGGTGCAACTGTTGCTTATAACCTGCTTCATCTAATGCCAAACTTTGCTTTTCTACCAAAGCATAAGACGATTCTTCAAATAATTCGTCTTCTATTACATGGAGAAACTCTTTTTTAAACCGAGCATCATCCGCATCTATAATTACCAGCCCTTCTTTGCCCAATAAAGCATTCACATAGTCTCTCACAACATCGGATAAGCGGCTATGTCTTTTCAAAGCTTCTTTAAAAACTTTAGTTCTACCCGGAAGCTGATCAAGAACCTCCTCTAATCCTTCAGTAGAAAATCGACCGGTGGCACCCTGCTGATCTGATTGCCATTCATACCGTTTCCCATCAATATACAAATGGTTGATCTCTTCAAAATCGTGATCCTCAGAACCCATCCAGTAAACAGGAACAAAATGATATTCAGGGTATTTCTCGTTAAGTTTTTTTGTAATGTTTATAGTGGCTACCAACTTATAGATGTAGAACAATGGGCCTGTAAAAATGTTAAGCTGGTGCCCTGTTGTTACTGTAAATGTTTTTTCTGAAAGCAGAGAATCAATATTAGAATTGACTTTTTCTGGAACATCAATTGACCTATACTGGTCTTTTAAAACTTCAACTAAGGTTTCACGATTATTCTTCGAAAAAGATTTTGCTTCAATAGCATCCTTGAACCCCTCTAAAGTGGGCCGTGCTGAATAAAAAGGTTGTACATTGAGGTCAGCATCAATGTAGTCTAACAAAAGTTTTGAAAACAACCCCGTATCCTTAAAATCCAGCTTTATACAATCCATATTTTGTTAACTTCCAATTTCCTCTATGGGAGTCCTGCGGACAAATAACAAACTTCAAACCAAAAGTGTTTCAAGTTACTACTATTTAATTCTCAACAGGTACTCCTGTAAGATCGAACTCAGTAGCTTCAGTAATTTTTATTTGCGCAAAATCTCCCACCCGTAAAAAGTGTTTTTTTGCATCAATCAGTACTTCATTGTCCACTTCAGGAGAATCATATTCTGTTCTACCAACAAAATATCCACTCTCCACTCTGTCAATCAGCACTTTTAAAACTTTACCTACTTTCTTCTGGTTTATTTCCAGTGAAATCTGTTCCTGCAATTCCATTACGGCATTAGCTCTTTCTTGTTTCACTTCCTCAGGTACATCATCTTCAAAATTATAAGCGTGTGTATCTTCTTCATGAGAGTAGGTGAATACACCAAGCCTGTCAAACCTCGACTCTTCCACAAATTTCATCATTTCTTCAAAGTCCTCTTGGGTCTCACCAGGATACCCAACAATCAAGGTAGTTCGTATAGCTATGCCTGGTACCTTGGCACGCATCTGACCCAAAAGGTCTTCTGTTTTTTCACGCGTTATTCCCCTTCGCATTGCCTTTAAAATAGCGTTGGACCCATGCTGCAACGGAATATCTAAATAGCTACAGATACTGTCCTTTTCTGCCATAACCTCCAGTACATCCATTGGAAAACCAGACGGAAATGCATAATGCAAACGAATCCATTCAATGCCATTTACCTCAGAGAGTTGGCGAAGTAAATCTGCCAGCTTGCGCTCACCGTAAATATCAAGCCCGTAATAGGTTGAATCCTGGGCTATGAGGAGTAGCTCTTTAACTCCATTTTTGGCAAGATGCCCCGCTTCCCTTACCAAGTCCTCTATCGGTCTGGAAATATGCTTTCCTCGCATAAGAGGTATGGCACAAAACGAGCAGGGCCTGTCGCACCCTTCGGATATTTTTAAATGTGCATAATGAGGCGCTGACACATTCATTCGTTCACCTAAAAGCTCATGTTTATAATCTGCATTAAAGCGCTTGAGCAAACCAGGTAGCTCCATAGTACCAAAATAAGCATCAACGGCTGGAATTTCTTCTTCCAGTTCATCCTTATAGCGCTGAGATAAACACCCGGTAACATAAAGCTTTTCTATTTGGCCATTTTCTTTGGCATCGGCATAGCGCAAAATAGTATCGATCGATTCCTGCTTGGCATCCCCGATAAACCCACATGTATTAACAATCACAATAGTAGAGTCATCGGCTTCTGACTCGTGAGTGGCCTCAATGTCATTTCCCCGCAGTTGCGTCAACAAAACTTCAGAGTCTACCAAATTTTTCGAACACCCTAACGTTACAATATTGACTTTATCTTTTTTCCTCGCTTTTGTTTTCAAACCAAATAATTTTGGCAAAAATATCATTCTATCACCAGCTTACCATAACCACTTGAATAAACGAACTTCTTATTTGCTAAACCTTTGGTATAGCTGTTATTTTGCAGCATACGTATGAGAATCCAAGTACTCCATAAAATACTTTTAGTAATAGCAGGAATCAGCATAATTGGATGCTCAGATGAAGCCACATGCATTCCTGAAAATTCCGATCTTTTAAGAATTGCCTTTGTTGATGGAACAGGTGATGCCAGTGAAATAACTTTTGTTGAAGTAGCAGTAAATGGAAGTAATGAATATTTTCCTGTGCTTAAGGATACAACTGTTACAAACCTAAGTATACCACTGGACCCAAAAGACTCACTTATTATTCTCAGCTTTGTTAGAAGTACAGCCACAAATCAACTTGCCATTAGCTACAAGGCATTACCCCTTCTGGTTGATCCTAAATGCGGTTTCGAAGCCTTATTTAAACTGAATAAAATTGAGCAATCTTCATTTGGAAAGGTTGAAATTGTAAATTCCACCCTAAACAAAGACATTACAACTAATGTTAAAATCACACTTTAGTCTTTGGGTTATTATATTGTTGTTATTCGGGCATTTTTCAAATGCACAGAAAAACGAATCGGAATATGCGTATGAGTTGGATTCTACCTTAAATGAGTGGAAGCCAACAGGTTTACGAGTCGGGGTTGATGTATCGGGACCGATCTATACTCTTTTTGAGCCTACAACCAACTGGTATGAGTTAGCGGCAGATATGGATTTCCATAAATTCTTTGCCGTTGTTGAGGTAGGAAGAGGCAATTACAACTCTAACGTGGATACTTCTAGTTATTCCAGCCGTGGTGCATACTACAGAGTTGGTGTTGATGCTAATTTTATAGCCAGAGATCCTAACTTAAATGTTTTCTTTTTCGGACTAAGGTACGCAGGAGCATCTTTTAATGAAAAATTAAGCGGAGACCTGCCAAGTTCTGGCTGGGGAAGCCAGATGCTTAATCTGGAACAAAATAAATCGAGTGCTAATTGGGTGGAGATGAACATTGGTATGCGTGTAAGGGTATGGAAATCCATATTTGCAGGCTATAACGCGCGACTCAAAATGCTAAAGCATAACGAATTCAGCGAAGGAAAGTTCCAATCGTACTATATCCCGGGTTACGGACGAGCCGAACGAACTGTGAATTGGGGCTTTGATTACTATATCTATTATCGTTTTTCCTGGAAAAAGAAGCCCATCCCATGGCGTAAAAACTAGCGTAGTGTTGTATTTTGGTTGAATAACCAAAATCAATTACTATGAAAGATAAAAAAGGCAAGGTTACAGGCATTGGTGGTATCTTTTTCAAATGCCAAGACCCGGATAAGATGAAAAGCTGGTACAGCGAGCATCTTGGAATGGCAACCGATCAATATGGGTCCATGTTCGAATCCAGAAACATCAACAACCCAGATCAGATTAATTATTTGCAATGGAGTACGTTTAAGGAGGATACGAAATATTTTGACCCGTCAAAAAAACAATTTATGATCAACTACCGGGTGGAAAATATGGAAGCCTTGGTTGAGCAGCTAAAACAAGAAGGTGTTACCGTTGTGGATAAGATCGAAGAATATGAATACGGCAAGTTTGTCCATATTATGGATCCTGAAGGCAATAAAATAGAGCTTTGGGAGCCTGTTGATTCAGGGTTTCGTGAGAATGGAGAATAGCAAAGGCTATTTCCCAAAGAACGAATCTACAAACTCTGCTTTATTGAAAACCTGAAGGTCGTCAATACCCTCGCCCACACCAATGTATTTTACAGGTATTTTAAAAGCATCTGAAATACCAATTACTACTCCACCTTTAGCAGTTCCATCCAACTTGGTAATGGCCAATGAACTTACTTCTGTTGCTTTGGTAAATTCCTTTGCCTGATTCATGGCATTTTGGCCTGTGCTACCATCTAAAACCAGCATTACTTCATGGGGAGCTTCCGCCACAAATTTTTGTATCACCCTTTTGATCTTAGAAAGCTCATTCATAAGGTTGACCTTGGTATGCAAGCGACCTGCCGTATCGATTATCACGATGTCGGCCTGCTGTTCCATGGCTTGTTTTACAGCATCGTAAGCAACAGAAGCAGGGTCGGTATTCATACCATGCGAAACCACGGGAACACCCACACGTTCACCCCATAAAATAAGTTGGTCAACCGCTGCGGCTCTAAAGGTATCTGCTGCCCCCAGCACCACTTTTTTACCTTGCTTATGAAACTGAGCAGCCAGTTTACCAATGGTTGTGGTTTTACCTACTCCATTCACACCAACAACCATCAACACGTACGGTTTTTTGTCAGCAGGTATAGTAAAATCAACAAGATCCTCAGAGTTGTTTTCAGCCAATAAAGCGGCTATTTCTTCCCTAAGAATAGAATTCAACTCCTCCGTACCCAGGTATTTGTCGCGGGCTACTCGTTCTTCTATCCGCTCAATTATTTTTATGGTAGTATCTACCCCAACGTCCGAGGTAATCAGAATTTCCTCGAGTTCATCCAACACCTCCACGTCAACCGTGGACTTGCCAGCTACGGCTTTCCCCAGCTTGTTAAAAAAACTTGTTTTGGATTTTTCGAGCCCCTTGTCGAGCGACTCTTTTTTTTCTTTTGAGAATATGTTTTTAAATAAAGCGGCCACGGTTACTAAAAATTTATATCTGTCTGCAAATTACGGACATATCACATTAATATGAACAGGTTTAAAAACAGAAATCCCTTCCTGAAAGTTCAAGAAGGGATTTCTTAAGATTATATGTTAAGCTTAACCTACTTTGAAAGAGTTTCCTGAACTCTGTCAACAGGCACCATTTCCTCTTTGAAGGTATAAGCGCCAGTCTTATCAGACTTAACTGCTTTTATAACCTTAGCAAAAGTTCTACCTTCTTTTTTCTGTAAAGTTGCAACTACCTTCTTAGCCATGATTATTTAATTTCTTTGTGAACGGTATAACGTTTCAGGATTGGGTTATATTTTTTCAACTCCAATCGCTCAGTCGTATTTTTTCTGTTTTTGGTAGTGATGTAACGCGATGTTCCGGGCATACCACTTTCCTTATGCTCGGTGCATTCCAAAATTACCTGTACCCTGTTACCTTTCTTAGCCATTTTGCTATGTATTTAAATTTGGGAGTGCAAATATAGACAGATTTATTTCTTCTTGAAATAGTTTTTAGAAAGAAATATTAAATTAATTCCCTTTGTACGATATGCGTTTTGTCTAACTCTGTTCAAAAGAAAATCCTGACTCCACTACCAGTAGAATCAGGATTACATATTTTTTATCTAAGGTCACGGACTTAGCAATTGGTGAAAACCAATTAAACCAAGGTGTTGCCGTTTTTCCTGGCTTCTTTCAGAACAGCAGTAATTCCTTTCTTATTAATGGTTCTTAAAGCTGATGTAGAAACTTTAAGAGTTACCCATTTGTCCTCTTCAGGAATGTAAAATCTCTTTTTTTGCAAATTAGGGTAGAATTTTCTCTTCGTTTTATTGTTCGCATGAGAAACGTTGTTTCCTACCTGAGGCCTTTTTCCAGTAACTTCACAAACTCGTGACATGATATTGCTATTTTTATCTTATTCGAAATTGGAGTGCAAATATCGGGATATTTGTATTAAACACAAATAATGACGCATTATTTTCTATAACCATAGGGACAATGTTTACAACCATTTTCACAGCAATGTCCCCGTTTTAGCAAATACTTCTCGGTAAAAACCATTAATCCATTTTTGTTAAAATAGTAATCCTCCCCTTCTTTCAGCTCTCTTTTGTTTTCCTCTTCTTTTGGCATGAGTAACCCAATTACCTTTATTATTTTTGTAAAAGACAAAATTAGACAACAATGACCGAGGAATTGACAAGAAGCCAGGAGGCGATAAAGTTAGAAGATAAGCATGGAGCACATAACTATCACCCATTACCTGTAGTATTATCTAAAGGAGAAGGAGTTTATGTTTGGGATGCAGAAGGAGAACGCTATTATGATTTTCTTTCTGCCTATTCAGCGGTTAATCAAGGGCATTGTCATCCCAAAATAATAGGAGCACTTAAAACTCAGGCGGAAACACTAACGCTCACCTCCCGGGCATTTTACAACGATGCATTGGGTGAATATGAAAAATATATTACCAGCTATTTCGGATTTGATAAAGTGCTGCCCATGAACACAGGAGCAGAAGCGGTAGAAACTGCTATTAAGTTGAGCAGGAAATGGGCCTATGAGAAAAAAGGAGTTCCTGAAAATGAGGCAAAAATTATTGTTTGCGAAAATAATTTTCATGGAAGAACTACCACCATAATTTCTTTTTCAAACGATCCTGATGCGCGCGAAAACTTTGGGCCATATACCAAAGGGTTTATTCGCATTCCTTATAATGACATTGAAGCCTTAAAAGATGCTCTTGAAGACAAAAATGTAGCAGCCTTTTTAGTTGAACCTATTCAAGGAGAGGCAGGCGTCTTTGTTCCGGGAGATGGTTTTCTAAAAAATGCCTACGAAGCCTGTAAGCAAAAAAATGTGCTCTTTGTGGCTGATGAAGTACAGACCGGCATTGCGCGTACAGGCAAACTTTTAGCTTGCGACTATGAAAATGTAAAGCCTGACGTGCTTATTCTTGGCAAGGCGCTTTCAGGGGGTGTTTATCCTGTTTCTGCAGTCTTGGCAAACAATGCTGTTATGGAGGTCATTCGTCCGGGCCAACATGGTTCTACATTTGGTGGCAATCCATTGGCGGCACGAGTTGCAATTGCTGCCCTGGAAGTAATTGAAGAAGAGAACCTCGCGCACAATGCGATGAAACTAGGCAAGATATTTAGGGAGCGGATGCAAAAAATGATAGCCAAAAGTGAAATTGTGGCAAAGGTGCGTGGCAAAGGTTTGCTCAATGCAATTGTTATAAACGATGCACACAACAGCACCACCGCATGGGACATCTGTCTTAAGCTAAAAGAAAATGGTCTTTTGGCCAAGCCAACCCATGGAAACATTATTCGGTTTGCTCCCCCATTGGTTATGAATGAAGAACAGTTAAACGACTGCTGTGATATTATTGAAAAAACCATAGAAGAGTTCGAAAGAGCCTAGTTGCCACTTTGCAAATCCATGAAAGAAGCAAAAGCAGGGCTTATCAAAAAGTACTTCCCTGAAATAACAGAGAAACAGGAACTGCAATTTGGTCAGCTTGAGCATCTCTACAAGGATTGGAATAGTAAGATCAATGTTATTTCCAGAAAAGACATAGATGACCTATATATAAAGCACGTACTTCATTCTTTGGGCATTACAAAAGTTCATTCTTTTAAGGCTGGTGAAACTGTTTTGGATGTAGGTACCGGTGGCGGCTTCCCTGGCATTCCACTGGCAATCCTTTTCCCAGAAACTCAATTTTTACTAATTGATTCGATTGGAAAAAAAATTAAGGTAGTAAATGAGGTAGCCGTGGCACTTCAACTTAAAAATGTAGAAGCTAAGCAAATACGTGCCGAAGAGGTAAAGGGAACATTCGATTTTGTGGTTAGCAGGGCAGTTACCCGTATAAAACCGTTTTATGGTTGGGTAAAACATAAGATAAAACCCGGTGGAACTATTCTTTATTTAAAAGGAGGTGATTTAACTGAAGAAATGGCTGAGCTTAAAAAACCCTATCGTGAAGTTGAGCTATCTACGTTTTTTGACGAAGTATTTTTTGAAACAAAAAAAGTGATTGAGGTTCTTTGCTAGATTTTATAAAGCGATAACTGTAGAATAACTGCATCTGCAGATGTGAACTTAACCACTATTTCAACTTGATCATTTACAGCCAAATCAAATAAGTAGTTACCAAGATAATTATTACCTCCTCTAAGAACCTGCGTACCAATACCATTTATGGTAATTTCCATAATTGGCCCATTCAAGGAATACCCCTGAACAGAAACAGAGTATACGCCTGCCTCAGAAATAGTAATAGTTGAGCCAGAAATTAAAGTTCCCTTATCTAAATTCGCTCCACTTAAATCAAGTGCAACATCTCCTGCAGACACCACACTATAATTTATACTCGCACTAATTGCATAATCAGTGGCATCTTTTTGTTCCAAATACTGAAGATTAACCGCATCTTGAGGGTTAACAGGATCAGATAAATTAGTTACAGTATTATTATTCGCGTTCAAATCTGCATTCAACGTTCCAAGAGAAACTTCAGTATTTCCTCCACCGTCTGTAATGCGCAAAGTATTATTTGCCTGATAACTACCCCCTATTATTAATTCATTAGTAGAACTATTATCGTTATCAGCTACTGAAATTGTCGTCCCGGTTCCACCCGAAATATTGATTATTCTATTAGTGCCGCTTGTTGAGGAGGAAAGATTTTGAATTTCATTTGTTGCATCGGAGTCTGCATCATCAACTGCATCAACAAAGCTTCCACCTCCATTTGATAAAGTAACCGTTGAACCAGATTTTGATATTGTCTGCAACTCATTACTAGAACTATTATCGTTGTCTGCAATTGAAATAGTGGTTCCTGATCCTCCGGAAATATTAATGGTTCTATTGGTACCACTAACCGATGAAGAAAGGTTTTGAATTTCGTTAGTTGCATCTGCATCCGCATCAATTACATCATCCGTAAAGCTTCCTCCACCATTTGACAATGTAACCGTTGATCCCGACTTAGTAATACTTTGAAGCTCATTTGAAGGATCTGCATCCGCATCATTTACAGCATCCAAGAAACTTCCACCTCCATTTGATAGGGTAACCGTTGAGCCCGATTTAGAAATGGTCTGCAATTCATTGGTCGTACTTCCATCAACTTCTGAAGTTAAATACCCATTATTACTTACAAACGCATCAACTTCTCCTTCGGTCAAATGAGTATCTGTGTTGTCTTTATATGGACTTAGGTCAATAGTTGTGGCAGCACCATTTTTTGTTATGGTTAAATTATCGCCTGCCAATTGCAAATCCTGAATCTCATTGGTTGCATCAGCATCCGCATCATTTACCTCATCTGTAAAAGAACCTCCTCCGTCTGATAGAATTACTTCACTGCCCGTTTTAGAAATAGTTTGTAGCTCATTTGTAGGGTCAGCATCTCCTCCATCGGCTGAGCCAGCTCCACTTATTGTAAAGTTTGGATAAGTTCCTGTAACTTCTATATTTCCACCCCCAGTTAAAGTTATGGGCATATCTGGTAAAAGGTTGCTTATAGTACCATTGCTAATATCCAAACCATACCCTGGGCTAAGCCCCCCTCCACTTTGCTGCGCGTACAGCGCATATGGCACACTCATTAACTGCTGAGAACCCATTAAAATATAGTTACCCATATTATCAGGATCAAGCTCAATCTGCAACCATAGATTCCCTTTTGACCAATCTACTGCATTTAGCGTACTGCTCCCGTTTCCATGTCCAACAACAAGAGTAAACAAACCAAATTCATTGGTCTCGGGAAAATGCTCCTCAGTAAACTGACTTGGCCCATTTGCCCCCTCTGTAATACTAACACGGATACCAATTAATTGATTGGCAATGGGTGTTCCATCTGCCTCGCGGGCAATTCCCTGGTAATTGAAACCCAAAGGCGCCTGAGCAACCAACGGTATTGAAACCAATAATAGAAACCATATCGCCAGCCTTCTTATCATATAGTTGTTTTAACCACTTTTATCACACCAAGTACCTTTTCTTCCTCATCCAATGCCCTAACCATATAAACTCCCACTCCGACACTTGAAAAATCAACATTGTTTTCGAGTGGTTCTCCCTCATAAACCAATTTACCAAACAGATCGTAAGCTTTCACAGCTGAAATTTTAACATCACATCCTTCGGCATAAATTCGCATTTCCGAAACAACAGGATTCGGAAATGCCTTTAATTGAATTTCCCCACAGGGCAGTTTCAAATCTATGGGCTGTAAAAATCCTTGTGTAATTATATAGCCCCCGGCTTTCAAAGTAGTAACTCCTGACTCCCCAACAGATCCATCAAAAGTCTCCCGATTTAAATGAATCGAACTACCCCAACCATTAAAGACCTGTGAACTGATTTTTTGTGCATTTAAGCGCAGTGAGAAAGATATAAAAAGCACCAAAACAGAAATCTTGATATAGATTACTGAATTAGTGAGGCTTACGCAATATTGTTCCAACAGATACTTCATTTTAAACAAGTTTTACAAGCCATTTTTAGAAAGGGCGGTAAGTATACTTAATAATTATTTTGAAACATAGTCTATGTGAAAAAATGTTTGAATAGTTCAATGAATGCACGGTAAAATTTCAACCCCAGCCTAACATTTAATAATTTGCTTACATGGTAAACATTTGCACTAACGTGATAGTGTAAAAATTCTGGTTAGGCTAACTAACCAAGAACCCTTTCCCTTGAAACTTTGTTCTCAAAAACACTAAAAGCCGGGTGTGGTAAGTCTTCCTTTTTTGTAACTTGCATTATAATTTTCCAAATACAATTTTTTCTAAATGCCTGACTTCAATCATCTCCATTGCCATACACAATTTTCACTTTTAGATGGGGCCGCAAGCATAAGCGGCATGATGCAAAAAGCGCAAAAGGACGGGATGAAAGCGGTGGCTCTTACAGACCATGGAAATATGTTCGGAGCCTTCAAGTTTGTGGCCGAAGCCAGCAAGTACAATATTAAGCCTATTGTGGGTTGTGAGTTTTACCTTGTTGAAGACAGGCATAAGAAACAATTTAGCAAAGAAGACAAAGACAATCGCAATCATCAGCTAATGTTGGCTAAAAATGCCACCGGCTACAAAAACTTATCAAAGCTCACCTCGCTGGGATACATAGAAGGCATGTACAGCAAATGGCCAAGAATTGATAAAGAGCTGATTGAAAAATACCATGAGGGTATTATTGCAACCTCTTGTTGTCTTGCTGCCGAAATACCACAAGCAATTTTAAACAAAGGTGAAGAGGAAGCGGAGGAGTTGTTGAAATGGTGGGTTGATCTTTTTGGAGAAGATTTTTACATAGAGCTACAACGCCATGAGCTTGATGAGCAAAAGAAGGTAAATGAAGTTCTACTGAAGTTTGCTAAAAAATACAATCTTAAGGTAATTGCAACGAACGACTCACATTATGTAGATCAGGAAGACTCAGCAGCCCACGATATTTTGCTCTGCGTAAACACAGGTGAGTTGCAAAGTAAACCTGTTTGGAAAGGTAGTGGTTTTGGTGGTAAAGACTACCGGTTCGGTTTCCCTAACAACGAGTTCTATTTCAAAACTCAAAACGAAATGAACCAATTGTTTTCGGATGTTCCCGTAGCAATAGACACTACCAACGAGATTGTAGATAAGGTAGAGCACTTAAAACTGGAACGGGATATTCTTCTTCCTAACTTTCCGCTTCCACCCGGTTTTATTTCGGAGGATGAATACTTAAAACATTTAACCTTTGAAGGAGCTAAATCGCCAAAGCGCTATGGGGAAATAACAACCGAAATTGAAGAGCGCATTAACCATGAATTGGGTATTATAAAAACCATGGGGTTTGCAGGCTATTTTCTGATTACTGCGGATATGATCAATGCAGGGCGTAGCCTTGGCGTTATGATCGGCCCAGGAAGGGGCTCGGCAGCTGGTTCGGTAGTAGCATACGCATTGGGTATAACCAATATTGATCCCATTAAATATAGTTTGCTTTTTGAGCGTTTCCTTAATCCGGAACGTATCTCTATGCCCGATATTGACACTGATTTTGACGATCAGGGAAGACAAAAAGTGATTGACTATGTAGTTGACAAATACGGATACAATCAGGTAGCTCAAATAATTACCTATGGTACTATGGCGGCCAAAATGGCCATTAAGGATGTGGCCAGGGTACGCGACCTTCCCCTTTCGGAAGCCAATGCGTTGGCCAAACTGGTACCGGATAACCCTGGTACCACCCTGGACAAAGCCTTTAGTGAAGTACAGGAATTAGGAGACATTAGCAAACAAGATTCTGAGCAGGGCACTATTTTGAAGATGGCGAAAAAGCTGGAAGGCTCCGTACGAAATACAGGTATTCATGCGGCAGGAGTAATTATTGCTCCGGATGACCTGACAAACTACATTCCGGTATCCACTTCCAAAGATTCCAATCTTTTAGTAACCCAGTACGATGGAAAAGTAATTGAATCAGCTGGAATGCTGAAAATGGACTTCCTCGGTCTCAAAACACTAACCATCATCAAGGACGCACTGACTTTGATAAAGAAAAACCGTGGCGTTGATATTGATATTGACAATATTGACCTGGAAGATGAAAAGACCTTTGCGCTTTACCAACGAGGCGACACCATTGGTACCTTTCAGTTTGAGTCGGCTGGTATGCGCAAATACCTCCAGATTCTGAAGCCAACCAACATTGAAGATTTAATTGCCATGAATGCCTTGTACCGTCCGGGGCCTATGGATTTCATTCCAAACTTTATTAACCGCAAGCATGGCAAAGAAACAGTAGAATACCCGCATGAGCTGCTGGAACCCATCCTTAAAAACAGTTATGGAATTATGGTATACCAGGAGCAAATAATGCAAACAGCGCAAATATTGGCAGGCTATAGCCTTGGCCAAGCCGATTTGCTGCGCAGGGCTATGGGAAAGAAAAAGCTGGACGAGATGGCCAAGCAACGAGAAATATTTGTTGCAGGAGCTAAAGAAAAACATAACATTGACCGTAAGAAAGCGGAAGAAGTGTTTGCCGTGATGGAGAAATTTGCCGCCTACGGTTTTAACCGTTCACACTCCGCAGCCTACTCTGTTGTGGCATACCAAACTGCATACCTTAAAGCGCATTACCCTGCCGAATACATGGCTTCTGTGCTTACACACAACCAAAACAACATCGACAAGATCACCTTCTTTTTAGACGAGTGCAGAAAACAAAATATTCCTGTTCTTGGTCCGCACATCAATGAAAGTAGCATGTACTTTGATGTGAATAAGGATGGAGAGATAAGGTTTGGACTTGGCGCTATTAAAGGAACAGGAGAAGCAGCCGTGGAGGCTATCATTTCGGAACGAAATGAAAATGGGTCCTTCAAAGATGTTTTCAATTTTGCTGAGCGCATCAACCTAAGGGCTGTTAACAAAAAGACCTTTGAGAGCCTTGCCATGGGCGGGGCGTTTGATTGCTTCAAGGGTACCAACAGAAGGCAATACCTCTTTCAGGAAGGTGAACAGCCAAGTGGTATTGAATTAGCCGTTCGGTATGGTAACAGCTTCCAAAACGACAAAAATGCTTCTCAGCATTCGCTTTTTGGGGGCGATAGCGGAGTTGAAATACCCAAACCCAAACTACCTCAATGTGAGCCTTACAGCGAAATTGAAAAACTGAAAATCGAAAAGGATGTGGTAGGCTTCTACATCTCAGGCCACCCGTTAGACCAGTACAAAGTAGATATTGAAAATTTCTGCACCTGTACCCTTGACGAATACAAAGAGCATAAAAATCAGGTTATCCGTCTCGCAGGTATTGTTACAAAGTTTACTGAACGTATGTCCAAGAGAGGCGCTCCATTTGGTCTGTTCAGCATCGAAGATTATAACGATACAATTGACATGGCGATGTTTGGAGAGGACTACATGAAACACAGACATTTGCTGCAGGTTGGTGGGTTTGTGTATATGATTGGCAAAGTGGAAGAGCGCTATAATCAGCAAGGCGAGTGGGAATTCAGACCAAGAGTGATTCAGCTTCTGTCAAATATAAGGGAAGACCTAAGCAAAGAAGTGCATGTAAACGTTGATGTAACTTTGCTGGATTCTAATCTGGTAGATAAGCTTGAGATAATCGCCAAAGAAAATCCGGGCAAATGCAAATTTGTGGTTACGCTTTACAGTGCCGAAGAAAGCATGAAAGTTGAGTTGCTTTCCAAGCGCTATATGGTTAACCCAAGCAACCACTTAATTGAGGGCTTAACCATGCTTGATGCGGTGAGTTACAAGATCATTTCTGATAAAATTGATCTGCCAGCCGACAATCGACCCGATTTTAAGAAGTATGCCAAAGCATAGATAAAAAGATATAGACGTTAGGGAATTATTTATAATATATTTGCGTTCACAGAGAACTAAATATTTAATACGTATAGAATGGAACCTCAAGTAATAACAGACGCTAACTTCAAAGAAGTTTTAGATACCGATAAACCAGTGCTGGTAGATTTTTGGGCTGAATGGTGCGGACCTTGTAAAATGATTGGTCCTATCGTGAAAGAACTGGCAAATGATTATGACGGCAAAGCAGTAATTGCAAAAGTAAATGTGGATGAAAACCCAAGCACCGCTGCTGAATTTGGTATCAGAAGTATTCCAACACTTTTAATATTCAAGAACGGAGAAATCGTTGATAAACAAATTGGAGCTGTTCCTAAAGCGGTTCTTTCAGGAAAGCTGGAAGCTCAATTATAATTCCAAATAAACCCATTTAAAAGCTACCTGATAGTTCAGGTAGCTTTTTTATTTTAAGTATTTTTGCAGCCATGAAACCAACTCTTCTTGTACTTGCAGCAGGCATGGGCAGCCGATACGGTGGCTTAAAGCAAGCCGATCAGGTAGGCCCCAACGGTGAAACTATTATCGACTATTCAATTTACGATGCCATTCAAGCCGGTTTTGGCAAAGTGGTTTTGGTGGTACGCCAAAATATTCTGGATGAAATGAAGGCTTTGTTCGATCCCAAATGGGGCAACAAAATTCAATTGGAATATGCCATACAAGAAGTGAATGTGCCAATTGAAGGCATTTCTAATCTTCCTGAGCGTAAAAAACCCTGGGGCACGGGCCATGCGGTAATGGTAGCCAAACAACTTGTAAAAGAGCCTTTTGCCGTTATTAATGCAGATGATTTTTATGGAGCTGATGCTTTTAAAACCATGAGCCGGTTCTTGCAAGATGGAGTGTCAGACAACGAAAATGCCATGGTTGGTTACATTTTAAAGAATACGCTTTCTGACCACGGTTATGTTTCCAGAGGCATTTGTGAAACTGATAGCAAAAATTATTTAAAAACTGTTACCGAGCGTACCAACATTGAACGTGTTGATGGCGAAGTGGTTTTTACCGAAAAGGATGGCTCTCAACACGCCTTGGATGAAAATAGTTATGTGTCCATGAATTTCTGGGGGTTCAGTACAAACTTCTTTACTGAGGCAGAATCTCAATTCAAAGAGTTTGTAACGCAAAATACTGACAATGAAAAAGCAGAGTTTTTCATCCCTCTGATAGTTGGCAATTTGATGAATGCCGGCAAGTTAAAAGTTAAAGTACTGGAAAGTACTGCTCAGTGGATGGGCGTTACCTATAAAGAGGACAAACCGGTGGTTACAGAAAAAATAAGCCAGCTCGTTAAAGCTGGCCTATATCCTGAAAAACTGGTGTAGTTTGTTGACTCTATTTTACAACCCTAAGTTTATTGCGCGTGTTTTTTGTTACTACTTCCAAGAAGTAGCATCCTTTTACTAGTTCAACTTTTGGGATAACGGAAACTTGACAGTTATTCTTGACTTTTAAGGTAACCTCAATAGACTGGCCCAATGCATTAAAAAGTTTGACTTCCTCTATTTCATTATCAGTAACCACATTTATATAAGAAGTGATTGGATTCGGATAAATACTTATTTGATCCCTTTGAGAATCATCCAAACCACTTATTATGTCAATCCAAAAAATTTCTGATTTTGAACTTTGAGTCCCGTCTGTATAATCTGTAAGATAAGTAGTTTGTAAAATATACTCCTCGTCTGAATCTATCCACTCAGGTTTTCGTAATGAGAAACTTAGTTTCGATTGCTCACCTACCATTAAATTAACCATTCGGGGCTCGTAAATATCTTTTTCTAGTGAACTTGCACTAAAATGGAATTCAAAATTTGTAATCATCTCAGATATATCACTAATTTCATTCCCATGAATGAATACATCAACATTAACTATGGTATCGTTACTTGTCAGAGTATGCACTCTTAGTGAATCAATTGTAAAATCATAATCGAAGACCTCAATTCCTTGATCATCGGGACTTTCAAAGTCTGAAACTAAATTTATTTCATCAATACCATTTTCAAGATCAACCTCTACTTCAATATCATTTTGTAAAAGAAGTTCACCATCATCAATGTATACACTGTATTCCCCATCGGCCAAGTTTGTAAAAGAATAGTTTCCTGAACTATCAGTAAGCGCAAAATCAATTACTGTACCATTTTCATCTACTAAATAGACCCAAACTCCTTCTTGCCCGTCCTGATCTCCTTGTACTCTTCCACCTGATGAAGAATTACTAACTACTTGTCCACTTACACTATTCGTGCCCATAGAATCCAGAGGAGGAACATAAATAGGACGGATTTGAAATAGTGTGTCGGAATTAATTGTGGCAAAGCTAGTTTCTGTTAGTTTATAGGTGTCGCCCAAAATTGTTGGAATATAATTTGGATACAAATCATGATCTGGAACAACATACACCGTATAGTTATCCTCTCCATTACTAAAAGCGGCATACCCTTTGTCTTTAACTAGGCTTATGGTTGTATCTCTTACCCACAAGGTATCCATTCCCAAGTCTCTATATAAAAAGGCCTGACCTGATGAAATGACTTCCCCTTCATTGCCCAGTATTTCGGATTCGATTAGATAAATGGAATCAAGAACTTCTATTTCCTGGGTCAGAGATTTGTAGATTCCTAAACCAGACCAAGCATCGGAATAGGAAACGGTAACAGAATAAACACCTCCTTTTAATGGTTTGTCCAGATTAATATTTACTGTCTTGGTCTCGGTTTCACCATCTGATAAATAAATAATATCGTAATCGTAGTCTTCTTTATATACTACTTGATTATCTGCATTCTTAATCTCATATCCAAAAAATACATCTAATAAAGTAATGTAATCACCTGTATTATTAGTTATGTTATAATTCAATTCAAACTTATCATCTCCTGCATATATTGGTTCATTGATCCATATTGAGTCAATATCAAATTCCAAATTGTACTCTGGTACTGTAAATGGAATTGCAACCGGTTCAATAAGAGGAAAGCCAGAAGTACTATCCATGTAGCCAGCTATCAAATAATAATCCCCTGGAGCAGGGTATTGCCAAAATGCATCAAAAAGAGTTTCATATAAATCAACACTTCCTCCTCCAATAACGGAACCGTTCCATGGATATCTAGTCTCCCAAATTTCCAAATCATTAGTGTCCAAAGTATCGTTTTCAGAGATATAGTATTTTATTAAATAATTATAAACCGTAGTTGTTCCTGAATTGGCTACGGAAACATTAATATCTTGATGAAAGGTATCGTACCAAAAAAAATCAAGATAATTAATAAATAAAGAAATATCTGAAGGTAAAACTTCCACTTGAGCGCCAACCCGGAAGTTATTCAGTTCATTTGTTTCGTCAAAATAATCATGGCTATTGATAGTATCAGCAACTAAGATTGGATAATAGAATCCTGCGCTGATCTCCGGAGATAGCGCCAACGTTTCAGACCCGCTTGCAGGGTTACTGTCCATATAAATTACATCTATACCCACCTTAATGTCAGTAGTATCAAGTATCTCATCTTCCGAAAAGAAGAGAGTCATATAAACACCCTCACCTGTAATATCACTTAAACTTCCATGGTTTACCATGGAATAGTTTATATTAAAACTTCCGAGTTCAGTTGCAGTCGCAGATGTACTTAGAGTAGTTATTTCAAAATCCACATCCGAAGGTAAAATGGTAATAGCAGGACCTATAAACCTATTATTATCAACATTTGTTTCATCAGAAGGTTCATTATAATCAATTTCTACAATCAAAATATAGTCTCCTTCAGGTTCATCTAAACTTCTTTCAAACTGAATAACAAACTCTTCATCTTGAGCAAGTTCAGGCACCCATTCTCCATCAAGATAACTCTCATCCGTTAGGGAATCTGTTGCTATCTTTAACCTGGTAAAAGTTTTATTTGTAGCGATAATTCCCTGATTTTTGATTGTCGCTGTACCGGTAATCTTTCCATACCGATAGTAATTTTCATCAAAATTTACATTAGTAACAATAAGGTCTTGTGCTGAAACCACTGAAGCAATAAATAAGAAAAATAGGAGTATAAGTTTTCTCATAAGAATATAAAAATGCAATTTTTAATAAAAATAATTAATAAT
>JAGQYI010000010.1 GCA_020436165.1 Cyclobacteriaceae bacterium | reverse complement strand
ATGTCAAGCTTATCCATGCAAGGCAAAGATACGCACAACATATAGCAAAGTTTAAACTAAGCCTCAAACACCATATTGTACAGGCGCTCTACTTCGCCCTGCATCTCAGGCATTGAAATGTACTTGCTTTTACGTATGTACTCACGGCCTTCAAAAAACACTAGAATAGTTGGATTCCCAAATACATTGTACTTTCCGGCCAGTTCAGGGTGTGTTACTGTATCAACCACCACCATCTCCATCTGCGGAAAGGCTGTTTCCATTAGATCAGATACCTTGGGGCGCAATGCTTTACAAGGCGCACAAAAATCGTTTTTAAAATACACCAAAATACCCTGTGTATTTTTTATTTTTTGGTCTAGTTCCTCTGGTGTCATCCCTTTAAAAAATTTGCTGTGCAAAGGTAATAGAGCTACCCTTAGTGAATGTAATATATATCACTTATACCAAAAAAGGGATTATAACAACTCTTTCACCTACTGCTTCACCTCCCAATACTCGGGGCGGGTATCTTCATTAACCTGGTTGTAATACGCAGGGGAAACTTTTCTTCCGTCTTTTGTTTTGAGAAGAAACTTATAAACTGCCAGAACCGGATTAAACGTTATATCGGTAACACCAATTGAATATGTTGTTGGGTCTTCTTCTGTTTTTTTCTTATCCTCTTCAAAATGCACGGTGTAACCGTTGAACTCAAGAAGATCCTTCAAAAAATCGACTCTTTCTTTTGAAATGCCGGCTTCCACTACTTTGCAGCGGACTTCGTTTATTTCCTTTTCCAAATGTTTTCCAGAATCAAGTGCCATTTTTACAAATGATTTATAGTCCAAAACTAACGGCCTGCACCCAGTCGAACACAGGGCTGTAGAAACCGATTAACAAAATACCCAGAACACTGATCACAAGACCAATTCTGGCCAATCCGTCTCCTTTAATCGCTTGAATTGGATTTTCAGAACGGTTTATGAACATGGCTTTTACTACCAGCAAGTAGTAATACAACGATATGATGGTATTGAGTACTGCTATCAGCACCAACCAATAATGTCCTTCACCTGCTGCGGCTGCAAATAGAAAGAACTTGCCAAAGAAACCTGCCACCGGTGGTATACCTGCCAATGAGAACAACGCCAGCATCATTACCAGACTTAATCTTGGATTGGTTTGATAGAATCCATCGTAATCATCAATATTGATTTTTCCGGTTGCATTTTTAACCATTGCTACCACACCAAAAGCACCCAGGTTAGAGAATACATACACCAATACAAAGTATATAACTGTAGCCATCCCGTACTGGGTTCCGCTTATCATACCTAACAGGATGAACCCTGCCTGCGCAATGGAAGAAAATGCCAAAAAGCGTTGCAGGTTCTGTTGACGGAGGGCGAACAAGTTACCTATGGTCATGGTAAGAATAGCCAGCACATATATTACCGGCTGCCATGCCAGCACCATTTCTTTGAATACGGTAAAGAGTAGTGTTACCAAAACAAACACTGAGGCTCCTTTAGAAACCACCGAAAGATAAGCTGCCACGTTAGTAGGTGAGCCTTCGTACACATCGGCTGTCCAGAGATGGAAAGGCACCAATGATATTTTAAAGGCAACCCCGGAAATAAAGAATACGGTAGCTACAATCTGCAATACATTCATGTGCAAATTGCCAAGCACTTCATCGTAGTAAAGGCTTCCGGTAGTGCCATAAATAAGGGAAATGCCATAGAGCAATATACCTGAAGATAAAGCCGCCAAAAGAACGAACTTAATACCTGCTTCGGTTGACTTTAATCGATATACATCGTATGCAGCTAGAGCAGCAATGGGCAAAGTAGCCAGCTCAAGACCTAAATAGAACATCAGAAAATCGCCTGATGAGATCATGTAATCCATACCCAACAGGGTAGAGAAGGTTAACAGGAAGAATTCCAATGCCCGGTTTTCATTTTCAGGCTTGCGAAGCCATCCCTGCGACTGCAATAAAACAACCAATACACCTACATTCAACACATTTTTCATCACCATAATAAGCGGTGTGCTTCGGTACATGCCTCCAAAAATCTCTCCTTCTGAACCAGGCAGAAATCCTATGGCTGCATAAATTGCAAAAAGAAGTGTTGCAAAATTTAGCAGTGCACCCTGCGATTTCTTGGTTGAAAATATTTCAGCTATAAGCAAAACCAACACCACTGCAATCAGTGTGAGTTCGTTTCGCATGATCATAAAAGTTGATAATTCCATTTTACTCTTAATCTAAAAGCGATTAATTCATTACAAATCGTTCGAACATTGGGCCTAATCCATCATAGATCATGCCTGCCAGCCAATTGGGGAACATACCCATACCTGCAATTACTGCAATCAGTACAAACACCGCAACCTTATCGTACCAGCGCGCATCGCTCAAACCTTCAAATTCTTTATTCTTAATTGGCCCGTACAACATGGTGCCTGCGGCACGAAGTACATAGACTGCTGTAATTACGATGGAGGAAACCACCAGAATGGTAGCCGTTCTTACAAACACATCGTTATTTTGGAAGGCTCCTACGAAAATGGTCATTTCAGCCACAAAGGCACTGAAACCAGGCAAGCCCAGTGAAGCGAAACCAGCGATAAAATATCCCACACCCAGCACAGGCATTACCTTCATTAAACCACCCATTTCGTTGATGTTACGTGTATGCGTACGGCTGTAGATCATGCCTATCAAGGCAAAGAAAAGGGCAGTGATAAACCCGTGAGAGATCATTTGCAGTACTGCACCTTCAAACGCTACCTGATTGAACATGAGCACGGCAAAGATGATGAAGCCCAAATGACTCACAGATGAGTAGGCGTTGATGTATTTAAGGTCTTTTTGCCAAATGGCACCCAATGCACCATACACAGCACCTATTGTTGCCAATATAATAAACACAGGTGCATAATAATGTGCAGCAGCAGGCATTAACATAACGGCAATTCGCAGTGCGCCATAGCCTCCCAGCTTCATCAACACACCTGCGTGTAGCATGGAAACCGCTGTTGGCGCTGATGCGTGACCGTCAGGAGACCATGTATGGAACGGATACAGGGCTGCAAGCACTCCGAACCCAACAAACGTGAGCGGGAAGAAGAACATCTGAGCCGACTCCGGAATAGTGATCTTTGAAATCTCAACAAAGTTGAAGGTAAGGGGCCCTCCATCGGGCGATGAGTTGAAATAAATGCCCAGAATACCTACCAGCAGGAAGGCCGAAGCCCCCATCAACATAAGTGTAAGCTTCATGGCTGAGTATTCCTTTGGGCCCGTACCCCAAATACCGATCAACAGGTACATGGGTATTACTGCCAGTTCGTAAAACAGGAACATGGTAAACAGGTCGGTCGAGATAAAGAATCCAAACACACCTGTTGCCAGCATAAAGAGCGTGATAAAGAATTCTTTCACGCGATCTTTCATTTCCCACGAAGCAAAAACCCCGGCAAATACCACCACACTGGTAAGTAATATAAGTGACATGGAAACGCCATCTATACCCACCGTATAATGGATGTTTAATGATTTGTACCAGGTAATGTCTTTAACAAAAAGCATTTCCGAGGTATCGCCTCCATTGCGTAAGCCAAAGAAGGCGAACAAAAGGAATACTGATTGAATCAATTGAACTCCTGCTCCAATGGCACTCACCCATTTTACTTTGGATTTATCCACAAGCGTCATCGCAATCATTGTGATTGCGGGAACCCATATAAGTAAACTTAATCTATCCATTATTCTCTATCTTGAAGCCCAGTAAAGTACAAACAATGCCAGCCCTACCATGCCGGCTATCATAACAAAAGCATACTGCTGCAACTGACCCGATTGCAAACCTTTTATCTTATTAGAAACCTTATTGGTTACCCAGGCCATGCCATTCATGGAACCGTCCACTACATTGCGGTCGAACCATGCGATAGGACGTGAGATGTAGTTGAAGATGATCTTATGTGTAACAAAAAGGTAAATTTCATCTATGTAAAATTTATGCAAGCTCAACTTGTACAAACCGGGCACCGCTTTAACTACTTTATCAGCTGCACCTCCTGGTTTCATATACATTACTGCTGCCACCACAATACCTATTACGGCAACAACTACCGAAAGAACCGCCACATTCATGTGCAAATGTGTTTCATAGGGCATCAGGTCGGACGACACATACTTGCTGAATGGAATAAAACCAACCACGGCACTCATTATACCTAAAAAGATCAGTGCGAAGGACATAGAGAAAGGTGCTTCGTGTGGTTTGTGTTCATACTCCCTGTTTTCGCCCCAGAAAATACTGAAGTACAGACGGAACATGTAAAATGCGGTTAAACCGGCCACTGCCCATCCTGTCCAGAAATACACAGGGTGATGTTCATAGGCAGCCGAAAGAATAATATCCTTACTAAAGAAACCAGAAAAAGGTGGTATTCCGGATATTGCCAGAGCCGCAATCAAGAAGGTAACATGCGTTATAGGCAGGTATTTCCTCAAACCACCCATATCGGTCATTTCGTTGCTATGCACCGCATGAATGATGGCACCTGCACCCAAAAAGAGCAAGCCCTTGAACATGGCGTGCGTGAACAAGTGGAACATGGAAGCCGTATAACCCAGACCTTCCGTGCCTCCGTATCTAGAAACCCCCAGCGCCAGCATCATGTAACCTATCTGCGACATGGTGGAGAATGCCAGCACACGTTTGATGTCTGTTTGCGTAAGCGCAATAACCGCTGCAAAGAGCGAGGTAAAAGCTCCCACGGCTGCTACTACGGACAAAGCATCAGGAGCATGCAAGGCATACAGCCCAAACAGGCGAGCCACCAAATACACACCCGCTACTACCATAGTGGCAGCGTGAATCAACGCTGAAACAGGTGTTGGACCTTCCATGGCATCAGGTAACCAGATGTGTAACGGGAACATGGCCGATTTACCGGCACCACCCATAAAAATGAGCACCAGTGCCAATGTAAGTACCGACATGCCCATAAATGACAGGCCGGCCATCTCGGCTATTGCCGCGTTATCAGGTTGCATCAGCTCCTGAAAATCGAATGTTTTGGTGAAGTAAGACAGCAATAAAATACCCACTAAAAAGCCAAAGTCTGCAAAGCGCGTAACAATAAAGGCTTTTTTAGATGCCGCCACAGCCGAAGGCTTTTCGTAATAGAAACCAATCAACAAGAAGGACGAAACGCCCACCAGCTCCCAGAAAATGTACATCTGAAACAAATTGGTGGCTATTACCAACCCGATCATTGAAAAGCTAAAGAGTGAAAGAAAAGCATAGAAACGTTCGAAGCCTTTCTCCCCTTTCATATAGCCAAAGCTGTAGATGTGCACCATTGAGGAAATGGTAGTTACTACTACCAGCATCATAATGGAAATGGGGTCAAGAAGCACACCCATTTTTATGGCAAGTGTATCGTAAAACCGGAGCCATTCATAGTCGGCTGCTACAATGGTTTGATACACACCGTCTGCTTTACCATTTACTAAGAAATACTGGAAGGCAGTCCAATACGAAAGCACCGCTCCAAATAAAATAACCACTGTTGAGATAAGGCCGGATAGGCGTGGTCTCAATTTATCTCCAAATAGACCTACCACCAAAAAGGAAGCAAGCAATACCAGTGGAATCCAAATTGTATATGAAAAATTGGTCTGCATAACTCTAATATTTCATGGTATCGACATGTTCCACGTCAATGCCTTGTAGTTTTCTATACACATTTAATATAATGGCGATAGCCACAGCTGCTTCGGCTGCCGCAATACCTATTACAAACAGGCTGATCATGTAGCCTTGCAGCAGATCAGGATAGAGGTATTTGTTAAACGCCACAAAATTGATGTTCACCGAGTTGAGTATGAGCTCAACCGACATCAGGATGGTGATCAGGTTTTTGCGAACAATAAACCCGTAAACCCCCACAAAAAACATGATGGTTGCCACCACTATAAAATCAGTAACTCCTATTCCTTCAATCATTTTTGTATCGTTTAGCTATCATAATGGCACCAACCATGGCGGCCAACAACAAAATACTTATCACTTCAAAAGGAAGCACGTAGCCGTATTGTCCATAGCTCAATAGTGATGAACCAATGGCCTTTACATCGTATGCGCCTTCGGCCATTCCATTGCCAGTGAAATTGTATCCGAAAACCGCCCAAAGGATTGCTCCCAATCCGATAATCGCCAGCAAAGCCGTAAGTGCAGATTTAACCTTGTTTACGGGTTCCAGCTTGTGATCTATTTTGGCAGTAAGCAATACAGCAAATACGATGAGTACCACCACACCACCTGAATACACCGTAAGCTGAACAGCTGCCAGGAAGTTATAATTAAGCAGGAAGTAAATACCGGCTGTAGCCAACAGCACAAACAGCAGATAAATGGCTGCCCTCAGGATATTCCTGCTTGTAACCGTCATTACTGAAAACAGTATGATGGTTAGTGCGAGGATGTAAAAAATAAGTCTTTCCATTCCTATTTCACGTCTTTGCGGATCTTCGATCCGGGTTTGTTCAAAATCATGGTCAAGTCCTTGCGGTCGAAGGTTGCGTACTCAAACGATGGGTCCATTTTGATCGCATCGGTAGGACAAGAGATAATACAAAGGTTGCACAGTGTGCACATAGAGTAGTGATAAATGAACTTATCAATTATCTTTTTCTTCTTACCCGTTTCAGGATCTTCCTCTCTATCCGAAATGATCTCAATAGTACCATTAGGACAAGCAATCTCACATGCAGAACAACCTGTACAGGCATGTTCGTTATTTTCATCGTGCGTCAGGGTAACGATACCCCTGAACCGATCGAACATTTTAAGTGTGTCCCTGTTTTCAGGATACTGCTGTGTGATGATCTCTTTTCGCGCATGCGAAAAATAATACCCTGTAACCCGCATACCTGTGAGCAGGGTTTTTATCGCATGAAAAATATCTTTAAAGTAGGATGTTATTGCATTCATAATTCTCAATTAAAAATACCAACCCATCATAGCTATAAATGCCACTACTATCAGGTTTACTAAGTTTATAGGAAGCAAATATTTCCATTCCAATACCAGCAACTGGTCAATTCGTAGGCGGGGGAATGTCCATTTAAACCACATAATCAGGCCAATTACAAACCCCACTTTAAAGAAGAACCAGATAACAGGCGGAATGTAGTTCATCACTTCATTAAAAGCAGCCCAATTGCCGATATGGAAAGGCATCCAGCCACCCAGAAAAACGGTAGCTCCTACGGCAGCTATAATAAAAAGGTTAACATATTCAGCCAGGAAGAACATGGCAAATTTGATCCCTGAATATTCTGTGTGGAAACCGGCAGTTAATTCCGACTCTGCTTCAGCCAGGTCAAAAGGGCCCCGGTTGGTCTCTGCCGTTCCGGCAATAAGGAACATAATAAAAGCAATAAAGACAGGTAAATGCCCTTTGAATATCCACCAGCCATCGCTTTGGCTTTCGATAATGGTGGAAAGCTGCAAGCTGCCGGAAAGCACTACTATGGTTAGCAACGATAGTACAGCCGATATTTCGTAGCTCACTACCTGGGCACCGCTTCGCAGGGCACCGATCAATGAATATTTATTGTTGCCGGCCCAGCCTCCGATTAATATACCCAGCACACCAATAGATGAAGCGGCTGTGATATAAAACAGACCTATATTAATGTCCATGGCCTGCAAGCCCAGGGCAAATGGAATAGCTCCAATAGCCAGGAAAGAGGCAATTACAATAATAAAAGGCGCCAGGTTAAAAAGGAATTTATCCGCATTCTTAGAGGTAATGTGCTCCTTCATCAACAGCTTAAGGAAGTCAGCCAGGGTTTGAAGCAAACCCCATTTACCTACCCGGTTAGGGCCCAATCGTAACTGGAAGAAAGCAGCTACCTTACGTTCTATGTACACAAGCCCCATCACCGAAAGGGCTACAAAAGCAATAAGCAAGACTCCAATAATCACCCATTCCACCGTGGTTGTCCAAAACGGTGAAAGATATGACAAAAGGTAATCGTGAATGCTTTGGGTTAAAGGCGTTAGATCTAATGGTTCTTTCATGACTACTATGCATTAACGATCAATATCAGGAATCACAAGGTCGATAGTGGACATCATCGCCACCAGATCGGCTATTTTATAGCCGCGTACCATATGATCCAACACAAACAAATTGGAGAATCCGGGTGAACGGAATTTTAGCCGGTAAGGACTTTTTTGCCCATCGCTTACTACATAAACTCCAAGCTCGCCACGGGCCGTTTCCACGCTTTGGTAGAACTCGCCTTTAGGCAACTTGATTACCTGCTTAACGGATGGTTCCTGGATATCTCCTTCAGGAATATTGTCGATGAGCTGTTCAATTATGGAAACCGACTCCCACATTTCAAGAATGCGCGCTTTGTACCGTGAGAACGTGTCTCCTTTGTCCATCAAAATTTCCTTGAACTCAACGCGGTCATAAGCGCTGTAAGGCTTGTGCTTGCGGGTATCGTTCGAGAAACCGGAGGCACGGCCTGTTGGGCCTGTAACTCCATACGAAATGGCATCTTCTTTTGAAAGAATTCCTACTCCTTCTGTTCTTTGACGGAAAATCACGTTGTTGGAAAGCAGGTCATCGTATTCAGGCAGCTTGGTTTTGAAGCTCTTTATAAAGTCCTTTACCCGTTGCTGAAAGTTCGGATGAATATCGAACATTACCCCACCGGGAACATTGTAGTTCACAGTCAATCGAGCACCACAGGTTTCCTCAAAAATATCGTTGATCATTTCCCTGTCGCGGAACGCATACAGGAAGGTGGTCAGGGCCCCAAGGTCCATGCCCATTACGCCCCACCACAATTGGTGCGATGACAAACGGGTGAGCTCAGACATAATCGTGCGAATTACCTTCACACGGTCGCTTACCTCCACTTCCAGCGCATTTTCAACCAACAGGCAAACAGCTTCGTTGTTCATGTGGTTGCTCAGGTAATCCATCCTGTCGGTCAAGTGAACGATCTGACGATAGGAATCCTTCTCGCTCATTTTTTCAATAGAGCGGTGGATATACCCAATATGTGGCGTTACTTTTTTGATGATCTCACCATCCAGCTCCAGCATTAACCGCAACACACCGTGTGTAGAGGGGTGCTGAGGACCCATGTTTACAAAGTACTCCTGGGTTTTTATTGCATCTTTGGTTTCTACCTCCTCTATCATAGCGATATCATGTTTACAGGGTCCGCATAATCTTTTCGTAGAGGGTATCCTTCCCACTCTTCGTCCAGCAATATTCTGCGCAAGTCGGGGTGGTTTTTGAAGACTACACCAAACAGGTCGTACACTTCGCGTTCATGGTATTCGGCTGTGCGCCAAATGTGGCAAAGCGTTTCTACTTCAGGCTTTTCCTTGTCTTCAATTTTTACTTTTAGCACCAGTTCGTTCCAGGTTTCGGAGGAACGCAGGTGATAGACCATCATAAAATGCTCGGGAAAGTCAACGCAGGTCAGGCAATACATAAAGTCATACTTCATGCCGTCCTCGTTTCGAAGCTTTTCAGCTACCTCAAGAAGCTTATCGGGAGTGATAATTGCATTTAGAAGTTGAGCTTTGGATGTTCCTGTTTCTTCAAATTCCGCGTCTGGTACCCATTGAGCAATTTTGGCTTTTAAGCTCTCGTTGTCCATAACTTATAAACCTTTGTCGAAATCCTCTAAGCTAGGTTTTCGATCCTTCATGGAAGTTGATTTTATTTTATTCTGAAGCTGCATGATTCCATGCAATAAGGCTTCAGGTCGTGGAGGGCAGCCGGGCACGTACACATCCACAGGTATTACGTGATCAGCTCCTTTTACCACTGAGTAGGTATTATAAAAAAATGGCCCACCCGAAATAGCACATGCTCCCATAGCAACTACGTATTTAGGGTCGGCAATTTGTTCGTACAAGCGTCTGAGCACAGGCGCCATTTTGTTAACAATTGTTCCTGCAATTACGATCATGTCGGCCTGGCGTGGTGTAGCTCGGGCTACTTCAAATCCAAAGCGTGACCAGTCGTGGCGCGAAGCGCCTGTTTGCATCATTTCGATGGCGCAGCAACTTGTACCAAATGTTAACGGCCACAGCGAATTGGATCTCGACCAGTTAACGATCTTATCAAACGATGTTACCACAATATTGGCTCCGTTGCCGGCAGGAATTACCTTACCGGGGAAATCCTCCGGAATATTGGGTGGGTTTTTTATTTCATCTATTTCTATTCCCATTTCAATGCGTGTTTTTTCCATGCATACACAAGCCCAAGCCCTAGTATGAAAAAGAAGATTAGTATTTCAATAAAGGCTACCATGCCTATTTCCTTCATAACCACTGCCCAAGGCACGATAAAAAGTGTTTCCACATCGAAGATGAGAAACAAAATAGCAAACAGATAGTAGCCCACTTTGAATTGAATCCAGGAAGAACCTTGTGTTTCAATACCGCACTCGTAGGTTTCTTCCTTAAGTTTTTGAGGCACCTTGGGTGAAATCAAATAGGAAAGGATGAATGCCCCTCCTACCAGAACAAGACCCAGAATAGTGAATAATATGATTCCTTCGTTTCCCATGATCTATTTTATTTCCCAGGTTTCACCACTTACCAACAAATCATCCACTGATTTGTAAGGCGATTTTTTCGCCACTTCTTCCACCTGCATTTTCATGCGTTGTTCAAAGGTGTCGTCTTTCACAGACCGAATAACCCCTGTTACAATTGGCATAGGCAATTTGGCCAACATGTTATGTAGCGTAGAGTCTTCTTCATGTGCATCGTGTACCAGAATATCTTTTTCGGTAATGCCGTTTTCACCAAGAGTAACAACTTGTAATTTAAATCCATTGAGTACTAACCCCTTGTTGGACTCCTTACCGAAGATCATGGGTTTGCCATGTTCAACCTGAAGTATATTGTCCTCTTTAACCTCTTTATCCGTATAGTTGGAATAAATATGATGGTTGAAGATTACGCAGTTCTGCATAATTTCAACAATGGAGGCTCCTTTATGCTTTTCCGCTTCAATGAAGATATCCGTCATCTGTTTAAGATTGGTATCTGTTGCCCTGGCAAAGAATTTACCATTGGCGCCAATTACCAGCTCACCGGGATTAAACGGGTTATCGATAGTTCCCTGAGGTGACGACTTGGTTTTCTGACCCAAATTAGTTGTAGGTGAGAATTGTCCTTTGGTGAGCCCGTAAATTCGGTTGTTGAACAACAACACGTTAATATCCACGTTTCTGCGGATTAGGTGGATAAAATGGTTCCCACCAATGGCCAGTGCATCACCGTCACCGGTTATTTGCCATACGCTTAGGTTCGGGTTGGCCAGTTTAACACCGGTAGCCAGTGCCGGGGCACGACCATGAATACTATGGAAACCGAACGTGTTCATATAATAAGGAAAACGTGACGAGCATCCGATACCGGACACGAACACAATGTCTTCTTTTTTCTTACCTATTTCAGGCATCGCCTTTTGTACCGCTTTTAAAATAGCGTAATCACCACAACCCGGGCACCATTTTACCTCCTGGTCACTGGAGAAATCTTTAGGCGTATATTCTAATGTTTCTACTGACATAACTATTTCTCAAATAATACTTTATTGATTGCATGAGTCAATTCTACTACTCTAAATGGCAGACCCTGCACTTTATTAAATTGCAGATATTCAAATTCAGGAAGTTCGGCTCTCAGGTATCTTACAAATTGACCATTGTTCAATTCGCATACCATAAGCTTTTTAAATTTCCTGAAGACCTCAGCCGTGTTTTTAGGAAGTGGCTTAATGTAATTGAAATGAGCCAGACCAACTTTTTTGTCATGGCTAGTACACTGATTGATTGAGGTAAGTAACGAACCATAGGTTCCTCCCCATCCTATTACCAGTAAATCGCCTTCCTGGGCTCCATCCACTTCCAGATCAGGGATATAGTCCGCTACACGCTGCACTTTTTCTTCCCTTATCTGCACCATCTTTTCATGGTTTTCAGGTACGTAAGAAACATCGCCTGTTAACTCATCTTTTTCAAGACCACCCACTCTGTGCTCATAGCCGGCCATTCCAGGATACGCCCAATAGCGAGCCAGTGAGGCTGAATCACGTTCATATGGCTTCCAGTTAAGCATGGTAGGATCTACAATATGAGGTTTGATGTCGTCCATATCTACTGTTTTCTGGATTTTCCAGGGTTGCGATCCATTGGCAACATAGCCATCGGTAAGCAACACAACAGGCGTAATATGCTCCAAAGCGATTTTAGACGCTCGATATGCCATGGTAAAGCAATCGGCCGGAGACTTGGCCGCAACCACTACCACCGGGCTTTCGCCATTTCTACCATAAAGAGCCTGCATCAAATCAGACTGTTCGGTTTTTGTTGGCAAACCAGTTGAAGGCCCCCCTCTTTGAACATCTACCACTACCAAAGGCAATTCCGTCATTACAGCCAAACCAAGAGCCTCTCCTTTCAATGCAAGGCCGGGCCCTGAAGTAGTTGTAATCGCTAAGTCGCCTGCGAAAGAAGCACCAATCGCAGAGGTAATACCTGCTATCTCGTCTTCTGCCTGAAATGCTTTAGCTCCAAAATGTTTGTGTTTAGCCAGCTCATGCAAAATGTCAGAAGCCGGAGTAATAGGATATGAACCAAGGAAAAGCTCTTTACCTGCTTTTTCTGCTGCTGCAAGAAAACCCCAGGCTGTGGCTTCGTTGCCCATTACGTTTTTATACAAACCGGGCTCCATATCTGCAGGAAGTATGGTTGCTGCTGATGAAAGCGCCTCTATGGTATCGGCATAGTTGTAGCCGGCTTTTAGCGCACGAACGTTACCTTCGTATATTTCAGGCTTTTTGGAGAACTTCTCACTTAGAAAGCGCTCTGTATAATCCAACGGACGGCTAAACATCCAGTACACCATACCCAGGGCAAACATGTTTTTGCTTCGCACCATGCTTTTGTTATCCAGGCCTAAGCCTTCCAAAGCAGTTCGTGTAAGCGAAGTGATAGGAGCCTCTACTAAATTGAAATCTCTTAAAATTCCACTTGCAAGAGGATCTTCTTTAAAACCGGCTTTCTCCCAGTCTTTACGCTTAAAATTATCCGTATCTAAAATGATGGTCTTACCCTTGGCTACGTCATTAATGTTTGCCTTGAGGGCAGCCGCATTCATGGCTACCAATACATCGGGGCTATCGCCAGGTGTATACACGTGCGCATGGCCAATATGTACTTGAAAACCCGACACCCCCGCCACGGTACCTTGTGGGGCACGTATCTCGGCAGGATAATCAGGGAACGTGGCAATATCGTTACCAAGCAAGGCTGATGTTCCGGTAAACTGTGTACCGGTAAGTTGCATTCCATCTCCCGAGTCACCGGCAAATTTTATTACAACTTTATCAACCTGTTTTACAGCAGTCGTTTCCATATAAAAAATCTATCTTTTATTCATTTTTTTCAGGCGGCCAAGTTAGAAGGTCTTCTACTCTTAAAATATGAGTAATGTCATAATTAAACCGAATATTTCTTCAATGTAGATGACGGATTTTTTATCACATTTTAAGTAGATGAGCCCTGGCTTGAATCGCAATCAAATTTAAAAATTTTATGGGCATAATCCGACCCTATTTTAGATTAATTCCAAATTGAATTTTGATGGTGTCAGGTAATCTTCTGTACTATAGATTTGCCACCGATTTTTTAATATAGTTTACTTAAAACACATTTTTTATGTTAGTAATAAATAATGATTGCATCAACTGCGATGCATGCGTTTCTGAATGTCCTAATAATGCAATTTATGAGCCTGATGAAGAATGGGCCTTTGCTGATGGCACCACCCTAAGTGGAATGTTTACCAAACCCGATGGAACGGAAGCCAATGCGGATGAAAAGCACGTTGCGCTTTCAGATGAATTCTTTTACATTGTACCTGAAAAATGTACAGAGTGCAAAGGCTTTCATGACGAACCACAGTGTGCCTCCGTTTGCCCTGCCGATGCAATTTTTGTGGACGAAGATAACCCTGAGACAGAAGAAGAACTGCTTGCCAAGAAAGAAGTAATGCACGGATAGTGCACTATCAACCAAATTTTAAGCCATCACAAAAGAAAAACACCTTTGTCATTCTGAATTCATTTCAGAATCTCAACCGCAAAGCTGTTATAAATGTTAGATCCTGAATCAAGTTCAGGATGGCCATTTAGGCTTTTGAGATGGCTTTTCTGTACCCAAACACTGTTTTTTGCTCCGCCTACGTATAATCCCCTAGAAACCAGATAAGGCTAAAAACCAGTGCGTTGTGCGCGCAAATAAGTAGCTCACAGCCTTGCAAACGGTTCTACCTTTGTTGTGTAATTAAAACTTTCTATTATGAAAAAGGCTTCTCTACTTATCGCAGCAGTAATTGTTTTTGCAGCCAGTTCTTGTGCCCCTTCGTACATGTGCCCTACGTACACTAAGGCTCCTGTTCAGGAAGTTCCTGCTCAGCAACTCGATCAAAATAACTTATAATATATCACTTGCCCGTAGGGCAATGTCACAAAGCATTCAGGCTGGCGCTTAACGACCCTTTGCTGTCGCGCGTTTGCAAACGCTTGACATTAATTTAATGCACGCGTTACACTGCGCTAAACGCGCGCCAGCTGATGATTATTATTGGTCTTCGGCTAGGTTTTATGAACAAGGAATTGATACATTTGGTTTTTTAACCTTAATATGGTTGGTCTGTGAGGACACAGACCAAGGACGGAGGAAGAAGTTGGTGATAAGACCTATATAAATGAAAGAAATATAATTATGAAAACGATTCTCTTGTTAATAAATCTTTTATCTCCACAACCTGATACTACGATATTAAACTACGGTGACTTAACATATATGGTACAAGATTCCATTATTGCCGAGAAATACAATTTACAATCAAACCTATCTGATGGATATTATATCATTATGGACAATTATGGTGGCCCAACAAAATTCAAAAGACGAGAAGTTCTTATTAGAAAATCTAAGATAAATATGGATATCAGATATTATGAAATTTCATATTTAAAAGAAGTCAATAGTTCTGATTCTTCTGCTGATTATTACCCTTTTCAATCACAACCACCCATTAAAATTAGGTATGAATTTACTGAAGATGGAATTGAGAAATATTTAGAGTATTATAAAAGTGAAAATCTGAAGACCATAGAAATAATCAATACTAATTTAAAAGTTCAGCCTTTAATATCAGAAAGATGGCATTTTGAAAATGGGGCATTAAAAATGATACTTGAAAAGTCAACTAATTCTAATTTATATAATATTAAATACTATTATGAGACTGGTGAATTATTGGCTTCTGGTCAGTTTGATGAGTATAATAGACCTTCCGGAAAATGGAAATATTATTTTAAAAATGGGCGGGTTCAAAAAGAAGGGACTGTTTGTACTGAATGCGTTCAAAAAATATGGAGACCTTGGATTGAAGTTTCAGTTATTCAGAACAAAGGTCTTTGGACATATTTTAATGAAGATGGAAGTATAAATAAGAAAATTAAATATTGAATAAATTAGATAACTTGCTACCTCTTTGTGCAAAGTCTACTTGTTATTATTAATAGTATTGTTGTTTTGTTTACTACAGATTTCTGCCTACGCAGGAATGGCGTTCTCTTTATTACACAAATAACTAAATATTATTACTTATACTATTTAGATTCAACCCCTCCTACGTATTTTTTCTTACCTAGTATTTACGCCTAAAAACCAATAAACCATGCGGATAAATAAGTAGAATGTTACCTAGCAGGCAACACTACCTTTGCTAAAGAAATTAAAACTAAAAACTTTCTATTATGAAAAAGGCTTCTCTACTTATCGCAGCAGTAATTGTTTTCGCAGCCAGTTCTTGTGCCCCTTCGTACATGTGCCCTACTTACACGCAAGCACCTGCCCAGGAGGTTCCCGCCCAGCAATTGGACCAAAACAACTTATAAATAAGTTAACTCTATTGCCTCCTAACCAGGTAAAGCACGAACGTGTTTCCTTCCTTTTTGTGGTAATAGAGTCTTTGGCCATCTCCTGAAATGGTTGGCCCCTCCACAAATCCTGTGGCCTTCTCCAGCAAATTAGCAATGGGAAACGCCACATCGGTTGAACTCCTTACCGAATAATATATCTGAGCGATAGAATTCGCATTAATAGGAGCCTTAATGCGGGTAAAAAACAACTCCAATCCGTCTTTAGAAATTCCTGCTGCATACTCCAGGTCATCAGTATTTATGTTCTTAAAAACTTCGTCACTCACTGAACTTCGCTCAAAGGCGTTCCCACTCTTTTCTACCAATACAAAATTAGCTGTATAAGGGCCTCCCTGGTCATCGTAGGTACCGTCAACCATATACAATTGCTTACCATCATTGCTTACCTCCACATCAAAGTTGACAACACCAGCCTCTTTCCTGGAGATTCCCTCAACCAACGAAACATTTGAAATATTACCTGATTGAAATACACCGGAATAAATAGTTGAGAAATCCTGGTTGTAGCTACGTGTAGAAACAAAGTAAAAATTGTTGTTTTCATCCATGGTGGCCACACCTTCCAGTGCATCGGTATTTACATTTGCTATCAACCCCTGGTAAGCAAAGGTGGTGTCATTAAGCTTAGTTGCCCAATGTAAATCTGTATTAGCGGCACTATTGGAGTTGTTAAAAAAAAGTTTGGAGTCGTCACGTGTTATAAAGGGTTCCATGATAACTCCATCGTAGCCCTGAATAGTAACTCTTTGAGGCTCGCTAAAGTTGATTACGCGTGAAATAAACTGTTCTGGTTCTTCTTTCTTACAGCCGAGTAGAAATAGTACTAAAAGAGATATATATTTATACATACCCATATTCAATGATTTGTATTTAAAGATGTACAAACCAAATTAAAGGTTACACTATAACTCTTAACAAACAACCTCTAACTAACTCACTGCTTACTCATCAGCCACTTAAAGATCACCTTGTAGTTTACTTTGGCGCCATGCATAAGAATGCCTATTCGATAGACCCTGCCAGCGACCCAGGTAGTTCCTAAAAAGCCCAAGATCATTAACGCCATTGATAAAGCCAGCTGCCATACAGGCACATCAAAAGGTATCCGTATCATCATGATGATGGGTGACGAGAACGGTATCATGGAAAGCCAGAATGCCAGGCTTCCACTCGGGTCCTTCAAAACAGCCCCTAACATCATAAAGCTGGCAATAATGGGCATCATAATAGGCAGCATCAATTGCTGAGTGTCGGCCTCACTGTCTACAGCAGAACCCACCATAGCAAACAAAGCTGCATAGAATAAATAGCCTGTTAAGAAATAATAGATAAACGAGCCAATGATAAGCGGTAGATTGATCTGGCTAATTACATTGTTTATTTTTCCGAAAGCTTCAATTGCTTGTGCATTACCAGCTGAGGCGCCCGCCACACTCATGTGATTGGCCGCTTCGGTAGCGGTATGGGCATCTACCCCAAGCAGAGTAGGCGCCAATGAGAGTAAGGCTCCCGTAAGCAATATCCACAACACAAACTGAGTTAACCCTACCAGGGCAACGCCCAGAATTTTGCCCATCATTAGCTGAAACGGTTTAACGGACGAGACAAGGATCTCAACGATCTTACTGGTCTTTTCCTGCATTACTCCACGCATCACCTGGGCTCCATATACCAACATGAACATGTAAATTAGAATACCGCTTATGGTGCCTACAGCTCCCGCAATGGAAGAGTTACCTGAGGTAGCTGCCTTACCCGATAAACTCACCGACTTAATACTCACTTTTGTTCGCAAGCTATCAAGAGTTGACTGGCTAATACCTATTCGATCCATTTTTGCACGCTCCAAAGCTGCCTCAATGGCATCGTCTACATCGTCTTCCAGTTGCAAACCGGGAGTGTTCATGGCATACAACATGATACCATCCGGTTTATCAAGATCAAGCTTGGGTATGTATAATAGACCGAAATCTTTCCCATCTTCAACATTTTTCTTTACCGAGTCTACAGCTTCTGTTACAATCTCAAATTTAGCAACCCCTTTGTCCTCGAGCCTGCTCGCCACATAGCCACTTTCATCTACAACTTTGATTTGGTACTCGTCTCCTGAATCCTTGACTGCAAAGTAGATGGCCAATGCATACAAGCCTCCAAATAACAAAGGCGTGAGAAAAGTAGTCAAGAGAAAACTTCTCTTTTTAACCCTGGAAACGTATTCCCTTTGAAGAATTAGTAAAATCTTACTCATGGCTACCCTCCTTTACAGTTTGAATGAAAATATCGTTTATTGATGGAATGTACTCGTTGAATCCAACCACTTTGGTTTGGCCAATCAGATGCTCTAGCAACAGGTTAGAGCCAGTTTCGTCTTTAATGCGAATCCTTGTTTCCTGCAAGTCGTCCTCCAAAGACGTAGAGCTTAGCAGCTCATAATGGCCATCTAACCCACCAATATCTCCCACATGATTTACAATGAATGTTTTCGATCGGTAGTTGTTCTTGATTTCCTTTTTAGGCCCATCCAAAATTTTGTGCGACCTGTCGATAAGTGCTATGTGATCACACAGCTCTTCCACACTTTCCATTCGATGGGTGGAGAAAATGATCGTACTCCCCTTTTCCCTTAGCTCCAGAATTTCATCCTTTATAATATTGGCATTAATAGGATCAAAGCCCGAAAAAGGCTCATCCAAAATAATCAGTTTGGGGTCGTGCAGAACGGTTCCCACAAACTGTACTTTCTGCTGCATACCCTTTGAAAGGTCCTCCACTTTTTTGTTCATCCAGTCAGGAATATCCAGCTTTTGGAACCAGTATTTAATTTTTTTAATGGCTTCTGCCCTTTTAAGGCCCTTCAATCGAGCAAAATACAATAGATGCTCACCTACCTGCATTTTCTTATACAAGCCTCTTTCTTCAGGCAGATAGCCAATGATTTCAATATGATTGGGGTTCAGGCGTTCCCCATTTACTTCTATCGTGCCACCATCCGCATTTATGATCTGGTTGATGATACGGATAAGTGTGGTTTTACCCGCTCCATTAGGACCCAGCAATCCAAAAATACTTTGCTGAGGAATGGATAAACTTACATCACTAAGCGCCAGATGATTGGAATAACTCTTAGTAATGTTATTGACCGTTAAAATATCCAAGGGTTGAATTGTTTAGTTAACTAATATAAACAGCTAAAATAGGCGTTATTTAAAAATTGAACCAAGCCACTTACATAATTTTTGTTTTTATAATCAGTTGGTAAAGTACTTCTTCCACCACCATTGAAAAACAAGGAGTGCCCAGATCTTTGCATGGGCGTCCCCAGGATTTCGAGACGCAAGTTGCTTTTGCAGCTTGCGAATGGCAGCTATCTCAAAAATACCCTGCTGTTCAATAAAGGATGAATTCAGTAAATCGTTATCAAGCAAAGATTTTAGCTCATTACGAAGCCATTTAAGCAGGGGAACCTCAAACCCATGTTTTCCTCTATTGAGTAGCTCATCAGGCAAATAACTTCTGAACGCTTCTTTTACGATCCTCTTTCTGTCCGAACCATCAATCTTCATGTCATCCGGAAGGCCAAAGGCAAACTCCACCACCCGATGGTCGAGGAAGGGCACCCGCACCTCAAGGCTATTAGCCATGGACATAAGGTCAACCTTGGTGAGCATATCGTTAGGAAGCACCATTTTAGTATCTGCTAATAAGGTATCCGAAATCGATTCTTTCCCAGGATTTAAAATAGAAAAAGGATTGCCGAATGGTTGAATATCTTCACCTGAATGTTTAATCAATTGAGTGGCATATTGTGCGTCCCCAAAAGCTGCCCATGCCCAATAACGGTCAGCCGGACTCATGTGCGAAGCTTTGGCAAATCGATCAAGTTGTCTGAATGCGTTAGTTACCAGATTGTTTCTGGATTTTGGAAGCAATCCCCAAACGCCAGAAAGGGCGGAAACCAAATGCTCCTTAGCTCCTGAATGAAGCATTCTGTACAGCGCAGCATGTTTGTTATACCCCGCAAAAAGCTCATCGGCTCCATCTCCTGAAAGCGAAACCGTTACGTTTTTACGGGTTTCCTTGCTCAGAATGTAAACTGCCAGTGCAGAGGAGTCTGCAAAAGGTTCATCCAGGTAATCGAGCATATCATAGAGGTGGGCAAACAGGTCGTCATTGGTAAGTTTGAAAACGGTATGTTGCGAACCAATTTTTTGAGCTACCAAATTGGCATAGCTGGTCTCATCAAAGTAAGGTTCGTCTTTGTAACCAATGGAAAAGGTTTGCAATTCGTCTACATGCTGGGCTGCGATAGCCGAGATCACTGAAGAATCAATGCCACCACTCAAGAATGTGCCTAAGGGCACATCAGCCACCAATCGATCTGTTACTGATTGTTCCAACAATTTCTGAAATTCTGCTTTAGCTTCCTCAAAAGGCCGTTCTATGACTTGTGGCTTGAGATCATAGTAACTTTTCTCTTCTACCGAAGTGCCTTGAATTTTTACATAATGTCCCGGCAATAGTTTTCGTACACCTTCCAACATGGAAAGTGAACCCGGCAAATAGTTCAGTTGCAAGTAGGTGTGCAGCGCGCTGTAATTCAGCTTTCGTTCGATGCCATAAGCCAATATCGATTTTACTTCCGAAGCAAAAAGGATTTTATCCTCATCCTGGTACACATGCAATGGCTTTATGCCAAAGCGGTCTCGCGCCAACAAAAGATTATTTTCCTGTGTATCGTAAAAAGCGAAGGCAAAGAAACCATTAAGTCTATTCAGGCACTTGGAACCCTCTTCAATTAGGAAATAGAGCAAAACCTCCGTATCAGAAGAGGTAGAGAAACTAACCCCCTTGCCCTCCAATTGCTCACGCAATGCTTTGTAATTGAATATCTCTCCGTTATAAACAAGTCGGTATCGACCTGTAACATCTGCCATGGGTTGGTGAGCTTCGGAGGAAGTATCGATGATGGAGAGGCGCCTGTGGCCAAGCCCAACTTTTTCGTTATTAAAAACGGCCTGGTTATCCGGTCCTCTTCTTGCCAATGCCTGGGTTGCCTTGGCAAGGTTGATCATATGAAACCTACCTACCTGGTTAAACGCATAAATGCCGGTTATCCCACACATAAACTCAAATAACCGGCATTTTTAAGGATTTAGCAACTTAGAACTAGCTAGTTGGTTTCTTTCCCCTTCTTTGAATAAGATGCCCCAGTAATAACATTATACAGTGTTGTATAATCATCTCTAGATTCATCAGGCCGCACTATACCCGGAGTTCTGAAAACTTCAATCTCTCTATCGCTAAACCAGTTAACTTTACCTCCGCTGATATTTTGCTGAAGGACTATTTTATCATCCTTAAGTCTAATAACTACAAAAGAGAGAGAATTACGAGGTTGAAGGTTAGTACCTGGTACTTCATGCACACAAAGGACATATGTTTTTGAATCGTTTTTATAATAGGTTAACCCCTCTCCAAGTTTTTTAGTAGCAACTTCTTCAAATTTATTGCCCTCTAGTTTTGTTGAAGAATCACTTAATTTATTCGACTTGCAACCTATTAACAATACAACAAAGTAAAAAAGCAGTAGTGAGCTTCTCATTTTTCTAGTATAAGCCTGGTAGTTTCTATTCTATCTGCAAATTGTAATTTAATCAAATAAACGCCATCCATGAAACCATTCGTAGTCACTTCAAATTCGCTGTTCCGGCTTTCCTTATAAAAACTTCCAGAATAAGTAAGCGCACCATTCATATTATACATTTCTACCAAAACATCACCCAGATACTCGTTTGAAAGATTGATTCTAAACTTATTATTTGCGGGGTTAGGGTAGATAGAGGCTTTATTTTCAAGTGCTTTCTGATCAACAGAAGTGATTATATTTATTCTACCAGAATTAACAACACAACCATCAATATCTACATCAACACTATAAAAACCTTTGACATCTGTTACATATGTCTGTTCCGTAGCACCCTCAATTGGCTCATCTCTTAAATACCATTGAAAAGCGTCACCATTTGAAGCCGTAAGTTTTGACTGAGCTGTATTTCCATTTACTACCTCTTCTGTAAAAGATGCTTCATGAAGTGGAGCCGTTGAAATAATATCTGTTTTTGTAATTGACTGTACTCCATTTTCAGGGCTTTCAACAGTTAATTTAACAGAACTTGCCGACAACACACTTCCTGAATAAATTACTTGAATAGGGCCACCTCCGGTAGCTGTAGCCGGGCTAGCATTAGCCCCAAAATCCCACTCTAACGATGTTATACTGCCAGTGGAAACATTGGTAAAAGTAACTACTTGACCATCACAACCAGTGTTTCCTTCAAAAGTAAAATCGGGTACCCCTGGCCCAGGAGTAGGACCTACTAGCTCAACATCATCTATAGCAACACCAACATCAACAGAAGCATAATCCGATTTAAAATGAAACCTAAACCCTATCTTCCCCATCCCAGAGAAATCCGACAAATCAGTTGTCTTTAATACGAAATCTCCATTAGTTGTTCCTGTAAACAAAGGAATTGCAGGCCACCCTTGTTCTTCATTATCCTCACCAGTCTTATCATACCATCCATCCCTATTTTCTGGATCTAATTGCTCCCAGGTTTCTCCATTGTTCAAAGTGTATTCAACAATAAAACCATCCCATCCCTCTTCAAGGGAGTAGTTGGCCTTAAAAGAAAACTCATAACTCCCAAACAAAGAAAAATCAAACAATGGAGTATATAGGTAGGCCTCTGACCTGTCTTCGTATTCTGTTGAATCAATACCTGTCACCCAGGCATGAGTCCCTGAGGCAGTGCCATTTTTGCCCTCAATTGAAGACTCTCCGAGTTCAAAAGGTGTTCCACTAATATTGTCAACTAAAAAATCGTCAAAGTTCGACTCCATATTCCCACCGTCATCCAGAGTATAGGTAGAACCTCTGGCTTCGATAACCTTGATTGCAGATCCCAAAGTATACGTATCACTTCCTGTTGGGTAGGTAATGGTTAAAGCAACATTGTAAATACCTCCACTGCCGTAGCTATGAGCAGGGTTTTTCTCCGAAGAAGATTCGCCATCTCCAAAATCCCAATTGAAGGTTTGAGCCCCCTTTGAGATATAGGTAAACTGAACAGCCTTATTGGGGAAATTAATTTTTGTTGTATCTACATAAAAAGTGGCCTTCGGATCCGATTTAGTAATTTCAAAATTATCGATCATAATACCGTCAAAATCATACACTTCATCATTGTATGCATTTGTAACAGATGCAACCAAAGCGAAATAAACCTCACTTTCTCCATCACCAATTATATCAGACAAATTGTAAGAAACCGTTTGAGGCATATCATCCGTATTATCTTTTATCCATGCATTTCCACTTTCAAAAAGCAAATAATTCTCAGTGCTATTCATCCAATTCACTCCTCTTGGGTCATCAGGCTTACCAAGTTCTAACCAATTACTTCCACCATCAATACTGTAAAAAACACTAAACCCCATAGCAGGCACATCAACATCCATACTTAAGTCAAATTGCAGGTTATAATCAGCTGTGGTATCTGACATATCGAACATAGGTGAAATAAGTGCTGATGCGTAATCTGAAGAAGGTTGACTGATGTTTTTATTTAAATTAGTTTTCCAAACCTGGGTACCACTACTAGGGGTATTAAGCGTATTGCCTGGTATACCCTGCTGCCAAATCTGAACATCTCCTTTTAAAGAAACTTGTTCAAAATCGCTCGGAGTTTCAAAATCACCTCCATCTGCCAAAGTATACGGTAAGCTGGTTGGACTCTCATTACGAATTAAGGTAGTATAACGAAATGCTCCATTGCTGGGGGCTGTGTAACCTCTTCCCAATGCATCAGTAACTCCGCTTATATAATATTTCAATGTAGAAACTACTCCTGGGTTTGGTATAGAAAAAGAATATGTTCCATTTCCGTCATCATTCAGCATCTGGTCAGTTTGACTAACAAAATCATCGTATGAATAATGCAGTACAGGTTGTTCCATTGTTAGAGTTGTATCCGTGGTAATTGTAACACTTATTGGAATCGCATCAGTTAAGCTATTCACAATTAACTTATTATGATGCTTCAGCCTTGTATTTATCCATCCCATATCAGTAAAAAGCCCCATCATGTTGGGTCCTGGGTCGTGAATTGACTCACCAGTGGCTATTGCATGAGTCATTAAAGCATTTTGTGTTCCATCGAAAGTGTTATCATCCCAGTGCGAAATACTAGAACCAGAATTATAAGTTGATGGCGCATAAATTTTAGCCTTAAATCCTCCATTTAAAGAAACTGTTGAAGGTGAATTAATAAAAAGATTACTACTTGTTAAAAAATCTCCAAGCTCTGTTGAGTTATTGGGCAATTCGTATATCATAGTTCCGTTTCCATTAATAATATAGTTGTCATAAGCTCCGGGATTACGTGTACCTGAATTATTACTGTCATCAAAACTATCCAACGCAAAAAATCCTAGACCATGACCTATTTCATGGAGAACTACTGTAACAAAATCATGTTGACTTGAGGGTGTATTCCCATCTGTTCCTAAATACCAGTTAGCAGTACTGCTAAAGGAAGCTGAAATATCAGGCTCACCAGGTATATTAAGATCTTTTCCAGCAATTTTTTCTGCTAAAGCAATATTAAACCAAGTTGAATCATTTGGTGCACCATCAAAATCCTTTAACAACAAAGTGGTACCTGCAGAGCCTAATACACCAGATCCTAAATCACTAAATTTAGCATCAAGGTATATGGGAACATCCGAATGTAAAATACTTGCCCATATATCTACTGCATACTGAAAAGCTTCCTGGGCCTCAGGATTATCATCAAATCCATGGTATGTAACTATAATATGCGCATTTTCCGAACTCGCTGTCCTTGCATTTGCAACATTTTCCAAAAAATTCGGTGGTGCTGGTATACGAAGATTGCTTGAAATATAACTTGCAGGACATATTATTACGGGAGGCTTCCTGCTATTTTGAGCATAAGTTGTTACTTCAAAAAGAAACAATGTTGTAATTAAAGAAAGAAGTAGCGATCTTTTCATATAAAACATAATTTTAAATCATGAAATTAGTCAAGTTCCTAAAATTAGCACTTATCATTACATTTCTTACATTTCAGTGTAAAACAATAAATGTTAAGTCGTTAAAAGAATCAAATGAACTCTTTTTTTATCTAAAAACCACCAATTGTATGGGCTCATGCCCTGTATTTACATTTAGCATTTACTCTAACGGTGATTGTATCTATGAGGGGACTGACAATGTTAAGAATATTGGCAACTATACCGGAAAAATAAATTCTGAAGATTTATCAGAGTTTAAAATAGAACTTGAAGAACTCAACTTTTTGAACATTACAATTAAAAATGACAAATTGGTCAAAGATTTACCTACCAGATATCTGTTTTTTTCGAACGGAATTAGTGAAAATAAAATAACTTACTATTATCCTGAGAATAAAAAAATTGATAGTGTCTTGGTTTTAACCCAACAACTTATCGATAAAATTAATTGGAAAGAAGAAACTAATTAAGCAATTGTTTCAGCAAAATTTCTGCCGGATGTTGTGATCCAACCCCCGTACCATCTTTGATTTGATGTCTACAACTAGTACCAGGAGCTACAATAATCGCTTCCTGGTTTTCTCGTACGGTTGGGAAAAGCACCAGCTCCCCAATTTGCATCGACACATCAAAATGTTCCTTTTCATACCCAAACGAGCCTGCCATACCACAGCATCCCGAAGGGATTAATTCCACCTGCGCACCCGGAATTATGCTCAGTACTTTCTTTAGCGGAGTAAGAGATGAGAGCGCTTTCTGATGGCAGTGCCCGTGATACTTAATCGTTTTATTTAAAGGTGCAAACTGTTCAGAAGTCACATTTCCCTTATCAATTTCACCGGCTAAAAATTCTTCAAACAAGAAGCAATTGGGAGCCAGTTGTGCAGCTGCTTCTTTATCTGTGGCTAGATCAAGATACTCGTCCCTGAACGACAGCAAGGCCGATGGTTCTATTCCTATCAAGGGTTTGCTTTCAGAAACAACTCCTTTTAGTTGAGCAACGTTTTTATCCACCAGCTTTTTGGCTTTGCCCAGCAAACCTTTAGAAAATAAGGCACGACCTGAATCGTTTATTGGAGCCATTTCTACTGCGTAGCCAAGCCTGGTAAGCAATTGAACCACAGCTTTACCAACCTCAAGATCGTTGTAATTGGTAAACTCATCGGCCAGTAGCCAAACTGCGCCTTTGGGTTCTGACTGAACTACACCAAAATTTAATTTTTGATTTTTAACAAACCACTTTTTGAATGACTGCTTGTTCAGTTCTGGCATAGAACGTTTCTGGGCAAAGCCCGCCACTTTTTTAAATAAACTGCTTAGCAGACCATTTGCAACCAATTTATACGACCATGGCGCCAAAAGCGCCAGCTTGTTTAGCATATTGAAATTGCTCACCAGCCAGGTTCGGAAGCTAATGCCTTTTTGTTTTTGATATTGGTAGAGAAACTCCGCACGTATTTTGGCAATATCTACATTGGAAGGGCACTCGGCTTTACAGCCTTTGCACGCAAGGCAAAGGTCCAGCACGTCTTTTATTTGCTCACTTTCAAACGGATTTGCCTCCCCCCCCCTTCCCGCAATCTCACGGAAAATATTGGCCCGTGCCCTTGTAGTATGTTTCTCATTTCGGGTGGCCATATACGATGGACACATCGTTCCGCCCGTCAATTCTGTTTTGCGGCAATCGCCCGAGCCATTGCATTGCTCGGAAGCACGAACGATTCCCTCGGTAGCTGAAAAGTCCAGCAGGGTATCGTATTCAGGTGTTTGCTGGCCCGGGTAGAAACGCAGCGACTCATTCATGGAAGGAGTGTCTACGATCTTACCCGGATTAAACAGATTGTACGGATCCCAGGCGCGCTTTACTCGTTTGAGTAGCTCATAGTTTTCCTGCCCAATCATGTACGGGATAAACTCCCCACGCAAACGGCCATCGCCATGCTCACCACTAAGCGAGCCTTTGTATTTTTTTACCAGCGAGCTAATCTCTTCGAGTACAACTCGGAACATCCGGTTCCCCTCTTCCGTTTTCAAATCAAGGATTGGCCGTAAATGCAACTCTCCCGAACCTGCATGTGCATAATGCACACAGCTTAAGTCGTATTTCTTTAATATTTCATTAAACTCCTGAATGTATTCAGGCAGATCATCCACCCGCACTGCAGTATCTTCAATTACCGGCACAGCCTTGGGGTCGCCCGGCACATTTGAAAGCAAACCCAACCCAGCCTTGCGTAGGTTCCAGACTTTTCCTGCATCTGCCCCCCAAACAATGGGGTAATGATAACCCAGGTTATTTCTCTTTAGCTCTTCAATCAGTTGATTGGCTTCCTTTTCGATCTGCTCTTTTGCCTCTCTTTTAAGCTCAATAACAATCAGCGCCTTTGGGTCGCCCTGTAAAAAGAAGCGGTTCGAGCGTTGCGAAATACTGGTTTTTGTGCGCTCCAAAATGTGATGATCCATCAACTCCACGGCACTTGGATTGTATTTAAGCGCCAGTTGCGTTGCTTTAAGCGAATCGTAAATGGTATCGAAATGCGCACAGACCAGTCCTATTTCCTTGGGAGGAAGATCAACCAGCCCCACTTTTATTTCAGTAATGAACGCCAGCGTTCCTTCCGAACCTGCTATCAATTTGCAAAAATTGAATGGTTTGGCGGAACCATTAAACACCTCCGCATCCATGAGCAAGTCGAGGGCATAGCCTGTGTTTCTTCTTGGAATGGAAGGATGTGGATAGTTATCGGTTATTAATTGTTGGTTGTTAGAATCGCCAAGAATTGTATTGATCTCTCTATAAATTTCCCCTTCCAGCGAATCATCAGGCAACTCACATTTGACATCAAATTCTTCTTTGGAAAGGCTGTTGAAAACCGCTTCGGATCCATCCGCCAAAACGGCCTTTACCTCCAGCAGATGATCTCGTGTACTACCGTATACCACCGAATTGGAGCCACAGCTATTGTTGCCAACCATACCGCCAATCATAGCGCGGTTAGCGGTTGAGGTCTCAGGACCGAACAACAAACCGTAAGGTTTAAGTTGCATGTTCAGCTCATCGCGAATAACACCAGGCTGCACACGAACCCATTTTTCCTGTTCATTCACCTCAAGAATCTTGGTAAAGGTTCTGGAAACATCTACTACAATTCCACCACCCACTACCTGACCTGCAAGCGAGGTGCCAGCCGTGCGTGGAATCAATGATAGCTTGTGCTCACGTGCAAAATTCACTAGCAGTTTTATGTCTTCCACGTTGCGTGGGTATGCCACCGCCAAAGGTATTTGTCGGTACGAAGATGCATCCGTAGCATACAGCCTTCGGGTGGTTTCATCCAGGTACATTTCGCCCTGCAATTTCAACTGCAGCTCTTCCAAAAAATGATTCGATTCAAGCACTTCCATACGTAATGTAAAAATAGGTTCATGGGCAATGATTGCCAATTTTATTGGTTTTATTTATAGTATTGCTGTATGGGTGTTAGAAAGGTATTTTTGGCGAGTTCATTTTTAATTTTGCTGCTTCTGCTTGATTCGTGTGCCGGGCATAAATCGAAACGAAGCCGGATTGAAACGGTGATCGAAACCGCTCGCTCTTACACAGGTACCCCTTACAAGTGGGGTGGCACTACCCGTTCGGGTATGGACTGCTCAGGCTTGCTCTTAAATTCCTTTAAAGCGATAGATTACGACATTCCAAGAACCTCGGCTGCACAAAGCAAAACAGGCAAGAAGGTATCCAAAAACGACATTAAGGAAGGCGATCTTTTATTTTTTGCTACCGGTGACAAAAAACGAAAAATTACACATGTTGGGCTGGTTACGGAGGTACATGGAAAAGATGTTAAGTTTATTCACGCTTCCTCCAGCCTGGGAGTGGTAGAAAGCGACCTGAGTATGGATTATTACCAAAAGCGTTTTCGACAAGCCCGCAGAATTTTGTAAGCCTGTTTATTCTTTTTGAATTCCGTTCTATATTTGCACGCTCTGGGGGATTAGCTCTCCCGATAGCTATCGGGAGGCTAGAGCGTCCCGAATCTGCCTGCTGCAGACAGGCTTGCTTCGGGAAGGCCACGGTTCCTCACTTGTTCATACGGAACATAAATATATTCCGGGGGATTCCCCGATTACTATCGGGGCAGTTGGCAAGAGGTCAACTTTATTCCTAAACTAAAAATATGCGTGCTTTAAACAAAGCATTCATTTATCTGGGGAATTAGCTCACCCGATAGCTATCGGGAGGCTAGAGCGTTCCGAACTAGCTTCGGGAAGGCCATGGTTCCTCACTTGTTCATACGGAACATAAATATATTCTGGGGGATTCCCCGATTACTATCGGGGCAGTTGGCAAGAGGTCAACTTTATTCCTAAACTAAAAATATGCGTGCTTTAAACAAAGCATTCATTTATCTGGGGGATTAGCTCAGTTGGCTAGAGCGTTTGACTGGCAGTCAAAAGGCCACCGGTTCGAATCCGGTATTCTCCACAAAGCCCACTTGCTGTGGGCTTTTTTGTTTCAATTTATTTAATTAATACTCGATAAGTATAATTTATTCCTAACTTTATTAAATTCAATATTTAAATACCTTTATGAAGGCATACATGTAAATACTGTTAATATACCATTTAGGTTAAAAGATTAAATTTACGATGATGAAATTTACAAAACTTCTTGGGACGGGGCTACTCGTAATTGGTGGAATCACTTTTTTTTTAGGTTTTAAGGTAGCCAACTATAATCTGTATTTTTTAGTAGTAGGTGGAATAATGGCAGGAATAGGATTCTATTTGCTTAAATTCCTGAATAAAAGAGAAGAGAACACTGCTTTTGCAGAATTTGATCAATGGAGAAAAGAGCTAAAAGCGAGCGGAACTGCAGTTGAGGTTAATTTTGATCAATGCGAAATCAAATCAAATGCGTACCGTGAAGAGATCGAAAAAGGTTATTCCTACACATCTAAGTATATGGCACTTGATGCACTGGTGAGTCACGACAATACAGAGTATAATACGGTAAATCAAAGTGTTATAGTTTTTAATACGGACTATAAAGGGGAGTCAGTGACCTTCTACAGTCCATTATTAAACAAGGAACAAACGACTTTAGAGTTTCTTTTGGCCGATAAAAAGTCAACAAAAATTTATATAGATAGCTCGGATAGGGATAATTACTATTTTGACCTTGAATTCATTTGGGAATAAAAGAATTTCCATCATGTAATACCTTTAAATAAGTGAGGGTTAATCAGTCAGGATATTTCATAGAGCATTTATCAGCCACAACTAATAAATTTAAAATAATGTATGGCTATAAGTAAGAGGCAAGAGTAGTGCATTCTAATTTCTACTGACTATAACCAAGATTTATCTATAATTAATATGTCTAAGCAATTTTCATTTTTAATAATCTTCCTTTTCATACAAAATGTAGGAATTTGCCAGGCTGGCTTAGAAGTGAAAGAAATTAAAAAAGCTTTTACAGAATATATTGAAGCGGCTTATGCAGGAGATAGAGAAAAAGAATTTAGACTCACATTGCCAGAGATAGCTAAATCTGATTTATACATATCATTAGTAGATTCTTTAGAGGAAATTGCTAAAAGCAAAAATATCAAAATGAGCCTTACTAAGATAGTATCTGCTTCCGTTCCACAAGAGAAAAACTCTGTTCATTATTCAGTTATTCATTTTGAATCACTTGTTTCAACGCCAAGTGAAAATTATAAAATAAGACGAAAAGCAATGGGTATTTCGAGGGCACCTGATTACAACAAATGGAAATTCATAATATTAGACATATATGCCCTACATCTTTTAAAAGATACATTTCAAATTGAAATACCCAATCCACATTATCCTGCTACTGAAAGGGGTTATCCGAAACTCTTAAAAGCGCAGTTGAAATATGATGTAACACATGATGATAAATTTCTTAGCGAAACCAAATACTTTTATGTAGATGGAAGTACACGAATTGAGACTTACAGCGAATATTTTCCATTATATAAAAGAAGTAAATACTTTGATGTTAAAGGTAACTTGATAGAAGATGCAGGTATAATGACGGCAAATAAATTTACTTACAAAAGAACTTATCTAAATGAATTTGATTTGCCTGATTCGGTCAATATTTATTTAGGTCTTACCATGGAAGAATCAATATGGACTTCCAACATTCAATATTCTAGTAACTTACCTGTTTCTTTAATTAATGAGTATGGAGAAAAAATAAATTATAGCTACACCTACAATGAGAAGGGAGAACTTCTAACCAAAACATCTACCAATAATGAATTCAAAGAAATAAAGGAATACAAAAATGGTGTTATCTCATTTCAAACAATAATTCCCATTGATTCTACTAAACGAATTGAGAAAAAAATCTTTAATTCAAATGGAAATCTAATTGAGCATTTTAATGGATCACATTCCAAAGACGAATATGAGTATAATGAAAATGGCAATATTTTAAATGAAAAGTACATGCGTGAAACATGGGAAGGCTGGCACATAATTGGTGAAGAAAAGTATTTCTATAATTCGAAAGATGAGTTAATTAAGTCAGAGTTCTACCGTAATGGCGAACTAATTTCTTCTTATATCTATGAATATATCGAATATCAGCATTAACTGGTATTTATTCCAATCTCGCTACGCCCTAAAAAACTGGTCTTAATGAAACACTAAGAACAACTTAAGGGATGATCAATGCATAACATTTTAAACCAATTACTTTGTTAAACACGCACTAACAAAGTGGCTTATTTAAACTCTATTATGGTATAGGTATATTGAAGGGAAAACACCATGAACAAAGTTCCTAGTACTCAATAGTTAGCCAATTTTTTTGTAAATTGATACTCAAAACCAGAGATACAAGGCCGTTTTATTACGATGCGCAAGCTGCCAGCACCAATTTTGGTACGGGCTTTGTTCTAGGAAGTAAAATCAAAATAAACAAAAGCAAATTATGAAAACAGCAAAACAAAATTTAACTATTACATTAATGCTAATAGTGCTTTTGAGCCTGACATTTAACATGACAAAAGCACAATTAAGAACACCGAGTTCAGTAGGCAAATATGAAAAAGGTACAGTAACCCTTGAAAATGGCGACAAAGTTGAAGGATACATCTATATGGATATGATGAATCCTCAGGAATTTCAAAAAAGGGTTAACCTGATTGATGAGAAAGCCTATGAGGCCTACACCGCGGGCGAAAAAGTTGAAGACGTAGTATATGACGCCAACGATGTACAAAGTTTTACTCTTGAGAATGGCAAAAAATTCAAACAGGCAAGATATGTCAATCTATTTGCGAAAAGAAAACAAGATCAGATTCCTAAAAAGCTTCTCTTAGAAGTTGTTACGGAAGGAAAGATTACTGTTTTTAAAAAGTACCACCATACCCAGGGCATTGTTTCACCCTACTTACCTGATCGGATGAAAGTTAATGATGCTGATTATGTAAAATGGCAGGAAAACAACTTTGAGATTCTTTCGCAGAAAGAAGGAGAAGAGGCAAAAAATATGTCTACCATCAATATCAAGTCTCTTGTAGGCGATAATAAAACTGTTTTAATGAATTATGCTAAAAATAAATATGGTTTTAGAAACCTTTTTACAAAAGGACCTGTTTTTGAATCCAGCTTCCAGCAAGATACGTTAGAAGCTTTTACCAGAATGGTAGAAGATTATAACAATTCATAACTCATTTGACTGGCGGTCAAAAGGCCACCGGTTTCCCGAAAGCTTTCTGGAGTATTTTGCACTATCACCCTCTATAGCTTTAGCGAAACAGGTTTAATCCCATCAAAAGCTCTCACTCTCCGAGAGCTTTTTTGTCACAATAACTTCTGATATAACGTCATGCTGAATTAAATTCAGCATCTTAACTCTTAGATTCTGAAACAAGTTCAGAATGACTACAATGATTACTTTTTATTACTTAACCTAAATTGCATCTTTTCAGATTAAACAAATAGTCAGCCTGTACGCGTTTCTTAACGCGTGCCAATTATCTTTTTTGCACACGTTACACTACGCTAAACGCGCACAAGCACAGTATTAAATGAAACGACTAAAACTACTGCCAAAAAACTTTTCATACTTATTCCTTTTCGTACTCTATCCTGTAAACACAGCCATCTTGACAAAAGTCTGCTTCCATAGTAAATTGGGTTGAAGAAACCATATTCAATTTTGCCTCCACATACACCTCGGCGGCATATTGGGTATCTGGATTAAAGATATGTGTATAAGAAAGCATTTTTTTCTTTAGCTGATAAGGGCACTTATACGTTTTACCATCCAGCTGGGTACCTACTAATTCTGTTTCACTTTTAAAATCAATCTCTACAAATGCCGCCCATTCCCCAAAATCTTCCCTTGAAACTAGTATATCTTCGGCTCCATCATAATGGGAGACATTCCAAATTTCTACAGCGGTCCATTGGGTGCCAACTAAGTCTTTAGCTTTTATTTTACCCTTTGGACTTTGAGCCGATGCATGACCAACAACAAATACAAGGACCAATACAAATAGTTTGCTTTTCATAGGTTACAGTTTTTGGGATTTTGTAATAATAGCTTTTTAGCTGCGATTATTAATCACCTCAATTGCACCTTTTTCAATTAACTTTGCAGAAATTATTTCCATGGGGCATATAATCTATAAAGAGTTTTACGGTTGTTTTGGTCACCGGGTGTGGAACCAGAATTTGGAAGAGGCATTTGCTGACACCACTTCGTGTACCTGCAGGCATTTGCATGGTCATAATTACAAAGTGGTGGTTTATCTCGAATCGGACAAACTGGTAAATGGAATGGTTACCGACTTTAAGCACCTCAAAGCCTTTAGCAACTGGCTCGACCGCGTAATGGACCACAAAACCCTGATGGATATAAGTGACCCCATGCTGCCTGCATTACTTCCTCACGCTAAAGTGGAAGATTCCATTCTGGAATTAAAAGATGCTCCCTATTCTATTCCTGATGGAGGCGCCCACCTTACCGAAATTGAAATGGAATTGTATGGTGGTATTGTGCTAATCAACTTTGTGCCTACTGCCGAAAATATTAGCAAATGGCTGTTTGGTGTGGTGAACAAGCACTTACCTAAAGGCGTTCGCTGCTCAAAAGTAGAGTTTTGGGAAACCAGTAAGGCTGGTGCGATTTACTTTGAATAGTTTAACCCTTTTATGAAGAAGGACGAACAAATTGTTGAGATTAAGTTTTTTGATTTTGAGATTTCTCACCAGAGTATATCGAAAACTTTAGATATCGAACCAACAGGCTTTTGGAAGAAAGGTGAAACTTACACGGTTGGGCCAATAGGCAAAGAAAAAGCTTTGATAAGGAATAACTCTTATTGGGGATTTGGGGTCTCGCGAATTACTAATAACAGTATTGGAGAACTAATCAAAGAGTTTATAGAAACAATTGTGACCCCGAGAATTAATGAAATAAAATCAATTTCAGATAAATGTCATGCTGAGTTTGGTGTCGTTCAATATGTTTATGAAGGTGTTAATCCAGGATTGCATTTAAATAAAAATCAAATTGAAATTTTAAATAAATGTGGTCTAAGCCTCGATATTGATTTTTATGTTCTTCAAGAGGAATAGTCTACCTATTCATCTTTTTCATTTTTTGGCTTGATCCAAAAAACGAAACAAAAAAGGTCAAGGCTCTGAGAAAATAAGCAAAAATTTCCTCAAGGTCTAATTGAATAAATTGTAAGGAGCGGGGACGTCCACGAATAGCGCGGTCTGCTTGGAGGCAAAGGGAGGTAAGCCATAGGGGCGGGTTTGAGCGTTGAGAGCGGAAAGCGGACTTTATTCGTGGCGCCTTTTTCTTTTGCTTCGTTTTCTTTTGGGCGAGCAAAAGAAAATGAAGAACTCTGGGTTTAATAATGAGATTCCCGCTTTCGCGGGAATGACGGTATAAAAAACTAAAGAGCCTTAATAATCTTTATCGTCTGCTCCAGATCATCCTCAGTAAAATCAAGATGGGTAACAAAACGAATTTGATTTTCACCAAAGGCCACTCCCAGCACTCCCTTTTCCTTGAACTGAGCCAATCGTTTTTGCACATCATCCACGGTGAAGATAAGAATGTTGGTATCCGCAGGCATTACCTCACTTACAAAATCCTTTTGAGCCAGGGCTTCGCCTAGTGCCCTTGCATGGGCATGATCTTCTTTCAATCGCTCTACATTATTGTCCAGTGCATAAATACCGGCCGCTGCCAAATAACCTGCTTGACGCATACCGCCACCAAACACCTTACGCACCCTGCGTGCTTTTTTCATTAGGGTTTTCGAGCCCATAAGCACCGAACCTATGGGAGTTCCCAATCCTTTGGATAAACACACCGAAATGGTGTCAAACGTTTCTCCGAATTGTATTGGCGTTTCACCCGTTTCTACTAACGCATTAAATAAACGGGCGCCATCCAAGTGCATGGCCAGTCCATGTGCATCACATAATTTCTTTATTTTTTGAATTTCAGAGAAATTATAAATGCTCCCCCCACCTTTATTCATCGTGTTTTCGAGAACTACTAAACGGCTAGTGGTTAAATAATCTGCTTCAGGTTTAATAGCAGCCTCCACTTGCGTAGCCGTAATACGGCCTCGGTCACCATCCAACAAATTAGGTAGCACGCCCGAATTGGAGGCCATACCTCCTCCTTCGTACAAATACACGTGCGAGTATTTATCGCAAATCACCTCATCCTGAGGTTGGGTGTGCACCCGAATGCCTATTTGGTTGGCCATAGTGCCTGAAGGGCAGAACACTCCTTCATCCATACCGAACATGCCGGCCAGTTTTGATTCCAGTTTGTTAACGGTTGGATCTTCTCCAAACACATCATCCCCTACTTCAGCCTGCATCATGGCTTCCAGCATTTCAGGAGTAGGTTTGGTAAACGTATCGCTTCTTAATTCAATCATTTTGAGGTAGTTAAAAAATAGTTGCAATGCAAAATAAACCTTTGACTGTTTAGCAAGTCTAATGACAAATATCAACAGAAGATAGTTCTCTTGATATTATTTTTTACCAGACCCAACAGCCATGTTACTCAAAAAGAATATTGCCGTGAGTAGCTCCGGGTTTATTTTTAATCCTTCAACCGGAGACTCATACACTGTTAATCAAATTGCCTCTGAAATTCTCGAGCTATTAAAAGAGAATAAGTCAATTGACGAAGTAAAAAGGGAAATCCTAAAAAATTACGAAGTAGACGAAAAGTCACTTAATGAAGATCTGAATGACTTTTTAGGACACCTGCGACAACTCAGATTAGCAGAAGATGGAAACGCTTAAGTTAACCATTGCGGTTACGGGACTCAACGCAGTTGACAGCCCCGGACCCGGAGTGGGTGTAATTCGTTCGCTCCGCGATTGTAAAGACTTTGACGTCCGAATTATTGGACTATCGTACGAAGCACTGGAACCGGGACTCTACATGCACGATATTGTTGATAAATCGTACCAGATACCATACCCAAGTGCCGGAAGCGCTCAGCTTAAATCGCGCCTGGAGTACATCCATGAAAAAGAAAAGCTGGACGCTATCATTCCAACCTTTGATGCCGAGCTGGCCAATTTTATTAAGCTGGCACCAACACTAAAAAGCTGGGGCATTGCCACATTCATTGCAAACATGGAAGAGCTAACCGCTCTGGACAAAATGCATTTGTTTGTATTTGGCGAAAAGCATGGATTTAAAGTGCCAAAAACCAAATTCATAAGCAGCATCGCCCAGATTGAAGACCTGGAAGACGAGTTCGATTTCCCCATGGTGGTAAAAGGCAAATACTACGAAGCCTACATTGCCCACAACAAAGGCCAGATCGAGTCCTATTTCCACAAGCTCAACGCAAAATGGGGATTACCTGTGGTTATCCAGGAGTTTATTAAAGGAACAGAGATTGTGATTACCTGTCTGGCCGATGGCACTCAACTGATTGGAGCCATTCCACTTCGTAAGTTGTACATTACCGACAAAGGCAAAGGCTGGTCAGGTGTGGTGCTTGAAGACGATGCCCTGATTGAGATGGCAAAGAAATTTGCCAAAGACTCCAAATGGAAAGGCGGCTTTGAGCTGGAATTAATGCGCTCCGAAGATGACGAGCTGTACATCATGGAAGTAAATCCACGTTTCCCGGCATGGATCTACACTGCAGCTGCCGCAGGGCAAAACCACCCAGCCGCATTAATTAAAATAGCACTTGGCCAAAAGGTAAAACCATTTAAAAACTACGAAGCTGGGAAAATGTTTGTGCGCTATTCATGGGATCTCATCACGGACATCAGCGAATTTCAACAAATAACCACCACGGGAGAATTATAATTTTTTAAGCCATGGAAAAGAAAAGATATGAAAGACCCATTATTCAGAAACTGAATTCGGGCATGCTAAATAAATTCGGATCAGCCACAGAGTTTGCACCAATCACTGAAATTGATGGCTATCCGGTAAAACGAATTGTAGAAAAATACGGGTCGCCCGTGTTTGTTTTCTCGGAACGTCAAATCCGCGAAAAATACAGCGAAGTAGTAAAAGCATTTACCACTCGCTATCCCAAAGTAAAATTCGGGTGGTCGTACAAAACCAACTACCTGAATGCCATATGCAATATATTCCACCAGGAAGGTTCATGGGCAGAAGTAGTGTCAGGCTTTGAGTACGAAAAAGCTATGTATAACGGAGTGCCTGGCAATAAGATCATCTTCAACGGACCCGACAAAAGCTACGAAGATTTGCAAAAAGCAATCGATAATAATTCGCTTATCCATATCGACCACCTGGACGAATTTTACATGTTAAGTGAGCTGGCTGAAAACAGCGATAAAAAGCCTCGAGTTGCAATCCGAGTAAATATGGATACAGGCGTGTACCCTATGTGGGACCGCTTCGGATTCAACTTTGAGACCGGTCAAGCATGGGATGCCATTAATAAAATCATGGTGTCGGGTAAGTTTAACATGGTGGGCTTACACTGCCACATTGGTACATTTATGATGGCGCCAAGCGCCTATGGTGTTGCTGCTTCCAAGCTGGCTTCTTTGTTTTTACGCATCAAAAACAAATTCGGGCATATTTTGGAATACATCGATTTGGGTGGCGGATTACCTTCGCCTAATAACCTGAAAGGTGCTTATTTGCCAGGAACCGACATTGTGCCTCCTGTTGAGGACTTCGCAGAAACCATTGCCAGCGGTTTGTTGAACAGCGACATCAATCCAAACGAATTGCCTTTACTAATCATGGAGAGCGGCCGATTGTTGATTGATGAAGCTGGTTATTTGATCGGTTCGGTTATTGCCAACAAACGCCTTTCTACAGGTCGCAGAGCCACCATACTTGATTTTGGTGTAAACTCATTATTCACTTCGTTCTGGTACAACCATAAAATCACGCCCGCGCAGGAAATGTCGGATTACAAGGAAGACATGCAGTTATTCGGCCCTCTGTGCATGAACATTGACGTGGTACGCGAAAGTGTGATCCTTCCTCCATTGAAAAAGGGAGATATGGTAGTAGCCCAAAATGTGGGAGCCTACAACGTAACCCAATGGATGCAGTTTATTACCATGCGACCCAATGTAGTGTTGATTGATATGCAAGGTGAAGCCCACCTGATCCGTAAGGCTGAGAAGTTAGAAACGCTTAACCAAATGGAGCTTACTCCTGATTATCTGAAATCATTCAGTTTGTAACGTGAAAGCTCGACTTGACATCGGTTTTTGGACAGAGTCCATAATACACAGCTACACCCAAATCTTTTTCTCCAAAGACAAGTTTTTGGGTGTGCTACTCATCACCATCACATTTCTGGATGTGAGCGTTGGCGTTAGTGGAGTGGTAGCTGTTATTGTCTCGAATTTAATTGCAATGATTCTGGGCTTCGATCAAAAGTTCATACGCGAAGGCAGCTACGGGTTCAATGGCTTATTGGTGGGCCTTGGACTCGGGCTGTTTTACGTGCCCAACGTTGCCTTTTTTGTGGTGTTGGTAGTGGTCATGCTATTAACCGTGCTAAGCACCATAGCCATTAGTGGAATTCTGGCCAAATACGGCTTACCTTATTTAAGCATTCCTTTCTTAATTGGCATCTGGAGTATTACTCTGGCTTCGCGAAGTTTTGAAGCCATTGGCCTAAGTGAAAAAGGCGTTTATATTTTAAACGAATTGTATGCAAATGGCGAAGACTGGCTGGTAAATACCTACCACTGGTTTAACGAATCCAATATACCACAAGCTATTTTGATTTATCTGAAATCGCTGGGAGCTATTTTATTCCAGTTCAATGCCTTTTCAGGAATCATTATAGCACTTGGGCTATTGGTGTATTCACGTATCTCCTTCAGCCTTTCCATTCTAAGCTTTTTAGTAGCCTATTACTTCTACTGGTTCATTGGAGCTGATATTGATGCACTAGGTTACAGTTATATAGGTTTCAATTTTATTTTGAGTGGAATTGCGGTGGGCAGTTTCTTCCTGGTGCCATCAAAGAGTTCCTATTTGTGGTCGTTTGCACTGGTGCCTGCTATTGTAGTGCTAACCGCAGCCATCGGCAGTTTGTTTTCTATTGTTCAGTTAGGTGTTTATTCACTGCCTTTCAATGTAATTGTGATCATATTTTTATATGTGCTCAAGTTGCGCATGAACCCTCAGGCAGAGCCTCAGGAAGTTGTATTCCAACTTTATTCACCGGAAAAGAACCTTTATGAGAAGGTGAGCAATAAAAGACGCTATTCCAACTTTCAACAAACAGCTATAGAGCCTCCTTTCTTTGGTGAATGGTACATTTCGCAAGGGCACGATGGCGAATATACCCACAAGGAAGAATGGAAGGATGCGTGGGACTTCGTAATTGTGGACGCCAACGAACAACAATTCAAAAACGATGGCGATTATAAAGAAGATTATTTCTGCTACGATAAGCCTGTTTTGGCACCGGCCGATGGAGTGGTTGAAAATGTACTCACGGGTGTAGAAGACAACATTATTGGAGATTCCAATCTAAACCAAAACTGGGGCAACACAGTGGTAATTAAACATGGGTATCAATTATATACCCAACTAAGTCACTTGAGAGATGGTTCTATTCGTGTAAAAAAGGGTGAGGAAGTAAAAAAAGGAGATGTAATTGGTAATTGCGGCAATTCTGGACGCTCGCCTTACCCTCACTTGCATTTTCAAATTCAGCATACCCCTTTCATAGGTTCCAAAACACTTAATTATCCACTTAGCTCCTATCTGGAAGAAGAAAATGGTCAATGGAAATTCAAGTTTTTTGATTTTCCTAAGCAAGGAGATCATGTAAAAAGTGTGGACACACAAAAGCTGCTTTCTTCTGCCTTCCACTTCATACCAGGCAGAATTCTAGAGTTCAAAGTGAAAGAAGGAGAAAAGGAAACAAATGTGAAATGGGAGGTACAAAACGATATGTACAACAACACCTATCTGTATTGTTCTCAAACCAAGTCGAAAGCTTATTTTGTGAACGATGGTACCCTCCACTACTTTACTCTATTTGAAGGCAAGCGGAATTCGTTGCTCTATTATTTCTTCATGGGAGCCTACAAAGTATTGCTGGGCTATTACCAGGATTTAAAAGTAGAGGAACAATACCCATTGTATCTATTAGCACCTCATGGCTTACGCTACCTTCACGATTTCACAGCTCCTTTCTTTCAATACATGAAGGCCGCTTATTCGCTTGAGTATGTCCAGATCGATGATGACCTTTCACCAACTGAAATTAAATTAAAGTCAAGCGCTCAACTAAAGGTTTTTAACCAAACCCAAAGAGAAATGCGCTTCAATATAACCATACAGGATTCGAGGTTTGCTGGGTTTGAAATAGAAATGGATAAACGAAAAATGATAGCACAATGCGTAAAATAATCCTTATCGGGCTATTGGTGCTTGAAAGCGCAAGTTTGGCGGCACAAACCAGAACCTTTGCCTGGTACGACAAGTACACGTATGATGCCTACCAGAGAAAAGATTGGAATGAAGTGATTACCGTAGGCAAAGAAGCCATTGAAGATGGTTTTGATTTTTTCTACCTTCGATTACGCATTGGTATTGCTTATTACGAGCAGGAAAAATACCGTGCCTCCATTCCCTATTTTGAGAAGGCACTCGAGTTTAATAGCGATGATCCGTTAACTGTGGAGTATCTCTATTATGCCTACAAATTTTCAGGTCGTGCTTTAGATGCAGGTTTAGTTTATAGTGAATATAAACCTCAAGCTAAGTCAAGAAGCATAAAAAGTCCGAACGGCTTCGTAACCGGATTTTATTCGGAAGCAGGGCTCAAAATGATTGGCCCAAGCACCCCTGATTTTGGAACACTGAAATACGTGCATATAGGAGCACAGCAGCAGTTAGGAAGCCGGTTGAACCTTTACCAGGGCTATGCACGAATAAGTCAGAATATATATAATAACGAATGGGTAAGCACAGGTCAGGGGTTCAGGCAATCGTACGTTACACTTAGTACCACAAAATATGTTCAGAACGAATATTATGCAAAGGCCACCTTCCCCATACTTAAAGGTTTGCAATTGGTAGGCTCTATCCATTTGCAATCTATTACTGATACTGTCTCTTATAATAACCAAGCTTTTTTAGGGGGTATATCAACCAGTTTTAAGCCGCTTGATATTTATGCATCCTATGGGTTTGCGGAAGTAAATTCTATTCAGCATAATCAGTTTACATTGGGCTCCACTATTTACCCTACCTTGAATATGAACATGTACATTCAAACCACTTTTACTTATCATTCTTCAGAAGGTTCAAGCAACACTGTTGCCTATGGAAAGCTGGGACTCAGAACAGGAAAGAACACCTGGTTTGAATTTTACGGTTCGTTCGGAGATTTAAGGAATGTGCAGGAGCTGGATGGTTTTTACTTCTACAACCTGACCGATAAGCTTAGAAACAGGGCCGGAGTAACTAGTATTTTTTTGCTAGGCAAAAAAGTAAAACTGTTTGCAGGTTACTCAATTGAAAATCATACTGAAGAAACTAATGAACTAGACTATAAACAACATTACCTGTTCACAGGACTAAAATTCGAACTAAAAAACTAAAGTCATGAAATACATAACCTTGTTACTGATTTTTATTGCCCCTGCAATTTTTGCCCAAACGGCAGAGGAGGCATTCTCCTCAAGTTATACACACGAGCAAAATCAGGAATACACGAAAGCGGTAGCCGACCTAACCGCTGTTTACGATGCTAATTCATACGAAATAAATGTACGATTAGGCTGGCTTAATTTTAATGCTGGCGACTACCCAAAATCATTGGAATATTATAAAAAAGCTAATGCATTAATGCCTTATTCCATTGAAGCTAAATTAGGAAGTGGCTTGCCTCATTCGGCTATGGGCAACTGGAATGAGTTTGAAAATGTAATGAAGGAAGTCTTAAAAACTGATCCTCAAAATACATTGGCTAACTACAAACTTGGTTTGCTCTATTATAACCGTGCTGAGTACGATTTAGCCAAAAAGCATGTGGAAAAAGTTGTTAACCTTTATCCTTTCGATTACGATTCCGTAATTCTGTTAGCCTGGGTTAACCTTAAAATGGAAGACTACAGAAAAGCGAAAATACTGTTCAATAAAAGTTTGTTGATTTACCCGGGGAATGAGTCTGCCCAGGAAGGACTCAAATTAATACAGTAGGCAAATGCCTACTGTATTCACTCTTCTCAGGAATTTCTTTTGTGCATAATATCCAACGCAAACCACAGGAGGTAAGCCACAATGAAAATAATCATCCCATAAATTGAGGTTATTGATGAAACCCGCAACCCTCCGGCCAATAAAGCAGGTGAAATATCCATACCAGATTCGATAGCTTTAAATGCATCGAAAAGACCAATAAACTGACCCAGCATACCCAGTACAAATGCAAATAACCCCAGTGACTTGATATAAGTAGATTTTTTTATAAACCTGTCTTCATCTTTTGATATTACTGTAAGCACCACCAATACCAAAATAGCCAGAAATACGATGGATAACATACCCATAAAGAGTGGTCCACCTTCATAAAAGTACTTGAACATAACGTGTTGTTTTTAGTGAAACATTGTTTGTGTCAAAAGTAGACTGCAAGGCATTTGGCAAGCAAGGTAGAATCCGGTGATAAACCTGTCGTTCATCGATAATTAGCGGCAAATACATTTAATTTAAGCAAATTAGCAACAAATTTCATTTATGAAGTACGCGAAAGAAGTTTCTTTTTGGGTGATTGTATCAGCCTTGCTTATTTTAATTTTTGGTAAGCCTTATGGAGGATATATCAACTCCTTTTATTTTGTTACCTTCCTGCTGCCAGTAATTCTTGGTACTTCATACCTGTTCAACGCGTACCTTATTCCCAACTTTCTACTAACAAAAAAATATACCAAGTTTGGATTATACACTCTTTACACAGTAATTGTATCCTTAAACCTCCAAATGCTCATAGTAGTAACGGCTTTTGCAGTACTGGCCAACTACAAATTTGCCCAAATGATTCCTGGGGCAACAAACATTTCAGGGCTTGCTATTACTTTATACTTTATCGTTCTACTTAAAGCTTTTGTACTTATTCTAAAAAGTTCGTTTTCAACCGAAGAGAAAGTACAGACCCTGGAAGAAAAACAAAAGAATATGGCAAAGGGCTACTTGCTGGTAAGGGCCGACCGTAAGAATGTAAAGATTTTACTTGAAGACATCTTATACATTGAAAGCCTGAGCGACTACGTGAAGATCTTCATTTCTGAAAAGCAGACCATTATTACGAAAGAAAAGATAAGCGCCATTGAGCAAAAGCTTTCCTCTCCTTTTACAAGGGTGCATCGATCATTTATTGTGAATGCTGACAAAATAGATTCTTTTACTTCTGAATCTGTAGAAATTAATGGGTCAGATATTCCAGTAAGCAGAAGTTATAAATCCGTTTTGCTGTCGCTTAAAGAACAATGACACCTCATGTATTACTTCTTTTTTGATTCTGATTAAATTGAAGTAAATTACCCCATATTATTCACGGAGAGTCTTAACTCTTAATAAATAAACAACACTATGAAAAAACTTGTCACGCTACTGCTAACAGTAGCCATCCCCATTTCACTTTTTGCACAGGGCTTCCAGTTCAGTGCAAAAGACATCAACATTGAGTACAAAAAGTATACGTTACCCAATGGCCTTACCTTACTTGTACATGAAGACCACAAGGCGCCTATAGTTGCCGTTAATGTGTGGTACCATGTGGGTTCTAAAAATGAAAAACCCGGGAAAAGCGGGTTTGCTCACTTATTCGAACACTTGATGTTCAATGGAAGTGAAAATTATAATGACGATTACTTCCAGGTAATTGAGCGTATTGGTGGAACCGATGTAAATGGAACTACAAACGAAGATCGAACCAACTATTTCCAAAATGTGCCATTGGCTGCACTTGACCAGGTCTTATGGCTGGAGTCGGACAGAATGGGCCATTTACTTGGTGCTATTGACCAGGCCAAACTAGACGAACAACGTGGCGTTGTACAAAACGAAAAACGCCAGGGCGAAAACCAACCTTATGGTATTCAGTGGGATCTTATCACTAAAGCAATGTATCCTAAAGGCCATCCATACTCATGGACAGTTATTGGCGAGATGGAAGACCTGAATGCAGCTTCGCTGGAAGATGTTCAGGAATGGTTTAAATCTTACTACGGACCTAACAATGCCGTGCTTTCTATCGCAGGCGATGTTAACCCTGATGACATCTATAAAAAAGTAGAAGCTTACTTTGGTGATATCCCAGCGAACCCAACAATTGTTCGCCCTGAGGTTCAAATACCCATGCATCCTTCGAACACACGACAAACCTATCAGGACAGAGTGCCTGAAGCAAGAATAGATTTGATCTGGAATACACCTGAATACGGTTCTAAAGAAGATGCCTATTTTGACCTGATAAGTAATATTTTGTCAAGAGGCAAAAACTCAAGACTTTATAAAAAACTTATTTATGAAGATCAGTCTGCCACTTCTGCCAATGCATTTCAGGCTTCTTCCGAAATTGCCAGCCAATTTGTGGTACAAATAAATGTAAAACCCGGAAATGACGTTGCAGATCTTGAGTCATCTACACTGCAAATACTCAATGATTTTATTGACAACGGGCCTACTCAGGAAGAGCTTGACAGGGCTAAGTCCATTTATTTCTCCGGGTTTATAAAAGGGCTCGAAAGAATTGGAGGTTTTGGAGGAACATCTGACATCCTTGCCACCTGGGCAACCTATTATGGTGACCCGGATCGCTACAAGGAAATTTTAGGATATGTAGAGAATGCTACTATTGAAGACATAAAAGCTACTGCTCAAAAATGGCTACGTAACTACCACCATACCCTTATTTGTACCCCTTTCCCAGAATACACTACCGTACCAAGCACAATAGATCGTTCTAAATTGCCTGCCTTGGGAACCCCGGCTAAAGCTTCTTTCCCACAAGTGCAAAAAGCTACTTTAAAAAATGGTTTACAAGTGGTGTTGGCTCAACGCTCCGGAGTGCCTACCATGGTTATGGACCTGATGGTAGATGCCGGATACAGTTCAGATCAATTGGCATCGCCCGGTACAGCTGCACTGGCCATGAACATGATGGATGAAGGAACCAAGAATCTTACCTCCCTGCAAATAAATGATAAACTACAGATGTTGGGAGCCAGTTTAAATACCAACTCAGATTTGGATATGTCCTATGTTTCAATGAACACGTTGAAACCCAGTTTTGATGCCAGCCTTGACCTTTTTGCTGATGTTGTATTGAACCCGGCATTTCCTGAAAAGGAATTTGAACGTCTGAAAAAAGAACAGCTTAATCAGATTCAACGTGAAAAGTCTCAACCCATCTCATTGGCTCTTCGAGTTATGACACGCTATATGTATGGCCCTGACCATGCGTACAGCTTACCTTATACCGGAACTGGCTATGAAAAAACAGTTGAAGCTTTAACACGTGAAGACCTGATTAAATTCTATGACCGTTGGATGAAGCCTAACAATGCCACTATAACCGTTGTAGGCGATATTAGCATGGATGAGCTAACAAGTAAGCTTGAAAAAAGTTTTGGTAAATGGAAAAAAGGAGATGTTCCTGCTAAAAATATTGCTCCTGTTAAGGCTCCAAAAGGAAATATACTTTACCTGATGGACAGGCCTGAGTCCAAGCAATCGGTAATCATAGCCGGTCATATAACCAAACCCTATGGAGATGTTTCGGAAGTAGCAAGAGAAAACATGATCGATGCTTTGGGGGGACAGTTCACCTCCAGAATTAATATGAATCTCAGAGAAGATAAACACTGGGCCTATGGAGCCTATGGTTTCATGATCAATGCAAAAGGTCAGCGACCATTTATTGCTTACGCCCCAGTTCAAACTGATAAAACAGCCGAATCGGCAGCCGAGCTCAGGAAAGAAATAACTCAGTTTGTAACCGATAAGCCTGAAACCAAAGATGAACTGGATAAATTTAAGGAAAACGCCATATTGCAGCTTCCCGGACAATGGGAAACCAATAATGCAGTATCCAATTCTTTGAACAATTTGGTGAAATACGGGCTGCCGGACGACTATTACCAAAAATACGATGCCAATGTTCGTAACCTTTCTTTGGATCAGGTTAAGGCAGTTGGGAAAGAGCTAATTCAGCCAAAAGAGCTGAATTGGTTTGTTGTGGGTGATAAAGCTGTAATTATTGATAAATTGAAAAAACTTGGTTTTGATGAGATTATTGAACTTGACGCAGATGGTAATCCAAAAAAACCAACAGGAGAGATAAATATTGAAGGAAAATGATTACATTAGCACATCATCCCTTCCTTGGGATGATATCCTTCAAACAACTAATGTAAATCAATGAAAAGGCCCCAAATGGGGCCTTTTCACTTTATGATATGTTGAATGAATTCCTATAAATGAATTACCTCGTCATACGCAGCAGCTGTTGCTTCCATAACCGCTTCTGACATGGTTGGGTGTGGGTGTACAGTTTTAATGATCTCATGACCTGTTGTTTCCAATTTTCTGGCAGCAACTACCTCTGCAATCATCTCAGTTACGTTAGCTCCGATCATGTGCGCTCCTAACCATTCACCATACTTGGCATCGAAAATTACTTTTACGAAACCATCTGGTGCACCTGCTGCTTTTGCTTTACCCGATGCTGTAAATGGGAATTTACCCACTTTAATATCATATCCGGCATCTTTAGCAGCTTGCTCGGTGTATCCAACGGAAGCCACCTCAGGCGAACAATAGGTACAACCAGGTATGTTGTTGTAGTCAATAGGATCAGGACTATGACCCGCTATTTTCTCTACGCAAGTTATTCCTTCAGCAGAAGCAACGTGTGCCAATGCCTGGCCTTTAACGATGTCACCAATGGCATAAATACCTGGTATGTTGGTTTTATAATAGTCGTCAACCAGCACCTTGCCTTTATCGGTTGCAACCCCAACCTCTTCAAGTCCTATGCCTTCAATGTTGGTAGATACACCCACTGCAGATAGCACAATATCGCAATCAATTTTCTCTTCTCCTTTTTTGGTCTTTACAGTTACCTTACATCCTTTGCCTTTGGTATCTACGTTGGTCACTTCAGCAGAAGTCATGATGTTAATGCCCGCTTTTTTGAAAGAGCGTGCCAGTTGTTTCGACACATCTACATCCTCAACAGGAACTATTTCAGGCATAAATTCAACAATTGTAACTTCTGTTCCAATCGTGTTGTAGAAATAAGCAAACTCCACTCCAATAGCACCGGAACCAACTACCACCATTTTCTTAGGTCTTTCCGGTAAGGTCATGGCCTGACGGTAGCCAATAATTTTCTTGCCATCGATAGGCATAGTGGGTAGTTCGCGAGATCTACCGCCTGTAGCCAAAATAATGTGATCAGCTGAATAGTCGGTTGTTTTACCATCTGCTTCTACGGCTACTTTTTTACCTGCCTTAAGTTTACCAAAACCTTTGATCTGATCGATCTTATTTTTCTTGAACAGGAATTCAATCCCCTTGCTCATGCTACCGGCCACATCACGGCTTCGCTTGATCATTCCATCAAAATCTACCGAAGCATCCTTTATGTTTATTCCGTAGTCAGACGCATGTTGAATGTATTCAAATACATTGGCACTTTTTAAAAGTGCTTTGGTAGGAATACAACCCCAGTTCAGGCAAATACCACCTAATTCTGCACGTTCAACAACGCCTACTTTCATACCCAATTGTGACGCTCTGATGGCCGCCACATAGCCGCCTGGTCCACTACCTATAACAATAAGATCGTATTTTGTATCTGCCATTTTGTTTGAATTTTTGTTAACAGTATTTGAAGTGCAAAGTTAGAATATTTAGAGGCTAATCAAACAGTTTTATTGCGCCTACACGTGGCTTTTGCTCAATGAATAGTTTCTTTTTACATATTCTTCTAATTTTGTCTGTCAAACAATAGAAAACGAATGAAACTTCTCGAAGGAAAAACAGCGCTTATTACTGGCGCATCTAAAGGGATTGGGAGATCAATTGCTTTAAAATATGCAGAAGAAGGCGCTAATGTTGCTTTCACTTATTTATCGAGTGTAGAAAAAGGAGAAGCACTGGTTGCAGAATTGGAAGCAAGTGGAATAAAAGCTAAGGGCTATCGGTCGGATGCTTCGGACTATGCAGCTGCAGAGCAATTGATTAATGATGTTGTTGCCGACTTTGGCTCATTAGATATATTGGTAAATAATGCAGGTATTACTCAGGATAACCTGTTGATGCGAATGACGGAAGAAATGTGGGACAAGGTAATTAATGTAAACCTGAAATCGGTTTTTAATACCGTAAAGGCTGCCAACCGCACCATGATGAAACAAAGGAGCGGTTCTATTATAAACTTAACTTCTGTAGTTGGTATTAAAGGAAATGCAGGTCAGGCTAATTATGCGGCTTCTAAAGCCGGTATTATAGGTTTTACCAAATCTGTAGCACTAGAGCTTGGATCGCGAGGCATTAGAAGCAATGCCATTGCACCTGGGTTCATCGAAACAGAGATGACCGACCAACTGGACGAAAAAACGGTTCAGAGCTGGAGAGATGCTATTCCTTTAAAACGAGGTGGCCAACCTGAAGATGTGGCTAACCTGGCTGTTTTCTTAGGCTCAGAAATGTCTTCCTATATCAGCGGACAAGTAATTCAGGTAGATGGTGGAATGCTAACCTAAAATAAAAAAAGGAGGCCATTTGACCTCCTGAAAAATCGAACAAACAAAAAATACTATCTTCTTTGTTTGCTGATATTAAAACCAACAGAGGTGCCGATTATGGTGCCTTTTTTATTGGGTACCACGTATATATTCACAGGTATATTTAAATAACCGGACTTGAACGTTTTTCCCAGGGCTATGACAAGGTTGGTTGAAAGTGTAACATCTCCGCGGCTGTCCAACTGATCGATTATTTCATAAGGATTCGAACCCAGATCTTCGTTCCAGTCCTTTTTCAGATTCCAGTCTCCATTATTATCAAAGTAACCACTTGCATATTTCACGAGTTTAAAGGACGGGCCGACTGCTATCTCCCAACCACTTTTGTTACTTCTGAATCCATTTAATATCGAAAGTGAAGGAACAAAGTTTCCGGATTCAAGACCTCCTACCAGCCCTACAAATTCGATCAATGCCTGAAAATTACCTGCACTTAAGTATTGGGTTTCCCATTGGTAACCAAATTGTGAAATTACAGGAAACATCTCGTATCCACCCTCAGTTTTTGAAGCCTGCAACCTCTCCCCTGTTTCGCCTGAAGTATAGGCTATACCTATTCTCGGCCCATTCAGTCTCAAGGTTGTTCGTGGGCTTGAAATTGGCGAATCATATTCAACCAACAAGTTAACAAGGTTTTCATCATTAGGAATGTCCAAAAGTTCATTCACGGAAATCCGAATCATTTTTTGAAGTTCTTCCGGCAGGTTTAAATATTCTTTGGCCTCTACTTTTTCGGTTTCTCCCCTTTTTACATCTATTAGTCTCAGGGTTACAACTATTTTTTTACCAAATAGCTCAACGCTTCCACTCAACATTTTATCTACTCCAAGTTGTTTCCCTTTTGCCACAAGGCAGGTTTTTCCAAAGCATTCAGTAAATTCCTTATCCTCCTTTTTGAGAATATCAGCAATATCGTATCTATCCATTACATTGTATTTATTGGTTTTTTCTACTTCGAGTTGAAGTATGTTTCTAACCAAATCCGGATTCTGATCAATTCCTTTTGTATCGATACTAATAATAGCAAGGCTTGGTTTGGTTCCGAGACTTTGACCGTGAGTGAGACCAACCACCCAAATTACCAAAAGTGTGGTTACCAAAATCTTAAGCAACGGTTTTTGAGAATTCATAAATAAAGCTTTCATAATTGTATTTTTTGGTTGAACTTTTTTTGACCAAGTTCATAACCCCTTCTATGTTTTGCCTATTGATTTATGCAATCCCAATTTTTAATAGTTGCATTTTTTGCAAGTTCTAAAGAGGCATAGTTAGTAAGTTGCAAAAAATGAAAAAGCCGGATCAAATGACCCGGCTTAGTTGCAGTACATTCAAAATATAATTACCTACCGCTAACCAATAATCTCTCACTTTTACCATCCAAAGTCAGAATATATATCCCAGCGGTTAGATTGCAATTGATAACATAGTTATTGGCGCCAATCTGTTGTATTACAAACGGCATCTTTTCTCCAAGAACATTGCTTAAAGTTATATCGCTAAATGGATTCTCCATTTGCAGAAAAACCATATTACCATCCGAAGGGTTTGGATATGCTTTAAATTTTAAATCAAATTGATCTTCAATACCAGCAACCAGCAATGCTGTTTCATAGCGAGTTGTAACGTAAGGTTTAAGCCCATAAGGAAGCTGGTTATATCCTTCTAGAGCAATTGTATAGCTATCCTTAAAATCCTGGTAGGTAAATCCAAAACTCAAGGGGAAATAGGTATCTCTGGACACAGCATCATCCAGCATCGCTTTGAGGTTATCAAACTTTGGAAAAAGGAACGATTCGTTAAAATAATTTTGCAACACAACATTAAGCTCGTTCACATACTGTTGAAAGTAGGAATCAACAGCCAGAATTCTTTTAACCAATGGCCTGGGCTCTCCATGCTTAGGCCAATCAAGTACATCGCGGGTTCCCCAGTCACGATCTACCCAATCAAGCCCGAATGTATTGTCCACATCGTATGGCATAAATTCCATTAATCCGGTATCTGGATTTTCATACAAATAGAAATTGTTTTGATTATACGAATAACCATCCCAATGTCCGGTTAGTGCCTCAACAGCTAAATAATTAATAAAGGGTTGTACATTAAACACCTTTTCAATTTCTTCACGAAAATTATCATCCGAAGTATTATTAAGCACATCCACAAAATGAGCCAGAATACTTCTATCATCTACATCATCATTTATTTCAATTTCATAGATATCGTTATTGTAAACTTGATTGTTATCTTCCAAGGTGGCACCCCATGCACATTTATATAAATTGCCGGTATCATTGCCGAAGCGAGAGTCTACAAACTCATCATCCAATTGTTCAACATTAAGATAAAGACCCAGATAGCCGCCATTCATGTAGACTTCGGCATGGTGACTCCTTGCTGCGGCAACATTTGCATTTCTGAATGTTTGCAGAGAAAGCATTTCCCGAACCATGCTCGGATCATTGACCTCTGCTTTCAGGTTAAATTTTTTATAGCCGTAAAACTTACTCCCATCAAATTCCTTGAATTTTATCTTTAGCGATTTCTTAGGTTTCTCCCGAGAAGTGTTGCCTCTTAAGCGTATACCAACTTCAAATTCCAATGTTGTATCCATCAAAGAATTCATAAACCGAAACCCTGTAGGCAGGTATTCATCAGACCAAATATCTACATCGTCCAACAATGCAGTACTGTCTTCAGAAGTCATAGTTAAATATATTTTTGCCACTTCGTCTTCCCGGTATATCTCATCAGCCCCGGGATTGATGTTTTGGGCAAATAACTGAATTGAAAAGAAGACGGATACAATTAAAATAAGGCGCTTCATAAGATATGGGTGATTAAAGCTCTAAGTTATACATTATGATATTCCTGCTGCCACAATAGGACAGATTTATAACTCAATTGTCAGCTGATCGTCCTGTTTAGGTTTGTGCCCCTCTGTAAAATGAGATATGGTCACTCCAAGAAGCCTTACTTTCATACCTTCAACATACGTATGTTTGAGCAACTCCCGGGAAAGATCATTGATTTCCTTTTGGTTGGTTATTTGCCCCTCTACAGTTTTGCTTCTTGTTATTTGAGTAAAATCTGAAAACTTTATTTTTACAGTGAGTGTGCGTCCTGAGGCTTCTGATTTTTTCAATCGATTGGCCACCTCAACAGATAATTCGCCAAGCTCTTCAAGTAAACTATCCAATTGATCGTAATCTTCTTCAAAAGTTGTCTCCGCCCCTATAGACTTTCGCTCTCTGTTTGGTTCAACGGGTCGATCGTCAATTCCTCTGGCCACATGGTAAAAGTAATGTCCTGCCTTACCAAACTTATCTACCAAAATCTGCTCTGGAAATTTCCTCAAATCTTTACCCGTAAATATTCCCATGGTTTTCATCTTACCGGCAGTTACTTTTCCCACACCAAAGAATTTTTCAATTGGAAGTTTATCAATAAAGACTTCAATCTGGTGAGGCTTAATTACATAAAGCCCATCGGGTTTATCCATGTCCGAAGCAATTTTTGCAAGAAATTTATTTACAGAAACACCTGCCGAAGCGGTTAGGCCTGTCTGCTCTTTTATTCTGCTTTTTATTTGCCTGGCTATTTCAGTGGCCACTTTCATTCCTTTCTTATTTTGTGTAACGTCCAAATAGGCTTCATCCAATGAAAGTGGCTCAATTAAGTCGGTATATTCTTTAAAAATAGATCGAATAACAAGTGAAGTAGTCTTGTAAACGGCAAACCTTGGTTTTACAAAAATCAGATCGGGGCACCTGCGCTTGGCAATTACAGATGAAAGGGCCGAATGCACCCCAAATGCCCTGGCTTCATAGCTTGCAGCAGCTACCACTCCTCGTTTTCCCGACCCGCCCACTGCTACAGGTTTGCCTTTAAGCTCCGGGTTATCCCGTTGCTCTACCGATGCATAAAATGCATCCATATCTATGTGAATGATTTTGCGTGTAGCAGGCATTTACACTCAACTGTTAAGTTTAAGAAAGGTACAAAACCTTAACGAATTCTATTCGATTTCATGGAATCATAAAGTTTAACTTACATAAAATGATGCATACTTTGTGAAATTCCAATATTTTTAAAACCATAAAGTAATTGTCACTGAAAGAAGTATTTTTGACAGGTCACAAATCACCCATTAAAGTCCTCCAGGATGCTCCATCAGTACCTCAGTGAATCCAGCTATTTTGAGTTTCCATCGTTTGCAGTTGCAATCTTTACTATTTTACTTGCCCTGGTATTAAGTACGGTTATTGCACTTACCTATAAATTCACCTATCAGGAAGAAAATTTCCCAAACAAGTTTTTTCAGGCTATTGTACTAAGCTCTACTGTTGCCGCTATGGTAATGATGGCCGTTGGCGACAACCTGGCGGTTGGGTTTGGAGTACTGGGAGCCGTTTCCATTATTCGTTTCAGAACATTAATAAAAAGCCCGCGCAATATTATATTCATGTTTGCCTCCTTGTCCATAGGCATATCAACCGGTGTCTTTGGGTTTGCAATAGCCATTAGCGGTACCGTTATTTTCTGTATTACGGTGCTTCTACTCTACTATTCACCCTATGGAAAATTGGGAGACAGAAAAATGGAGCTTATTGTTACGATACTAGATCAGGAAGCTTTGAACAACCTGCTAGGTCTAATCGAATCTGAAAAGCTAACTGCAACCGTAGTAAGAATCCGTTCGGTGCAGGAGGATAAGTCGCAATACAGCTTTAATGTTGGCATTAAGCAAGAAGCTGATCTTAACCAGCTTTACAAAAAAATTACAGAAATAAGTGGGCTTAGCGATATACGTTTTGATACACGGGACTCAGATGAACAATTATAGACTGGCATGAAAGGGAAATTATTTTATTTATTCGTTCTTGCTGCCGCTGCAACACTAATTGCTGTTTCTTTTTCAGCTGTTAACCGCTCAAGTGCAATTATGGCGGTAGTTGAATCTCAAAAAATAGCTTTGAGCTATCATAAGCCTGTTACTATAGAAGCCATTCATGTAAGTGCGGGACAAAAGATAACCAAAGGCCAGTTATTGCTTGAGGTGGATCGGCCCGACCTCAATCTGGACACTGAAAAATTACTTACCCGAAAAAATAAGGAAATCGTAAATAAATCAGTAATTAAATCTACATACGAAAGTAGGCTTGAATTGCTAAAGATTGAACTTAACGGAAAAACCACACGACTCAATACCGAAATTGGTCGTTTGGAATCTGAAATAGCGACCAAAAGCTCCATACATCAAAAAATCAATTCCCTGGCAGGTGATCAAACAAACCCAACAGGTTCTTTATCTAACGATCCGGACAGTATCCTACTTCAATCTTACAAACAGGAAAGAAATCAGGTGATACAGCACTACCAAACAGAAAAACGAAGATTAGAGCTCGCATTTAGCGAGGAAATGAAAGTATCTGAATTGGAGCTGAGTCTAATTGATCAGGAAATTGCTGAGTTAAAAGTAGAAGCAGGAGAGCTGAAGAAATACGCTCCATTTAATGGCACTATTGGTAGCGTTAATGCGCAGCTTCAGGAAATAGTTCCCCCTTACGAAACTATTCTTTCCATCTACGAAGAGCGGCCTACTACTATTAAGGCATATATATCCAATAACTCCGAATTTCACCTCGCGGTTGGTGACGATATCCTGATAGAGTCTTCTACAAGAAAATATGAAATACACGGAACCGTTATTGAGATTGGGTCCAGAATTGTAAGTTATCAAAATCCCGGAAGCATTCCCGGGTTGCCAGACCTGTACGGTCGGGAGGTGTTTATACAACTGCCTCCAGAAAATGAATTTCTATATGGCGAACAGGTATTTATTTATCCAAAAGCTAAATAGCAAATGAAGAGGGTCCTTTTTCTGCTTATTATCTTTTTTCAGTGCTCATCAGCTTTTGCACAGTTTAGTATGGAAGAGTACCTATCGAACGCAATATCTGATACCGAATTACAATTTTTCAAATCGAGGCAGGATTTTATAGATGAAAATGGCTTTAAATCTCCCATTTTAAGAGAGGTGGAATTCAGGGCAAGAGTTAATAATTTCGAAGATGGTTTTGACGACTATCGACTCAGATTCAGTCCACTCAACCCACTTGAAAGATCCGCAAATAAAAACTATCGTGATGAGGTAAGGCAACAGCTCTCACTTTCTTATTTGCTCAACCTCGAAGAGGTACTTTTGGCACGTTACGAAATAATGATCGACCATTGGCAGTTAACTCAGGAAAAAGCGCTTGCCGAAGTAAATATCGAATTTTACACAAGCTTATTAGTACTAATCAGGGATCAAAACTCGCCTAATAATATCAAGGATTTTATTTCTATGGACAAAGCATTGCTTGACGCCCAGCTTTTGCTTGAAGATATTCAAAACGAGATTTCCATTCTGGAAGATATAATCCGAAAGACGTATGATTTTTCAGGAAGCATTGAATGGACCGAAGAAGCCCTTGTTGAAATGAAAACCATAAAAGAATGGATGGAGAATCAAAATGCACTTGATTTGAGTTCAAATCTCATGGTTAAAAATGCACAGCAAAAAATAGCTGTATCACAATCTGAATACAAAGTTCAAAAACAAGAGAGCTTTAGCAACATCGGGTATTTACAGGCCGAGTATCGTGAGAATGATAAGAATACTTTTGGACAGAATTTGGGAATGCAGATAGGTGTAAGTATTCCTGTAACCAACCCGAATAAACCGGATTTGGCTCGCAAGGAAATGAAATTAATAGAGGACAATCAAAAAGTTGAGCAGGAAAAAACAGATCTGGAAAATCGGTTCGAGAACATGGCCAAACATCTTGATTCAAAATTGAATAAGTACGATCTGGTTATGGCAAAGATCAAAACCTATGAGGATGCCAGTTTTACACTTGACAAAACAGGCAATACCATTGATGTCTTGGTTGAGCTGCAGAAGTTCAGGTCAGATATGACTGAAAAAAAATTATCACTGGCAGGAGCTATTTATAAGGATTACATTAATCTGATAAGTATCAATTATGGGTTGTCAAGTGCACCTTATATTAATTACCTTTCAAAAACTAATGCCTCTATACATTTTGAACTGGACTATTAAAAAAGTAGTTGTATTCGTTCCTATTAATACTTTCAATAGCTTACAACTTAAGACAAAACTCCATACTAAGAACGCATTTTGTTCTTATTGAGCTTTATTTTCTGGGCCGTACTTTTAGCCATGGTATTCAATACCTTGCTCCAAGACAATTTAGCTCTAAACGGCAATGTGCGTCCCAATTCATCTTCATACGACTCCAAATAAAGCGCAGGTAGTTTTAAAACCGTGGAATCGTTTATGCCTTTTAAAACACAAGCCGTTGCCCACGATTCTGCTTTGCTTTTTATATTTTTTTCGTCATCCAAATGGTCAACAACATCCCATATTTCTTTCTCAATATATTTACCAATTTCCCCTATGCTTTTCTCTCCTTCCACCAGGTTTAGATTGATCTTATTTTTTACACGATAGTAGAAATCCTGACCAAATTGTTTTTTCAACTTTGAAAACTGCTTCCAGGTATTTTGAACCAAAATAATATCATCTTCAGCGTAGAGCCATTTTTTATTTCGATCGAACAACCAAAAAATCAAAGAGACACCAACAATGAGCACAATAAGTACAGCCACCAATACATGATAAAAAACAGGCAGCCAATGTATATTATTTTCAATAACCACGGGTGGAGCTATCGATAAAATTCCCCAAGACAGATTTTCTATCTTAAAAGGTGTATAATGAAAGAGCGAATCATTGATGATAACCGTTGATTGATTTTCATATTTCCTTTTTTCTGTATCTAAAAGTGGCCTGAAAGAACCCTTGTATTGAAAAATATAATGTGTGGTAACCATGTAATCGCTTATCCCCTTTAGGTGAACACCAATATTAAGTTTAATAAAGGAGGTAGGGATTTGAATAGCTAATACCCCAATCAATTTGTCATTTAATAAAATTGGAGCGCCAAGAAAACCTGCCAGTTCACCATTGCTGGGCGCATAGACCGAAAACTCTGATCCCATGAACTCTTTTGACTCACGAACAGATCTGAATAAATTACCCAGTCCGCTGTCTTTGAATTTGCCATTTAGCAAATTTGTTCCCAGGTCGCTCTCTTTTGCTACAGTAAAAATCACATCTCCTTCAGTATTGATTACCAGTAAATCATAAAAATCAAAATGCTGTTTGCATTCCACTGCCCATTCATTGAACTTTTGCAATTCACTTTGAGTAATTGTACCATTTCCCTGATCATTGGATGCAAAATCTATAACAACCGGGTTTTCTGCCAGCAACTGAGTTTCAATTTTTGCAGTTTCTAGCGATACTACTATGGCCTGCCTGCTTAGTTGATGGTTTAGCCTTAAATTCTCCTTAACAATGTTGATGGATGCCTCCACCTGTTGTTTGTAACTTAAAAAACCTACAACTACAGCAACAATTAACACAGAAGCTACAAGAAATATCCAATTTGGAACCCTAGAAACCATTTCTTAATCTGTTTTCTTTATCGTTAATAAGACCTGTTACCGAGTCCCATCCAAAAGCAAAAAACTCAAATCCATCACTTGATATTTTCCCATTTACAGCATCTTTCACGATCTGGTTTACCAAAGCGTTATGCTCTTCTCTTAGCTTCAGCAATTCATTTAAGTCGCTGGTCTGTTCAACATTAATTTTAATTGAAAGAAGTTGTTCGTTGTAAGCATTTATCTTTTGGTGCTTAGACCTGTTGATAATTCGGATAATATTTGAGCCAAGTAATAAAAAAATGGAAAGAATAAATGCCAAAAACTCTGCATTTTGCTGTATAAACGATGGTTTTTCTTTGTTTACATAATCTTCCAAACCCCGATGCCAGGGAATAAGCGCTGCCTCAGAAGGCACTTTTGTTAGTCCTGCAACCTTACTTGTTTTTATCAATTCCCGCTTTTGATTGAGCAAAATGTTTACAATAGCAGTGATTGCATGAGCAGGTGTTTCTTCGGTTGCCACCAAAAGTTTATCTACTCCAAGCGTTTCAACATCTGTTGAAGGATTGGGAGGAATGCCACTGTACGACCCTCGAGGAATTATGGTTTTATGGTACATTGGAAACTTGAGTGAAATGGCCTGGGCCTGCGTTATAGTTTCACTTTTAATGCCCTTTCTTTTACTGTTATTTATAAAATTCCGTATCTGTTCGTTATTGGGTTCGGCTACTCTAAAAATTGCATCAATATCTCCATGATTAAACAACCATGTTGATGAACCCCAGGTAGTATTGAGTGTAGAAAATATCTTACTTTTCAGTTCAAAATGTGACCTTAAATTATCGAACGAAGAACTTTCTCCACTTACCCTGGTTAGCAAAGCAATCTTATAACCCGCCAGTTCTTCAATAGAACTTATTTTCGAAGAGTCTTTGAAAATAAGGTGAAAAACCTCTTCGTACAAATTGGCCACCAGTCGTACATTCTTTTCAACCGGAAGATCTGCCTGCAATGTGGCCATTTGCACCAGGTTGTCTTTGAGCAATTGTCGATTCTCAACCGAACCATTTGTTCGAATCACCTTGATCTCAAAATCGTATGTCCCACTATCTACCACCGTTTCAAGCGCCTTCATAATTTTATAGCTCTCAGAATTTTCATTACCTGCTGCAACTGTAATGATTGTTTTTTTTGAGATAACATTGGTGTAGTACCAATAGCCTGTAATTACAATCAACAGAATTGATATGAACAGCGTAATAAGTACACGTGCATTACGGTTGATGAATTCGTCAATCATATCTTAAAGATAAGATTGAATTAAATCTTAAAAAAACACCAACCTAACTCTTAGCATTTTCTTGCCTCCATATCATTTGTTCTTACCTAATAGTCTATCTTAATTAATGATGGGATTCAAATGACAAAAGAATAATTATGTCGCACAAGATTAATATATTGGTAACTTATTGCCGGGCTAATACATTATGAAACAAAAACAATGTTTGAGTTGTAAAGAACCCTTAAAAGGAAAATATTGCTATTCCTGTGGCGAGCGAGTTGTAGAACCTAAAGATTTCTCCATAAAACGAGCACTTGGAGACTTTTTTCAGGCGCTAACCTTTGTAGATAACAAGTTCTTGAACAGCTTTTGGCTGCTTTTTAGGAAACCGGGTTTTCTTTCATCCGAATATATCCGAGGAAGAAGGGTTCTTTATATGAGGCCTATTGGGATGTTCTTTATCGCCAATATTTTCTACTTTTTGCTGCCTGCCTTAAACGATTTCAACCCCAATCTATCTGCACAACTTCATTACTCTCCCTATCAGGAATTTGCCCAGTCATTGGTAAATAAAAAAATAGAAAAGAACGGGTTGGATCTTAAAACCTATCAAAACGTTTATGACAATAAATCAGAGTATTATGCAAAGACCATAATTTTTGTGAATGTACCTATATTGGCTTTGTTTATGTACATGCTACTTTTTAAGAAACGTCCGTATTATGTAGAACACCTGGTTTACACAATTCATCTGTACGCAGGTTTTATGTTCCTTTTTGCATTTATTCCTTTAATCTATAATGGAATAACTATGCTATTGAATGTGTCCATTGCTGAAATGATACCGCAACTCTTAATTATTACGATAGTCTTAGCATTTATATATGCCAGTGCTAAAAACTTCTACCAAAAAAACTGGTTTAAATCTATCCTTATTACTGCATATACCTTTGTTTTCTGGTTTGTCTCTCTTGCAATTTTTAAGTTTATACTCTTCATGCTAACATTGGCTACAACCTAAAAGCTGTAACCAATGTTGGACAATGATCTACTCCAGTCCTCTTCTTTCCAGTAATGGTTGAATATCAGGCTCATGCCCTCTGAACTCAACGTATAGCTCCATGCCTGGTCGGGTGCCGCCCTGGCTCAACATATGTCGATAACGTTGGGCAGTTTCCTGATCGAAAATACCCGCTTCTTTAAAGGTTTCAAACGCATCGGCATCCAACACCTCCGACCACAAATAACTGTAATAGCCTGCCGAATACCCTCCACTGAAAATATGGTTGAAATAGGTGGTTCTGTACCGCGGAATAATTTGCTCGATCAACCCAATTCGATCCATACCTGCCTTTTCAAACCCATTCACATTTTGCTGCGGGATGGTGTCTTGCAACGTGTGCCAATCCATGTCCAGGTAGCTGGCGGCCATGTATTCTACAGTCGCAAAGCCCTGATCAAACTTGGCAGATGCATTTATTTTCTTGATATAATCATCCGGTATTATCTCTCCGGTTTTGTAATTCTTAGCATAGAGTTTCAACACCTCTGGCTCAGCCATCCAGTTTTCCATTACCTGCGAGGGAAACTCCACAAAATCTCTTGGAACATTGGTGCCAGAAAGCGAAGCATAGGTAACGTGAGAAAGCAACCCGTGCAACGCATGGCCAAATTCATGAAAAAGTGTTTGGGCTTCATCAAAAGTCAGTAGCGAAGGAGAATCTTTTGTGGGAGGAGGAAAATTAAAGTTAGTTGTAACCACAGGTGCCACCCATTTGCCATCATCAGATTGTGGTATTAAATCGTTCATCCACGCGCCAAACTCTTTGCTGTCGCGAGTAAAGAAATCCATATAAACTACTCCAAGATGGGAGCCATCAGCTTCCTTAACCTCATACACTTGTTGGTCAGGATGCCATTTGGGAGCATCTTTTAACTCTTCAAATGTTAAACCGAATAGTTTATTGGCCAAAGCAAAGACTCCATTTCTAACCGCATTCACTTCAAAGTACGGCTTCATTTCATCTTCATTGAAGTTGTATTTTGCCTCACGCACCTTTTCTGAATAATAACGCCAGTCCCAACCCTGCAACTCACCTTGAACGCCATCTGCGTGCATCATTTCTTCGTATTCTGCCTTTTCTTCTTTGGCCTTGTTCAATGCCGGACTCCACACCTTATCCAAAAGGTTATACACATTCTTTGGATTCTCTGCCATGTTATCTGCCAGAATGTAATCTGCATGGGTTTTGTAGCCCAGAAGTTGTGCCCTTTCTGCTCGAAGAGCCGCCATCTTTGCGGCTATCGCTTTGTTGTCATATTCGTTGTCGTTATTGCCACGCAAAGCATAACCCATAAACAGCTTCTTGCGCATTTCACGGTTAGGAGAGTATTGTAAAAATGGATTAATACTTGGACGGGTTAGATTAAACATCCACTCGCCTTCTTTTCCACTACGTTCAGCCGCTGCGGCCACCAGGCTTTCGGGTAAATTGCCCAAATCCTTTTTATCGGTAACAGTTAATTTAAAACTGTTGGTTTCGGCCAGCACGTTTTGTCCGAATTTCTGAGAAAGCTCCGCCAGCTCACTATTTATCTTGCGTAGCCTCATTTTGGGCTCACCTTGAAGGTTTACACCTGACCTTACAAAACCTTTGTAGGTTTCTTCCAGCAGCTTCTTTTGTTCAGGGTTCAGCTCAAAATGATCCTTATGATCATAAACGGCTTTCACTTTTGCAAACAATTCCTCACTCAGGTTAATGTCGTCATAATGTGAAGAAAGCTCCGGAGCAATGATCTTAGCTATTTCACGGGTTGAGTCTGTGGAATTAGCGCTATTAACCGCATAAAAAACATTGGATATTCTAACCAGTAGATCGCCACTTCTCTCCAAGGCAAGAATCACATTATCGAATGTGGGTTCTTCTTTGTTGTTTATGATGGCATCCACTTCTTTCTTATGCTCTGCCATGGCCTCTTTAAAGGCTGGTAGATAGTCGCTGTCTTTTATTTGATCAAAAGGAGGAACACCAAACGGAGTGTTCCATGTTGAAAGCAAGGGGTTTTCATTCATTTGTTCATCATTGGTTTGAGTACCCTTCTGGCATCCAAACAAGGAGCCAATAAAAAATAGAATAAGGACATATTGCGTTTTCATTTGAATGGTAGTTTTTGATAGTACCAAGGTACGAAAGGAATGGGCTCTAGTTTAGAAATTTGTAAGAAAGATGATGGGCGGTAAAAGTTAAATTTATTAAAAAACAGATTGCTAACATCTACAATTAAGCAAGCTTCAGAGTTAATCTCCATTCGACTACTAGACCATTTAATTATTTGCTCTGAAGAAGGGAGCTATTACTCGTTTGCTGATAGTGGGAAGAATTTAATAACCTACTTCATAATAACCCTCCAGTTCATTTAATTTCACTACTTTAACCTTAGAAAGAAAGCACCATTCCAGTATACATATGAATAACATAATTAATGAAGAGATCTAAGATTAGTTATATAATAGTGAGTTGGATTTTAGTCTTTTACTTCACTTTCGTCTCCTATACATATCTTGTCTATGGAGTGGAATATTCAATCAGTAGACTAACTAAAGGACTGAGTTTTCGAGGAGAAATTCTTAATGCTTTCCAGATATTAGTATTCAATGTTTTAGGGAGTATGGGGAGTATGATATTCTTCATATCATTTTCAATCATCACATTAATTTATGCTGTAAGGATTTCACTAAAAACTTTAATTTAGTTATTCGACTATTAGACAATCTGCTCCTTACCCCAGAACAAGGAAGCTATATTCAATTGCGGATAGTGGGGAGAAATTAGTTTGTTAGGAGTAATATTTGTGCGTATTTTAAAGGGATATAAATCATATTCTTAATTATTACTAATAAGAAATGAGCATTAGATTAATGATTTTATTAGTGGTTCTCGTTATATCAAGCATTCAGACATTCGCACAAACTAAATCTTGTGAGAAAGTTTACCAAACAGTTGACATTAACCCAACTTATGATGGAGGAACGAAAGCACTTTTGAGCTATTCAACAAAATACTTGTCACCCATCTTAAGTAAGTATCATAAAAAAGATGAAGAATTGACAGCTAAATTAACAATGACCTTAATCATTGACGCTGATGGAAAAGTGATTGATGCTGTACTTTCAAAACACAAGTTACCCAAAGCCTGTGAGGACGAAATAATAAAGCAATTGCTAACAATGACTGGTTGGACACCTGGTAGTCTAAATGGACAGAATGTTTGTTCCAGATACACGTGGTTTATAAGTTGTATTAAATGGAGTTGAAAAATTTTTTATTACTAGTGTACTTGTTGCAATATGGATTTGTCTTTAAATGTCTCAAAAGAGTCCATTCCCCCACATGCTAACAAGGAGTTAAATAATAAAATAAATGATACAATTCAGAATTAGGAAGGCAAAGTATAGAAGTTTATTAAAAATAATTTTATTATTTGTTCTAGCCGTTTCATTTTTGGATGAATATGTTACTCAAAAAGAAATCTTCATACATGCTTTTCACTTTATTGATAGTTTGTCTTCTTTAAAAGATGAGTCAACCATTTTGACTCAGTTAGGCCTTTTTAGAAGCAATTTTATAACCCTTTCAGGGCATATGTATGCAAGCTTTATTTTCCAAGTTTCTGTTTTTACTTTCTACCTATTAGTTCTTTTTTATGAATTTTTCTTAAAAAGAAGACAATCAGGTGTCTAACATATGTATAAGTAATCTATGAAGTATAATACTAATTGCCCTTAAACCAATTAGCACATGTGAACAAGGAGTTAATATTTAAACCCAATGAAGACAGAAGAAATGGATTTCATTAAACAAAAATTGACTGATGCCTCGTATGAATTACCATATAATACACTTGAAGAAATATTTGAGATAGAGAAGTTGAGTGATGAACTTCTTGAATTTATACTTGATTTGAAGGACAACCTTATAATCATTGAATTCTTAAATGGGTATCAATATTTCAGTCAATCTCAATTGGATAGAATTGAAGGTTTTATTGAAAACAATCTAACCAATAATGATAAATTATTTGTTTCTGAATTAATTGCTGTAGCCAATAAATGGAATATAACTTCAATTTATGATAGTTGTATGAGTTTCATCAATAACGAAGAGGAGGATAGCCTCGTGATTCTAGAATCAATTTACATGATAGTTGAACATATTGACCTAGATATAATTGAAGAGGTATTTGATTCTCTTAATCATATTATTAATTCCAAACTTTACTATCAGAATTGTCAGCTAGTAGCTGCATTTTATCTTTTAAGATTGTCAGGTCATGAAAAATATTTTAATGATGTAGTTGACTATGTCGAAAATGGACAAGCTTTGAACAAAGATATTCTTGCAAACCTTTTAGGTATAGAATATAATCAGGGAAGATATTTTTCATATTATGATCAACTTATCACATTGACAAAATAGTAAAGTAGTTTTAGTAAATAGCAAAAATGTTAAGCTTTTAACCCTAAAACTAATGTTTTTGTGTATTCTTATCTTAGATTAAATAAGCGTATTTCGTTAAGCATGTATGCTAAATTGTATGTCTATAGAATAAAAAAGGAGTCAAATATTCTCTAACTCCTTGATAGTAAAGTGACCTTGACAGGATTACTCATACACACTGCCAGGCGCTCATTCCCTTGTGAATCTTTCTTCAATAAATTTCCACCTAATTATGATTTTCAGAGTATTCCAGTATTCTTTTGGCCATCTCTTTTTTACGTTTTGGTTTAACCATAACCGAAATAGTAAAATCGAACTCATCTGAATCGTTTTCTTCTATTGCTTTTGTCAACTCATTTTTTACTGACTCAAGAGCATCCATACGTTCATCCGTTGGTTCGGAAGAAATTGTATGGTCCTTTTCCCAATTAGATAGGTACTCGATTTTATGCTGATTAATGCGGCTGTCAATAATAGTAACCAGCAACTCCTTTGACTCTTGTTGTGATAATTCGTAATCTTCGAACGTAATGTTTATTGGTTTCATTGGTAAGAATTTATATGGTTTCTAATACTTTATTTTCAATTTTATTCCTGGATTTCTCAAACATTTCCCACGCATAATTTTGCTTATACCGGTAACGAATTCTACCGCTATCGTCAAGCTGGAGCAGCGTAATCCAGGAGTTGTCGCACAATTGCCTGATGTTTTCATTTCTTTCAAGAATGTCGTTTATGGCTTCAATTGGAGCCTCTATGACAACACTCAATCGTTGAGGCAGGTGTTCCAGGGTTTCTCCATTATGTACAGATTGCAGTGGCAACCCAATTCTTAAATCACCACTCGAGCCTTCAAGAACGCCTATCCCTCCTGTTACATTGTGCAAGGTTTTATTGCCCGCTCCAAAATGTTGGTTGTCAACAGAACTAGCGTAATACTGCAGGTTTATCCAACTGGTAACAACCATTGGAGCTGTCATTATGCCTTCAAGGATCCTAAACTCGCTGTCCATTCTCCAATTATAGGAATGCAAAAACGTCTTTCCTTGCAGATCTATACCTTGTGTTCGGTGGCGTGGGGCAATAACAAACGAATTGCAGCCTGCCAGCCCCCATTCCGGCCGTACCTGCGCCCAGTCTTTGGTGCGATCTATAAACAAATCTTTGATTTGTTCCGGATTTTGAGAATCAATACCCAATCTATGAGAGCGCTCTAACCTTGCCAACTCTCCAGCCCTTTCCAACGATTGCTTGATTGATTCAATACGTTGAAGGTGACCCTCAGGGATCATACGTTCATTTATAATGCTAACAACATCGGTTGTTGTATCGTGAACACACGCAACAAATAAGGTCTCATCAGGAATACCGATGCCCTTTTCTATCAAAGCCTCTCGAACGGAAGAATCGTTCAATACAAGTTGTGCAGTCAGTGCATTTTTCTCACCGGAATGGCCACCACAAGCACCGCAGTCTAAGCCTGAGGCATGTGGATTATTAACCGATGTTGATCCATGGCCGGCAATTAAAACAATGGGAGCAAAATTATCCTTTATACCCATGCTGGTTAAGGCAGAAGCGGCCATGGCCACTTTCTGATCAAGTGAAATGGATGAAAGATCTAGGTCAATTCCTTTACTCAACCATTTTTTAAGCCCATCGGTACGTGGGTCCTCTACAGGTCGAGAGAAACTAAATGCGTTTGATAGAATTTTTGGTAAAAATGTTAGGCCCAGTGGGCTAACAAAACCAAACGAAGTAACGGCCCCTGATTTAAACTTCTTCCATGTTTTACCCACCTGATGCCGCGATATCCTTCTTTTTAGTGCATTTTCATTATTAACAGTTGTTTCTCTAACTGTTACCTGTGAGGGTATTAACGCAGGGCATTGGTTTTTACCCTCGCTATGACCCAGTGGCACATAATTTATTGGGAATCCAAAAAATCCTGCAAACCCTAGCGTTTCTATGGTCGGGTCTACCGTCTCCAGGTTTCTTCGGTAAATTTCTGAACGCACGTCTATACAAAACACCATTTGTGCTTGCACCTTTGTATTCGAATTACTGGTTTTACCGTTCTTGAAGTTCTGCGCTAATACTCTTTGACAGGCAAAATCGTATGCATCTTGTAACAAGAGCTCTGCTTCAAGAGATTCATTTTCAAAATCTTTTTGGGAAGAAACAGTACTATATTGCTTGTACCAGGCTTCTTTCACTTCTGTGGAACCAGTAGTAAAAAAATAATATTCCCAGGCTAAAAGCACTGCTAAGAACTCTTTCAACCTTTCGGTACTTCTACTATAAACCGTATTGTTAAAATCAAGGCCCGAAATGTAAGAAGACCAACCTATCGTTTTCAACAGCAAGGTATGCAAATACGTCTCTGCCTCTTCCTCATCTAATTTAAGCTCTCCCAGAAAAGCAGTTGTAAAATCTTCATAGTCATCTGGAAGGAGTTTGATCGTTTTTCTGAAGTTTTTCAACCCCATAACCTCCGGTGAAAAATCTATTTCAGCTTCTTTTTTCCATGAAAGAAAAAGTGACAAAGAGGTGTCGTTCCCATTCCATTGAGCAACATATTCATCAAAGAAGCAAGAAGCCCAGGATGAAACCTTATCAACCATGAACTGATTCCAGTTTTTACCTGAAGTAGTAGAGTAGGCATCAATAAAACATAGGTTTTCACTCTTTTCCTTTTCCGGCTGATTTGGCAAATGCTCGAGTTCATTCATCAAGCCTGCATAATCGTCTAGATTTTTGTCTCTATTTTCCAGTACTAAGTCAATATCCTCCTTTTCAATGAAGCCTTTTTTTATTTGTTCAATGTAAAAACTAAGTGGCATGGTTAACTTAATATCACCTCTTTTTTTGAAGAGCCTTGCTGCTTCGTCAAATGTGGTATCCGTAAAACCCAAATAGGGATTAACAGCCACAATATTTTTCAGGGGCCAGGCAGGAGCTATCCTCTTACATGCTTTTTGAACTGCTTCGTTGATACTTGATTTTTGCATACTATGAGTTTTTATGATGGCTTATAAACGGAATCATTTTAATGAGTTCATCAATCTGTCGAACATTGAATTGAAGTACAATCCGTTTTTAAAATGTACTTCCAGGTGCCTAACTGCTTTGAGGTTTTTTATTTGAGGGTAATACACCTGACTTAACACAACCAGGAAGAAAACAAGCAGAATAAGCAGAGAAATATTAACAGTAACCGAGTTCGGGTTTCGTATTTCGGGCACTTGACTACCTAGTATAAATTCGAACAGGTTTTCGAATAAGAAAAAGGCATTGATCACAACTACTGAACCTATCAGAAGATAACTAATGGATAGTACCAGGTTTTTGGAATCCAGCGTATTGATTTGCAGCAATAGGATTCCAAAGAATATGATGGTACTAATAACTAGCAATTGAAATTCTGTATTTGCCGAAACACCCCACAGATAAGCAATTACCGCATATACAAGAATGGAGCTGATTAGTGCCAGAAGAATTCTCCAATGGTTCATTAGCCTTGAATTATACGTGGCGCTTTTAGTCTGAATCTGATCAACCAGACTTCCCGAAGAAAGGAATGAATGCGCCTTGTAAAAAGAATGTGCTACTAAGTGTAGTAATGAGGCAGAGTAAACCCCCAGCCCACACACCATAAGTGTAAAACCCATATGGCCAATGCTTGAATACGCAAGTGCAGTTTTTATGGTTGGTTGGGTTGTTGAAACAATTGCTCCAAACAAAGCACTGGCAGCTCCCATAACCAATAAGAATATGGATGCCTCATTTGCTATATCTATTAAATGCGAGAATCTGATAATCAAAAACGGTCCTGCATTGAGCAACCCTGCATGTAGCAAGGCAGAAACAGGAGTTGGGGTTTCCATTACATCCAGTAACCAACCATGGAAAGGGATTTGAACCGATTTTAAACCAGCAGTAATCACCAGTAAAATGCCAGCCAGCTTAAGTTGAAGGGGCAATGAATCCGAACCAAAGGCAGCAAGATTTTTGAAAATATTGCCGAGATCGCCCGTACCAAACTGATTGTAAATTAGTACAAAAGCCGTCAACAAGGTAATGTCTGCTACACGAGCGATTATGAATTTTTTTCGCGCGGCCAGCTGGGCCTTTTTACGTTCAGGGTAAAAAATCAATAATTTATGCAACCCCAGGCTTGTGCCAACCCATGCAATAAAAACGGTTACCAAATTACCAGATAACACCAGTAATTGAACAAAAGCAATAGTTACAGCCAATCTGTAAAAGAACAATCCCTGGCGAGTATCACCTTCAAGATAATTTTTACTGTATCGTATAACCACTAATGCAATTATCGAAATCATGGAATACATTAGAACGCTTAGTGGATCAACCCTAAGGCTAAACCCTAACCCTTTTAAACTAAAAAAGTTGGCTTCTATTGGTTCAAACATAAGTAACCATGCAGCACCAATAATCGCAGAGAGTATTGAAAAATAGGATGTTGCACTTACCGTTTTTTGAATAACATTCAAACGTTTTCCTGACCTACTTAAAAATCCTGACAATAGATAAACTACTGTCGGAAGAAGAAAAACGAAACCGATAACTGTATTCATAGTTCTGAATTTTTGACAAAACTATTTCAACGAATTCATATATTTTTATTTATATTTATAATGATATCCATAAATATATTTTATGAATTATACCATTAATCAGCTTAGAGTATTCCTGAAAATTGTTGAGACACAGAGCATTACAAAGGCATCTGAGGGACTTTTTATGACCCAACCTGCCGTATCTATACAGCTGAAAAATTTTCAGGCTCAATTTGATATGCCTCTAACAGAAGTGATTGGAAGAAACCTGCATATCACTGAATTTGGTTATGAGGTAGCCGGAATAATTGAACGAATCTTCAATAGCATAGAGGAGCTAAAGTATAAAACAAAAGAATATGAAGGCCTGTTAACAGGCCGACTAAAGTTATCTTCAGCATCTACAGGTAAGTATGTTATCCCGTTCTTTCTTACTGACTTTCTGGAACTCTATAACGGAATTGATTTAGTACTTGATGTTACCAATAAATCGAAAGTAGTAGAAAGCCTTCGAAACAATGAGATAGACTTTGCCATCGTTTCTAAACTGCCGGATGATCTTGAGGTTAATGAAGAATTACTCTTGGAAAACAAACTATATCTAGTCGGAAATTCTGAAAATTATACTAAAAAAAGTACGTTGATTTTCAGAGAAGAAGGATCTGCTACACGAAAAGAAATGGAAAATTACTTTCAGGAAAGTAGCACCAAAAAGCGAAAAAAGATTGAACTAACTTCAAACGAGGCAGTAAAGCAAGCATTATTAGCAGGGCTCGGCCATTCTATTATTCCACTTATCGGTATCAAGAATGAATTACTTGATGGTTCTTTGAAAATTATCGATAAAAAAAACCTCCCATTAACAACCTATTGGAGAATGATTTGGCTTAAAAATAAAAAGCTCTCGCAGGTAGCTAAAGCTTATTTAGAGTTTGTCCAAAATGAAAAATCAATAATTCTGGAAAAGTATTTTAAATGGTACCTGGATTATAAATAATACATTAATCAATTACGCTTATAATTTTGTCTGGATTATTTACCCCAACAACCACTTACAAAAGCTCTTGTGAATCTCGCTACACTCGATTTCAACCAGGTTTAATCTACTTTCAACTCACATAAAACAAAAAAGGCACCCAAATGAGCGCCTTTTTTGTTTTAGTGACCTCGACAGGATTCAAACCTGTAACCTCCTGAGCCGTAATCAGGTGCACTATTCAGTTATGCTACGAGGCCAGTACTTTTTTAAATTATATTTTCTCTTACTTGTCCTCCGAAGCAACGTGAGTTGCGAAGGTGGACGAGGCCAGAAAATAATATTCCTATTTCATCGTTATGAAACGGACTGCAAATGTAGTACTTTTTTAAAAAGCGCTATATTTGCGAGCGAAATTTTCAAAGTGCAGAGAGGAAAAAGCATTTCGAGCAAACTCAGCATTTAGGGTTAAAGAAGACAAAAAATTTAATGAAACGAGCATTTTTAGCAGCAGTCCTTTTAGGGGTTTCATCAACTATATGGGCGCAAGGAACCAATGATTCTACTTCAACTGCCTACAGGTACACACCGAGTCCAGATTTCCCCGGCTCCATATTGATAGATTATGGCATTAATTATTTTGATGACAACAGTGGAATTATGGATTTGGAACATTGGAAATCCCCTTCCCTAAATATTTACTATATGTTCCCTTTCAGAATGGGAGCTTCTCGCTTTTCGTTTAATGTTGGAGGTGGAATTGGCTCCGACAAGTACACTTTTAACAGCCCCGTAACTTTGGTGGATATAAGCGGAATCACCGGAGTGGATTCACTAATAAATATTTCCTATTTCGATAACATCAGTGGTTATAAAAAGACCCAACTGGTCTCCAATTACTTCGATATCCCTCTTGAGTTCAGAGTTCATTCAAGAAAAAATGATCATAAAAGAAGCTGGTTTTTGGCTGTAGGTGGTAAAGTGGGCTTCAGAATGGCCAGCAAAACCAAAGTGGTTTACCAGGAGTTCGGATCGAAGAAGAAATACAAAGACCTGTATAACTATAATCTGAGCCCGGTTCGTTTTGGCGCCATCGCACGATTGGGTGTTGGGCCATTCTCATTCTGGGGCTATTATAGTTTCAATAGCTTCTTTACTAATGACAAAATTACGGGAATTGACAATCCTACCACCTTTACGCTAGGAATGTCGCTCTCAACATTCTAAGGTTTATTTTCCGGTAAATGCTGCCTTGCGTTTTTCCAGAAAAGCAGTGACTCCTTCTTTATAATCGGAGGAACTACCGGCAATTTCCTGGCATTGCTTTTCATACTCAAGCATCTCATCCAGGGTGCTATTCCCTGATTTATTGAGCATTTTCTTCATAAGGCCGATGGCCTTGGTGGGCGCATTTTTATAGTATTCAGTATATTCTTCCACCGCCTTATTCAAATCTGCAAGAGGTACGCATTTATTGGCAATACCTAACTCAACAGCTTCTTTACCATAAATTCTGCTACCCATAGTGCTCAGCTCAAATGCTTTGGCTGTGCCTACCAACCTTGGCAAGAAATAAGATGAGCCCGAATCGAGTACCAGCCCAATATTTACAAATACTTCCACCAAAAAAGCTTCCTCTGCTGCAACTATTATATCGCTGGCAAGTGCCAGAGAGCAACCAGCACCAGCTGCCACTCCATTCAACCGGCAAATAATGGGTTTAGGCATTTCCCGCATACGCTTGATCAACGGGTTGTATCTTTTTTCAAGCGATTCCGCAAACGAACGTTTTTCGACTCCCGAAGCTGCCTTTAGATCCTGACCTGAACAAAAGGCTTTCCCTTCTCCGGTAAAAACCACAACCCTTGTTTCATCGTCTTTGGCAGCTTGTTTAAAAGCATCCTGCAGCTCATAGGTTATCTCATCGTTTAGGGCATTGTATACCTCTGGCCGGTTTAGAGTTATGGTGGTAACACCATCAGTTGTTGAATAGTTGATAAACTGGTACATATCTTTAGTGGACATAAACTATGTAGGAAACAAAGCTAACAAAAACACCCAATACAAATCCCGAATAAACCTGAGCCGGGGAATGAGCACTTAATTTAAGTCTTGCGCTTGCTACCAAACCTGAAAAGACAAATAGCAAAGTCAATACAACACTTATGTTTGGGATTGAAGTGTACTGATTGATCGCCATTAACACCCCTATTAGTCCACCTAGAGCCAACGTATGAATACTAATTTTCCATACAAGCGTTATCAAACCAGTCAATCCGATCAATAATGTTGAAATGCCCAGCAAAACATATATCATGGGACCCAACTCCACTTTTTCTTTAAAAAGATAGGCCGTTACACCATACATTAATGTAGTGTATATAATAGGAGCAATTCGTTCTTCCCGATTTTTAAGCGTAAGAGAAGTAATGCTTCCTGACATTTTGAGAACGAACAGACTTAAGGTAGGAATAAGAAACGTTGTTATCCAAATCAAACTAATAAGTACTATGGATCCTGAAACGCTGAATCCAACGGGCAGCACATTGTAGGGCGAAAGCCAAACAATAAGTGTGAACAAATAGGTGCTCATCATTAATGGATGAAACACATAAGAAAGTATGGTAGCCAGCTTATTAGTCACTATAACTCTTTTCGTAGTCGTGCCACGGGTAAACCTAATTGTTCCCTATACTTGGCAACAGTCCTCCGGGCAATAGAATAGCCTTTTTCACGCAGCATTCCCTCCAGTTTGTCATCTGAAAGTGGTTTCTTTTTGTCCTCTTCGTCAATAAGTTTCTTAAGCTCATTCTTTACCTCCCGGCTACTCACATCCTCACCCGAATCTGTGGCAATACCCTCGGAAAAAAAGTATTTTAACATGAATGTACCAAACTCGGTCTGCACCGACTTACTATTAGCCACCCTGCTCACCGTTGAAATGTCCATTTCAATTTTATCGGCAATATCCTTCAGGATCATTGGCTTAAGCTTGCTTTCGTCACCCGTTAAAAAGTAATCGTATTGATAGGCTACAATAGTTCGCATGGTCTTAAGTAAGGTCTGCTGACGCTGGCGAATGGCATCGATAAACCAACGGGCCGAATCCAGTTTTTGCTTTACGAAAGCAACCGTTTCCTTTAGCTTCTTATCCTTTTTATCGCTTTTGGCGTAAGCTTCAAACATATCCGCATACGAAGCGCTCACTTTTAAGTCCGGAGCATTTCTTGAATTAAGCGCCAGCTCAAGCTCGCCATCATTATTGGTAAGGATAAAATCGGGAATTATGTACTGTGCTCTTGCCAATCCGGACGATGTTCCTCCGGGTTTTGGATTAAGGTGTGTAATAATTTCGATTGCCGGTTTTAGATCTTCCTCATCCTCAAGGTCAAGCTTCTTGATTATTTTGTCGTAGTGCTTTTTGGTAAACTCTTCGAAATGCAAGTCTATGATCTTATAGGCAAGCTTTGTGTTTGGGTTTTGCTCCAACCGCTCCAACTGAATGAGCAGGCACTCCTGAAGATTTCGTGCCGCTATTCCGGCAGGATCGAAATCCTGAATCTTACGCAGTATTTCCTCTACCTCGTCCTCATCTGTGTCTATATTCTGAGCAAAGGCCAAATCATTAATAATAGCATCAATTTCCCTTCGTATATACCCATCGCTCTCAATACTCCCTATAAGCTGCTCGCCAATTTTTACCTGACGTTCATCCAAACGCAAAAATCCTAATTGCGAAAGCAATTGCTCATTTAAAGTGGCAGCAATTGAAATGGGCATTTCTTTTTCTTCCTCAAACCCGTCTCCATCACCCTGCATTTTATACCCACTGAAATCATCATCGCGCAGATAATCCTCCACATTAATTTCGTCTTCGGAGTTCACTTTTTCGGTACCATCCTGCTCATCAAATTCCGAATCCGAAAAATCATCCTCTTGTGTGGGTATCTCATCTTCGAATCCTTCTTCCAGAGCAGGATTATCCTCCAATTCTTCTTCAATACGCGACTCCAATTCGGCCGTTGGCACCTGCAATAGCTTTATAAACTGTATCTGTTGAGGAGACAGTTTTTGACTTAAGGTTTGCGATAATGTCAGTTTTTGCATACGACCGTATATTAATCCAAAAATATGACCTTTTTTTCATTCGAACCATACAATTAAAGTGCCTTAAAATAGAGACGTATTACATTCATTTAATTGATAAATCATTTAAAAAGTGGTTTTTTTGCGCTCAATTAATTGGATATCAAAAACAAAGCGAATTATGCGGGGTATTAAAATCAAAGAACTGCTGAAAGGAGAAAAAGTTGGGGAGCACGTTATTGTTAAAGGATGGGTACGAACTTTTAGAAGTAATCGGTTTATTGCTCTTAATGATGGTTCTACCTCCGGTAATTTGCAGGCCGTTGTTGATTTTGAAAAATTTGATGAAGCCCAGCTTAAAAGGGTGACTACCGGAGCTAGTGTTGCTTTGGAAGGAACATTGATTGAGTCTCTGGGCCAAGGGCAAGATTACGAACTGGCTGTTGAGTCGCTTGAGATATTGGGAGACTCAGATCCAAATGAATACCCATTACAACCCAAAAAACATAGCCTTGAGTTTTTGAGAGAAATTGCTCATTTACGCGTAAGAACCAACACATTTGGAGCTATTTACCGGGTGCGCCACGCCATGATTTATGCGGTGCATAAGTTTTTTAACGACAAAGGTTTTTACAATGTGCACACACCCATTATTACAGGTTCCGATGCCGAAGGTGCAGGTGAAATGTTTCGTGTGACTACATTGAATATTGATAATCCACCTCGTACTGAAGATGGCAAAATAGACGATTCGCAAGACTTCTTTGATCGTGAGACCAACCTGACGGTTTCTGGCCAGTTAGAAGGTGAAACTGCTGCATTAGCATTAGGCGAGATTTATACGTTTGGCCCTACCTTCAGGGCAGAAAACTCAAACACGAGTCGCCACCTGGCTGAGTTCTGGATGATTGAGCCTGAAATGGCTTTTTATGACTTGCAAGACAACATGGACCTTGCCGAAGAATTTGTGAAGTACCTGGTGTCTTATGCGTTGGAAAATTGTAAAGACGACCTTGAGTTATTAGATAAGCGAGCCGCTGATGAGGACAAAACAAAACCTCAAAATGAGCGAAGCGAGATGGGGCTAATAGAACGATTGGAATTTGTGAAGAACAACGATTTCGAGCGCGTTTCCTATACTGAGGCCATTGAGATTTTGAAAAGATCAAAACCAAACCAGAAGAAGAAATTCAAATACCTGATCAACGAATGGGGTGCGGATTTGCAATCGGAGCACGAACGCTTTTTAGTAGAAAAGCATTTCAAAAAACCAGTTACGTTATACAACTATCCCGCCAACATCAAGGCATTCTACATGCGTTTGAATGAAGATGAAAAAACGGTAGCTGCCATGGATGTGCTCTTCCCAGGCATTGGTGAAATTATTGGAGGCTCGCAACGTGAAGAGCGTTACGATGTGCTTAAGAAGAAAATCACCGACATGGGAATCGAGGAAAAAGATATGTGGTGGTACCTGGATACTCGTAAATTCGGAACAGCTCCACACAGTGGTTTTGGCCTTGGCTTTGAGCGCATGATCCAGTTTATAACAGGCATGGGCAACATCCGCGATGTGATCCCATTCCCTCGTACCCCCGGCAACGCAGAGTTTTAAGGACTCCATTGTTTTCGTAACATATCTGACACATACTACGTTACTGACTGAATTGCCACTCAAAGTCTGAGGGAAATCTGCAATACAAATAAAATTGCAACCCTCAAGAAAATTTATTGTCTAGGTCAGTAGAATATAAAACTCAAATAAATGAAAACGTTAAAAACAACAGCAATTGGGCTACTTGTTGGATTTGTTCTTACATCTTGTCTCAATTCAACAACCGTTCACCCGTCTAAAAATGTAACCACCCTTAGCAAATCAGTTAGCGGTTATGAGGGCCTTGAAATATCCTCGGCCTTTACTGTAGATGTACAGTATTCGTCTACAGATGAATCCATTGAAATTGAAGCTAATGAAAACCTGCATCAATATATTGAAGTAGAAAAAGTTAATAATCTGCTAAGGATTAGAATTAAAAGTGGCATTAATATAAATGGAAATTCAACATTGAAGGCCCATATTGTTACCAACAACATGCTGGATTATTTTTCCGCTTCGGGAGCCAGTAGAATTACTTTGTCAGATCCCGTTTCAGCCGATCAGGTAACTTTAAGCTTATCAGGCGCAAGTCAGTTTAACGGATCAATTACTGCAAACTCTTTGGACGGGCAAATTTCAGGTGCCTCCAATGTTAATTTTGAAGGTAATGTTGAAAGTCTGGACCTAAATGTTTCGGGAGCCAGTACGGTTAGCGATTATGACATGATAATCCAGGATGCAGTTATTCAACTTTCAGGGGCCAGCCAGGTCAGCTTAACCATCAATAAAACCCTTGACATATCTGCCTCCGGGGCAAGTGTATTGCGCTACAAAGGCAAGGCAGCAATTACCGACATTGACGTGTCAAGTTCTTCTCAGGTAATTAAAGTAGATTAAGTCAATCAAACAAAAAAGCCCCATAAAGGGGCTTTTAAGTACCAGGAGTGGGACTTGAACCCACACGACCCGAAGGTCACAAGATTTTAAGTCTTGCGTGTCTACCAATTCCACCATCCCGGCTCGTTCTCCATAGCCTTGGCGAAGGAGAACATTTTCTTTACCGACACATTCGTCAGCACAATTTCATTGGGGCTATAAATAAAAAAAGAGCGGCAATTAACAATTCAAATTATTAAAATGCATTTGCTCTAATTTCTTGAGCGAAAGACGGGATTCTTCCGTAGGAATCCCTTCGGGGGAACCCGCGACCTAACCGCTAAAACGGCAAATCCTTCTTTACGCCAATACCAGTCTTTCAAAAGAGCGAAAGACGGGATTCGAACCCGCGACCCCGACCTTGGCAAGGTCGTGCTCTACCAGCTGAGCTACTTTCGCTTATATCAATACAATAAAAATACTCTGTATGTGTCTACCTCCCGATAACTATTGGGAGAGCCCTGCCTGCCGCAGGCACGGTACTTCGCTTATCTTTCAATACAGTTCATTTGAGGCGTCTCTCAAACGGGAATGCAAATTTAAATAACCGCATCAAATTTGCAACATGAAAACTAACTTTTTAGGCTGATTTTCTAAGCTCTTCGTACTCCTTCTTCAATCGATGGGCGTCCTGTTTATTTTTGGAATACTTAATGTGCTTTGGCACTTCCTGAATATCCCACACTAATCCTACCCACGACATCATTTTCAATAAGTAATAGGTAATATCTATTTCCCACCAAAAGAATCCCTGGCGGGTAGATGACTCGTAATAATGATGGTTATTATGCCAGCCTTCTCCCAGTGTAACCAAGGCCAGTATTACACTGTTTTTAGATTCATCTCCTGACTCATAACGCTTTTTACCAAGCTTATGCATAATTGAGTTGATCGAAAACGTTCCGTGATAAAGAACTACCGTACTCAAAAAGAAACCAATAAATAAGGTAGAAAGCCCTCCGGGTACTGCAAAAGTTGCTAAAATGCTGCCGCCATTAACGATGCCACCAAGCACCATGAGAACTGCCATTAAAAATAATGGAGGTACTACATAATACTTATTCAACCAAACCAGTTCAGGGTATTTGCTGAAATCGCTGATCCCATCATAATCGGTTTCTTTATAATCAGGCCCGAGAATCCATCCAATATGCGAATACCAGAAACCATACAATTTCATGGAATGCGGATCCTCCGGTGTATCGCTTGTTCTATGGTGTACTCTATGGTGTGCACCCCACCAAAGCACTCCTTTTTGCATGGAAGTCATGGCTAAAAAGGCCATTACAAACTGGAACCAACGGGAGGTCTTAAATGTACGATGCGAGAAATATCTGTGATAAAAACCAGTCACGAAGAACATTCGTGAAAAATAAAGAAAAATAGCAACCGACCAATCAAACCAGGTAGCACCCGTAAAAAAGGCCAATAGCGGAACCATGTGAATCAAAATCATTTCAACTGTTTTGTTGAAACGTACTTTGTTTCTTTTTTGAAGTGAGGCTACATTATCCATTTTGCAGTGTTTGAATAATGCAAAGTTAACGACCCGCAACCAAACCAAAAAAGCTTAGAAAGCTAATGATCGCTTTTATCCTGTAATTTTCCCTTTATCTCGTTAAGCTTTAGGAGCGCCTCAACAGGCGAAATTGTATTTATATCGATATTCTGAAGCATTTCTTCCACCTCTTTAAATCGAGGGTCCGATTCAAAAAGGGCCATCTGGAAATTGTTTTTAGGCATTTCCTTTAATTTCTTTTTCTCCCTGTCTTTGGTTTTATCTTTCTCAAGAAAATGCATAATCTCATTTGCACGAATGACAACAGGATTGGGCATGCCTGCCATTTGAGCCACATGAATACCAAAACTGTGCTCACTTCCTCCGGGTTTAAGCTTGCGCATAAAGATCACCTTATCTCCTACCCCTTTGACAGAAACATTAAAGTTCTTGATGCGTTCAAAATCCTCTGTCAATTGGTTTAACTCGTGGTAATGGGTGGCAAAAAGTGTTTTGGCCCTTCCATGAACTGAGTTATGCAAGTACTCAACAATAGACCAAGCTATGGAAACTCCATCATAGGTACTCGTACCTCTTCCTATTTCGTCCATCAGCACCAGGCTTTTGTCCGAAAGATTGTTGAGAATACTAGCTGTTTCCGTCATTTCCACCATAAAGGTAGATTCGCCCATCGAAAGATTGTCGGAAGCTCCAACACGGGTAAACACCTTATCTACCAAGCCAACCGAAGCAGATTTAGCAGGAACGAACGAACCCATTTGTGCCATAAGCACAATTAAAGCAACCTGTCGCAGCAAAGCAGACTTGCCAGCCATATTGGGCCCAGTAACAATTATGATTTGCTGGGTTGAATTGTCTAAAAACGTATCGTTGGGCACATATTCCTCGCCAAGTGGCAGCTGTTTCTCAATTACCGGATGCCTTCCATCCATAATATCAATAGCGTCAGATTCGTTTACTTCCGGTTCTACATATTTGTTCTTTATGGCCACATTGGCAAATGAGCACAAACAATCAATAGAGGAAAGAACTTGTGCATTTTGCTGAATCTGCTCAATATACTCAGCAGCAAAGGCAACAATATTTTGAAACAGTTGCTGTTCAATCACCAGCAGTTGCCCTTCAGCATTTAATATTTTCTCTTCGTAAACCTTGAGCTCCTCGGTAATGTAGCGTTCTGCATTTACCAGAGTTTGTTTTCGTATCCATTCCGGTGGCACCTTGTTCTTATGCGCATTGCTCACTTCCAGGTAATAGCCAAAAACTTTATTGTAAGCAATTTTAAGCGAACTTATACCCGTACGTTCAACCTCTCTGTCCCTGATCTGCATCAGGTAGTCCTTGCCAGAATAGGCTATTGACCGCAGTTCATCCAACTCCATATTAACGCCCTCTTTAATAATACCCCCCTGATGCACCAGCATAGGCGCATCTTCTTTTATTTCTTCTTCTATTTTTTTAAGAAGCAATTCACAAGTATTTATCAAATCGGCTTTTTGGGCCAACTCCTTATTCCCTGATTTCTGTAGATTCTCTTTGATTGGGATTGTATAACCCAGAGCCCGCTTAAGCGTAACCAATTCCCGCGGATTGATGCGTCCCACAGCCACTTTTGAGATCAGCCGTTCCAGATCACCAATATGGCTCAGGTTATTTACGATCTTATTGAGTAACTCGGGTGTTTCTTTTAATGCTTTTACAACGTGCAACCTGGTTTCAATGACTGCTTTATCTTTAAGCGGCAGCACTACCCATTTCTTCATCATTCGTGCTCCCATAGGAGTTACTGTCTTATCCAGTATTTCAATTAGCGGAACGCCTCCCTCCAACTGCGGATAAATCAACTCCAGGTTGCGAATCGTGAATTTGTCGAGCCACACATATTTTTCTTCAGCAATTCGGGAAATCGAATTGATATGCGCCAGTTCTTTATGCTCCGTTTCATTAAGGTAGTGAAGTACAGCTCCCGCAGCAGAAATAGCCAAACCCAGCGAGTCGATACCATATCCCTTTAGGTTAGGTGTATTGAAATGGCCTGTCAATTGTTCGTAGGCAAAATCGTACCCAAAGACCCAATCGTCCAAAGCAAAGCTATGGTAATCCGAAAGGCCCAATCCCTCAAAGGTTTTTCTGTTGGGTTTGGCAAAAATTATTTCGGTTGGCCTGAATCCTTGAATCAGTTTGTTTACATGCTCAGCATTGCCTTCGGCAGCCATAAATTCGCCCGTAGAAAGATCAAGAAAGGCTATACCCATGCGCTCTTTGCCAAAGGCTATGGATGCCAGGTAATTATTGCGCCTTGTTTCCAGCACATTGTCGCTATACGCCAGACCGGGAGTAACCAGCTCGGTAACTCCTCTCTTAACAATTCCTTTTACAAACTTTGGGTCTTCCAACTGGTCACAAATGGCAACCCTGTTGCCGGCACGTACAAGTTTGGGCAAGTAAGTTTCCAAAGCATGGTGAGGGAACCCGGCCAATTCCATTTCAGAAGCTGCCCCATTGGAACGTTTCGTAAGCACAATATCCAACACCTTGCTTGCCTTTATGGCATCTTCACCAAATGTCTCGTAGAAATCGCCTACCCTAAAAAGCAGAAGCGCCCCCGGATACTTTGCCTTGATGGCATTGTATTGTTTCATTAGAGGGGTTTCTTTTGCTTCTTTCGTCTTTGCCAAGGATATGTTCGTTTACCTACAAAGATTGATTTTTTATTTCGAAATTAGAACCTGCAATAGAGCCATTTATCAACATCATCAGGCATGCGTAAATTAAAAAACGAAGAACTAAACCGACTCACTACTGAAGAGTTTAAACAGCAAAAGAAAACACCCATTATCGTGATTCTTGACAATGTGCGAAGCATGCACAATGTGGGTGCCGCCTTTAGAACTGCAGACGCCTTTTTAATAGAAGCCATCTATTTAACTGGAATCACGGCAAGACCTCCACATAGAGAAATCAACAAAACTGCCCTGGGAGCAACTGAAACCGTTAAATGGCATTATTTCTCTACCACCTATGAGGCAGTTATACATGCAAAAGATAAAGGGTATAAAATTGCTGCCATTGAACAGGCCGATCAAAGTGTGTATCTCAACGAATTTACACCAGAGCAAAATACCCCTTATGCGTTTGTGTTTGGCAATGAGGTTTTTGGCGTGGAAGATGAAGTGGTCGAACAGTCAGATTTATGCATTGAAATCCCACAATTTGGCACCAAACATTCTCTTAATATCTCGGTTAGCGTAGGAGTTGTTTTATGGGATACTATCTCAAAATTGAGGCTCAAAAAGCAAGCATAAATCAGCTTAAACTAAAGCATAGATTACCCATATTTGGCCGCATTTGTTGCTACATTTGTCTATCAATTTTTTGCAATAAAAACATCTGAGAAAATGGACTACAGGATTGAAAAAGATACCATGGGCGAAGTTAAAGTGCCTGCTGATAAATACTGGGGGGCTCAAACCGAACGCTCAAGAAATAACTTTAAAATTGGAGGCGAAAATCACCACATGCCAATTGAGATAATTCGTGGATTTGCTTACCTGAAAAAAGCGGCTGCTTATACCAATTGTGAGCTTGGTGTATTGAGCGAAGAGAAGCGTGATATGATTGCTCAGGTGTGTGATGAAATTTTAGCCGGCAAACTGGACGATCAGTTTCCTTTGGTTATCTGGCAAACAGGTTCGGGCACCCAATCCAATATGAATGTGAATGAAGTGGTGGCTAACCGTGCACACGTGCTTAAAGGTGGTAAATTAGGAGAAGGTCAGCGTTTCATCCACCCCAATGATGATGTAAACAAATCGCAATCATCAAACGATACTTTTCCAACAGGAATGCATATTGCCGTTTATAAAATGGTGGTTGAAACAACCATTCCCGGAGTTGAAACGCTACGCGATACACTTCAAAAACTATCGAAAGAATATATGGGCGTGGTTAAAATCGGCAGAACTCACCTAATGGATGCAACCCCTTTAACATTGGGACAAGAGTTTTCCGGTTATGCCTCACAATTGGATCACGGAATCAGGGCATTGAAAAACACCCTGCCCCACCTGGGCGAACTAGCTCTGGGAGGTACAGCCGTTGGAACAGGTATCAATACACCCAAAGGCTATGCTGAAAAAGTAGCCAAACAAATTGCTGAGTTCACCAAGCTGCCTTTTACATCGGCTGAAAACAAGTTTGAAGCGCTTGCTGCACACGATGCCTTGGTTGAAACACATGGTGCATTGAAACAATTAGCTGTTAGTTTAATGAAAGTGGCCAATGATATTCGCATGCTGGCTTCCGGGCCAAGAAGTGGAATTGGTGAAATCCTGATTCCTGCCAATGAACCCGGTTCATCTATTATGCCTGGTAAGGTAAATCCTACGCAGGCTGAAGCCTTAACCATGGTGTGCGCTCAGGTAATTGGAAATGACGTAGCGGTTGCAACAGGCGGAATGACGGGTCATTACGAGCTAAATGTATTCAAACCCGTTATGGCGTATAATCTGCTTACTTCGGCAAGACTACTTGGGGATGCCTGTATTTCTTTCAATTCAAATTGCGCTGTTGGAATTAAGCCAAACACGGAAGTACTGAAGAAAAATCTCAATAATTCACTGATGCTGGTAACTGCACTTAATACACACATTGGATACGAAAAAGCGGCTAAAATAGCCAAAACAGCCTATGAGAATGGAACTACATTGAAAGAAGAGGCACTCAATTTGAGTTATCTTACAGAAGAAGAATTCGATAAATGGGTTGATCCTTCAAAAATGATTGGTTCGCTTGATTAAGGTGAAAAGTTGGCATTTATAGTTAATTTGATAATATTTACTACATTTATAACCAAATCGAATTAATCGGACAATGAAAAAATTACTATTGGTATCTCTATGCTTGGTGTTTGGCTTTACTTCTTCCTTTGCTCAACTTTCTAAAGAAGAAAAGAAAGAGTGGAAGGCAAAGTATAAACAATACAAAAGCGACTTAGAAGGTTTTAAGGAACTTGTTGAAGAAAATGGCACTTTGAAAAGTCAGTTGAGCAGCACTAAAAAAGAGCTTGACGGGCTTAAATCGAAAATGAGCGATAAAGATGCTACCATTTCTGATTTGCAAGATGAGAACTCCAGATTAAAAAGCCAGGTTGCTGCTGCACAAGCTGCTGCTTCAGAAGCAAGAAGCGCACTTGCCAATAAACCTGCGGAGCAGCCTTCACCAATGTCAATGGACGGTGTAGTTTTCAAAGTACAGGTGGGCGCTTTTGAGAAGAAAGACATGTCTAAATTCTTTGATAACAACCCGATGTTTAGTGGTGAAACCGAAGATGGTATGCAAAAAATCACACTTGGTTTCTTCAGAGATTATTGGGAAGCAGACACTTTTAAAAAGTATTTAAGGGAAATGGGTGTTAAAGATGCGTGGATCGTTCCATACAAAGATGGAAAGAGAGTCCCTATCAAAGATGTTTTAGAAGGAGTTATCTAAATAAATACCTAACTAGACTTATAAGGCCCTTTGTGTATCAAAGGGCTTTTTTTTACTCCACTGTCAACTGGTCAACACTGAGAACACGTGTCGCTTTCAATAACATATTCCAGTCAGATGGCATCAAACGTTCAAATTTTAGCCCTCGTTGATTTTCCCAGACATCGAGCATCAATATCATATTAACGACAAACTCTTTTTCCACAAACGAACCATAGTGCTCAAGGTAATTCTTCGCCAGTTCCTTGTATCCAATATTATTTCTAAGCCCCCTATTATCATTAAATACAATCATGTTACAAAGCTATTAGCTTACCAAAAGCTTAAAAGTCGGTAAAAAGGCGAATTCCGGCATTAGCTAAAATACTTAGATAAAGACCTTTTTAAGCCCACGGTTAACTAATATATTTGTTCAGTTACAAACCCTTAAGGATGAAAATAATTGTTGCAGGGGCTGGTGATGTGGGGTTTCATTTGGCCAAATTACTGGCATTTGAAGACCATGAAATCACCATAATTGACATAAATGACAGCAAGTTGGCTCAGGTTGCCAAACAGCTGGATGTGGTAACTATCAAAGGTAATGCCACCTCCTTTAGTGTTCTGGATGAAGCCAATGTATCAAGTGCCGACCTCTTTATTGCAGTTACCCAGTTTGAAGAGGCAAACATTTCCACGTGCATTATTGCCAAACATCTGGGGGCTAAACGAACCATTGCACGTATTCAGAACACCGAGTTTTTGGTAAGAAAAGATAAACTCGATCTTTTTGATCTTGGTATTGACGAAATTATCTCACCGGAATCTTTAGCAGGAAGAGAAATAAAGCGTTTGCTTCGGGAAATAGCACTTACAGATTCTTTCGATTTTGATGGTGGCAAGTTATCGTTGATTGGGCTTCCTATTAGTGAAAATAGCCCTTTGTGTGGAAAAACCTTGCTTGAAGCATCTAAACTGGATCCAACCAATAGCTTTATTACCGTTGCTATACTCAGGAATAATGAAACCATTATTCCGCATGGGTACAACACCTTTATGGAGGGTGATCATGCCTACTTTATTTCACTGCCAAATGCCATTGATAAAGTTATAATGCTGGCAACACGTGAGAAAAAACAAGGCCTAAGGCGCGTTATGGTATTAGGAGGTAGTAAAGTGGGTATTCATGCTGCCAAGCAATTAAGTAAGAAATATCAGGTTAAGCTTATTGAAATAGATAAGGAAAAGTGTTTTGAGCTTGCTGATGAGCTTCCAAATGTAATGGTCATCAATGGTGATTGCCGAGATGTGGATTTATTACAAGATGAAGGAATTGATGAAATAGATGCTTTTATTGCAGTTACCGGCAACTCTGAAACCAACATTATCTCCAGCCTTGTTGCTAAAGATCATAATGTTAAAAAAACCATAGCCCTGGTTGAAAACGTTGATTATATCCATTTGTCTCAAAACATTGGTGTGGATACTATGATCAATAAAAAGCTGATTGCTGCTAATTTTATTTTTAGGTACATACGAAAAGGAGATATAATTAACCTTACATCTATTCATGGTGTGGATGCAGAAATCCTTGAGTTTGTCATTAAGGTGGAATCTAAAATCACACGTGATGTTCTCCGGTCGCTTGATTTACCCGATTCTGTTATTATAGCAGGAGTTATCCGAAAAGGAGAAGCCATTATACCCAAAGGAAACTTTCAGTTTAGACCCAAAGACAGGGCCGTGGTTTTGTGTAAACCTGAGTCCATACAACAGGTTGAGGAATACTTCTCATGAGGCGATTCAACATCAAGCTTATTACGAGTATTTTAGGCCTGCTTTTGGTTATTTGTGGGCTTGGCATGTTGCTGTCCGTTCCTTTTTCTATTTATTATCATGAAAATTGGTGGCATATTGCCTCAGCTGCAGGTATCACAATCTTTACAGGACTACCTACCTGGTATTTTTTGAATAAAAGTGCCCAGCGAGAGCTTAAGAAAAGAGATGGTTACCTGGTAGTAACTTTAGGTTGGGTTATAATGTCGGTTTTTGGAACACTACCTTATCTAATTAGTGGGTCCATCCCCAATTTTACAGATGCCTTTTTTGAAACCATGTCAGGTTTTACAACTACGGGCGCTTCTATTTTAAATGATATTGAGGCAGTACCCAAAGGAGTATTATTCTGGCGTAGCCTAACGCAATGGATCGGAGGCATGGGTATAATTGTACTTGCCGTAGCTATTCTGCCAATACTTGGTATTGGGGGCATGCAGTTATTTATTGCAGAGTCTCCTGGTATATCGGCAGAAAAACTTAAGCCCAGAATTAAGGATACCGCTAAAAGGCTTTGGCTTATTTATGTAGGCCTTACGTTCGTTGAAATGATTCTGCTTATGGGTGGCGGCATGACCTTCTTTGATGCAATAAACCACAGTTTTACTACTATGGCAACCGGAGGTTTTTCAACTAAAAACAAGAGTATTGCCTATTACAATTCGCCCTACATTCACTATGTGATTACCCTTTTCATGTTTTTGGCCGGAACCAGCTTTACGCTAACCTACTTTATACTTAAACGAAAATTTAAAAAGGTTTTTGCCAATGAGGAGTTTATGGTCTATTCTGTTTTCTTGCTCATAATTACAGTTGTTCTTACCGGATTCGTCCACTCTTCAACCGTTCACGAATTTGAAAAAAACTTTAGAGATACGTTGTTTCAGGTAGTTTCCATTGTAACTACCACAGGTTTTGTTACAGAAGATTATACAGCCTGGTCACCGTTGGTGACTATTGCCTTCTTTGCTTTGCTTTTTATTGGAGGTTCTGCCGGCAGCACCGCAGGGGGTATCAAGGTTGTTCGCCATATCGTACTTTTTAAGAACAGCTTTCTGGAAATGAAAAGGCAGCTGCATCCTAATGCAGTTATTCCTGTAAGGCTTAACAAACGTGCTATTCAGGGTGAAGTAACCTATCATGTGCTTGCCTTTATGATGATCTATTTCCTCGTGTTTTCACTCGGATCAATTGTAATGGCCTGGGTTGGGCTCGATTTCCCCACATCGCTAAGCGCAGTGGCAACCAGCCTTGGAAACGTTGGGCCGGGTATTGGAGATGTCGGGCCGGTTAACAATTTTAGCGCTGTTCCACCAGTTGGTAAATGGGTGCTTTCTGTTTTAATGTTACTTGGTCGTCTTGAACTATTCACGGTTCTAATTCTTTTTACCCCTTTCTTCTGGAAACGCGAATAATGCAACATTAAAAAAGGCAACCCAATAAATAGGTTGCCTTTAAATTTTGGAATCACTTTTCTTTAACTATTCTTCAACTTCTTCTTATCCAAATCAATTACAATTGGAGCAGCAATGTAGATGGATGAATAGGTACCTACAATTACACCTACTACCATTGCAAATGAGAAACCTCTGAGCACAGCCCCACCGAATATTAGCAACACCAATACCACTATCAATGTGGTGAAGGATGTAATAACGGTTCGGTTCATTGTACTGTTAATAGCCGAGTTAAAAATATTCTCCTTATCTGTAGAAGTATGAAGGTTGATCGTTTCACGTATACGATCAAATACAATCACCGTATCGTTAATCGAATAACCTATGATCGTAAGAATAGCCGCTATAAACACCTGGTCAATTTCAAAGCTATAGCCCAGCGCACCTGCAATGGCGAAAGCGGCCATAACCACCAGGGTATCGTGGAACAATGCTATGATAGCACCTAAACCAAATTGCCACTTTCTAAACCTTACTAAAATGTAAAGGAAGATAACTATCAACGACAAAGTCATTGCCTCCATGGAGTCCTTTTTAATGTCATCCGCTATCGTTGCACCAACCTTCTCAGAGCTTACGATCGAGAAGTGTGTATCGTCTACCTTGGATGCATCTGCAATGTAAATCTGACCAGTTATTCCACTTAAGCCATCTATCAGCATTTTTTCAACCTTTTCGTCAGCTTCTGTTGACTCATCTGTTACTTCATAACTGGTTGTTACTTTAATTACATTGTTTGCACCAAATGTTTTTACCTCAGTACCAGCTCCTTCAAAAGTCTTGGAAATACCTGCTTTTATTTCTGAAGCTACCACTGGTTCTTTGAACTCCACAACGTAAGAACGTCCTCCCTGGAAGTCAACACCAAAGTTTAAGCCATTGATAAACATCAGAACAAGCCCAATAATTATTACAACTGCAGATGTAATATATGCCCTGAATCGTTTGGACATAAAATCGATATCGAGATTGGATAGCAACCCTGCTGAAAGCTTGGTTTTAAACTTAAGGTTACTTTGGTCTCCTTTTTTACGTAATAGCTGCTCTACAACAACACGTGTAATATACACCGCTGAGAAGAACGAACTACCAATACCAATCATTAAAGTAATAGCAAATCCTTTAACAGGACCCTGGCCTAAAGCATATAGTATGGCAGCCGTTAAAAAAGTAGTTGCGTTGGAGTCAATAATAGAACTAAACGCTTTGCTATAACCTGCTGATACGGCCTGCCGAAGGGCTACCCCATTCCGGAGTTCTTCCCGTATACGTTCAAATATCAGTACGTTGGCATCAATTGACATACCAATGGTAAGCACAATACCCGCTATACCCGGCAAGGTGAGGGCCGCGTTCAGCTGGGCCAGAATACCCATAATAAAGAAGATGTTGAACAGCAAAGCAAAGTTGGCTATAAAACCACCTTTGGCATAGTACATTACCATGAACAACACTACTATAATTAAACCTGCTGCTATTGAAATAATACCTTGCTTTTGTGCTTCTTTACCAAGTGTTGGCCCAACAATAGCTTCCTGAACGATTCGGGTTGGAGCCGGCAACGTACCAGCTTTCAAAACATTGGCAAGGTCTTTTGCCTCCTCAACTGTAAAGTTACCTGCAATCTCAGAGTTACCATTAGGTATCTCGCCTTTCACATTGGGTGCAGAATATACATAGCCATCCAAAACTATTGCAATGCGCTCATTGATATTATCAGCCGTAAGCTTTTTCCACTTTTTGGCACCAATAGCATTCATCTGCATAGAAACTGCTGGGCGTGTAGCCTGATCGAGTGTTTGGCGTGCGTCTGTTATTACATCGCCTTCCAAAGCGGCTTTGCCACCTCGAGCGGTTTTTAAAACATATAATTCTAGTCGAGGCTCTTCGTTCTCAATTCCCGGATAACTTTGAGGTTTCGCATCCCACGCAAACTTAAACCCTCTTGGTATAAGCTTTTCGATTTCAGGTTGCTTCAAAATTCTATTGATCTTGGAAGTATCCTTTACATTATAAACCAAGCCACCTTGCCCAACAATAAGGCTAAAAAACGGAGATACTTTGGTATTGTAAAGAGAATCCATTTGAGAGGCAGCTTTAGCGCTATCTATTTCTTCTGTTGAAGCACTGTCTTTACTTTCGGCTCCTAACAAACCTTGTAAGCTTTTTTCCTGAGAAGCAGAAGTGCTGTCTTCACCCAGGTCTGGTTGGTCTCCTTTTACCTTTTGCTCTGCAACCAAATACGAATTGATCGCCTGCAAAAAATTACCGGATTCCGCAGGTGTGGCTACTTCGTAAAATTCCAGTTTGGCTGCACCTTGAAGCAACTTACGAACCCTTTCAGGGTTTTCAGCACCAGGTATTTCCACCTGTATACGTCCGGTACCCTGCAAGCGCTGAATATTTGGTTGTGATGTACCAAACCGGTCGATACGAGTTCTCAGAATATTGAATGAACGCTCCATGGCATCCTCAATTTCCGAATTGATAACCCGCATAATCTCCTGGTCGGAAGACTCAAAAGAGATTTTACCACGGTTTGCAGCATTTGCAAAAATGGTACTTAGTCTGCCATCGGGTTTTATTTCTTTATACGATTCGTAGAAAAGTTCACTGAAAGGCTCCTGGCTTGTTTTCTGCTTTTGAATTGCAGCTTTTATAGCGGCCTGAAAATCGGGATCTTCGTTATTGCCACTCAAGCCTTTTAGTATTTCAACAGGAGATACTTCCAAAACTACGTGCATACCACCCTGAAGGTCAAGGCCAAGGTTAAGCTCCGTATCCTTTATTTCCTTGTACGTGTAGTCTATCCCAAACAAGTTGTATATAGGCTCGTTCCAGATAGAATCGAGATACGCTTGCTTTTTACCTAAGTCTACTACTCCTGATGCATCTGTGGCCTGTGCCACCGCTTCTTTTTGTATTTTCCTTGACACAAAAGTGAAGGATAAATAATACAGACATAATGCAGTAATGATAATCGTTAACACTACTACTGCACCTTTATTTCTCATGATATTATTAGTTATTAAAGTTGATTAAATGGAAAATTAGTTTTGCCCGGATTGGACAAGAGGCTTTGGTTCTGAATAAAAAACTCTTAGGGTGCGTTGGGCGAAATAACCTGTCGAAACAAGGTTCTGAAATAGGAGGTAAAATTCTCTGTTGTATGAGGAACATCCTCAGAGTCTTCCTCCACACCAAAAACAATCTCCTTTATTTGATAAAACTCCTGGTCAAGATGAATGGACGAAACGGATAGAATAACATCCGGTGAAGCAGAAACCTGCTTTTGTGAATCCGGTGTTTTTTCATTTGCCTTACCATCGGTGGTATTAACTTCTGCCACCTGCTTAACAGAAACATACGTTTGAGCTGTGTGGTAAACCAATACCACCATTCCCAATAGAATAACCAACAAAAAAGTGGTTGACTGCCTGTATGTCTTTTTCCTTTGCATATTAACGGGCCGCAAACTTATCCAATCCATTCATTACCAGCAAACTATTTACACCATTTTAGAGCGTACGTAGGTTACAATTACGTCCAATGCGCTATTGAAAGATTTGTGATTGGGAATAATTATATCTGCCTCAGACTTAAAAGGTTTGATATGTTTTTCGTAGGTGGGCATTACATGATGCTCGTACCTGTAAAGCACATCATCCAAATCATATCCTCGCTCTTTGTCGTCACGCACAATCCTTCTTATAAGTTTGATGTAATCTTTTGCATCAATGTACAGTTTCATGTCCAGCATTTGGGCAATGGGCCTGTAATACAGCACAAAAATACCTTCCACTACAATTACCGGGGCAGGGGTTAAAGTAATAGTTTTAGAGTTGGCAGAAGGATTGTTAAAGGTGTATTCCTTCCTTGTAACTGCTTCCCCATTTTTTAACGACAAAATATCTTTCTTATACTCTTCAAAGTCAATGGACTCAGGCAGATCAAAATTTTTAACCCCTTTTATATCTACCGGTTGCATATCCCGGGGTTTGTAGTAATTGTCCTGAGAGATAAGACATACTTCTTCTTTTGAGAACTTACTCAATAAACCGTTTAAAAAACGGGTCTTTCCCGAACCACTTCCTCCTGTAATGCCTATTATAAATGGTCTTTTGTCCACTGTTTTTTTATTAGGTTAGGTTTGATAAAAAATGAACCAATTTTTCAACAGCAATTGCCCTGTGACTTATCTTATTCTTTTGTTGAGGTGTCATCTCTGCAAAAGTATGACGAAAGCCATTAGGAATAAAAACGGGGTCGTATCCAAATCCGCTTTCACCTCTGGGATTTTGAGTTATTTCACCTTTAACTGTACCTTCAAAATACACCGGAGGTGCATTATCTATTAGCAAAGCTATTACTGTTCTGAATTGAGCTGACCTATCGGGGGCGCCCTCAAGATTTGTAAGAAGAAGTTCTACATTCTTAATTGAATCTGAGGGCTCTCCTGCATAGCGCGCACTGTATACACCGGGTGCGCCATTTAAATAAGCAACCTCTAAGCCTGTATCATCTGCAAAGCAACTGATACCATATTTTTGTTTTATGAACTCAGCTTTTTGAAGCGCATTTTCCTGAAGGGTATTTCCTGTTTCAGGAATTTCATCACTGCATCCTATGTCCTCCAAACTTAAAAGCTCAATTTCTGGCGCTACCAATTGCCTTAATTCTCGCAATTTATGGGCATTATTGGTTGCGAAACAAAGCTTCATACTACTGGAAAACTTTGTGCAATTTCATTCCAAAAATTAAGTTGGCATTGGCCGGTATTTTATCGCCAGATCCGGTTTTGCCATAGGCAAAACCAGAAGGTACATATATTGTAACCGAGTCTCCTTCATGCATTAAACCAAGCATTATTTGCCATCCGGTTATTAATCCATTTACCTTAAACTCTGAATGATCCCCCGAATCAAACTCCTCCTCAGTGGCCAATAATCTACCCACATAGCTTACTACAACTGAATCAGTTACCAGTGGAACTACCCCATCACCTTCTTCATGCACCACATACATCAGGTAGCCCGTTTGATCGGTCATCACATCCGTTATGTTATTGGCAGTTAAGTAATCTGCAATTGCAGCCGAATCCAGCGCTAGTTGTTCATTAAAATCAAGACCGGTATCTTCTGTATTTTTCTTACAGGAAAACCCGAAAAAAACAATGGCCAGCAAAAGGACAACAAAAGCTCTCATGCTATTTTATATCAACTAATTCAACATCAAACACTAAAATGCTGTTGGGCTTAATTACACCACCTGAGCCTCTGGGGCCATACCCAAGAGTAGATGGAATATATAAAGTAGCTTTAGAACCCTTGTTTAGCAATGCAATACCTAAATCCCAGCCTTTAATTACACGACCCTGACCAATTGGAAACTCAAATGGTTTGCTATAATCACGTTGCTCGCGGTAAACACCTCCTTCTTTTGCATCTTCTTCAATACTCGAATCGAACATAGTGCCATCCAATAGCTTACCTGTATAGTTAACTACAACTGTTTGGCCTTTTTCCGGTTTATCTCCAGTCCCTTCTTCAGTAATCACATATCGTAACCCTTCAGCTGTAGTGTCAGCTTCAATCCCGTTTTCTTTAAGGTAATCATCAATTGTTTTTATATCATCTGCAAGTTGTTTTTCAGCAGCTTGCATAGCTCGCTCCTGTGCCTTCTTCATCTCTTCCATTCGGTAAGTCTTGAATTCATCAGAAGTCATAACATTGGCAACACCAAGATCTACCGTTATTTTACTGTCTGCATCTATCGAATCGGGCAATGATCTTCTCAAAGATTTTTCAAACAATGTCTTAGCATTTATTTTAAAAACCAAGCTGTCTCCTTTACCACATAGTTTAAATCCTTCTTCAAGACTACCATTGTTGATAAACATAGAATCAACGTAATTTAAAGGTAATGGGGCCCCATTATCCACACTTGAGTACATTTTGTTGCCATTAGGGTCAAAATAAGCAATATTGATAAGCACGAAATCACCATCCTTTGGTTTCTCTCCACTTCCATTTACAACCTTTTTGTATTCCAGCCCACTTTCTGTTGTAACAAAATCCTTTTGGCCACACGCAGTTAATACCGTAGCCGATACGGCTAGTATAAACACCATTTGCTTTACTATATTCATAATGCTTTGTTTAGTTCAGTTTTATATTGAGGTAATAATTGTTCAAACTTTTTAACAACTTCTTTTAAGCTCATTTCTTTACATATTCCACCAGCCGCATTCATATGTCCCCCACCATCAAAATTTTTTCTTGCGAAATCGTTTACAGAGAACGAACCAATCGACCGAAATGACATCTTAACCATATCTTCTTTTTCGGTAAAAAGTGCTGCCATTACAATGCCTTTGATTGAAAGAGCATAATTAACAAGTCCTTCCGTATCTCCTTTTTGAGCGTTATGGTTTGCCAGGTCCTTTTTGGAAAGGTATATATAGGCAACTTTATATTCTGAAAGCACATTAAGACGCTTGCTTAGAGCAAAGCCTAAAAGCTTTATTCTGTTAACAGAATTACTATCGTACACCCATTTAGATACTCTGGATGCATCCACACCAATACCAATTAATTTGGCAACAATTTCATGAATATGTTGAGTAGTATTTGGATGCTTAAAACCTCCGGTATCCGTCATTATTCCAGCATACAGACATTCGCCCATGTCCTGGTCAAGCATATTATCCCAACCCATTTCGCCCAGAAGATCAAAAACCAACTCCGCTGTTGCACCAGCTTTAGTGCTCCATTTCATAAAGTCGGCATACTCCTCCGGCTCAATATGATGGTCTATGATCACCTTAGTGGCTTCTGATTTCTCTATGAGAGGTTGTATATCTCCCACTCTTTTCAATGAGGAGTAGTCAATGCTGAAAATAATTTCTGCTTCCTGCAAAAGCTTTTCACACACTTCCTTTTCCTTATCAAAAATCTTAACCTCTTCATTACCCTTCATCCATTTCAGAAAATCCGGATATGCATTGGGGGAAACAACTGATACCTGATGATTCTTTTTTGATAATACACCTGCAAAACCAAGAGCTGATCCTAAAGCATCTGCATCAGGGTTTAAATGTACCGTAAGTACAATTTTTTTAGGTGAGCTAAGAAGTTGCTTAAAAGCATCAATGTTCTGCATACGCGTAGAAGCCTTACTTAACGGAGCTTCTTTAGTGAGCCTGCAAAGTTTGCACGTTTTTAACTAAATGCAAAGATAAAATCCATAGTGCTTTTTGTTTTGGTTTATTGTTCACAAACTTTTGAAATAGTAGATGATATAAATAAGGTTACCATTTTTATGCCCTATTTTTGCGGCCAGATTCAAATAACTTTTTAAAATGGCAAACAATTTAACATTTACCATGATAAAGCCCGATGCTGTAGAAGCAGGAAATATTGGGGCTATTACCAAAATGATCGAAGAGGCTGGCTTTACTATCAGAGCTATGAAGCTGACCAGGCTTTCAAAAGAAAGAGCCGGACAGTTTTACGCTGTGCACAAAGAAAGGCCTTTCTATAATGACCTATGCAACTACATGTCATCGGGAGCAATTGTACCTATGATTCTTGTGAAAGAAAATGCAGTTGAAGATTTTAGAAAGCTAATTGGTGCCACCAACCCTAAAGAGGCTGCCGAAGGAACTATCCGTAAGTTGTTTGCTAAATCTATTGAAGCAAATGCCATTCATGGTTCTGACTCTGACGAGAATGCTGTAATTGAAGGCAGTTTCTTCTTTTCAGAAACTGAAAAATTCTAAATCCTTTTACATTACCTCCCATTCGATGTTTGGGAGGTAATTATGCTTTTTCCTTTTCAGGCTCTCTTTTTTGGATCCAAAAGTTGTTGTAGCCTTCCCCAATTGTGATTCCTATTAATTGAAGTTGAAGCAATTCAAGAATTGCCAGAAAGTTAAATATTGCAGCAATACGATTGTTCTCTTCCACAATCATGTCTTCAAACGACATCTTTTTTCGGTCGACAAGTTTGCTAAGGATGGATTTTTTCTTTTCCTCAATTGTGTAAGGGAACGGAACAACGGTATGGGTTGGTTTGTTCTTTTGTTCCTCAAACCGAACCACAACACGTTCAAATACCTTTAGCAATTTGTACAGATCAACATCCTGCAATTCTGATTCAACATTGGTGCTTTCTGCCAATTTTCGGATTTCCTTCAATACATTCCCTCTCTTTTCACGCTCAAGACGCATCCCTTCCAACTCCGACAACTCCTGAATCACCGACTTGTATTTTTTGTATTCCAGCAAGTGTTTCACAAGCTCCTCCCGAGGATCAATCTCATTACCTTCTTCATCAATCTGCGGTCTGGGCAATAGCATTTTTGCCTTTATGCGCATTAATGTTGCAGCTACCAAAATAAACTCGCTTGCTACCTCAATATTGAACTTCTCCAGCTCATCCATGTATGCCAGAAAATCCTGCGTGATTTTAGATATTGGGATATCATAAATATCCAGCTCGTCTCTTTCTATAAAGAACAGGAGCAAATCAAATGGCCCTTCAAACAGTGGTAGTTTTATTTCGAAGCTCAATATTTTGGAGTTATTTACCGAAATGAACCTCAAAGATATAGGTATTTTAGAATTCTTAACATGCTTAATTCCAGCACAAAAAACTCAACCTATTGCTAAAAAGTGTACATTTGTCCATTCGGTTTTAAAAATTTACCGTATTAGCTACTTTTAGTGTAATTAATAGTAACAGCTATGGAAATTAAACCAGGCAAATTGCTGGAAAATATTAACACTCCGGAAGATTTAAAGAAGTTAGATCGTTCTCAACTCACGCAGCTCTCGGATGAGCTCAGAAACTATATTATAGATAGTGTTTCTGTGTATGGTGGGCATTTTGCTTCAAGTCTTGGGGTTGTAGAATTAACTGTTGCTTTACATTATGTTTTTAATACACCTGATGACCAACTCGTTTGGGATGTTGGACATCAGGCCTACGGGCATAAAATTTTAACCGGAAGGAGAGAGCAATTTTATACCAATCGTGTTTATAAGGGCATTTCCGGGTTTCCCAAAAGGAGCGAAAGCGAATACGATGCCTTTGGAGTTGGGCACTCCTCAACCTCCATTTCGGCCGCTTTGGGAATGGCCGTTGCCTCAGCCATTAAAGATGAAACGGATAGACAACATATAGCAGTTATTGGTGATGGTGCTATGACTGGAGGGCTTGCTTTTGAAGCCATGAACCATGCCGGTGTTGCCGACTCAAATCTCCTGATCATTCTTAATGATAACAACATGTCGATTGACCCGAATGTTGGCGCATTAAAGGATTACCTTACAGATATTACCACAAGCCAAACCTATAACAAGCTAAAAGACGAAGCCTGGAAAATACTGGGAAAACTCAATAAACTTGGTGGCCCCAATGCCCAGGAATTGGCTTCAAAATTTGAAAACAGCGTTAAATCTTTTTTATTAAGGCAAAGTAATCTTTTCGAATCTCTGAATCTTCGGTATTTCGGACCTGTCGATGGGCATGATGTGGACCATCTTGTGTCTATTCTCAACGACATGAAGAACATCAAAGGCCCTAAGCTTTTGCATTGCATAACTACAAAAGGAAAGGGCTTTGAACCGGCTGAAAAAGAACAAACCAAGTGGCATGCAACCGGTTCATTCGACAAAGTAACGGGTGCCATTCATAAGAAGGTAAGCACTGAACCTAAGCCACCTAAGTACCAGGATGTGTTTGGCCATACATTGGTTGAGCTGGCTAAATCCAATGAGAAAATTGTTGGCGTTACCCCTGCAATGCCGTCAGGCTCTTCTATGAACATTATGATGGAAGCAATGCCTGAAAGAGCTTTTGATGTGGGAATTGCCGAGCAACATGCGGTTACTTTTTCTGCAGGTCTTGCTACGCAAGGACTCATTCCTTTTTGCAACATTTATAGCACTTTCATGCAACGCGCCTTTGATCAGGTAATTCATGATGTAGCTATACAAAATCTACCTGTTAACTTTTGTCTCGACAGGGCTGGCTTTGCAGGTGCAGACGGGCCAACCCACCATGGAGCATACGATCTTGCCTATATGAGGTGCATACCAAATATGATAATTGCTGCTCCTTTAAATGAAGCTGAATTAAGGGACATGATGTTTACGGCCCAATTGTCCAGAGAGAAAAGTGCATTTACCATTCGTTATCCCAGAGGCGAAGGCGTTATGCCCGATTGGAGAACACCTATGAAAGCAATGGAAATTGGTAAAGGTGAACTGTTGGTTGAAGGGAAAGACATTGCCGTACTTACCATTGGTCATGTTGGTAATTTTGCAGTTGAAGCATCAAAGGAACTGGCCGAAGCCGGTATTTCAGCTGCCGTTTTTAATATGAGGTTTGTAAAACCGCTTGACGAGAAGTTATTGCATACTGTTTTTGCCAATTTTAAAAACATTATAACTATTGAAGACGGCACCATTGTTGGAGGTTTTGGAAGCGCTGTAGTTGAATTCATGGCCGAACACAGTTATAAGGCCCAAGTTAAACGCCTGGGTATTCCTGACCTGGTTATTGAGCATGGCACACAGCACGAGCTTCAGCACCAATGTGGATTTGATCAGCAAGGAATAGTAGATACAGCCAAAAAAATGCTTTTCATAGGCGAGAAAGAAACTGTATAATAATATGGGTATTTCCGACAAGCCTGCTCTGATTTTATTACACGGGTTTTGTGAAAATAGCTCCTTATGGGAACATGTTGTTCCTCACCTAACATATAAAGGTCGAATTATTACCCCAGATCTTCCGGGTTTCGGAAACTCCAATTTGCTCTTTAATGAGTTTTCATTGGATGATATATCCACATATCTCTATGAATCACTTAAGAAGGATTCTGTGAGCAGTTGTATTTGTATTGGACACTCATTGGGAGGGTATATTACATTAGCCTTTAAACGAAATTACCCTGAATTCGTAAAGAAAATTGGTTTAGTTCACTCTACTGCATTTGAGGATACCCCGGAAAAAAAGGAAGGAAGGAATAAACTAATAGACTTCCTTAATGAAAATCCTTCGAGCCGGTTCTTATCAACATTTGCCTATACGCTATTTTGCGAAACAAATAAGTCAAGGCTAAGTAACGAGATTGAAAAGGTTGTTCATATGTCTGACGGCCTGGCAGGAACAACTATTCAAGCGTACGCCACAGCTATGAGAGATAGAAGAAATTCGATCGATGTGCTGACTAATGAAGAATCTCCCCTTTTTATTGCAGGAGAGTGCGATAATTCTGTTCCTGTGGAAATGAGTAAAAAGCAAATTGCTTTGATTAATAATAAGAAGCACTGCTATATTCTTGAAAATGTTGCTCATATGGGAATGTATGAAAATTCTAATACCGTAATTGGAGCAATTGACAAGTTTTTGAAAGAATAAACTATTTAAGAATCGTTGATATTGATTAAAAAAATAGTTTATATTGTATTCTATTGCTTAAATGCGTGTATTTCTATGTATTAAGTAATATAACGAAACCTATAACCGAAAACCTAATATAAAATGGAAGAGGCTCCCTTACAATTTATCGATACCTGGAATACATGGGGAAGAAATATAGCTTTTGCATTTATTCTTCTTGCGGTTGTCAGAGTGTTATATCATTATCTTAAGTTAGTTACGATCAAAGACTTCAAGATGCGTTATGATTTTATTAGTCAGAATGAAATCTCTGCACTTTGGACTGGTACTATACTTATGCTAATTGGTATAGGTGTGTTAGCTAACTCTTTTATCTCAGAAATAGGAATTTTCTGGTTCATCATAAGGGGTTTTGTTACTCTTGTTGTTGGCTTTCTTGTTGGGGTTGTGGTTAACAACATGCTTAAGTTTTATTACCCTTTTAATCTTGAAAAAAGGTTAAAAAAGTTGAGATATAAGCCGAGAATTTCTCCTAAAACCGGCAAACCAATGAAACTTATGAGCGAAGAGGAAGAGGATGTTTATTTGGATGAAGGTATGCAGGCTGAGGAAGATGTATTTAGTATAGATTACGATGTGTGGTTAGACGAGGAAACCGGATTTACAAAAATTGAAAAATACTCAGGTCATCTTCATGCACAGGAATGCCCCGAATGCGGATATCAAACATTCAAGGTGGTTAAAGAAGAAATTGTTCGCAAACCAACCGAAACTGAGGATGGTGAATTAATAAAATATTACGAATGCGGCTTCTGTGATCACAGAGCTCAAACAAACCATAGAATTGGACATACCGTTATCCATGATGGACAATCGGTGCCATCTCCTGCGGTAGGTTAACATATTTTGAATGGTGAAAAATAGGGCTTTCAGTAATTGAAAGCCTTATTTTTTTGCCTTTGCCTGCTCCCAATAAACATCCATTTCTTCAAGGCTCATATCGGCAAGCGATTTCCCCTGCTTATTAACTTTTTCTTCCAGATACATAAACCGTTTAATAAACTTCTTATTGGTTCTCTCCAAAGCGTCTTCAGGGTTTATGCCTACAAATCGGGCGTAATTGATAAGGGAGAATAATAAATCTCCAAACTCATGTTCTGCTGCATCTACATCTATGGGTTTGTTGTCCTCAATATTGAACTCTGCCTTGAATTCATTCATTTCCTCCTCTACCTTTTCCCATACCTGCTCCTTTTCTTCCCAATCAAAACCCACACCTCTGGCCTTCTCCTGAATGCGCATTGCCTTTACCATTGCCGGTAATGATTTTGGAACTCCACCCAAAACAGACCTATTGCCTTTCTCCTTCAACTTAATTTTCTCCCAGTTCTCACTCACCTCCCTTTCATCTTTCACGTTTACATCGCCATAAATGTGCGGGTGACGATGTACTAATTTTTCCGAAATAGAAGTAAGTACATCCGCTATATCAAAGCTATTGGTTTCTGAGGCGATTTTTGAATAAAATACCAAGTGCAACATCAGATCTCCCAGCTCCTTCTTTATTTCCATCATGTTGTGCTCTAAAATAGCATCGGATAGCTCATATACTTCTTCTAATGTTAGGCAACGCAGAGTTTCTAACGTTTGCTTTTTATCCCAGGGACACAGGGCCCTTAATTCATCCATGATGGTTAATAACCTATCAAAAGCCTGTAGTTTTTCTCTTCTATGCGGGTCTTCCGGAACTCTGCTTTCGCTCATATTTATGCTACTTTAATTGAACAATTCAATGGGCAACTGTTTATCTTTGTGCAAAGATATTCAAATTATGACCACGTTAATTGTAATCGGTTTTATAGGCATATTTTTTCTTTTGATGTCTGTTAGAGTTTTATTGAAAAAGGATGGCAAGTTTAAAGGAACGTGTGCATCTCAGAACCCATACCTGGCCAAAGAGCCAGGCGCCCCGTGTGGTTATTGCGGACGTACTTTTGATGAAGATGGTAACAGCCAGTGCCAAAAAGAGGAAAATATTGTGCATAATGTAGTATCTACTTTTCGTTCCTAGCGCTTCTACCTTTTTAAATAGTAATCTCATAATTTTATATCACTATCTTTGTAAATAATTGCAAATAACAGCGTGACTTTAATTAAATCCATCTCCGGAATAAGAGGCACAATCGGAGGGCCTGCCGGAAACAACCTTACACCCATCGATATTGTCAAATTTGCATCTGCATTTGGCAAATGGGCAACTCAACACCACGATTCCAGGAAAATTGTAATTGGAAGAGATGCCCGACCATCGGGTGAAATGGTCAGTAATCTTGTTAGTTCCACGTTAATAGGAATGGGTATCGATATTATTGATATAGGCCTGTCTACAACCCCCACAGTTGAGATAGCAGTACCCAATGAAAATGCTTGTGGTGGTATTATTATTACAGCCAGCCACAATCCGGTAGAGTGGAACGCTTTAAAATTATTGAATGCAAAAGGAGAGTTCGTATCTGGAAATGATGGCGCTGAAATACTCGAAATCGCAGAATCGGAATCAGTTGAGTTTGCTAAAGTGCACAAGCTGGGCAAAATCACTCATTTGGATAGTTATCTCGATTACCATATTGAAAAGATATTGAAGCTGCCTCTTGTTGATATAAAAGCAATAAAAGAGCGTAATTTCCATATTGCAGTTGATGCTGTTAATTCATCAGGCGGAATAGCCGTTCCAAAACTTCTCAAGGCGCTGGGCGTTGAAAATATACTAGAGCTATTCTGTGAAACCAATGGGAATTTTCCCCACAATCCGGAGCCACTTCCCGAAAACCTTACCACCATAAGTTATGAAGTTGAGAAGAATAGGTGCGATCTGGGTATTGTTGTAGATCCTGATGTGGACAGACTAGCATTCATTTCTGAAGATGGTTCAATGTTTGGCGAAGAATACACACTTGTTTCTATTGCGGATTATATACTTAGTAATACTCCCGGAAATACTGTTTCTAACCTTTCGTCAACCCGTGCACTTAGAGATGTAACCGAAAAACATGGGGGCCAATACTTTGCTTCAGCTGTTGGTGAAGTTAACGTTGTTGAACAAATGAAATCCAGTAACGCTGTTATTGGTGGAGAGGGTAATGGAGGCGTTATATACCCTGAATTGCACTATGGTAGAGATGCGCTGGTTGGAATTGCATTATTTCTTACCCACCTTGCCAAGAAAGGGAAAAGTTGCGCTCAATTAAAAGCAAGCTATCCGGTGTATCACATTTCAAAGAATAAGATTGAGCTTCAACCTACAGTTGATGTAGATAAAATTCTTAGTGAAATTGAAAATAAGTATAAATCGAACCCTGTAAATACAATTGATGGGGTAAAAATTGAGTTCGAAAAAGAATGGGTGCATTTGAGAAAATCGAATACGGAACCTATTATCAGAATCTATGCAGAAGCAGAATCTGAAACCACTGCTGACAACCTTGCGAATAAGCTTATACAAGATATCCATGAACTAATTCAGACATAATATGGATGTCTATTTAGATAACGCTGCCACAACCCCACTGGATCCGGAAGTGATTTCTGAAATGAGTGGCTTTATGGAGCGTTTCTATGGGAATCCCTCCTCCACTCACTTTAAGGGTAGAGAAACACGGGTTGAACTCGAAAAAGCCAGAAAAAAAATAGCCTCAATAGTTGGGGCCGCAGAAAAAGAGATAATCTTTACCTCAGGAGGAACAGAAGCTAATAATTTTATACTTAAATCATTGAGTTTAGCTGGTGAACTCAATCGAATTATTTCTTCCCCGATTGAGCATCATTCAGTTTTGGACTCCTTAGAATGGATCTCAAAAAATACGAAAGTAAAAATCCATTATTTAAGTGTGGATGAAAAGGGCAATTGTGATTTAGAAGAGCTTGAGAAGGGGCTCAAGGCCGGTAAAAAAACACTTGTTTCCCTAATGCACGGCAACAACGAAATCGGCAACCTTTTAGACCTTAAAAAGGTGGGAGACTTATGCCTCTCTAATAATGCTTTGTTTCATACCGATATGGTTCAAACATTGGGTCATTATCCCATAAGCTTGAATGCATTACCCATCGATTTTGCTTCAGCATCTGCACACAAAATTCACGGTCCCAAGGGTAGTGGATTTTTATACATTAAGAACAAGGCCGGTAAGCTCCGACCTTACTTTCATGGTGGGGCACAGGAAAGAGGCTTACGTGGTGGCACTGAAAACATCCTTGGAATTATTGGCATGGCCAAAGCGTTTGAAGTAGCGCGTAACACGATGGATGACCAGAAAGCGCTTATTGCAGGCCTTAAGAATAGAATGATTGAACAATTGAATAGCCAGATTCCATCTGTTCAATACAATGGTTTATCCGGGCAATCAGACGGTTGTATGTACAATATTTTGAATGTGCAATTACCAGGGCCATATGACAATACTCTTCTTTTTAATCTGGACCTCATGAAAATTGCCGTTTCAGAAGGAAGCGCATGTTCAAGTGGAGCCTCTGAAGGCTCGCACGTACTAAGAGCCATGGGACAATCTGAGAATAATTTCAACAACATAAGAATTTCGTTCAGTAAAATGAACACTACTGAAGAAATTGATTATGCAGCAAAAGCTATTGCCAAAGTTTATAGGGATTTGCTAGAATAAACTTGCCTGCCAAACGAGATACCCATAAACGGCAAACCTTAAAAGCCTGGAAAGGGTTATTAAAAAGAATTTTCGCATAGGATACCTAACCGAGCCCACAAGCATACAAATGGCGGAGTACGGCACAGGAGTTATAGCAGCCACAAACAACAAAAAACCCCCATATTCATTGAAGAGCCTTTCATATCTCCGGAGGTATTTCTTTCGTAAATACCTGTAAATAACAGTGCTGTTGAAGTACCTTCCAAAAAAATAGGTCAATGTACCAGCCGCATAAGATATAACCGCCAATAAAGTAACATCTACCACATAATTTCGATATTGCGCCAACTCTAAGGACCATATCATAAAAAACTCCGGTGGAATTATGCCCATTACCACCTCTGATATTACATAAATTCCAAACACCATTAGTGGTCGGTTTCCATAATGGAGTAAAGCTTCATTCGAGCTTATATCAAGATTATTCTTTGCGTATATGAAAAGAAGGATAAGTGCTAAAAGCCACCCAAGGCCTTTAAGTAAATTGCGGAAAAGAAAATTGTACTTACCCTTTTGTGGCATAGCATTGCAGTTGCCAACAAAGAAAAAGACTTACAGGTACAAATTCAAAGAATATTTATGCTTCAAGTGCAGGAAGCCAAATGTTAAAGGTTGTTCCTTCCCCAAAATTGCTTTCAATCTCAATCTTTCCATTCAACTTATCAATGGCATTTTTTACAATGTATAAACCTATTCCAGACCCATTGGAACTAACTGTTGCACGATAGAACATTTCAAAAATATGCGGCAGGCTTTCCTTTTTTATACCAATTCCATTGTCTTTTATCGTTATCAGGCATTCCTCTTTATTGGCTCTAATGATTATGTCCATAAAGCTTTCCTTTTTGTTAAGGTCCTGATACTTAATCGTATTTGCGATCAGATTTCGGAATATTTCGTTAATTCTCCACTTATCGCTTTTAAAATCTGAGAGCTCGACAGAAATTGTCTTCTTCACTCTTTCTGAATTTTGAAGGTAGCTCAAATCTGTAATACACTTTGTAATAATATCCTCAAAATCAATTGTAGATGTTATCACAGACATTTTCAAATTCTTGGAGTGGCTCAACACATCATGGATAAAATGATCAAGTTTATGTACCTGATTTTCCATTAGATCCAAATAGTCCAAATTTTGGTCCATACCACCTTCAAGCTTAATAAGGTTGATCAAGCCGAGTATTGAGGCAAGGGGTGCTCGTAAATCGTGTGATACTTTGTACACAAAGTTATCGAGTTCAAGGTTTCGTACTTTTAATTCTTCCTCCACCTTCATCCTCTTTCTAATGTCTACATAAATACCGTATACACCCAAACGCTGCCCATTGTACATTACAGGCAGTGTATAAATCATTACAGCTACAGGCTCTCTATTTTTATTTAAACGTTCCGTCTCAAAATAAACGATTTTCCCCTTTGCAGAATCCTTGCTCAACTTTTGTCCTTCCTTCATACGCTCAGGTGGTACAATCACATCATTTATATACTTACCTAGTATCTCTTCCTGACCGTACCCAAAAATCTTTTCAAACCCCTTGTTCACTTTAAGAATTTCATCATCAAAACCAAGCATAACAATGCCCATTGGTGCATTCTCAAACAACTGACTGAGCAATTGTTCAGCTTTTAAGGTTTGTAATTCTATTTCTTTTTGATTGGTAATATCCAGGTGCGTGCCTGAAAACCGTTTAGCTGTGCCTTCGTCAGTAAATTCAACAACTTTACCCCTATCCAAAACCCACTTCCACTCTCCGAGCTTATTTTGAATTCTATATTCTGCTTCATAAGAATTGCTATACCCGGCTATGTGGTTATTCAGTCGCTCTTTAACCCAGGAAACATCATCAGGGTGTACCAGTTTTTCCCATGAAAGCACATCCATTTCATCGAGGTCGTATCCAAGCATTTTTGCCCACTGAGAATTATAAACAATCGCATCACTCTCCAAATCCCAGTCCCAGGTGCCAAGTTCTCCTCCTTCCAGAGCCATTTCCAATCTCTCCTGGCTCTTTTTAAACGCCCTCTCGGCATCTATTTCTCTTGTTATATCAACAAAGATCAAGGCAGTAAGTCCATCATCAAACTCAGGGTGTTGCAAAGAGTAGAAATACCCCATTAGCCAATTTTCTTTAGAGAGGGCATTCTTTCTTCCCAGGCCGGAGTAATCCATTTTATACTGTATTACAGGAAGTTCCACATTATTGCCTTCGAAAGCTTTTTTTATGTAAGAGCCTATTGACTGATTGGTTAATTGAGGATCTTCAAAAATGTTATAATACTCATGAATAAGGTAAAGTTCTCTTTCCGTTAATCCCCATAGTTCTTTGTAATGCTGATTGGTATAAAAAACAGAACCATCACTTTTAAATATCATGATGGTTACCGGAGCTTGTTCTATTACAGATTTAAATCCACTTTTAGACAAATAATTTAGCTTATGACTGCCCGTAACCTCCTGACCTAGTGTCACGCTTACTCCAATTAAACCTTCTTCAGCTATCAGTGGGCCAAAATCAGCTTCTACCCTTTTGCCATTTACCCAAATCAGGCCGGAGCATATTTTCCCTCCAAGTGCCTTGTCAACAAGCTCCTTTACCTGTGGTTCATTTCCAATAAAAGAAAGGACATTCAGCCCTTCTGTTTCCAACGGGTTTACCCCTGCTCTTACTCCAAAAGACTTATTGCAGGTAATTACCTTTAAGTCAGGATCAAATGCAATAACACTAGTTGGTTGATTAAAAAAAATGTCGGCCCCAATAGAATTTGTTGTCCTAACTTTTGTTTTCATGAAAAACCTTAAATGCCAAGAGAGTTTATTTATCTCGATAATACTAAGATTTTAATCATTTAAAAAATGTAACAAAGGATTGTTGATCTTTTCCCGGCTTTGCAGACCAACGCTTATTAAATAAAACAAATAAACCTTTTATAGTTTAGCCATTCAACTCCTAGTATTACTGTTTTTCGATTGTTCCAGATAAAACAATTTTGTATCTTTCAATCCAGCCAAAGCGTAGATGAAACTATTTTACAAAATAGCAATTGCTATCATTATTTATGGTTTGATGGCAATTCCTGATCCTAAAGAACCCTTCCCAATTAAGGAATCAGATGGCTATTCTGCTACCTCAGCCTGGTGGGGTATTTATGCGCAAAATTTGGTTAAGTATAGAATCATAAACAGTGCTGCTAGATCCTACTATTACGATTTGCACAGAACTTATTTGAACAATTATCTGGACGAGATGGAGCTTGAACTAACGGAACCGGATAGCCCCATTCTTGATAGTATTAGTTACCAGATAAATAAATTATCGGCTCTTGCTTCATTGGTACCAAATAAGATCAATGAATTTGAACTGGATATTTCCAGATGGCGAAAACTGCTTAAATATCAAAGCAGGTTCTGGAACACTTCTGCAAAAACTGATGGCAACAGGTTATATCAGTTACTTGTGGAAAGCAGGCTGGCTTTCGAATCTGCATTGGTTCAGTCAAATTCAGTTTCTGTTTCATGGTCCATGCCCACTTCCGAAAGTGAATTCCCATCGATTGAAACCAAAAATATCCTTTTTCAATCAGGGGATATTGTTGCTTTTAATCTTGCTAAAGAAAACGGACTTTGTTTAAGCTTCAGGAGAGATATGCCCAATGCTTACGATCACCTGGGAAGCGTATACATTACAGATGGCAAAGGATATTTAACCTACATAGATAAGTACCTGGGCCTACAGTCGGTTACCCTCGAAACCTTTTTAGACAACTATGCTCCTAATGGTATGGTACTTAGAATTAGGGCCGATCTTCCTGAAGTAATTGACAAACCCCAGCTTCCGGTACTGGCAGCTGATGCTCTTTACAAAATGAGTGAGAGTGGAAAATATAAATACGATTACCAGTTAGACCTGGATACCTGGAATTATCTCTATGATTGGGAAATGTTGAATGACGTTTACAAGCAGTACAATTTAAAGCTTGGGACCGAAAAAAAATTGAGTAATACCTTAACCATAAGGATTGGTTCCGATAAGTTAATTAAGGAGCCCTATGAACTTGAGTATGACCCTAAATTATTGATTGTTGGAGAATGGTACAATACAAAAACACTTTATGATAAACGCATTTTAACTGCTGCTACATCTTCCATCATTCTTTCAGCAAAAAAAATGGAATTTGTTAACCCCCTGCTTTTACCTCTCTACAGACTAGAAAAAGCCTACAGTATGATCTTGAATCAGTTTGGGTTTAAGGGACCAATTCCCCAAGGCATTTCGGCACAAAATCAAATGGCATTAAACGCCCTTCACAAAAAACAGAAGCAAACTGTTAAAGAATTAAACAATGAATTAGCAAAGTTTGAGAAGGAACAAAAACATAAAGCTACTTATTTAAAAATGCTCCAATCCGCTAAAGAGATTAAGCGAAGTAAAGTAGCCGACTTGTAACAAACCCATTTTTAAAACTTACCTCCTCTTTTAATTTAAGCCCGTTTCTTGAAAAGACCGGTAACGTTTCTAAGAGATGTTTCATCTTCATTCCCACCGTTGCCCTAAAGAAAACAATCATCATTTTGGTGAGAAGTTTATGAAACCTATTTGAGGTTTTCCGAAAATCTGTATCCAACCAAATACCATCCTTATGAAGCATCTTCTTTATGTGTCGTAAATTGTTTTCCAATTGTGGTTCTTCAAACATATCGAAGAAAAATTCTGTGATAACTGCATCATAACCCAAACCCGAGAATTGTTCAATAGGTAAATTATAAAAACTTATTTCTAAATCATTTATACTCCTTTTTGTGGCCTTTTTCAACATACCTGAAGAAGGTTCTACATAGTCTACATGAATTCCCGTGCAATGAGTATTAAGGTATTCTAACGTTGCGCCCGTACCTCCTCCTACAATTAAAACCCTGGTATTTGGTTGAATAGTGAAAATAAGAGAGTGTTTAGCCTTTTCAAGGGTATTGCCATAAACCATCCGGGCAAGAAAATCATAGAACCAGTATATTTTGTTAAAGTCAAACATTAATCAAAGCAGCCAAGCCTGGCAGGATTAAAATACCCTCACCAATTAAACGATAATATTCCTTTTTAATTAGCTTGTTCTTTCCTTCAAGAAGTACCAAATAGGTAAGTTCTACAATCAATAAAAGCCCCCCCGCAAACCAAAAAGAAAAATAAAATGAAAAAACACCAATTAAAGCCACCGTAACAAAGATTAGAACTCTTGTTAAATTCCGGAATCCCCTTTTACTAATTGATTTTGCAATTGAATGACGATGTTCGGTATTATCAATTTCCAATTCATAGATCGCAAATACCCAAAGATTGCTTAAAGCAATAAGGAAAATAATTGTGACTACTCCAAAAAGCCTGGGGGTAAAAATACTGGTTGAAAATACGGGAACAATTGAAACAGCCATTGTGTAGCCCAGGGCAACAAATATTTCACGATATATTAGATTATTCTTTAAGGCTTTTAAAATAAGCCAGAAATAAATGCTCATGAGAAAAATCATTCCGATACCAGCAAGCAAAACCTGAGCAGGGAGAAACATTACCATAACTGCACCTGAAATTACAAGAAATAGTTGCCAATAAATAAGCGCTATGAAATGACGCTGATAAAATGAATGCCTAAAGGTAAGAGCATCTTCCTTTAGCATAAGAGCATCAATCAAATGGTCAAAATTATAAATAGCCAATACGCTTAATAGCAAGGCAACATAACTTGACCATACAACAGGGTGACCGCTTACAAAACTTACAAACGAAGCAATGGCAACAGCCCCCAGCGCGGTATCAAAATTTAGAGTATTAAAAAATCTGAATTGCTTTGTCAAAGTAAAGCAAATGTAGGTTAAGAACCTTTAAACTGTAAAAGCTCAGGTTTTTAAGAAAAATTCATTCCTACCCCAATGCTTCAGCACCTGCAACAATCTCCAGAATTTCATTTGTGATAGCTGCCTGGCGTGTCTGGTTATAGGTAAGTTTGAGATCTTTCAGAAGCTCTCCGGCATTTTCCGTTGCTTTATCCATTGCAGTCATACGTGCACCATGCTCAGAGGCAAACGATTCCAGTAACGCCTTATAAAGCTGTATTTTCAAAGAGGTTGGAATCAGGTGCTCAACCAAAGTTTTCTGACTTGGCTGATAAATATAATCATGGGCATCAATTGCTTCCTCTTCCTCCTGGCTAATAGGCAGAAACTGCTCTGTACAAATTATTTGTGTAGCAACATTCTTAAACTCATTGTATACAACTTCTACCACATCAAACTTTTTGTCCTCAAAAGCTTTCATGATAAATTCAGCTGCTTTTTTTGCTTCATCGAAATTCAGATTTAAAAGAAGCTCCGAATAATCTGGGTGAATGTTGTATTTACGTTTTCTGAAGTAATCCAAAGATTTCTTACCAATTGGTAAAATAGTAACTCTTCCTTCCTTGAATTCCTCCGCATATTTTTCTGCAATAATTGCATTTGTTGCTTTGAAAACATTGCTGTTAAACGGTCCGCATAAACCTCTGTCAGAAGAAATCGCCACAATCAAAACATTATCAACAGGTCGCTGTTCACTAAAAATATTATCTTCAGTGTCCAGGCTTGCGGATACACCTTTTAGAATTCCATTTAGCTTTTCAGCATAAGGACGCATCTGAAGTATGTTGTCTTGTGCTTTGCGAAGTTTTGCAGCAGCCACCATTTTCATAGCTTTTGTGATCTGCTGTGTAGATTTTACAGAATTTATTCTACTTTTTACTTCTTTAAGGTTTGCCATTCGTTAACCAGATTAGGGTGGGGCTCAAAGGCCCCACTCAATGTTATACGTAATTTTTAGCTATTTTTTCAGCTACCGTTTTTATTACATCAGTTAAGCTATCTTCAAACTTACCCTGCCCCAGTGCGTCTATTACATCACTGTGGTTATTGTTCATTTCTGAAAGAAACTCTGTTTCAAATTTTCTTGCTTTATCTACAGGAACCTTATCCAGCATACCTTTTGTAGAGGCAAAAATAATTGCCACTTGTTCTCCTACTTTGAAAGGAGAGTACTGAGGTTGTTTCAAAATCTCCTGGTTCTTCATACCCCTATCAATAGTAAGCTTAGTTGCGGCATCAAGGTCAGAACCAAATTTGGCAAAGGCCTCAAGCTCCCTAAACTGGGCTTGATCCAGTTTAAGAGTACCGGCTACCTTTTTCATTGACTTAACCTGAGCTGAACCACCCACACGAGATACTGAAATACCTACGTTAATTGCAGGGCGAATACCTGAGTTGAACAAATCCGTTTCAAGGAAAATCTGACCATCTGTAATTGAAATTACGTTGGTTGGAATATAAGCGGAAACGTCACCTGCCTGTGTTTCAATAATTGGTAAGGCAGTAAGAGACCCTCCACCTTTAACCTTGTCCTTCAATGAAGGAGGAAGGTCGTTCATCTGTTTCGCTATAGCATCACTATCATTTACTTTAGCTGAACGCTCTAATAAACGTGAGTGAAGATAGAATACATCACCTGGATATGCTTCGCGTCCCGGAGGTCTTCTTAGTAATAAAGACACCTCGCGATACGCTACTGCTTGTTTAGATAAGTCATCATAAATAACCAAAGCTGGGCGTCCTGTATCTCTAAAGTACTCGCCAATTGCAGCTCCAGTAAAAGGAGCGTAAAATTGCATTGGAGCAGGATCAGATGCAGAAGCCGATACAACAACTGTATAATCCATAGCACCAGCTTTTGTTAGTGCTGCCACAATACCTGCAACGGTAGATGCTTTTTGACCAATAGCTACATAAATACAATATACCGGTTGGCCTTTATCGTAAAATTCTTTTTGGTTGATAATGGTATCAATAGCAACGGCTGTTTTACCAGTCTGTCGGTCGCCAATAATCAACTCCCTTTGCCCACGACCGATTGGAATCATAGAGTCAACCGCTTTAATACCTGTTTGAAGTGGCTCGTTTACCGGCTGGCGGTAAATAACACCAGGTGCCTTTCTTTCAAGAGGCATTTCGAAAAGCTCACCTTGTATTTCACCTTTGCCATCAATTGGCTGAGCCAGTGTGTTTACTACACGACCTGTAAAACCATCACCTACCTTAATCGAAGCAATTCTTTTGGTTCTTTTTACGGTATCGCCCTCTTTTATACCTTTTGAAGGGCCCAGAAGCACAGCTCCCACATTGTCTTCTTCAAGGTTAAGCACAAGTGCCTGAACACCATTTTCAAATTCTAATAACTCACCGGCTTCAGCCTGGCTTAGTCCGTAGATACGCGCCACACCGTCACCAATCTGTAGAACGGTACCTACTTCCTCCAGTTCAGCTTCCGATTTTACACCCGAAAGTTGCTCTCTCAATATTGCTGAAACCTCATCTGGTCTAATATCATTCATTTCTGAAAATTTTATTTCTATTCTTTATTATCAAATTATCAGGCTACCAGCGCCCTTTGTATTTTCGCCAATTTACTTTTCACCGACTCATCAACCTGCCTGTCACCAATCTTAAGAAGAAAACCTCCTATCAGATTCTCATCAATTACCTCCTTCAAGTCAGCTTTTTTATTTGTTGTCTTTTCAACAATTTTTGTGATCTCCTCTCGCTGTGAATCATCCAGCTTAAAAGGAGTAGAAACCGTAGCCTCAACAATGCCCTTTAACTCATTGTATTCATTTATGAATTCGATAGCAATTTCTTCCAATATGCTCTCTCTACCCTTGGCTATAATTAAGTTAAAAGCCTTTAGGGTAAGCGGTTGCACCCTCTTTTCGAATAGTGCCAGGATCAATGCTTTCTTTTTAGAAGCGGGTATTATCGGGTTTTTAAGAACTACCGCTAGCTTTCTGTTTTCCTTTGTTACCTTGGCAAATAGGCGCATGTCCTCAATAACTTTTTCAAGAGATTTTTGCTCTTGAGAAAGCTCTATTAAAGATTTTGCATACCTTGCCGCAGCTCTGTGTGTACCCATTTTTAGTTAAAGCTTTTGTCTTTTAGAAATTCATTAACCAAAGCCTTCTGAGCTTTTTCGTCCCCTAAGCTTTTTCTAATTATCTTTTCTGCAATTTCTACTGAAAGTTCTGCCACCTGATTGCGCACCTCTGCAAGAGCCAATTGCTTTTCTGCCTCAATTCCTGCAGTAGCCTCTTCCAACATTCGTTTTGTGATTGCTGCGGCTTCATTTTTCGCCTCTTCTTTAATACCATTAGCAACCTTATTGGCATCTCTTAGAAGTTGCTCTCTTTCTTCTCTGGCCTCAGCTAAAAGCTTTTCATTATCCGCTTTTAACTCAGACATTTCCTCTCTTGCTCTATCTGCAGCTTTTAAAGCCTCCTCTATTGACTCTTCTCGAATTCGCAGGGTTTGCAATATTGGTTTCCATGCGAATTTGGCAAGTACAAAAACCAGCATTAAAAATGCAATGGTGGTCCAAAACACAAGGCCTACACTGGGGGTTAAAAGTTCCATTCTTTATGTATATCTGTTTCTAAATCTTAAATAAAAGATACGGCTACCCTAGCGGTAACCGTATCAAATTCATTAAAACAATGCTGTAGCAACACCAAAGAAAGCCACACCCTCGATCAAAGCTGCAGAGATAATCATTGCAGTTTGAATTTTGTTGGTAGCTTCTGGCTGCCTTGCAATTGCTTCCATTGCAGATCCTCCGATCCTACCGATACCGAGGCCTGCTCCTAATACTGCCAATCCAGCAGCAATTCCAGGAATAGTAGTCATAATAATTAGACTTTAAGTTAAAAAAACAATTTAGTGGTGGTCGTCATCAGCAACGGCCATACCTATAAATAATGATGTTAGCAAAGCAAACACGTAGGCTTGAATTGCCGCCACCAATAATTCCAATACCATAATAAATAGTATGAAAGGAGTAACCACCCCTCCTACTACATACGATTTGAACAAAAATACCATTGAAGCCAGGCTAAGCACCACTATATGGCCTCCGGTAATGTTGGCAAACAATCGTATCATCAAAGCAAACGCCTTGGATACTGTTCCTAAAAGTTCAATAGGAGCCAATATAAAACGCACCGGAACCGGCACACCAGGCATCCAAAAAATATGTTTCCAATACGCTTTATTACCACTAAACTGCACTATGATGTAGGTAAGTAAAGAAAGCGTAAACGTAAATGCAATATTGCCAGAAAGGTTTGAGCCTCCCGGGAAAAATGGAACGAGCCCTATTAGGTTGTTTATCCAAATAAAAAAGAATAGTGTAAGCACATAAGGCAAATACTTGTGATATTTCTTTTCTCCAATATTGGGAATAACAATTTCGTCTCTTACAAAAAGTATAATTGGCTCAAAGAAGGATTGAACACCTTTGGGAGCACTATCGCTTCCTCTCCTTTTGTACGCATTCGCAATTGAAATAAACAACCAGGAAATTAACACAAACGACATGAAAAGCGAGAAAACGTTTCTGGTAATTGAAAAATCGAGAGGCATTGCAGCATGCCCTTCCTCTCCATGCTCACCCGCATAATAAATTTTTTCATGATGCATCACATAGGTGCCTTTTGAGGTCTCAACGGTTCCATCACCATGATAAAAACCTCCGGACATAAAAACATCCAGTCCATGATCGGTCCATAAAATCACCGGTAAAGGTATGGCAACATCTCCCCAAAGGTGAAACTCATGCGTATCTTTTACGTGATGCATGATCATATCACCTGGTTTAAATTCTTCAGTGCTTTCCCCTTCGTCACTACTTGCTCGGGCTGAAAAAATAGGAGCAGCTAAAAAAAATAGTACTATTGCAAAATTTCCAAGGTTTTTTAAACCTAATTTATTGAATCCTACCATGCAAATCTCTAAATACCTGGGCTAATTAATAATGCGACTGCAAAACTAAAAAGTTACTTCTCTAAAAAAAATGATTTGAAATAAAATATACTACCTTACTCTGTTATAGATGTCAAAAGTCACAACTGCCTCATATAGTGGATATAGCACAAAGCTTGTCCAGATAATTTGTGCCTTCTCCAAATCGTAAATTCTAACCAGAAGAAACACCGAACCAGCCGCCAAAAGAAACTTGATCATTACCGATGAAAGGTAATACCAAACGGCAATTTCACTTTCTTTTTTGGTTCCCTTAAGGTTAATGAGAAAGGCTAAAACTGAAATTAGAAAATAATAACCAATCAAATAGCTGTAAATTGAAGGCAATTCAAGCCATCCCTCCCTGTTGATACCATAGCCTGCAAACAAAAGAATTACTGAAAGCGCTATTAACCGAACAAAAAAAATCTGATTTCTACTCATTAGAAAGTTCCCTTATGACTCGAACCATAGTGGCAATAAGAAAAAAAACCATAAACCCAACAGTAAACCACGGCTTCTCTGCCCCGGATTTATTGTCAAGCCAATGGCCTATCCAGTAACCAATTAATAAGGCTGCTGCTATTTGAAACGCTAGCCCAGTGAACTGAAGATAATTCTTAAGCGGTTTTTGCTTCTTTTTTGAAGAGTTCTTTTGATTGTCCGTTTTCACCAACTTTAATTTCTTTAACAGTTACTCCCATTTTACATCCTCCGTTAAAGGTTGCCCCTGACTCCACAATCAATTTATTGGTGATAATATCTCCATGAATTACGGCAGAAGGTTTGAGCAAAAGCAAGTCAGATACTTCAACAGTACCTTTTACTTCACCGGCTACTTCAGCATTCTGTGCTAAAATATTACCCTCTACTTTACAAGACTGCCCTAAAGCAACCTTAGATTTTGTAACAATATTGCCAACTACCCGTCCTTCAACGCGAATATTACCATAGGCTTCGATATTACCCTCTAAGGTGGTACCCTTGCCAATAATATTACTCGAGTTGCTTAGCTCTTCAGCCACTTTTTTCTCATCCTTATTAAACATATCACTTTTTATATTAACGAGTATTTAAAACGAAATAAAGTCCTCCGGATTAACGGCATTCCCGTTGTACCAAAGTTCAAAATGAAGGTGGGGCCCATCTGTTAACTCCCCGGTATTACCAATAATAGCTATAACATCGCCTCCATCCACAAAACTACCGGTTTTTTTTAACAACTCAGCATTGTGTTTGTAAACAGATATAAGATTAGAACTGTGCTGAATAGCAATAACATAGCCCGAATCCTGAGTCCAGGATGACAAAATAACTGTGCCACTGGCCACACTCATTACCGGTTCGTTTTTCTTCGAAACAATATCTACCCCAAAGTGTCCTTCTTTCACATCGTACTTCCGGGATATGAGCCCTGAAATTGGCGCAAACAAGAACATCTCCTGTAAATCGCTTGCGCTACTGGTATTAAGGTTCAGCGAAGGCTCAGTCATTTCAAACTCCTGCCGAATTTGAGAATCAATGGGATCGGTTGATAAATCAATCTGATATTGACTGTTTTGAAGCGGAGATCCTTGTCTGAAACTATCTATCCGTGCCGAATCAACGTTTCCGGTTAAAAATCCTCTGAAAAGCGAAATAAACTGATCCTTACGCTCCATTTCCTGCTCTAAGGAGTCTATTTGAAGCGACAATACATAAAGCTTCTTGTTTGCTTCTATCTGGGCATGCCGTGGGTCAAACCATTTTTCAAGTAATGTTCTGCTTAAAAACAGACTTACAACAAGCAATACCAGAAATAATAAAAATGAGAATAGCAAAAATTTTGCATAGGTGAATCCAAGAAACCTCTTCTCTGCAAAATTCTCTTCATTACGAATAATGAGCAGATAGCGTTCAGTAAGCCAATTAGAAAAAGTTTTTTTCTGTTTCAAAAGGTTGCTCTCGCTTTTTTGCGGGCAAAAATAGAGATTTAAAAAGTATTATTGTATCAATAAACGGAAATTTACGTTTGGTTACTAAGCCAATGGTACATTGAACAAAAAGCAGTTTTACCCAATTTTATTCCTGTCGCTTAGTGTGGCTTTTTTTTATTCATGTTCTTCTGAAAAGAACACTGTTTTGAATAAAGCCTATCATAACACTACTGCTCATTACAATGCCTATTTCTATGGATTAGAGGATATTAATAAAGTAAAGCAGGCAATTAAAATTGCTCAGCAACCCGATTACGATCATATATTAAGAATTTTTCCTTCCATAGATTCAACATATAAGGAAACTTACAAGGCCGAACTGGAAGACTGCATAAAAAAGGCCTCACTTGTTATTCAATACCACAAAAACAGCAAATGGGTTGACGATAGTTACAACCTGATTGGTCTTGCAAGAATGTATGGGTACGACTTTCCGAATGCTATTGAAACGTTTAAATATGTAAATACCAAGGGAGAAGACAATGACGCAAAGCATTTTGCTCTTGTAAACCTTATGCGCACCTTTATTGAGAACAATGACATGGCCAATGCAGAAGCTGTTTCAGATTATCTCGACAGGCAGTTGCTAAATAAGGAAAACCTCAAAAATTTATACCTAATGAGGGCTTATTATTACCAGATACTTGACCAAAAAGACAATATGGTTCGTAATCTGGTGCGGGCAGAGCCTCTTCTCAATAAAAAGGAAAAATCAAGATTATTCTTTCTAATAGGGCAGGTTTATCAGGAAATTGGTTTTGAGTCGGCTGCCTATGATTACTACCAGAAATGCGTAAGGAGTAACCCCGAGTATGAGCTTTCTTTTTATGCAAAACTGAATATGGCCCAGGTTACCCGCCTGGATCAGAAACAAGACTTGAAAAGCATTCGCAAGTATTTTAAGAAATTGGTAAAGGATGAAAAGAACAGGGAGTTTAAGGATAGAATCTATCACGAGTGGGCTAAGTTTGAGTTAAAGCAGGGTCATCTTTCCGAGGCAATAAGAAATTTTAATCTGTCTATTCGTTCGAGCCAGAACAATCCAAGAATCAAAGGGCTTTCTTATTTGAACTTAGGAGAAGTTTACTTTGATTCGTTAAAAGACTATAGCCTGGCTCAGGCATATTATGACAGCGCTGTTACCACGCTTCCCAAAACTTTTGAGAACTACGAAGCCGTAGTAACCAGAAGCGAGGTTTTAACCCGATTTGTAGAGCAGATCAATACAATTACGTTACAGGATAGTTTGCTTGCGCTTTCCGCCAAAGACTCCGCAGAATTAATGAATATTTTTACCCTTGAAGCTGAAAGAAGAGAAGAACAAAAAGCCATTGCTGAAGAGAAGGCACGAAAGAAGGAGACAGCTGAAAGTTTTTTTTCATTTAATCAGGAACCAACGGGTATTGGAGGTGGAAGTTGGTACTTTACCAATGCATCGGCAGTTAGCTCCGGAAGGGCCGAGTTTAAAAGAATTTGGGGCGAAAGACCTCTTGAAGATCATTGGAGAAGATCTGTGAAAATTTCAGTAACTGATGCAGCAAATAACATAACGCTTGCCACGAATACTTCACAAAATCAAACTGAAAACGAAGAAACCAATTCAATTGATCAAATAGCCCAGGAGTTTTTAAAACAGGTTCCGAGAACCCCTGAACAGATTGCAGAATCGCACAAAAAGCTTGAAAATGCCTACTACAACCTGGGAGGCATTTACCATTTTGAGCTGAATGAAGATAAAAATGCAACTGAGACTTATAGTAAATTATTAAAGAACTATCCGGAAACAGAATATGAACCCGAGGTTCTTTATCTTCTCTACCTAATGGAAAACGAGCTCGGCTCAGTAAAAGCAACAAAGTATAAAGAACTGATTTTTGAGAAGTATCCAAATTCACTATATGCAAACCTTATTGTAAATCCCAAGTACGTTGAAGAAAGCGATCGCACCAACGAACAACTGGAACAAGAGTATAAAAAAGCATATACTTTCTTCAAAAATGGGGATTATGAAAGTGCACAGCTTTTTATAAACAAAGCGTTAAAGGAGTATCCTAACGCAGACTTTACCTCTAACTTTGCTCTTTTAAATGCGCTTATTCTAGGGAAAACGGCATCCTTACCCGATTATCAATTGGCGTTGAAAAGTTTTATTAAAACCTATCCGGAAAGCAAGTTAAACTCCTATGCGCAAACCTTATTAGATGCTTCAGAAAACTATCAAAACAGGCTTGTTCAGCTGGAATCAGCCCATTTTAGCACCGTACTTATAGATGAAGCTCATTACTTTGTTGTTGTTGCAGATTCCGCTTCAATACAAAAGGATAATGAAGTATTGACAAGGATTATCAATTCGGAGTTTGGGAATAAACACCTTTCTATTGGCACATTAAAAGCAAACAATGGCAAATCATACATTGTAGTTAAATCTCTTTTTAATAAAGAAGAAGCGTTGCTATTTTACGACTCTGTAAAAGCAGAGCAAACCATAGAAGATGTTAACTTTGTTATTTCTAAATCAAACTTCGAGGTTTTGTATAAAACCAAAGAACTGGATACGTATCTTCAATTCTTTGAAAACAACTATTGATGAGCAAAAAAATAAAAAACCTTAAACCTAAGTTGGTGATTTTTACCTGGGTTATTTTCTTGGGTGTTTTTGTTGGCATACCATTATACATCTATTCAGTAGCCAATGATGTTTGGGGACTTTTTGGAAAAATGCCTTCCATTGCTCAATTGGAAAATCCAGAGAACGATCTCTCTTCTACTTTGTATTATGCCGATGGGGAAGAAATGGGTAAGTATTTTCGTTCCAATAGAAGCCAGGTAAGTTATGATGATCTGTCTGATCCCTTGAAGGAAACACTCGTTGCTTCTGAAGACCACAGATTCTATAACCATTCTGGTCTTGATCTAATTGCTTTCTTACGAGTGTTCAAGGGCATTGTCACATTAAATCTTGCAGGTGGAGGTAGCACCATTACCCAACAACTTGCAAAACAGCTATACGATACCAGAGACTCAACAATGGAAGGTAAAATTGCACGGCTGGGCCGCGTACCCAAATTAGTGGTATCTAAAACCAAAGAATGGATTATTGCTGTTAACCTTGAACGAACATTTACAAAAAACGAAATAGCAGCACTTTACCTGAACACCGTAGACTTTGGAAGCAATGCATACGGCATAAAGGCAGCATCGGAAACCTATTTTGGCAAGGAACCTTCCGAACTTAATTATCAGGAATCAGCAACGCTAATTGGTTTACTTCAAGCCGTTACAAGGTTTAACCCTGTACTTAACTATGATAATTCGTTCACTAAAAGGAACGAGGTAATGGCAAAGCTGTATAAGCAGGAAATCCTGACAAAAGACCAATACGATTCTCTTAGTGTTCTTCCTATCGACCTTAGCAACTACAAAGTTGAAAGCCAAAATACCGGACTCGCAAACTATTTCAGAGCTGTAATCCAAAATGATTTGCTTCAATTTTGTAAAGAGAGGGACATTGATTTGTATGAATCAGGCCTGAAAATCTATACCACTATAGACAAAAGCCTTCAGGAATATGCAGAAAACGCCATGTCATGGTGGATGGATTCCTTACAAACAACCTTTGAAGATTCTTGGCATGGCCAAAATCCGTGGGTTGATGAGCATGGTAAAGAAATTAAAGGTTTTATAGACCATGTAATTAAACGAACCGATCATTACAGAAAACTTAGAGCCAAATACGGCTCAAATTCCGATTCAATTGATATAATCCTCAATATGCCTAAACCAATGCGGGTTTTTTCTTGGAAAGGAGAAATAGATACGGTTATGAGCCCAATGGATTCTTTGAGGTACTACAAAAAGTTCCTGCAGTCAGGCTTTATGGCAATGGACCCACATACGGGGCATATTAAAGCATGGGTTGGAGGTATAAATTACAAGTACTTTAAGTATGACCATGTAAAGCAGGGTAAGAATCAACCTGGTTCTACCTTCAAACCCATTGTATATGCAACCGCCATTGAAAATGGCTATTACCCATGCTACGAAGTGGTTGATGAACGAAGAACCTACGAGACAGGGGGAGACCCTCCTACCTGGTCTCCTGAAAATGCCAACATGAAGTTCACGGGTGAAAAGATGACCATACGAAAAGGTATGGCTCAATCTAAGAACTCAGTTACTGCTAAAATAATGAGCCTGGTTGGGCCCGAAAATGTGGTGGCAAAAGCGCGTTCTTTAGGCATAGAAAGTGAACTCGCCCCTGTTCTGTCTCTTGCACTGGGTGTTAGCGATGTTTCTGTGTATGAACTTGTTGGCGCTTACAGTGCATTTGCCAATGAAGGAACTTGGACAAGACCCTTTTACATAAGCAGAATTGAAGACAAGAATGGTGACATTATCCAGGAGTATGTTCCACAGCAGAGGCAGGCACTCAGTGAGGAGGATGCCTATTTAATGCTTTATATGCTGATGGGAACTATTGAAGAAGAAGGTGGAACCGCACGAAGATTGGATTATCAATGGAATTTAACCAGGGATGGAAATCAGATAGGTGCCAAAACAGGTACTACGCAAAACTATTCAGATGGTTGGTTTATGGGTGTAACGCAAGACCTTGTTGCAGGAGTTTGGGTTGGAGGAGACGATAGGGCAATACACTTTCCATCCATCACTTATGGCCAGGGAGCTTATATGGCATTGCCCATTTGGGCCAAGTTTATGAGTGAAGTGTATGCTGATGATTCATTAGGCTACAAAATGCAACCATTTAAAAAACCCAGGAAACCTCTCTCTGTAACACTGGATTGTAACCAATACAATACAAGTCTAACTCCTGCAGATTCCTTGCTTCAAAAAAAACTCGACTCTTTGCACGTAGAATTAAATGAGGATAAGATAAACTAATATGAGCTCCCTTGAAAAGCTTGTTAAGAGTACTCCTAATGATCCGGGGGTTTATAAATTCTTTAACAAGCATTCCACACTCATTTACGTTGGCAAGGCCAAAGATCTGAAAAAACGTGTTTCAAGTTATTTTAACAAAAGTGCTCAGCACAACCGGAAGACAATTAAACTGGTTTCTGAAATTGAACATCTTGAATTTATAGTAACCAACTCTGAATTTGATGCTCTTTTGCTGGAAAATAACCTGATAAAAACCAGTCAGCCTAAATACAATATCCTCTTAAAGGATGACAAAACATTTCCTTATCTATGTGTCACCAATCAGCGATTCCCTCGTATTTACAGCACCAGGAAGCTAGATAAATCAAAGGGAGAATACTTTGGACCGTACACAAGCGCTGTTAACATGAGGGCTGTGCTAGAGCTTGTCAACAGGCTTTATTCTTTAAGAACATGCAAATACAATCTTTCTAAGCAAAACATTAAAGAAGGTAAATTTAAAGTTTGTCTCGAATACCATATTGGTAACTGTAAAGGACCCTGCGAAGGATTGCAGTCTGAAGAGGAATATGAAAAAAATCTACAGCAGGCAATTAGTATTTTAAAAGGAGACCTTTCTACGCCCAGAAAATTTCTGGAAAATCAAATGAAAGAATTTGCTGCCAAGCTTGAATTTGAACAGGCGGAAGAAGTAAAGCGCAAACTAGAACAACTAAACACGTTTTATAACAAATCTGTTGTTGTAAATCCTAAATTGAGTTCACTGTATGTTTTAGCATTGGTTAGTACCGAAAAGAAAGCTTATGTTAATTTCATGTTGGTTAAAAGTGGTTCTATCCTTCAATCAAAATCACTGGAAATAAAAAAACAACTTGAAGAGAACGATGCGGATCTGGTCATTTCAAGCTTAGGAAGACTAATTACAGAATGGGACAATCCATCTGAAATCACGGTTCTGTCCAACATAGAAGTAAACGAAGCTCCATCTCCAATTATAATTGAGGTACCTAAAATTGGAGATAAAAGAAAGCTGGTTGACATGGCACTAAAAAATGCTCTATTTCTTAAAAAGAACAGCGAGCAAAAATCTGAAGAGCCAACCTATGCCGATAAAGTTTTGGCTGAATTACAACAGGCTCTCAGTTTGACAAGCGCTCCGAAACATATTGAATGCTTTGACAACTCAAACATACAGGGAACCAACCCGGTAGCATCCATGGTTTGCTTCAAAGACGGGAAAGCTTCCAAAAAAGACTATCGCAAGTTTAAGATCAAAACAGTGGAGGGCCCTGATGATTTTGCCTCTATGCATGAAGTTGTAAGCAGGAGGTATTCAAGAGTGATAAAAGAGAATGAACCTCTTCCAAATTTAATTTTAATAGATGGTGGTAAGGGCCAGCTGGGAGCAGCTGTTGATGCTTTAAAGAATGTGGGCATTTATGGTAAAGTAGCAGTGGCTGGTATCGCAAAAAGACTTGAAGAAATATACTTGCCAGGAGATTCATTGCCAGTTTATATAAGCAAAAAATCGCCTGCATTAAAGCTTCTACAACAGGTAAGGGACGAAGCCCATAGGTTTGCAATTACATTCCATAGAGACAGGAGATCAAAATCGCAGGCGAAAAGCTTTCTTGAAGAAATTGAAGGTATTGGCGATAAAACAGTTGATCTCTTACTAAAGACCTATAAATCGCCCGTCAAGATAAAGAAAGCCCCATTTGAAGAACTGGCGAAACTTATTGGCAAAAGCAAAGCGCTTAAGCTTCAGGTTTACATAAAAAAAGCCTCAGATTAATCTGAGGCTTTGAATTATACCTAAATATTGGCTTAGTACGACCATAGGTTATGTTCTCTTTCCATAATCTTCTCCTCTTCCCATTGGCTTGCCATAAGTCCTAACTTCGCAGAACCATTATACATAGAGGCAATAGGTAGATTATCAGGATTTTCAACCTTGTAGAGGTCTCCGTGGAAAAGTCTTAACAGAAAAGCATCAGCAAGATTTCTATTTTCAGCACTGTTTTGCTGGTTATACCAAATTGCAGTTTCAGGATGCTCTCTAAAGAATTTTTCCAAATCCTTATAAGCGAATGTTGCCACATAATAGTTGGCACCATCATTTGAATATTTACCTGGAACAATAAGTTTAACCGATTGAATATCTCTGAATTGTCTAGCTCTTCTTTTATCGAAGATAACATCTTCCATTATTTCCATAATGGAAATATCTGTAGGGAAGTACTTTTCAGGTTTCTCTCCTTCATAAATTCCCCAAAGATCCGGAGCATCTGTAGGAACCAGTCCAATCTCGGTATCTGTCAGGTCCTTTTTACAGATATAGTTTTTGCCATTGTATTCAACAATATCACCTTCGAAATATGGATAATCCACTTCATACAAAGGTTGTTGCTCAGGTGCTGCTTCCACAATCTGAGTTTTATTCAACCTCTTCATAAAGTCTGCTTTTGTCATCTTACGAGTCAGTGAATCTTCGTAATAGACATTTTGGATATAATCCTTTTGAACAGCATCTATTAATATTTTAGGGAATTCACTGTTTTTGGCAAAGAATCCTTTGTTCTGCTTTTGCTCCAAATCCACCCTTGTCCAAACACGCTGTTTATACAACTGCTCATACTTTGGAATTGGGTTCACAGAGTTTTCGTTATACTGCGAAACCTGGGACATCCCTTCTTGTGCATTAGCACTCATTGCCAAACCAACAGATGCCGCTAATAGGGCTAAACTATACCTGAAATTGAATTTCATATTCCTTATTAATTGCTTTTAACCAACACTTTATAAATCTCATTACGTGCAGGCACATTCTCAGATTTATTTTGGAAGGTGGTTCTTATTACTCTTTTTATAGTAAATATGTACAAGTCTCCTTTTCTGGCTAACTGTGCAAACTGAGTTAGAGCTATTTTGTTTTGTGTAAATGTTTGAACCTTAACAGGGTCACCATTTCTTACAAGTTTAACCTCTACCTCCCTTACACGATAACGAGCATCCTTAGGTACATCACTAGCAAAACTAGGTTCTGCCTTAGCTTCAATTGTAACCTGACGGAAGGCTCTACCTTTAACACCATCTTCTGCATTTCCTGCCGATGAAGCTATTTCCAACTCATATTTAGGAAGCGGCACTTCTTTAACAGAAAACGTTTTACTACCTATCAAAGCTCCGTTGCTTCGTACAGTAAGTGTTACTTTACCTCTTGAAGTTGGTATAACCGTTACCTCTCCTTTACCAGAACCTTTCACAACATCTGCATTAGTTGCGCTAATACTAGGATTATAACTATTACCTAAAGAAGGTACCTGAACACTTAAAGCATTACCACAATTCCTCCACAATGCTGATAACGCACTTGATGATATTAAAATTGTAGGTTTAGCAACAAAATAACTAACATCCTTGTCATAGGTCTTACCTTCAATCTCAATAGTAGCCTTGAATGATTGCGTAGCCAAGTTTGTTTTTGGATCAAAATTGGAAGCAGAAACCGGGAACGAAACCTTACCATATTTTATGGTCTTTCCTCCTCCAATATCCAAATCTCCAAGCTCCAGTTGTTTGCCATCCTTATACATTATAGGACGTAACGCAGATGATGAAGCTGCAATAAACATTTCAGCAGTGTAAACACCACCTGAAGCTACAATATTAGACTCTGGACGTATAAGAGGGAAGATATCAGTAAACGCAATATCTTGAGCTCCTACACTATCTGCCAAAACCTGAAGTGCTTTTCTTTCATAATTCAGCACTTCTGTTTCAAGATAACTAACTGTTGCCATACCCGCAGCTGTAGGGGTATTTTCAAAGAAAAGTTCAGCAAAGCGTTTATCCTTTTGGTTGGGGTCATTTGCAAACTCCTTATAATCTTTAGCGTCACCAGCCAAATCAGGAAATTCTTTCTTATCACCACCAGTTTTATCTATTAGAAACTTAGTGTATTCTTCTAATTTTTGCTTTAACTCCTTTCCTTTATTTTGCTGGATCATCATAGTTCCAACTTTATCGTAATCTTGAGCACCAATTAGAACACCAGTTTCATCATCATATCCGTCCGGATCACCAGCTCCCGTTATAATAGCCATCTCACTTTTAAGACCAGCCATAAATTTAATAACCTCATCAGTTTTGGTCCGAACGTCTTTAGCTACATTTAAAATAGCTACTTCATTTTCCAGATTATTTCTTTTCGCTACCTGAGCTTCAATGCCTGATATAGTTTTATTATTCTTATCACTATAATCATCTACCATCCTGGAGAGTGCTTTATCAATAAAGATAAACTTCTCAAGAACGGCATTACTTACCTGCAAGGCAAGAAGTGCTGTTAGCACCAGGTACATCATCCCAATCATCTTCTGTCTCGGGGTTTCTTTGCCTCCAGCCATATTATATTTTGTTTAAGTTAATGTGTTGTTTCACGATACAGATTATATATGAATGAGACTAAAGATTAGCTTCCTTTCATTGCAGTTAACATGCTACCATATACATTATTCAATGAAGTAAGGTTGCTTGTTAATTTTTGCATTTCTTGAGAGAATTGCTCTGTGCCTTTTCCGGCCTTTTCCATGTTTTCCATTACGCTGGCCATGTTTCCGTAGAATTTATTCATGGCTTTCAAATGGCTGTTTGAATCTTGTAACTCAAGCTCATAAACCGAGTTGAGAGCACCAAGATTCTTGGTTATGTTTTTAACCTGATCATGGTATTGCTTGGCATCTGTAGATGCTTCTGACATACCGGCCATTGCCTGAGCGGTTTTGGCATAAGAACTTGACATATCAACCAGACTTTGAGAAGCAGACTTCACATTTTTAGAATATTCTTCGGTAGCTACCGCTGCGTTACTTAGAGATGCCATTTGCTTGGCATTTGAAGCCAAATTATTCATACCCTTCCCTAAGCTCTCAATGAGTTCCGGACCAATCTTGGCGCTTTCGAGCATATGGTCAAGTTTTTGAGCCACGTTATCCCCTTTGCCAGCATTAGCTATTCTTGGGCTACTTGTTGGGCCTGAATAGTCTTCAGCCAATTCAGGATATACTTTTGACCAATCCGGCTCCTTGTGAGGTGGTTCAAATGAACTCAAGAAGAAAATTATTGCTTCCGTGCCAAGCCCTATACCAAGCATTGGACCTGCACCTGGCAAGTGTTGTATTTTAAACAATGCTCCTACAATTACAACTGATGCACCAATACCATATACCTTCGGCATGATGGTTTTGTAGAGGAGTTCTGAAAATCCGCCTTTTTTTTGTTTACTCATTGTCTTGTCGTTTAAGTTCTTCTATGATGTACTAAGTTTGGTGTTTAAGTTAATAAGTTTTCTACAAGGTAAGAAACATTTACAAATAATTTAAAACTCGTTCCCTCCAGATCTTCCTAAATGTGTCATTGCACACCTAAATCCAATATAGGCTCTTGTTGAATCTTTATATTCGTAAGCTCTCGTACCTGTTTCCAGAAAGAATGCAACATCTTTCCATGATCCACCACGTATTACTTTTCTAGGTTCATTTTCGTCTTTATATTCCGGGTTCAAATCCCATACAAGGGGCACCGAAGCAGGATTAAATGCATCCTGAGTCCACTCAGAAACATTACCCGCCATATCATATAGATTCCAATCGTTCGGGAAATAGAAACCAACCGGAGAGGTGTATGCAAAACCATCATCGTAGTAGTTACCTCTTCCAGGCTTAAAGTTGGCCAGCATACATCCCTTACTGTTTCTCAGGTATGGGTTACCCCAGGGATATTTAGCCATATCACGACCACCTCTGGCAGCGTATTCCCACTCTGCTTCGGAAGGAAGTCTGAAATTTGGCATGGGCCACTCTCCCACTGAACTTCTGTAATCGTTCAGGTATTCCGTTCTCCATTGACAGAAAACCTTTGCTGCTTCCCAATTTACTCCAACTACAGGGTAGTTATCGTAAGCAGGGTGCCAGAAATAGTATTCCTGTAACGGATCCCCCATATGGTGGGTGAAATCCTTTGTAAATACTGTGGTGTCAGGATAGTAATTATCTCTGATGAACTGTTCACCCAAGGTGCTGGCAGAGTCTTCCAAAACAGCATTAATAAACTGTCTGAATTCATTGTTGGTAATCTCTGTATCATCCATAAAAAAGTTACCAATTGTAACCTGCTTATTATGGTTGATTTGAGTTGCTCCCACATCTTCATCTGCTTGACCCATGTGAAAGGTTCCAGCAGGTATGGGTACCATACCATAGGGAGTGGTCATTACCCATCCTTCTCTTTCTCCAACACCAACGAGCTCTCCCATGTCACCGCCTTTTCCGCCTCCACCAAAAAGCCCACATCCAGATAAGGTTGCTAAGCCAACAAACAAAAGACTTAAAAGTCCTGATTGTTTAATATTAGATTTTATCATGCCGTAAGTTTTAATCCGCATTTAGATTAACTAATACAAATTAATTTTATTGTCCTCTATTATAAAAGGAATTTATTCATTTTACTAAAAAAAGAAATCTATGCGAAATTCGCACCACAAATTGTGGAATATTTACGAGAAACCAAAACAAATTTAGATTTAATGCCTAAAACGAGGGGTTCTCACCACTTTTCTAGACCCAAACGGGTTGATTGGTAGCGCATAGCTCAACCGTAACTCATTTGAGGTTGCTTGCTTAGCCTGCTGGTCATGTACCACGTAATCGAATCCATAACCTATCTGAAGTGAGTTATCCTTTAATAAACTCATTCCCACAATTAGTGATGCTGATTCCAAATACTTATAACTAATACCACCCCAGAATTTTTCGTTGTATGTAACCATAGCACCAAGATTAATGAGATACTCATTAAAATCAGACTGTACCAACAAAGAAGGGGTTAATTCTATATTATATGTAACGTCATAGTGATATCCGCCCATTACATAAAGTGTGGGTTCCAAAGAGTTTCTTAGCTCATCCGTACCAAAGTTGAAACTTGGACTCAACAAGTGTGCAACACTAACCGAACCATATAAATTTTTTGCCTGGTAAAAAACCCCAAAGCCCATGTCTGGTCTAAACTGAGTTTGTTTACCTTCAAGTAATAATACATCACCCGGATCATTAGGTCTGTACTTATCGAAATCTATAGACTGAGAATAGAATCCCACATTTACTCCAAAACTGAGTTTGGCATCCTTAACTGCAACGTGATAAGCGTAAGAACCCTGTAAAGCAAGGTTATTTAATGTTCCCAAATGATCATTGATAATGTAGGCCCCAAAGCCACTATTTAATTTATAAATAGGAGCGCTCATCGTAAGAACCTCAGAAGTTGGCGCCCCCCCATCATCAAACGTACCTGAGTATCCAGTCCATTTTGATCGAAGCAACAGCGACAGTCGAGTTAAACCCTCCACACCAGCATAGGCCGGATTATAATACATTTTATTATCCATAAACTGGGTAAATTCAGGGTCTTGCTGACCATACGCTTTACCCAGGAATAGGACAACACCTATAAGTACAAAGAGTTTATTTTTCATACATTAAATGTAAAGGAGGCATAAATATAAAATCAAATTTATAAATGTAGGCTCCTAAAGCTTAAATCTACGTTTAAAAACGGAACTGATTGCAGTTCAGTTTTATAAATTGTTAGCTTTTTTAATGTAAACCTCCAAAGCGCCTGTCATGGAGGGGGCATTTGGAAGTGGGGCTTCAATGTCCAGGATTAGTCCGGCCTCCTTAACTGCTTTTGCCGTGGTGGGACCAAAAGCGGCAATTCTGGTATTGTTTTGTTCAAAATCCGGGAAATTGACGAACAAGGAATTAATACCGGAAGGACTAAAAAAGGCAATGACATCATACTTAATATCTGCCAGGTCGGATAAATCGCTGGCAACAGTTTTATAAAGCACTACTTCTGAGAAAGTGAAATTGTTTGCCTCAAGAAAAGTGGGAATATCATCTTTTCTGATATTAGAACATGGGAACAAATACTTTTCCGAAGGATGCTTTTTCAACACTTCAATCAGATCAGCAGGTGTTCGCTGGCCTGTAAATATTTTTCGTTTTCTTATAGTGATATATTTCTGCAGGTAATTAGCAGTTTGTTCTGATATACAGAAATATTTCATGTCAGCAGGAACTTCAACCTTTACTTCTTTGCACATGCTAAAGTAATGGTCAACTGCATTGCGACTTGTGAAGATTACAGCAGTGTAATCCAGAAAGTTTACTTTCTGCTTTCTAAACTCCTTCACATCAACAGGATCCACCTGAATGAAAGGTCGGAAGTCAATCTTTATACCGAATTTCTCTGCTAATTTATAATATGGAGATTTGTCGTCTTTGGGTTTAGGTTGTGATACCAAGATACTTCTAACCGGCTTAACCCTTTCCTTTAATTCCATCGTCATTCTTAAGAAAAATGTTTTCTTTAATTACCCTACTACTAGCTTATATACAAAAGCAAATAAGAAAATTTCTGTCGCGCAAAGGTATAAAAATAAATGAACAAACGTATGACGAATGATTAAGGACAGGCGAATTCCAACCAGTACGATTATAAGAAACAATGAGCCAAATATGAGCCACAATAAAAGTTGTTCGCTCAGGTGAACAACCGAAAAATAGTCGAGTGTGGTAACAACCAAAAGGAGGATCAACAGATAATAGGTTAAACGCAAAAGATTTGCAAAGTGAATATTCCTAATGGCGGACATATCGAAAACAACGGACATGGCAGATATTAGGCCATACCTTAACAGATAGGTAATAAAGAAAATTACCGAAAACAATAGCCACAGAACAGGATAACTAAGAGACCAATTAGAAAACCCTGGCACATAAGCCATGATGTCTAACTTGTTGAGAAGGTAACTTAAAACAAAACCTGTAGTTAGACTAATCCAGAATATCATTATAACCCCAGGTATAGCAAAAAACCTCCCTTTATAAATTAACTCATCAATGGTCTGCGGATTAAGTGACCTTTGCAATGAGGCATATTGGTTGTACAACTCCGGGTACCTCAACTTTATTAATACGAGACCAAGGTAAAGCAAAATAGAAACAACTATAAAATAAGCAGTAAATGCAGTACTTCTGTCTTGAGCATGTTTTGCTTCTTTAGATTCATATCTAAAGCCTTTTTCAACAATGTATGTTTGAGTATTTGCATTTGGAGGGACACTGCTATATAGGCTTAAAAAAAGCATTTTCCCACCTAATCTGTCTGAAAGGCTGTCAATATCATAAAAACTACCCTTAGGTGATAACTCTGAAATTAGTTGGTTATTGAAAAACAAATACGATTTGGCGGATCCAGGGTAAATAAAAAGCTCCTTCCCTTTGTATGAATTGCAATCCAGTTCAAAGCTTAATGTTTGACCCGGATCGTTGGAAATGACAGGCAAGTATCCTTTTGAATTTTCGTTGTACTGTACCCAGTTTTGTCTTAAATTGTAAATAACTTTTGATTGCTGTGCATTTGACACTAATGACAAACTCACAAAAAATAAAAAAGCGCCCCATTTGGCTCTAGAATTTAGCCACATATCCCACATGAATTTTAGATTCTGTCAATGATAATGATTGTTGAGGTGATTTTCCAACCGCAAAGACCAATTGAACAACTCCGGCCTTTGTTTCAAGTAAAATACCCGAACCAAGTCCAAGGTAGTTGGTATTCGTATCTCCTAACACTTTATTTTCTGTTGAAGCCCAATCTACAAATGCAAATAGCCTGGATGAAGGCCCCAATAAAACTCTGCCCTCTAGTTGAGCAAGAACATAAGCAGAGGAATAAATTTCAAGTTCATTAAATCCCCTAATGGAATTGATTCCACCTATACGAAATAAATCGTTACCAAAAAGAGCTCCGTTCGAATTCAGAGAGGCAGCTTCTATGTGGCCAAACAAAACAAATAGTTTAGTTAATAATAACACCCCTTCTCCAACCACATGAACTATACCCTGAAACATTTGCTCATTAAGCGAATCATAAACCTCGGCTGGAACAAAACCTGTCCTTCGTATTTTTTTTGCACCTATGCTTAAATCACTTGCAAAACGCCACCCTTTGGTAGGATTAATTTTGTTATCAAACTCGTTTTTAAAAATCTCCACACCATAGTACTGTGCATCGAAATCGATTTGAGGGTTGGAAGAATAAATACTGCTGATATCCGAAAGAACCCTTGAAACCAGATATCTGCTTGTTACATTCAGTCCCTGAGAAGCATGGGTATAGCCAATATGCAAGGAAATATCTCTGTTAATAAAAGTAGTATCCTGCTTAAGTAAATCGAATGTGCCCTTCACATTAATAACAGAACCAAACAAATTGGTATGATCGTAAAAAGCTGAAAGTTTTTGAGATTGCTGTGCAAATTGCCTCCAGGAAAAGTAAAGCTGCTTTCCGGATTTAAATAAATTATTCAAATCAAGATTTACGTATCCTGTTGCCAATAATTTGTTGTTTTGATTAGGAGCTAACCCAATTAGCGCATCCAGCGTATTTGCCTTGACCGGTTTGATGGTCAGGTTGATTTTACAACCTTTGTTTTCAAACCTTACCATTGGTTGCGCTTCTAAACGACAGTAAGAAAGCTCCTTTAACCTTTTAGGTATTTTTTCAACCGTATTACTATTAAAAACGTCTCCTTTTCTCACACCCAGATAAGAAGCCATAAACTTACTTTTAACCAAATTGCCAGGAGACAGAATTAACGTATCATAAGTTATTCTGGGGCCGGAATTGTATCGTATTCTGGCTGATATGGTTTCGTTTTCTATTAAGACAGAGTCAAGCCGGGTTTTGGCAAACGGATATCCTGCCATTTCAGAGCCTTTAATTATTCCTGACAAAAGACTCCCTAACTGACCGGCACTCACAAGACCTCCTTGAAACTGACTCTTTCGAAATCCTGCTTTTGACAAAAATGTTTCCGGTACTTCACTAACATCAAAACTCCCCCATCTAAATTTGCTACCTGTAATAATCTCTGCCCTACGTTTTACTGAATCTGACCATTCAATTTTATAGTTGGAGAGCAAGTACCCATTTCGTAGAAGCTTTAAATGCTCTTTTGTAACTAGTTTAAATAATTTAAGAGAGTCTGCTGCACCCTTCAGGCTTCTTTCCGTTTGAATCCCATCCTTTGAGATATCTATTGTATAATGAAACTCCTGCCCAAAAGCGTGTAATGAATAAATGAGGAGAATATATGTAGTAACAAGATGTTTCAATCAATCCGTACTTTTGCTCAAAATTACTTCTTTGGCTGGTATTTATATTCACATTCCATTTTGCAGAAAGGCTTGCCATTACTGTGACTTTCATTTTAGCACTTCATTGCTTTTAGTTGATGAAATGGTAAATGCCATTGTTAAGGAGGCAGAGCTCATGAAAGGGTATATTCAGGAGCCTGTTGAAACCATTTATTTTGGAGGCGGAACCCCTTCGATTTTATCTCCGGCACAATTAGAAAAAATCACAGAGGCGTTATACAAGCACTTTTCAATTAATGGTTCCATTGAATTTACATTGGAAGCTAACCCGGATGACCTAAGCAAATCAAAACTTAAAGATTTTGCCTCAATAGGCGTTAACCGATTAAGTATAGGAACACAGTCATTTAACGATCGGGTTTTGCAACTATTAAACAGGAGCCATTCCGTTCAACAAGCCATTGAAGCCATTGAAAATTCAAAAGAAGTAGGTATAACCAACATAAGTCTTGATCTTATTTATGGAATTCCAGATCAAAACATGAATCAATGGGAAGTAAATCTCGACCAACTAACGAAGTTGCAACCAACTCATGTTTCCTGCTATGCCCTAACGATAGAAGAAAGGACAGTTTTTGGTAATTGGGCAAAGAAAGGTAAGCTAATACCAAAGGAAGATAAACTAACTCATGAGGAATATGCGTTTATGGTCAGGTATCTCGAAACCAAAGGATTTGAGCATTACGAAGTTTCTAATTTTGCACAGCCCGGATACATTAGTAAGCATAATTCTTCTTATTGGTTGCAAAAAAGCTACTTAGGACTTGGTCCAGGAGCACATTCCTTTAATGGAGAAGAAAGACACTTTACAATTTCCAATAATCCAACATACATCAAAGGCATAAAGAATAACCAATCTGTTTTCTCGAAAGAAAGATTGACTGCAAAAGAGAAAATAACTGAATATATATTAACCGGAATACGAACAAAATGGGGTATTGATTTCAAGGAACTTGAAGAACAATTTGGGTACGAGATAACTCAGCAGCATCATTCCTATATAAAATCGATAGTTCAGCTAAAATTGGCTAATTTCGTTGGTAACAGATTGGTGTTAACCTCAGAAGGATATTTTCTTTCGGATTCCATAGCGCTCGAACTAATTCCTGAACCATGATTGCCCGGATAACAATTAACGATTTGCAGGCCATTGAAGTAGACCTGAACCAACCTATTGATATATCAATACCGATTAAGGAAGGAAGTAATAATCCTAACTGTTACTGGGCAGAACCAGTAAAATTTGAAACCATCAGGTCAGATGGTTTTGTGGGTAGCGTAGCGGAGGGCGGTTCGGTAAATTATCAAAAGCTTACCATAACTCCACATGGTAATGGAACTCATATTGAATGCTACGGGCATATTTCCAATTCAGGTGCTACTATCTTTTCTCAACTAAAGAGCTATCACTTTTACGCCAAACTAATCACCCTATCTCCCGAAAAAGTTGCAAACGGTGACCAGGTGATTAAGCTAACTCCGGAAATTGAAAAAGAGAATTGGAATGATGTAAAAGCCCTGATAATTCGTACCACGCCTAATAATGAAAATAAGCGTACCCGTTCTTATTCGGGTAAAAACCCCGCCTATCTTTCGGAAGAATTGATTCGGTTTATTGTTAAAAAGGGCATTGAGCATTTACTAATAGATTTGCCCTCATTAGATAAGGAGGTAGATGGAGGAGCACTGATGGCGCACAAAGCTTTTTGGGGTTTCCCCAATGGCATTAGAAAATATGCCACTGTAACTGAACTTATTTTCGTGCGAAATGATATTCCTGATGCAAACTATCTTCTAAACCTACAAACCATTGGTTTAGAAATGGATGCCGCTCCATGCAAACCCACCTTGTATTCCATTCAAAAATTAATCACTCTAAACTCTTAGCAAAAACAGGTTACCTTCTGTTTCTTTTTTATATTTACGACCATATGACTGGGGTTGAAACATCAGAAGATTTGAAGTGTTATATGCTACTTGTAGCCATCATTTTCCATTATCATGGACTTGATGAAGAAGAAGAAGCAATATTAAATAAAAAAGCAACTGAGAACGGGGCTTACGAAGAGCTTAACTGGGCATATGAGTTTATTGCTGAAGACTACATCACCGCCTTTGATCGGGCGCGAGAATATCTAAAAGAAAAAACTGAAAAGCTGGATAAAGCAAAACGTTTAAAATACATAAGCGATGCCTGGTTCGCTAATGGCGAAAAAGGCTACATTACCGAAATGGAAGCAACGGCTATGCTAAAGCTTGCCAGAGATTGGGAAGTGGATAGAGAACTTGTACAAATGGTGCAACAGAATAGCCGCTCATAGGCTCATTCTTTCTTTGAACTTGGCAGCTTGCCGCCTTGAAACCTCCAGCTTATCCCCACCTTTAAGTTTCACCATTAATCCACCATTGAACCAGGTTTCTATATCTTCAACCCAGCTTAAATTTATGATGTGCTTTCTACTTGCCCTGAAAAAATCCCTGTCACTCAATTTTTCATCCAATGCATTCAAAGACTTGTGTATCATGGGGCGAACGTTGTCAAAAAATACCTTAATATAATTACCATCCGACTCAAAATAGCGCACATTTTCCAGCTTAACAAACCAACACCTGTCTCCATCCTTCACAAAAACCTGGTCTTTAAGACCTAATTTTCTTGGTTCCGTTGTTTCCGGTTTGCTCTCAAGTTTCTCCAGTTTATCAATACTTTCCTTTAACCTGTTAGGGTCAATGGGTTTAAGCAGGTAGTCCAATGCGTTTACCTCAAAAGCCTTTAATGCATACTCATCATAGGCCGTGGTAAAAATTACTCTAGGAACGTTATCCAACATTTCAAGCAACTCAAATCCAGTCTTTCCCGGCATTTGAATATCAAGAAATAGTAGGTCTGGATTATACTTTTCGATAAGCTCAATTGCCTCGTCAGCATTAGCTGCTTCACCAACCACATTCATGGTAGCAAACTCATCCAATAACTTAATCAGTTCTTTTCTGGCTAGTCGTTCATCATCAATTACTAATGCTTTCATTCCTTGTAAGTTTAAAATTTTTGGGAAGACGTAATAAAGTTACTACTGTATTTTTATTTTCATTCTTAATACTAAAACTTGCCTTGTTTTGATAGATAATATTTAGGCGTTGTTCGGTGTTTTTAATGCCATATCCCATTCCATTCAATTGCTTTTCTTTTAAATGCCCGGTGTTTCTAACCTCAACCACCAGATGCTCCTTCTCAAGGTATGCATTTATTGAAAGCTTTCCACCCTCTTTAAGTTTGGAGATTCCATGCTTAATGCCATTTTCCACCAAAGTCTGAAGCATTAATGGTGGTATAAGCACTTTTCCGGTTCGGGGAGCCATTTCAATTGTTGTTTGCAAACGCTCTTCAAATCGGATGGTTTCCATTGCCAGGTAGTCTCTCACAGTTTCTATCTCATCGTTAAAAGGAATGAGCTCCTGCCTGTCGGCAGTTAAAGAAGAACGTAAAATATTAGATAAATGATTTATTGCTCTTTTGGATCGATCCGGGTCCTCGTCAACGAGCGCTCTTATACTATTAAGCGCATTGAAAATAAAATGAGGATTTAACTGAGACTTTAACCGTGCCAGTTCCATCCGGTTCATGGCTGCTTCGTATTTCAAGGAAAGATTATATCTCTCAAAGTAATGATAGGCGTAATACAACGATGTCCAGATAAAAAGAACAATAAAGTTTCCTATTATGTTTCCTACTATGTTGGTTGCCGATAGCAAACTCGCAGTGTAGGTTCCTGAAAAATAAGAGACTGTAACTCGAATAAAGTACACAGGAATTGACATGAGCACAATAGATGCAATCATTTTAGGCATCAACCGGGCAACAGGCAACTGCAACCAGCCCCATTTCTTGCTTAGCAACCTATAAACATGAGTAATGGTAAAGAAAAAGGCAGCTTCTATAAGGATTGGCAACGCCATTACAGGATGGAAATTGGAAGAAACCACATATACTCCCAAAATCATGAACATGGCGTAGAACAACCATCCAAAAATCTGACTTAACCAGTATGCCCTCTTTTTATTCATTACATGAGCCAAATTAGGTTATGGCATAGTAAAGGACGTAAATTTTTATATAATCGGTTGCAGCATGAGCAGTTCCTTGTTGGCATCCTGAAGCAAGACCAGCACAAATAACAGCAAAGCCAGAATTACCAAAACCCATGAAAAGGCATTCCAGAATTTAAGATTGTTAACTATTGCTTTTGACCGTATAAGATTAATGACAGTAAAACCACCACCCACCATAATGTAAAGCAGAGCTTCCAGCCAGTTTTTTGCATAAAAGTTAAATCCAGCCAATAAAAGGAATACTACCGGGATTAAAATATGTGTAATGTTTTTCATTGATTAAGTTCATTTGCCAAAAAATGGCCCGTATAACTCTTTTTTATTTTTACAATTTGCTCCGGACTGCCTTCAGCTACCAGCGTTCCACCTGAATCGCCCCCTTCAGGCCCCAGATCTATGATATGATCGGCTACCTTTATTACATCTAAATTGTGCTCTATAACCAAAACAGTATTGCCTTTGTCCACCAGTTTGTTCAGCACATCCAGCAAATGCTGAATGTCTTGAAAATGCAGCCCTGTGGTTGGCTCATCCAAAATGTAAAAGGTTTTACCCGTATCTCTCTTTGAGAGTTCCGTTGCTAATTTAACGCGTTGTGCCTCACCACCGGAAAGCGTTGTAGCGTGCTGCCCAAGCGTTATATATCCTAATCCAACATCATTTAGCGTTTCAATTTTGCGAAGAATTTTAGGCTGATTTTCAAAAAACACAACGGCTTCTTCCACCGTCATGTCAAGCACATCCGAAATTGACTTCCCTTTGAACCTTACCTCCAGGGTTTCGCGATTGTATCGTTTGCCCTTGCAAGTTTCGCAAAACACATGCACATCTGGTAAAAAGTCCATTTCGATCAATCGCATACCGGCCCCTTCGCATGTTTCACATCTTCCTCCCTTCACATTAAAAGAAAATCTGCCAGGCTTGTACCCCCGTATTTTAGCTTCGGGCAAGGAAGAAAACAAGGTTCTTATATCTGCAAAAACCCCCGTGTAGGTAGCCGGGTTAGATCGTGGGGTGCGACCGATAGGCGCCTGATCCACTTCAATTACCTTATCAATATGCTCCAGTCCTTCAACGGACTCGTGGGCCATGGCAGTTTTTTTTGATCGATAGAAGTAAGTGCTCAGCACAGGATACAAGGTATCGTGGATCAATGTTGATTTACCTGAACCAGACACACCGGTTACACAGATCATCTTTCCCAGAGGAAACTTAACTGTCAGGTTCTTCAAATTATTTCCGGAGGCTCCTTTCAAAACCAAATCCTTACCGCTTCCTTTCCTTCTCTTTTCAGGCACCTCAATTTTTAACTTGTTTGCGAGGTACGAAGATGTAAGCGTGCCATTTTTTATGAATTCTGACGGATGTCCACTTCCAACAATGGTGCCTCCGTGCCTTCCGGCACCTGGACCGATGTCAATGATGTAGTCCGATTCCAGCATCATGTCCTTGTCGTGCTCAACCACAACTACAGAATTCCCGATATCCCGTAAGTCTTTAAGTGCCTGAATTAGCTTTACATTATCGCGCTGGTGCAAGCCAATGCTTGGCTCGTCCAAAATATACATTACACCCACCAGCTGAGTGCCAATCTGAGTAGCCAGCCGTATGCGTTGTGCTTCCCCTCCCGACAGGGATCGCAAGGAACGATTCAAGCTTAGGTATTCCAATCCCACATTTTCGAGAAAGCTTAAACGCTTGCGTATTTCCTTCAGAATTTCAGCCGCAATCCTGTTTTGCTTATCGCTCAACCGCGACTCAATATCTTGAAACCAGATTTTTAGCTTCCCTATATCCAGGCTTGCTAATTCGGCAATATTGGAATCATCAATTTTAAAATGCAGCGCTTCTTTTCTAAGTCGCGCACCCTTGCACTCCGGGCATTCTTTTATGATGGTGTAATCTTTTATCCAGCTCTGGATGGAATCGGTGCCTCCTTCTTTCTGCTTTTCCATAAACCGGATAATCCCTTCAAACTTAATATTCCAATCTGTGCCCGGATATTTTTTGGATTTAACAGCCACCGGTTCATTATCGCCATGTAATAAAATATTGATTACTTCTTCGTTCAGATTCTTTATTGGGGTTGTAATGTTGAATCCGTAGCGCTTAAGAATGGCTTCAATTTTCTTGAAGATCCAAATATCCCTGTAGTCACCAAGTGGTGCTATACCACCACGGCTTATGCTCAAATTCTCGTCCGGCATTATAGTCTCCCTTGTGATTTCGTCAACAGTTCCCAAACCATTGCAGGTGGGGCATGCCCCATAGGGCGAATTGAACGAAAAAGTATTGGGAGCGGGCTCATCATAAGACAACCCCGTTTCAGGATCCATTAGGTGTTTGGAAAAGTGGTGAATATTGTGAGCTTCATCTAAAACCATCATCAGGCCCTGACCTTCTTTCAATGCTGTTTGCAAAGAACGACCGATACGCAACCTGTCCTTCTCATTAACCACAATGCGATCTACCACTACTTCTACGTCATGTGTTTTGTAACGGTCAAGCTGCATTTTAGGAGCTATCTCCTGAAGCTCACCATCCACCCTCACCCGTGTGTATCCGCTTTTTCTAATTTGAACAAAAAGCTCACGATAATGCCCCTTTCTACCCTTGACTAATGGAGCCAGCAAAACAAGTTTTTGTCCATTGAACTGGCTCAGCAAGTGCTCTTCGATTTGTTCCTCTGTTTGCTGTACCATTTTCTTACCCGATATGTACGAATAAGCCTCGCCTGCTCTTGCAAACAACAAACGCATGAAATCGTACACTTCGGTTACCGTACCCACTGTAGATCGCGGATTACGCGAGGTGGTTTTCTGCTCAATAGAAATAACTGGGCTAAGTCCATTTACCTTGTCCACATCGGGCCGCTCCATATTGCCAATAAATGCACGCGCATAAGCTGAAAAGCTTTCCATATACCTTCGCTGGCCTTCGGCATAGATCGTATCAAATGCTAATGAGGACTTACCACTACCACTAATTCCTGTAATTACCACCAGCTTGTTTCGAGGAAAAGAAACATCAATGTTTTTAAGGTTATGCTCACGGGCTCCAAGAACTTCAACCTCTTCAAAGCCAGTGCTTTCTAAAGCAGTATTTTGCTCTTTTTCAGAATCGATGGTGGTTTCTTTTTTAATAATGGGCTGAGTTTAAGCTTGCAAAAGTAATAAGTATAGTGGTCAACCTCAATGCCCGACTATCTCTTTATCAAGCTATTTAAAACTTCCATTAGCTCATCCATTGTATTTGCTATTTCAATTGCTCCCGAATCTTTCAATTTTTGCTCATGACCGGGCAAGATATGTGAAGCTCCTGTGAAACCAATAACCGGGATTTGGGCAGCAACCGCTGCTTGCACACCGGTAGAACTATCTTCAATCGCAATTAGCTCGTCTGGTAATAGCTCGAGTTTGGCCGTTGCCAGATTATACACATCAGGAAATGGCTTGGGTCTGCCAACCAGTTCTGAAGAAAATACGTGGCCGGTAAAAAAATGATCGATACCTGTACGGGAAATTACGTGCTCCACATGCCAAATATGTGAGTTTGAAACTATAGACTTAGGCAATGTTAATTGCCTCAATACATTTTCAACTCCGCGGATGGCTTCAACTTTTTTTACTGTTTTATTCTCGGCTTCGTCCAGAAACTGCTTTCTCTCATCTCCGTTGAAAGAGTTACCTAAATACGTATCAAGAATGGTTGTAAACGTGGATCCTGAGAGGTTATTAAGGTAATAATCGAGCGTGATTTCAACCCCCAATTCATTTAACGACTCCACCATTACCTCAGCAGCAGTTATCTCGGTATCTACTAAAACACCATCGCAATCAAATAAAATATGTTTAATCATAAACTAAAAAATGCTATGTGTTTGGCAGTTGAATCGTGTATGTCTTACCGTTAGTAATCGTAAGTTGATCCGATTGAATCCAGGGATTATAGCGTTTAAGTTGTCTAAAAGTTATACCGTGGTCAATCGACCAGTCAACCAGGCTTGGGATTGATTCTGTTACCTCTACCTCATGAGTTTCGAACGGAGCATACAAATGTTGTGGCTGAACATCGTATCCATATTTTTCAGGATCTTCAAGAACCATTTTTGCAGCCAAAATGCGAAAGACATATCTTGAGGTTTCCTCATTGAGCATCAGCTTGTAATAATCCCTTTCCTTCTGATGCTCAATTGCGTTAACCATACCGGTAACACCACGATTGTAGGAAGCCGCAGCCATGGTCCAGCTCCCAAATTTTTCATAGGCATGCTTTAAGTAGTCGGCTGCTGCCCTTGTCGATTTAACCGGGTCGTACCGCTCATCAACTTCATCGTCAACCTCCAAACCCTTTTCAACTGCAGCATCCTTCACAAATTGCCAAAAACCAACCGCACCCCGAGGCGAAGTGTCGTTTTTAAAGTTGGTTTCAATGGCTACTATATATTTAAAATCGTCAGGAATGCTATCCCTTTTAAGCTCTTCTGCTATCATAGGCAGCCACCTGTTGGCCCTCTTAATCATCAAAATCGTATTGGTATGCCAATAGGTATTTATATGCAATTCCCTGTCAAGTCTTTCCCGAACATCGGGGTCGTCCAATGGAACCGTTTCGCCAGCAAATTCCAGATGGCTGGGAAGCGTCAATGAGCGTGCATTCTCGAAATCAGATCTTGCCGGATTGGTTTTATTCATAGAAACGCGGGAGGTATCGTTTACCTGGCTTTGAGAATACCAGGACCCCACAAAAGAAATGGCCACCAAGGCCAAAACCACCATTCCTATGACAACAATTTTTCGCACTTTTAAAAGTTAGGTGACAACATGTATTCAGAATAGAATTCGTCTATTACCTGAATGGCTTCTTCCGGTGTATCTACCACATGGAACAGATCCATATCACCCGGACTTATGTTATGGTACTTGGTAAGAAGTACTTCTTTTATCCAATCTACCAAGCCACTCCAAAATTCTTTCCCAAATAAAACAATTGGGAAGGCTCCAATTTTCTTTGTCTGAATAAGCGTAATGGCCTCAAACATTTCATCAAGGGTGCCAAATCCTCCGGGCATTACTATAAACCCTTGAGAATATTTGACAAACATTACTTTGCGAACAAAGAAATAATCAAAATCTATAAGCTTGTCAGAATCGATGTAAATATTGTTGTGTTGCTCAAAAGGCAGATCAATATTCAAGCCAACCGATTTGCCTCCTTCGGAGTGTGCTCCTTTATTACCCGCTTCCATAATGCCGGGGCCACCTCCTGTAATTACGCCATAACCATGGCGAACCAGCTTTGCTGCTATTGCTTCTGCCATTTTATATTGCGGATCGTCCTGAGGTGTTCTTGCCGAGCCAAAAATAGAAACGCAAGGGCCTATCTTGTCGAGTTTATCAAAGCCTTCAACAAATTCAGCCATTACCTTGAATATCATCCAAGAGTTATTGGTTTTTAACTCATTCCAATCACGATTTTTAAACGCCTCGCGAATTTTCTTTTCATCCTCGTGCGTAAGATTGTTGTTCTTCTTGGTCATTCGTTGAAATTTAGGCAGCCAAAGGTATTGAATTAAGAACGTAAATTGAACGTAATCAGAATCATTTAGCTTTTGTAGATATCTCTCAAAGCACTTTCAAGATTTGTAAACTGCCACACAAATCCTTTAGAAGTGATCTTTTCTGAAGAAGCATTAACACCTGTTAAAAGAACCTGGGCCATTTCCCCAAAAATAAGTTTAAGCACAAAGGCCGGAACATTAGGAAGGAAAGTCTTTCTCCGGAGAACTCTCGCAAGCACTTTGGTAAAAACTTTGTTTTCAACAGGTTCGGGGGCAGTAGCATTGTATGCCCCTTCTAGTTGTTGCTCCATTGCATATATATACATAGTACAAAGATCGTCTATGTGAATCCAGGGCATGGCCTGGTGCCCGCTACCAATGGGTGAACCGACCCAAAGCCTGACGGGTAAAGCCATTTTTGGCAAAGCACCTCCCTTACTGCTTAGCACAATACCTGTTCTTAGAATTGAAACCTTTGTTTCAGAGGCGCACTGCAATATGCTATTCTCCCATTTAACACAAACATCGGCAAGAAAATCATTCCCGGGAGTAGAGTCTTCTTTCGCAATTTCTGAACCTCTGTTCATTCCATAATAGCCAACAGCAGATGAAGAAACAACAGCTTTAATCTTTCCTTTTGCCTGTTCAACCATTTGACAAACCAACTCGCTTCCAAAAACTCTGCTGTTCAATATCTGCTTTTTTCTTTGAGCTGTCCATCTGCCATCTGCAACTCCGGCACCCGCTAAATGAATTATGTAGCTTACCCCCTCAATGGCATCTTCCTCCCAGGTTTTTTTATTGAGATCCCATTGATAGGAAGGAGTTCGCGCCTGTAAATCACGCGTGCGAGAGAGATGTCGAACAACATATCCTTTTTCTACCAAAAGTTCTGTCAACCTGCTCCCAACTAATCCACTACCTCCTGTTATCAGTACAGTTTCTTGCATCTGGTTTATTTATTTGTTCAATTTGAATATTGGCACAGTATTCGTTCCGTTAATCCAAGTTAGTCATTATATTGAACTTGCACCTATGAAACTTTTAATCCAAATAATCTTTCTTGTAATTCCTTTGGCGTTTTCAGCTCCTGCATTTGCTCAGGACTATACCATTTCAGAAAAATCTGATCGTATAAACAGTGCGAAATATGACGGATACGCAATTCAGGTCAGCGGACCTTTGGAAAAGGTTACGGACCAAATTTATAACTACCTGAAGGAAAGGTCAAAAGTCAGAAGAAAACGTAATTACTACTCTGTAACTGAGTTTAAGATGGATAAACTATCATTGGACAGCACGGAAGTATTTTTAAAAATATCTGATAAAGATAATGGTAGCCAGCTATGGATGGCAACGGAAACTTTAGGTTTAAACGATGAAAGAGTTGATGAAATCAACAAGTCAATCAGGGAAGAGCTGGTGCTTATGGCCCGAAGCTATTATGTACATCAGCAAGAACTAAAAATACATGAAGCTGAAGCCGCAGCGCAGGTAATAAGCAAGAAACAGCAAAACCTCATTGAACAGCATAGCTCTCTCACTAAATCTTTGGAAGAAGCAGAAGCACGTAAGATCGAACTTGAGAATATGCTTGAGGCAAATAAGTTAAAGATTGCTTCCCTAAAACAACAAATAATAGACAACAAGGCAGAACAGGATACTACCTATATTAATCTCCAAAAGGTTAATTCTGTGATTGAAGGGCACAAAGAAGCGCTTAAACGAATCAATTAGAATTATATAAACGATTCGATTTTTGATTTAAGTGTATGCATGGGCATGGCACCCGGTTGCTGCCAAACCTGTTGTCCCTCTTTATAAAGCACCATGGTTGGAATACTTCTTATTCCCATTTTTGCAGAAAGTTGTTGATTGCGATCGGTATCAATTTTCACAATCTTAACCTTATCTCCCATTGCCGATTTAAGTTCTTTAAATACAGGCACCATCATTTTACACGGACCGCACCAATCGGCATAAAAATCTACCAAAACTAAGGGATGGCTTTTTACTATTTCCTCGTACTTCATGGTTGCATTTGTTTACAACAAAGTTAATTGGATGCAACCCAAAGAAATAAATTATCCTTATAGATAAAATTCATCAAACCATTGAGAATAGCAATTACTGAGAAAGGCTATTAACGTAACGCAAGGCTATTGCCTTTTAAAAATTGCAGGTAAGTTCTTATCCTAGAGCTTGGGTAATACGTAAGCGCTTCATTGGCTAGTTCAAGAGCTTTGGTTTTATTGCCCAAATTATAATGTTTAACACTCTGGTTAAAAAGCAAAAGGCCTATCAGCTCGGAATCTTTCAGATTGTGTTCCACATTCCATTTTAAATCTGCCTGGTTTGCCCTTAATTCACCATTTCCCTTTACATACAATTCCTTACGTGCAGAAACCTCTTCCTTTTTGGTTATAAAACCATTCAAAGGATCTGTGGTCTCGATCAAAACCTCGTTACCTGTTCCAGGAAATGCCAAAATGTACAAATGGTAGTTTGTTTCTACTACTGAATAAGGCACTTCTAACTCAGAAAAGAAAAGCGCATACATAGCCGTAGCTGTTACACAATCGTAAGTGCCCTTTTGCAGAGTTTGGTCAAGAGAAGCATACTCTTTGTATTCTTTCAGCAGCCGGTTATGAATGTAGTAGAAAGCATATTCCACAAAACTGCTTTCATTTTTATATTTTAAATGACGTTTTTGCAGATGCATTAAGTTTTTACTTAATACTTCTTCAGTTTTGGGAGTTGTAAAATCTTTGGAGTAATAGGAGAGTGCTTGGGTGAATTCATCGATACCAAAATGTAACTGCGATGGATTAACATCCTTTGGAGTTGTAGCCAAGGCCACGCCACCTAAAAAGAACATTATGATAAAAATTCTAAGTCTCACAGCTATTAACATTGGTAATGTTAAGTTAACAATTTCTTAACATTAAACCAAAAATAGCACACCAGAGCTAAATAACAATGATTTCTGTAAGTAAAAGTAAGTGTTATCCACTCTTGGGATACCCTATTAATATAAAATAAATGTAAATAATGTCGATTTGAATTAAATCAAATGAATGGTTGAATAAAGTATTGAGATAAAAAAGAGGAAGCAATGCTTCCTCTTTTTTATCTCAAAATCCTTTGGCCTAGAACGTAAAGCTATACTTTACTGAAAATTGCCTGCCGGGATTAAATGTTGAATAAATTTTATCCTGAGCTTTATAAGATCTATATACTTGATCACGCGTATCATCAAGAATATTATCAACTCCAACAGTAATTTTTGATTTCATATCCGCTCCAAAGCTTTTCATTGCATTAAAGCTTAAACTATGGAAAGGCACAGAATATACATCAGGAACTACACCTGAACCAACAATTGCCAATGTTTCTCCCTGAACATTGTAAGCAAGATTTACATTTAAACCTGTATTTGGTAAAGAGTAATTAATAAATGTATTAATCAAGTATGGCGCCTGACCTGCCATTGACCGTGTTTCAGAAAGTGTTTCGCCATCTCTCAGTACCGATTTACGCAATTCAGTTTCTGTTGTAGTTTTATCATCATCTACATAAACTGTGTTCATATCAACAAATGATTTAATAATTGAGACATTAGCCCCAATAGAAAAGCCTTCAAGAGCTGGTGTTATAAAATCAAGATTCTTGCGCAATTCAAATTCAGCGCCATACACCCAACTACTCCCTGCATTTCTAGGTTTAACATTGTCAGGGTTTGTCTCAAAAGAAACTAGCTCGATATGGTTTTCAAACGACTTGTAAAAACCTGAAACAGAAACTAATTCACCTGGCTTCATAAAATATTCCCAACGTAAGTCTACATTATCTACATTCGTTTGTTCCAAATTAATGTTACCAATAAATGTCCTTTTTGTGATTGGGTCATAAATCTGCGCTATGGATTTTTCTTTAAAAGAAGGGCGTGCCAAGGTTTTATTGTAGGAGCTTCTTAAGTTCATATTCTCACCTAGACTGTAAACCAAGTTAAGTGAAGGTAATATATTAAACTCATCTAGTGTTTTTTCAGCGTTGTATTTTACAGAACCACTATTATTTTGACCAGTGTAATACATAGTTGCCTGTTCACCTCTTAATCCAAAAACAGCTCTTAGTGAAGGTAACACATATAATTCTGTCATGGCATAACCACCATAACTTAGCTGTTGAGCATCAAATGAGTTTGCTGGTTCGAGGTTTCCAAGCACATAAGTACCTTTCCCAGTATCAGCTGTCCAGATATTCTCAGGCTGTAAAAACCAATCTGGATTACTGGATATAGGCCCTTCAACTTGACGTCTCAAAAAGTAGTTAAGAATCTCAAAATCCCTCTGTTTATACGAACCAATCCCACCAAATTTAAATTGAGATTTCGCTGCATAAGGAATAGTAAAGTCAAATTTGAAACTCTCATTAAATTCATTCAAGTCTCTGTAAAATCTGCTAATTATTGCTCCATCACCTAAATCTAAGGTGGGATCTCCATTAGTAATAGATAGTGATGTTTGTCTAAAATCCGGATCGTACACTCGAGACCAGTTTACAGCATTTCTCCACTCGAGTTGAAATTTATCGAATTTATGTTTCCCAACTATTATACCATTGGTTACCGATCTTTGAGTGTAAGTCAAAACATCTTCTAACAAGGTGGCACTTGTTTGATTAAAATTTCTACTCACTCTTTTCAATGCTGAAGACTCCCCGCTTTGGCTTCTTAATAAGCTTACAGAGAAACTGTGGTTATCAAATTTTATTGCACCTGATAAGAGACCGCTCCATAAAACAGATTGCTTACCAAGTACTCCTTTCCTTTGTTCATCCTGAAAAAGTTCATACTCACCTGAGTCCGGATACTTTAAAAAGTTGTTTGTTTCAACGTTATCGTAGAAATTGTAGGTATTACTGTAGTTTAATACCATATTGTACCCTAGAGTAACTTTATCTTTGTTTATCTGGTTGCCCATGTTGAACGAAAGACTTCCACTAGGAAATGCAGTTTTACTTTTTACCCCCATCTCTGGATTAAAACTTCTTGTCAAAGTTTCTAACTTAGGATCGCTCTGAGCTTCATCTGGAATTACAGTGTTTTTATTAAAAGGTAAAGCTCTGGTTCCATCGTCAAAACCTAGCCAATCCAGCTTACCTCCATTGTACAAAATAAAATCTTTATTAAACTGAACACCAGGTATAAACGACAATCCGACTGATGCAGAAATAGTTTTTTCACTTGGAAAATCTTTGGTTTCTACATCCACCACTCCTCCAGTAAAATCACCATATAAATCTGGTGAAAAGGTTTTGTACACCATTACATTGTCCAAAACAGCAGTAGGGAATATATCTATTTGTACAGAGTTCTTATCAGGATCCAAGCCTGGAATGCTCATTCCATTCAATGTGGTTTTTGTATACCTGTCTCCCAAGCCACGTACATATACATATTTACCTCCCTCAACTGATACTCCTGTAACACGTTTTATGGCTCCTGAAAGGTCTGAATCTCCTATTTTACTAAATGTTTGTGAAGACATGCCATCCATTACTCGAACTGATTTTTTCTGTGCAGTAAGCAATGCCTGATCAGAATTTTTTAATACCTCTGCTGTAATTACAACTCCATCAAGTTGCTGAACATCAGTATTCATTGATATATCAAGCTTTGTCACTTCATTGGCAACTATCTTAACATTACTTACTGTAACAGTGGTGTACGAAATAGAGGAGTAAACTATTGTATATGTTCCTGGGTCGAGTGGAAGTGAATAGTCTCCATTAAAATCAGAAACCGTTCCCTGGGTAGTCCCTTCAACATAAATATTAGCTCCAATTAGGCCTTCTGCTATTTCATTATCAATAACTTTGCCTCGTAAATATCCTTTCTGGGCATAAGAATTAGCCATAATGAGAACCATTATGACTGGCACTAATAAAATTCGTTTCATTCTTTTTGGGTGTAAATTCTGATGCAAAATTATTCGCCTCATTTCTGTATTTCTAAAGAATGGATTTATGGATTCATTAAGTCTATATTACGCCTATGTTAAGAGTGTTGTTTATGGAAAGAATAGGCTTATTTAAAAGAAAAGGGGCGCCAATTGGCAACCCCCTATCACCCAAAAATTATCTTTTGGTATCCCATATTATTATAACAATCCTGACAAAGAAGCTACAGTCCAGTCAGCAAAAACTGAAGTATCAGCTCCGGCAGCACTTGATGAAGAAACCGCAGCAGCCTCAGCAGCTGCTTGGTCTTCGGAAGATACGGTGCAAACGGTTGAACCAGTATAAACTTCAACTCCTCCAAACTTGCTGGAAACCAATTTTAAAGTAGGATTAGCATCTGTTAAGTGAGTGAACGCATCTGTTTTTGCTGAGCAGTCTGAATCGTTGTACGATGCTCTTATTTTTATCAAGTCATCACCCGATCCATAATCAGCGAATATAACATTATCAATTGTTCCTTGCGCTTTCGATTTTAAATCTGCGGGAGTTCCAGGATCAGAACCGCCTAATGACCTAACGATACCATTTTTCAAAGTAAATAATCCAGTAGTGTAGGTTGCATTTTCAGGACCATCAATTTCAAGACCTTCGTCTGTGCTCGTTCCTCCATGCTGAACTAGGAAATTTGTTATGGTTCCTGAAAAATTTTGGTCAATGTCCAACCCATCGTCTTGCTGATAGGATATAATTACATCTGTAAGATTTACGGTGCCTCCAAAGAACTCAATGCCATCGTCTAAAGTAGCAAACACTTCAATGTGGTTCATAGTAGTGCCGCTTCCAACACCACCCAAAGTGATTCCATTGATTTCGTTACCTTCACCAATCAAAGCACCTCCATGACGAACAGACACGTAAGTAAGTGTTCCAGAGTTATCAGTTGGGTTATCACCTCCATAAGCGCCAAATGTATCATCTGCAGGAATACCTTCAATTTGTGCTTCTGTATCACCATTTTCAGCAGAAATAGGAGCTTTACCTAATATGATAAGACCACCCCATTTTTCAACATCTTCTGAAGTAAGGTTAGTACCCATTTTTTGACCAACTTCAATATTATCCAAAATAGAAGTAAAAATGATTGGTTTTTCAGCAGTACCTTCTGCCATCAATTTACCTCCTCTTGCAACAATAAGGCCTGTTGCCAATGAGCCAGCTCCTGTTCTTCCTTTAATAATGGTTCCTGGGTCTATGGTCAATGTTACACCATCCTCAACAACAACTTTTGAGGCAAGTTCCCATATTCTGTCAGCAGTCCATGTTGTGTTAGTTGTAATTGCACCTGAAACAACCTCATTGTCAGTAACATTATTATCAGTTGTTGGATCATCCGTTTTACAAGATGTAAAAGAAATAATTCCAGCCAAAGCAATTAAAGTAAATATTTTTTTCATCTGAGTAATTAGTTTTAAAATTTCACCACAAAGGTTTATACTTGATGTTAACAAGGGTGTGGTTATATTTTATCTAATTATGAAATTTGCAAAGCTTATGTTAACTTAATGTAAAACGCATAGGTATGCACCAATGAAACATCTAATCAATTCCTATTTTGAGTGGCATTTTAAAGACAGGTACTATTATCTGCTTATTTCTATTTTGCTTTTTTTGGTGCTTCCGCCTTTCACTATTTCGTTTTGGTTTGGTAAGTTTTTAATCTACCTGCTGCTCTCATTTGTTATCATAACCTGTGTACTCATATTGTTTGATCATTCTAAATATTCAACTTATGGTATTGGGTTATTGATCGTTTCTCTAATAATTACCTGGTTTACATTAAGCCCTATATTCAGCAATAACGTAACGGCTGAATCAGCAAGGGGGCTGCTGTTGCTTGTTTTGTTTTCTACAACTGCAATAAAGGTTGTACAATCCATATTCCGGCTAAAAAAAATAAATGCAAGGGTACTTGCTGCATCAGTGGGAGCTTATTTATTACTCGGTTTGGCCGGTGCTATGTTGTTTGGATTGATAAACCTGTTTTATCCCGGGTCATTCAACTATGATTTTCAGTATGGCAGTGGTTATGATATGATGTATTACAGCTTTGTTACCTTATCAACCTTAGGATATGGCGATATTACACCTCAAACAACCCAAGGGCAAGCTGCTGCCATTCTTGTTTCCATAACCGGGCAACTGTATCTTGCCATTTTAATGGCCATGCTTGTAGGTAAGTTTTTAAAAGATTCTGATTGGTAATGCCTAGCGAACGATTTCACCAATTGAAACCGGTAAAGAAGAAAACTTTTTTACGCTATGCCTACCAGGAGTTTGCTATGCATTCCTACGAAGGGGCTTCTGTAAGTAAACTTGTGGCCACCATGAAAATGGCTAAAGGAAGTATTTACCAGTACTTTCAGGATAAAGAGGATCTTTATCTTTTTCTTATCAACCACGCCAGGGAGCAACTTCAGCTTTTATTGGAACAAGCCTGTCCATTGCCAACAAAGAATATCTCTTTTCAAAACTGGTACAGAAACTCTTTGGTAGTTCAGCTAAAGCTTTTTACCTCACTTCCTTCTTATGGCCTTATTCTTTTAAGAAATAAGGCAGATCAAACAGGAATATTACATATTCGTGCAGATAACCCGCAATCTACTTACCTTATGAGGGCAGCCAACCGGGCCGGTGAGCAATTATCATCTCAGCAAATTTACCGGCTAACTGTTCTGCCATTAACAGTATTTGAGTTTACACTTAGTCAGCATGTGAGTTCTGTTAACGATTTAATCACCCATAATAAAAGCATTGAATTATCATCCGCTGAATTACTCAATATTTGTGATGGTTTCCTCTAATGATGAATATCATTTAGGTAAATTTGCCACCAAATTTTTAAGATGAGCATTCATATTTCAGCCAATAAAGGCGACATAGCCGAAACTGTACTTTTACCAGGCGACCCGTTACGAGCTAAAGCTATTGCAGAGAATTTCCTGGAAAATGCAATATGTTATAATGAAGTGCGGGGTATGTTGGGCTATACAGGAGAATACAAAGGAAAGCGTGTTTCAGTTCAGGGATCAGGAATGGGAATGCCATCACTTTCTATCTATGTAAATGAGCTTGCATCGCTGGGGGCCAAACGTCTCATACGTGTTGGTACATGTGGTGCATATCAGTCTTTTTTAAAATTGGGTGATATCGTTATTGCAATTTCAGCATCTACCGATTCAAACATAAACAACCTGGCATTTGACCAGCTAAACTTTGCGCCAACAGCTAATTTTGATCTTTTGCTTAGCACGTATCAAAAAGCACAGCAAAAAGGATTGGAAGTGCATGTTGGGCCAATATTTTCCAGTGATATCTTTTACCAGGATGACCCGGACCACTTTAAGAAATGGGCAGAATATGGAATATTGGCAGTTGAAATGGAAACAGCTGCTTTGTATGCGCTTGCTGCCAAGCATAAAATTGAAGCTCTGACCATCCTTACCGTAAGCGATAGTCTTGTGACCGGAGAAATTGCTTCGCATCAGGATCGGGAGCAAAATTTCCTTAAAATGACTGAGTTGGCCTTAACTCAAATCTAGCTTCTAGGTACTAATACTGAGCGGCAATTTATAGCCATCCTATAGCTTTGCACCCCGAATCAAGGAGAGGCGCGATTGCATGAAGAATTTTTTTCAGAACAGTAATACAGATAACACTACTTATTTACAGGATTGGAACTTTTGGAAAGCACTACTTAGCATAGCCTCAGAACACGTACTTGTAATCGATAAAGAGGGAAGTATCATTTTTACCAATAAGCGGATATTTGATATTTCCAAGCTGGCAGCCGTTGGACAAAATTTTTTCGCAATAGCCCCCAGCACCTACACATTAATTTTAAAGGAAAAGCTTTCGGAAATAGAAAAAAGTGGGGAGTTAACCTCCTTTGAAACTTTTTTTAATAACAAGGGTAGCCAGGTTTACCACAAAATTACAATCAAGCCTCTTTTGGGTCTTGAACAAGAAATTCTTGGGTTTGCCATTACTTCAACAGATATAACAACGTTTAAGACGGCCCAAAAACGCTACGAACATAAAATGAACCTGGAGAAATTGTTTTTCAATATTTCCTCTAAGTTCATCAACCTGCCGGCAAATGAAATTGACAATGGTATTGAAGAGTCGCTTGAGCTTATTGCAAGGTTTACCAATTCTGAACATGCTTATATAAAATTGCAAGAAACCTCGGATTCCATCATAGATTATCAATGGCACTCTGTTAACCAAACTACAGAAAATTCTTGCGATGTTGATAATTTAAGAAGGATAATCTCAACGATTATTTCTGAAACCAGCAATACCCTGCCCAGATTAATACTACCAGGAAATTCAGAGGAATCACTTAAAGATTGTCCTGCCTTTGTATGTCCCATGATCTTTGAGAAGAGATATTATGGCGCCTTAATCCTGATAGGAAAAACAAATTCTCAAAGCAATTGGTCAGAAGACTTTTCAAAACCTATGGTTTTTATTTCCAATGTGTTTATCAATACGTTGGAACGCAAAAAAAGAGCTCTACTAGAGAAAGAACGTAAGCAGGAACTTGAAAGAATAATTGAAACAAGAACTGCAGAAATTGAGCTCCAGAAGGAAACACTAATAAAACAAGCACAGGAGCTGAAAGAAGCTGAGGAGAAAATTAGTGCCGCGTACCAGGAGTTGAAAGAGGCAAATTTCTTGCTTGAGGAAAAAGTAAAAGAAAGAACGTCCTCTTTAGAAAAAACAAACCAGGAACTTGATCGTTTTGTTTACAGTGTTTCGCATGATATTAAGGCACCATTGGCCTCTGTTCTTGGGCTTGTGAATCTTATCCGACTTTCTCCCGAAAATGATGTTGAACATCATTTGCAATTAATGGAGCGAAGCATATTCAAGCTAAACGGTTTTGTTCAGGATATTTTAGAATACTCCAGAAACTCAAGGCTCAAAATAAAAAAAGACCCTATAAACTTTAAGCAGCAAATAGAATCGGCCCGTGAAGATTTGAAACATATGCACACAGCCGATGGTGTAGATTTGTTTACGTCATATGCAATAACTACTCCTGTTGTATCAGACGAAAACAGGCTGCAAAGCGTGCTCAAAAATCTGATGTCCAATGCCATAAAATACCACAATCCATCTGCCGGGCATTCCTGGGTTAAGGTAGAAATAAGTGCAGATACAAAAGAATTCCATGTTAAGATTGAAGATAATGGCATTGGTATAAGCAAAGAAAGCCTCCCTAAAGTATTTGACATGTTCTACAGAGCAAGTGAAAAATCAACAGGATCCGGGCTTGGTCTTTACATTGTTAAAGAAACCGTTCAAAAAATGGGGGGTACCATTCGTGTTAAATCCGTGGAAAACAAAGGCACTACATTCCACCTGACACTACCTAATCTGGCCTCCTCTTTACAATCAAAAAATTCAAGAAGCAAAGCTCAAATAAAATAGTCTGCATGCAGACTATTTTATTTTAATTTCTATCTTTATGGTGTAACTTAAAGGCAGAAATGAGGATTGATTATCTGGTAAGCACCAATAAAAAAGCCCTCCAAAATGGAAGGCTTTTGTGTGTGGTGATGAGTGGGCTCGAACCACCGACTCACGGATTTTCAGTCCGATGCTCTACCAGCTGAGCTACATCACCGTAATTGGAGGCACAAAAGTAATAGAAAAACTATTGATGCCAACTTTAAAGTATAGAAAAATCTTATGTAAAAATACATAACATGCATATCATTCAACAACTTCTCTTTATCCTGGTTCTTGGCGTTGCTGCCTTTCTTCTTTTTAAAAGGATACAATTCATTAAAAAAGGCATTAAGCTAGGCAAGCCTTTAGACCGTACAGATAATTCATCTGCACGCTGGCGCTCCATGCTTTTGGTAGCATTTGGCCAAAAGAAAATGTTTAAGAATCCGCTTCCGGCCTTATTGCACTTGTTTGTTTATGTCGGCTTTGTTGTTATCAACATCGAAGTATTTGAGTTTATAATCGATGGCGTTGCAGGTACGCACAGGATCTTTGCTCCTTTTTTAGGAAGCTTTTATACCGTGCTTCTGAGCTTCTTTGAGTTCTTGTCTGTTTCTGTTTTTGTAGCTTGTGCGATTTTCCTGATCAGAAGAAATATTATCAGGGTGCCGCGTTTTCATAAGCCTGAAATGAAAACATGGCCAACCTTAGATGCCAATCTTATATTAATATTCGAAATTCTACTTACAAGCGCCATTCTTTTAATGAATGCCTCTGACCAGGCATTGCAGGCAAAAGGAGCTGAACATTATACGCATACCGGTAAATTATTCTTTAGCTCATTCCTGGTTCCTCTTTTTCAAAATTCTCAGGTTTCAACCCTTATTGTTCTGGAAAGATTCTTCTGGTGGTTCCACATACTCGGTATTCTCGGATTTGCGGTTTACGTAACCTATTCGAAACACCTGCACATCTTTATGGCTTTCCCCAATACCTATTTTGCCAACCTAAATCCAATGGGTGAAATGGCCAATATGGATAGTGTAACAAATGAGGTAAAGCTAATGTTGGGCCTCCCGTTAGAAGGAGACGCCAGTGCGCCTCCAGCAGAAGTAGGACGATTTGGAGCCAAGGATGTAAACGACCTCACATGGAAAAGTTTAATGGACTCTTTTACCTGTACCGAATGTGGTCGTTGTACTGCCGAATGTCCCGCTAATCAAACAGGCAAGAAACTATCCCCTCGTGCTATCATGATGGCCACCCGTGACAGAGTGGAAGATGTTCTGAAAGGAGAAAAAGGGTTGGAAGACGGAAAATCTCTGTTAGGAGATTATATCTCTAAAGAAGAAATAAATGCATGTACTTCCTGCAATGCCTGCGTAGAAGCCTGTCCGGTTCTTATCGATCCATTGTCAATTATTCTTGAATTAAGAAGATACATATCCATGGAAGAAAGTGGTTCACCCGCTGCCTGGAATGCCATGTTCCAAAATATAGAAACCAACTTCGCTCCCTGGAAGTTTGCACCAACAGACCGCTTTAATTGGGCTGAAGACCTAAAGAAAATTTAGACTTTAGAGTTACGGATTAAGAATTAGTACCAGTGAAAGAAGAGCTACTAAAACGAACAAAGAAATTTGCCATTGACGGATGGAAGCTCTGTCAAACCTTACCAAATGAATTTTTAGATTATAAGAGACAGTTGGTAAGAAGTTCTAGCTCTGTTGGCGCAAATTATCGCGCAGCCTGCAGGGCAAAATCAGCTAAGGACTTTGTTAACAAGTTGAAAATTGTAGAAGAAGAATTGGATGAATCCTTATTCTTCATAGAGCTAATAATGGAACTATCTTCCAAAGAAAGCAAGCAATGGAAATCAATGCATGATGAAGGAGATCAACTATTAGCTATTCTGGTAAAATCTATTACAACCCTAAAAGCAAAACAAAGCATTAAGTCGTAAATCAAAAATCTTAAATCATAATGTCAACATATAATATTCCAACCATGGCCGAAATGGCCGCCAAAGGCGAAAGTCCTGAAATCTTATTTTGGGTAGGGTGTGCCGGTTCGTTTGACGACCGCTACAAAAGCGTAACCAAAGCCTTTGTTAAAATTCTCAACAAAGTTGGTGTATCGTTTGCTGTTTTGGGTCAGGAAGAATCCTGCACAGGTGACCCTGCTCGAAGGGCTGGAAATGAGTTTTTATTTCAGATGCAGGCCATGTCCAACATTCAGGTTTTTGAGGGATATAATGTAAAGAAAATTGTAACAGCATGCCCACACTGCTTCAATACACTAAAAAATGAATACCCTGCTTTAGGTGGAAACTATGAAGTTATCCACCACTCCACCTTTCTGCAACAATTAATAGATGAAGGCAAGGTAAAGCCGGCAGATGGCCAGGCCTTTAAAGGTCAAAAAATTACGTACCATGATTCCTGCTACCTTGGCCGGGCCAATAATGTATATGAGGCGCCCAGGAGAGTACTAGAAGCACTGGACACCGAGTTGGTAGAAATGAAGCGTTGCAAGACCAACGGGCTTTGCTGCGGAGCCGGTGGCGCACAAATGTTCAAGGATTCTGAACCCGGTACCAAGGAAATAAATGTGGAACGCACAGAAGAAGCCCTCGAAACAGGCGCTAAAATAATTGCTTCTGCCTGCCCATTCTGCCTTACTATGCTTTCGGATGGTGTTAAAGCCAAAGAAAAAGAGGAAGAAGTCAAGGTTTATGACCTTGCCGAATTGATTGCTCAAGCAGAAGATTTGTAGGGAAGAAAGCCATTTTTCTTCTTAATGAACACCAAGCATTCTCTATATTTGGGGAAGGCAAACCTTTATATTGTTCGATCGTTACTATACCTTACTATGTACATAGATTTTAATGAACTACCAAAAACTGCTCGCGTCTGGATATATCAGTCCAATAGAGAATTAACTTCTGTTGAAACAGAAGGAATCTCTTCTCAGTTAAGGTCGTTTTGTGATGGCTGGTCTGCGCATGGTGCAGGATTAAAAAGCTCGTTTCAAATAGTACATAATCGATTTTTGGTAATTGCTGTAGACGAAGGCCATAATATGGCAACGGGGTGCTCCATAGATTCTTCTGTAAGCCAGGTTAAGCAATTGGAAAACCAATATGGTCTTAACTTTATGGACAGAACCCAGGTGGCATTTTTAGCAAACAATGAAGTGTTTGTTGAACAGCTATCTTCCATACCAACTAAAGTGAATGAGGGAATTATTTCGCAAGACACAAAAACTTTTAATAACTTGGTACAAACTGTGGATTCTTTCGATAGCGAATGGATTGTCCCAGCCAAAGACACCTGGTTAAATAGGTACTTTTAATATGAGAATACTTCTAAGCATACTGCTTGTTTTTTCATTCGTTTACACGCATGCTCAAGGCATAAAAAAAGCTGATAAAAAATATAAGCGTGGTGAGTATGAGGTAGCTATTGAACGCTATCAGAAAAAGCTTAATTCCCCTAAGCATGCTGCCAAGGCCAATTTCAAAATAGCTGAGGCCTATCGTTTATCTAACCGTATCAAGCAAGCCATACCGTACTACGAAGAAGCAATTAAAAAGAAGTACAAAGATCCAAACGCCTATTATTATCTGGCAATTGGCTACAAAGAACTGGCCAAGTACGATGAAACCGAAAAGGAACTGGAAAGTTTTTTAAAGGTTTCTAAAGATGATGAAATGACAGACATGGCTCAGAGGGAGCTTTCCAACCTTGCAGAGCTAAAGATTATAATGGCTAAAAAGAACTATTACAGGGTTAAAAACCTTGATATTATTAATACCTCCAATGCAGAGTACAGTCCCGTTTATAGCAATGGAGAGCTTTATTTTACAAGTAACAGGCTAAGCAATAAAGTATATAAGGCCACGGGAACCGGATTTACTGATATTTACCAGGCAGAAACCAGAGGCGCACGAGTTGATACCACCACGTTGAAAAAAATGCCCGATTTGATCAACGATTACAACACCAATGAAGGTTCTGTAACATTTTCGCCCGATGGTAAGACTATGGTTTTTGCCAAAGGAAATACAGGCAAACGCAAAGGAGCTGCAGATGTTAGCTTATACATAACCAGGTTTAGAAACAATTCATGGTCCGAACCACGCATTTTATCTATAAGCCGGCCTGATTCGTGGGACTCTTCACCGGCTTTCAGCCGCGATGGCCGAACTTTATATTTTGCTTCTAACCGACCCGATCCTAAAGCGCAAGGTGGTATAGACCTTTATTCAGCCCGAATGAATAGCCGCGGGCGTTTTAGCAAGCCCCAAAATTTGGGCACTCCCATTAACACTCCCGGAGATGAAATGTTCCCCTATGTTGCTGATGATGGCAAACTGTATTTTTCTTCAACGGGGCATCCCGGCTTTGGAGGACTTGACATTTTTGTTGCCAGCAGAAAAGCAGGCGAAGTTGAAGTAGAAAATCTTGGTCAACCTGTAAACACCTCAAGTGATGACTTCGGTATGTTCCTGTTTTCAGCAGACAGGGGTTTCTTTACCTCCAACCGGCCGGAAGGCAAAGGAGATGATGATATCTATACCTTTGTAAATGAGGATCCTAACCTAAGAACAGTTAATTACTTTTTGCACGGGCTAACCCTAACCCACGATGAAAAGGACTCCACAGAAATATTATCTAATGTAAGAGTATCGCTGGTTGACTTCGAAAACAATGTGCTGGACGAAGTAGTAACAGATGAAGGTGGCAATTTCAATTTCAGGGTATACGAAAATGAAAACTACGTGCTCATGGCCGGCAAAGAAGGAGCAGATGCTCAAAAGTACTACGTAACCCGACTGGATTACAGCACTGTTGGAAGGTCCATTCCTCAGGAAGAGTTGAAACAACTCGTAACCAATGTTACTTTTGATACACTTATTTATCTGGAGCCTATTATTATAGACAAAGCCATTGTGCTTGAAAATATTTACTACGACTTTGCTAAATGGGACATCCGGCCGGATGCAGCTCAGGAACTGGACAAGCTGGTAGATATTTTGAAAGACAACCCTGAAATAAGTATTGAATTAAGTTCGCATACAGATAGCGTAGATACGGAATCGTATAACATGCGCCTTTCTCAACGAAGGGCTGAAAGTGCAGTGGACTACATTGTGAAATCCGGCATTGACCGAAGCAGAATCACAGCCAAAGGCTATGGAGAGTCACGGCCTATTGCACGCAACACCAACCCGGATGGTACCGACAACCCGGAGGGTCGTCAGAAAAACAGGCGTACCGAGTTTAAAGTAACCCAAATTGATGCCACAAAACGGCAAAAACCAGAAGAAGAAGTGGAAGAAAAATACTTTGATGAGGACAAGTATTTCAAGGATGATGATTCATCCAACAACACTCCATAATTAAGTAACTAACACTACTGTTTTTAGTACCTTTGCCGTATGAGCAATAAGTACATGCAACGCGGTGTTTCTGCCGATAAAGAAGATGTTCACAGTGCCATAAAACACCTTGACAAGGGTCTTTTCCCAAAGGCTTTTTGCAAAATAGTGGAAGATTTTATTGGCGGGGATGAGGCCTATTGTAATATAATGCATGCCGATGGTGCCGGCACCAAGTCATCGCTGGCTTACATGTACTGGAAAGAAACCGGTGATCTTTCGGTTTGGAAAGGAATTGCCCAGGATGCTGTGGTTATGAACACAGACGATCTGCTTTGTGTTGGTGCAACTGACAATATATTACTCTCCTCTACCATTGGGCGTAATAAGAATCTAATTCCGGGTGAAGTAATTGCTGCTATTATAAATGGAACGGAAGAAGTACTCCAAATGCTCCGTGATAACGGAATGAACATTATCAGTACTGGAGGTGAAACTGCTGATGTGGGCGACCTTGCCCGCACCATAATTGTAGATAGCACAGTAACCGCCCGTATGAAACGGGAAGATGTGATTTCCAACCATAACATTCAACCGGGTGATGTGATTGTTGGGCTGGCATCATTTGGCCAGGCCAACTACGAAACTGAGTACAACGGAGGCATGGGTAGTAACGGACTTACCTCAGCCCGTCACGATGTATTTGACCACGAGTACGCGCAAAAATACCCTGAAGCATACGACCCATTGGTACCCAGAGAACTTGTTTTTACAGGTAGTTATTTACTTACAGATCCTGTACCTGGTATGTCATTGGATGCCGGTAAGCTGGTACTCTCCCCTACGCGCACCTATGCTCCCGTAATTGCCAAAGTGCTAAAAGAGCACCGCAAGCATATACACGGAATGGTGCACTGCAGTGGGGGCGCCCAAACCAAGGTGCTTCACTTCCTGCCTGACGACACGCAGGGTGTAGATAACGTACATGTAATAAAGGATAACCTGTTCGATTTGCCTCCCCTTTTCAGGATTATCCAGGAAGAGAGCCTAACCGACTGGCAGGAAATGTACAAAGTGTTTAATATGGGGCACCGAATGGAGATTTACCTTCCTCAAGAGTTCGCTGAAGAAATTATTTCCATTTCCAAAAGCTTTGGAGTGGATGCACAGATTGTTGGCAGAGTAGAAGGCTCCGAAAGCAAGAAGCTTACCATTAAAAGTGCATTAGGAGTGTTTGAGTATTGATCTTTTTGGATTCTTTAAACTATTGTTTTCCTATTTATAATTCTGTAGCATATCCCATGTTAAAAGTTGTTTTTGTGTGGTTATAAAATCGAACATGTTGGAACTAAATTTTATTTGGGAAATATCTCTTACAATATTGAATCTATCATATTCAGAAAAATTGCATTTAAAAATTTCATTGGAATCAGAAATAGCAAAAGAACCTGAGTATTCATAATTATTCTCTGATGTAGAATACATTGCAAAATGCATTAGGTTCCTGGAGATATAATTTTGGAAATTTGGGTTAGATACAATTTCATTAGTGATTCTCTGAATATTTGTCCAGTCCAAAAATGTATACTTAATAAAGCTTCCCCCAAATGTCCTCCTAAACAATGGCTGTGAACCTGTACTTTGGCCATTGGCAACTCCCAACAAAGCAACTAAATCAGTAGATGCACATTCTGTTGACTTTAATTGTATTGGTTGATTAAAACTAAACCCTAGGTCAACAGCAAAATTTATGAAATTTTCAATGTCAATCATTAAATGATTTTAATGTTTGGTGACTTTATGCAAAAATTAACTTAATATACGAAAACCCTTGAATAAATCTAATACTTATAGCTCAACCTAAATTCGATTCTTGAATTACACAAAACAAAAGCAAGATTGAGCATGTAAGTTAAAGGCCCCATGCTGACATTTGTACCAAGCACTAAGCCATGCCTCAAAGCCAAGACATAAACAATGACTATCAAAAAAGGATAAACAGGGTATTAACCTATATCCAGGATAACATCGGTAAGTCGTTTTTGTTAAAAGAGCTTGCCGAAGTTGGCCACTTCTCTCCCTTTCACTTTCATAGAATACTATCTGCTTTTTTAGGCGAGCCACTGGGCGCCTACATTAAGCGAAAACGGTTGGAGAAAGGAGCCCATCTATTACTCTTCTCCAATAGTTCCGTTACAGACATCTCTATAGCGGTTGGCTATGAAACACTTTCCTCTTTTAGCGCTGCTTTTAGCAAGCATTTCCATCTTTCACCCTCGGAATACCGACTTCAGCATGAATCACTCAAACCGTTTGAGAACATGGAAACCCCGACCAAAATAAATTTTGATTTTCTGCCCATAATAAAATCCATACCACCTACTAGGGTTGCTTTTGTCAGGGCCTTTGGGCCTTACGGATCGGAGAGTACCGGAAAAGCCTGGAACACGCTTATGCATTTTGCCGACAAAAACGGCTTATTGAGAAAAGAAACCCAACTCTTGGGTATCTCTTACGATAACCCTGAAATTGTTAAGGAAAATAAGTGTGAGTACAATGCCTGTATAAGCCTTGAAAAAGATATTCGCCCGGAAGGCGAAGTAGGAATAAAAGAGTTAAAAGGGGGCAAGTATGCCGTATTTACCTACAAAGGAAGTTATACTCATTTTCCTGTTGTCTATGGATTAATTTTCAAGGAATGGCTACTAAAAAGCGACCATGAGCTACGGGATAATGAGGTTTTTGACCATTATGTGAATTCACCAAATGATACCGGTACAGAAGAATTGATAACTGAAATTTACCTTCCTATAAAATAACCCGTCATGAAAAAGATTGATTACAAGAAAGAGCTAAAACATCTTTACAAACCCTCCACAAAAAAGGTAGAAATGGTGGATGTTCCTGCCATGAACTACCTGATGATTGACGGCCAGGGTGACCCCAACACTTCGGTTGATTATAAAAATTCAATAGAAGCACTATTTCCGGTTGCCTACACCCTGAAATTTATGGTTAAAAAAAGTGATTTAGGTATAGACTATGGAGTAATGCCCCTGGAAGGCCTCTGGTGGGTAGACGACATGACCCAATTTGATGCTAACAAAAAAGACGATTGGAAGTGGACTTCCCTGATGATGCAGCCAGAGTTTATTACCCGAGAAATGGTTGAAAAAGCCATTGAGCAGGTACGACAAAAGAAAAACCCTCCCGCCCTGGATAAAATCAGGTTTGAATCGTTTAAAGAAGGCAAAGCAGCCCAAATTATGCACATTGGCCCGTTTTCAGAAGAAGGCCCCAACATTCAAAAAGTGCATGCGTTTATTACTTCAAATGGCAATAGGCTAAGCGGTAAGCATCACGAAATATATTTATCCGACATCCGAAGAGCTGCCCCTGAAAAATGGAAAACGATTATTAGGCAGCCGTTTGAGTGATTAGTTAATTGAAAAGCCAATTGATATATACTTTCAAAATAGTTAATTTTACATATAGTCAACTTTCGTATTATGGATATTCAATTGGAAAAAGCAACACTGATAGAACGCATTCAGAAGATTAACGACTCCTCTCTAATCCAGGCTTTCAACCATTTGCTGGATTATGCAATAAAAAAAGAAGAAAATGACGAATTGCTTGAAGCCTCTATTAATAAAGCATTGGAGCAATCAGAAAAAGGAGAAGGCAGACCACACGAACTCGTAATACAAGAAATGAGAGAAAAATATGGCAAATGAGCACAATCATAACCTGGACCAAAGAAGCCGAAATCTCCTTTAACGAAAACATTGAATATCTTATAAAATCCTGGGACAACTTCACCATTAATAAATTTCTGGATAGAGTAGATGCAGTAATTGAAATAATCAGAGAAAATCCTAGGGCTTATCCTTTGCACAAAAAAGAAAATATACATAAGTGTGTTATCAATAAACATCTATCACTTTATTATAGAATTGTTGATAAGCATAGAATTGACCTGTTAACGTTTTGGAATAGTCACCAAAACCTGGATAGGCTTAAAATCATGTAACCTAGCTGGTGCTCGTTTGCAACGCGTGCCAATAATAAACAAAACTTTTAAGATGTCTCCACTTTGTTGCGGCACGACAGTTTATAAAGTCTGACTACCATCCGACAAAATGTTAGTACGATCAAACGATAGTAGGAATATCAGACTACTGTCTGAATAATTTTACCTGAATTGTACCTCAGTAAACCATAACCGGAAACTCCCATCCTCCGAAAGGTGATCTAGAGCAACTTTAATTCCGCCAATAGCCCGGTTATCCTGCCAAGTAGTGGTTAAGGAAGGTGCTTCCTGGCCCCCTTTTCTAAACGTCCATTCTTTTATTTCCAGGTTTTTGTCAATGTAAAAATCGTAGGCATCACCCGGAGTATAGCCATCCTCATTATTGTACTGAATGGTAAGTTTCGTTAGCTTTTGCTTGGAAATAGGAGCTTCCGCCTCTTCATTTATTGTATCTGCATAACCTGTATCCCACACCAATTGAAACGGGAAAAGCAACCAGTATTTATCGTTAATGAATTTATGATCGGTTTGCTTCAGATCTTCAGAAACCTGGTTGTGGTTATAGGTCAAAGTATCTCCATTTTCAATCAGGGTTACTTCACCGGTTTTAGGTTTCCATTTCCACGATCTGCTTATTTGCACCTCCCCCTTTTTTACATTAAAGGTGTAGTCCAGCTCTTCAAGTGCATCGAACGACTTCAATCCATATGCATCGGCTATTTTCTCAATGTATGTTGGCTCTTTTTGTTCTTTTTCCTGCTTTGGCTTGCCTCCACAAGAAATCAAAAGGCTGGCCAGTCCCCAAATTAACAGATCACTTTTTTTCATCTTCAATAGGAAATTCAACGACTAAAACACCGGATTCTTTGTACTGTTCTATGCTCAGGCCCTTTAATTTGAGGCTATCAAATTCAGCCATTTCAGTAGCCTTATCCTGTATTTTCTCCGGTGTCGGCATTATTAATGGTTTTATCTTTATTTTAATCTCAAGAGCTTTATTCGCCTTTATGATTTTTTTTTGCAAACCAGCAATTGAATCTGGTTCGGATGCATTAAACTGTAAGCCTACAAAATTCTTCACATACCCAACCCGCTCTTTATCTTCATTAAAATAGTTTACAATAACTACATCAGCGGCTTCTCCAAACTGTTTTTGCTTTTCTCGCATTTTGTTCACCAGTTCCGAAAGTTCAGTGCTTTTATAGCTTCCTTCAAATGGCTCACCATAAATGGTATAGTCATTTACCTCTATTAGTTTCGGCTCCATTGCCGCAAACCCGCCCAAAGCATAATTAATAAGCAAACCCAAAATTACTACCGCAGCCCCTAAAACAAAGTATTTTTTCATTTCTAAAAAACAAACCTTAACCCTATGCCTCCCTGAAATTTAACGAATTGCGGAGATTGGATAACATCATAAAAGACATTGGTTTCAATAAAAGCCGAGATAGGCAAATCGAAATAAGCATACTCCAACCCAATGTGAAATTCAGGCCCCATATAGTCATACTGCACAGTTGTAGTACCAAACTCCGTTACCTGGGGATTAAGTTCATGATTATAGCCATAGAGCACTTGCGCATAACGTAATTGCCAGCCAAAGCCGGCATAAATATCAAGCCCCTTTAAAAACTTTGGCCCCTCGTGGTAAAAACTAACCTTACCGGAAAAAAACAAATCCTTTTCAACCTGGTGGTTAAAATAGACCAGGGTATCTGCGCCAGGCGAGTTAAGATATAATTCTTTATAGCGGTCTTTATAAAGCCCGTAAGCAGCTATACCGCCATCTATAGAGAATGAGATCCAGGGAGTTGCATACAATTTATAAGTTAAGGCAAACGGATCTCCAGCCCTAAACCCGATTCCCTGGTAAGGATATTCGCTTGGATGAAAAACCGGGCAAATAACTGCCATTTTCTTGCTCGATTTAAATCGAAGCGGTTTTTTCTTCTGCCCATACTTTTGCGTAAGGCTTTTTTTATACTCCTTTTGCGCATAGGAATAGGAGACACTTAAACTTAAAGCCAACAGCAAAAATATTTTCAGTGCACGCATTCGGGCAAATATACATTAAAAACGGTTGCAACATTTTGCCATAAAATTAAACAACTGCTTTATATTGCATACTATATAATTGTGCATAAAATCCATTTTGTGTCAATAGCTCTTCATGGGTTCCTGTTTCTTTAATTTCCCCTTTATCAAGAACTATTATCTTATCTGCATTTTGAATTGTAGATAATCGGTGCGCAATTACAATTGAAGTCCGGCCTTTCATCATTCTGCCAATTGCCTCCTGAATAAGCTCTTCGGTTTCCGAATCGATGGATGATGTTGCCTCGTCCAGCACCAATATGCCCGGGTTATAAACCATGGCTCTTACAAAAGAGATAAGTTGCCTTTGGCCGACACTTATGCCCATACCCCGTTCCATTACATTGTATTCAAAACCTCCGGGCAATTTTTTAATAAATTTTGTGGCTCCCACCAGGTCAGCCGCTTCAAGCACTTTTTCTTCCGACAGCTTATTATTACCCAGTGTTATATTATTTAAAATGGAGTCTGAAAACAAAAACACGTCCTGCAAAACCACTCCTATTCTACGTCTTAAGTATTCAAGATCATATTCCGCCAGAGGCTTTTCGTCAAGTAAAATATTGCCTTTATTTATCTCGTACAATCTACTCAAAAGGTTAATAATTGACGATTTTCCTGCTCCCGTTGCCCCAACTATGGCTACAGTTTGGCCAGGTTTTACATCAAAGGAAATGTCCTTTAATACATAATCGCTTTCGTTGTAAGCAAACCAAACGTGGTCAAACTTAACTTTTCCTTCGAATTCCTCCGGGGCATAGGTACCATTGTCTGTGACAAACGACTTGTTGTCCAACAAGTTCAGGATACGGGAAGTACTCACAATACCTAATTGCAGTGTGTTGAAGCGATCTGCAATTTGCCTGATAGGTCTGAAAAACAACTGAATATACATAATAAAGGCAATGAGCATTCCCAGAGAAACGCCTGTTACCTCTTCGTGCAAAGCAGCCTTTGCACCGTACCAAATCAACAGGCCAATGCCAGCTGCACTTATGATCTCAGCTACCGGAAAATAAATGGAATAATAAAGCACTGATCGAACGTTGGCTTTTTTATGTTCTTCGTTAATAGCCTTGAATTTCTTAAGCTCTGTTTTCTCACTATTAAATATTTGAACGATATTCATTCCAGTAACATGTTCCTGCACAAAAGAATTGAGGTTGGAAACAGCATTTCGCACCTCGTTAAACGAAACCTTTATTTTTTCTTTGAAAATATAAGTGGCAAAAAGCATTATTGGGAATGTAATAAGGCTGATAAGCGCCAGTTTCCAGTCAGCATAGAGCATAAACCCTATTATGAATACCAATTGCAGCAAATCACCCACAATAGCTGCCAACCCCTGGCTGAACACCTCAGAGAGTGTTTCAATATCGGAAACCACACGTGTTACCAATCTTCCGATGGGTGTTTTATCAAAAAAGCTGAGCTTTAAATGCACTAGATGTTTGTAAAGCTTGGTACGAATATCTTTAATTATATACTGACCCAACCAGCCTGATAAATACGTGTTTACATACTGCACTAATGCCTGAACAACCAGCAAGCCCAATAACAAATAGATCATGCGAAGCAGTCCCTGGTAGTCGCCTTTTGCCACCTGATTATCCAAAGCAAGCTGGATTATATAGGGTCTTAAAGGCACAAGTACTGCCGTAAGTAATGTAAGAATGATCAAAAATATAAACTGCCATTTATAGGGTTTAATAAAGACAAGCAGTCTTTTAAGCACATTCCAGTCTACGACCTTGCCAGTAACTTTTTCCTGATTACTCATGTGGTTTGATTATTTTTTCAGGGTACTCAACCTTACAAAGATAAAGACCTTGAGGTGGTACTGCCCTGCCGGCTTCACCTCTGTTTTTCTTATCAAGAATCTTCTTAACTTCCTCTGGTGCTATCTTACCCTCTCCCACCATGAGGAGTGTGCCTACAATTGCCCTTACCATTCCTCTTAAAAATCGATTGGCTGTAATGTGAAAAACGGCTTTGTTCGCAGTAATGTTCCATTCGGCTCTGGTAACCGTACACACGAAGTTATTCACTTCTGTTTTCACCTTACTAAACGATTGAAAATCGTGCGTACCAAGCAGAAAAGCAGCAGCCTTGTTCATAACTGCAAAGTCCAGTAAAATTGGGCAGTAGTAATTTTCTTCTCGTCCAAAGGGGCTTTTTTGAGTTAGTAAATGGTATTCATAGCTTCGGGATACTGCGTCAAACCGGGCGTGGGCTTCCGAAATTACTTCTGTAATTTTATTGACCACAATGGTTTCGGGTAAAATACCATTTAACTGGTATTTTAACTTATCAAGTTTTGTTTCATCAGGAATATCTACATGAAAAACCTGTTCCTTTGCATGCACTCCTGTATCGGTTCTACCACTCCCAACAATAGCCACATTTTCATTTTTTAACAGAACATGTAACGAGTCTGTAATAACCTGCTGAACACTAATTGCATTTTCCTGAATTTGCCATCCATGAAAATTAGTCCCTTTATAGGCTATGTATACAAAGACCCTCAATGCTTATACAAGGTTTTCGTAAATAACTGCTGCACCCTGGCCCACTCCAATACACATAGTTGCCAGTCCGTATTTAGAACCTCGCTTTTTCATTTCATGCAATAGAGTAGCAGAAATTCGTGTGCCGCTTGCTCCCAATGGATGGCCAATGGCTATGGCCCCTCCATTTACATTCACTTTCAATGGGTCCAGTTCCAGCTCTTGTACACAGGCAATAGATTGGGAGGCAAAAGCCTCGTTCAGCTCGATAAGATCCAAATCGTTTGTGGACAGTCCTGCTCGCTTTAAAGCTTTGCGCGTAGCAGGAACAGGTCCAATTCCCATTATATCGGGGCTAACACCAGCCACTGCAAAAGACACCACCCTGGCCATAGGTTTGAGCCCGTATTTTTTAACAGTAGCTTCACTTACTACCAGTGATGCGGCTGCACCATCATTTATGCCGGAAGCATTGCCTGCAGTAACAGTGCCACCATCCCTGAAAGCAGGTTTTAAAGTGGCAAGCTTTTCTAAAGAAGAAAGTCTTGGGTGCTCATCCTTTTCAAACAGAATGGATTCACCTTTGCGTTGAGAAATAGAAACTGAGATTAATTCTTCTTTGAACTTGCCGCTATTGTGGGCGCTATCGTATCGCACTTGTGACTCGTAAGCAAAGGCATCCTGCGCTTCACGGGTAATCTTCCATTGCTCCGCCACATTCTCAGCAGTTTCGCCCATGCTGTACGGATAGTACAGATCAGCGAGCTTTTTATTCACAAACCGCCAGCCAATAGTAGTATCGTACGATTCCATATTTCGGCTGTAAGCCGATTCGGCCTTCGCAGTTACGAAAGGAGCCCGGCTCATGCTCTCGACCCCACCGGCAATATAAGCTCCTGCCTCACCAACCATTACTGCCCGGGAAGCATCCATAATTGATTGTAAGCCAGAGGCACACAACCTATTCACTGTTACTCCTGCTACTTCAACGGGGAAGCCTGCCATTAACGCGGCCATTCTTGCCACATTTCTATTGTCTTCTCCGGCCTGGTTAGCAGCTCCAAAAATCACATCTTCAATTTCTTCCATTGGCAAGCCAGGGTTTCGTTCCAACAATGCTTTGATAACATGTGCGGCCATGTCGTCTGGCCGAACGGCTGCTAATGTACCTCCAAACTTGCCAATAGGTGTGCGTAAAATATCTACTATATAAGCTGATTCCATATTTTCAAGGTTGTTTTCTACTTTGGCTTAACCATGTGTTGGTTTACCTTTGCCATCCAATAACTTCAAAGATGATACAAAGAATTCAAACAATCTTTCTTTTTCTGGTGGTAGTGCTTTTGGTCGCCTTCAATTTTCTTCCCTACTGGCAGGCCACTTCAGAAAGCACAGGAACGGTTCAACAGTTGTTCACTTATGCTTATGTGGTTTACAATTCTGGTGAAACCCTTATGGAGTTTGGGCTTTATGCCGCTGTTGCAGGAGTTTCAGCCATTGGTGCTCTAATAGCCTTGATCGAGATATTCATGTACAAAAACCGTCTTCGCCAGATGACCTTGAGTGTTATCAACTCATTTATTATGACGATTACCATTGGACTGATGGCCTACTTTGTTTACGGTCTTCAAAAGGAAACTCCAGGCCAATTTGAGCCAGGCGCTTTTCTGCTTGCTTTAGCCATGTTCTTCAATATTTTAGCCAGAAGATTCATTCAGAAAGATGAAAATCTAGTTCGCTCTGTGGATAGAATACGATAATTATTTTAGTATCTTTCAGGTGACTTAACCTGAAATGGAAATACCTAACAACTGTATTAATTGCGGTGAACAGTTAACCGGTAATTTTTGCTCTAATTGTGGGCAAAGAAGACGTGTAAACCGATTATCCCTAAAAACCTTCTTCGAAGATTATTTAAGCAGGTTGTTTGGGATGGATACAAATTTTCTTAGGACTTTAAGAGATCTGACTATATCTCCTGGCAAAGTTGGCAAAACATTCGTTGAGGGCAACAGAGTTAAATATATTGGTCCTGTTGGCTACTTTTTTCTAATTAGTACTTTTTTCATACTAGAATTTAGTTTCCTTGGAGTAGACATAAAAGAATTTATGTCAGCTACTTCAGAATCATTTGCGGCATCGCCAAAACTTGAAGGTGAAGAGGCTAAACTTCAGTCTACACTAATGGAGTTTGTTTCCAATAACTTTAAAATAATAGGTTTCTTAATCATTCCTTTTTTAGCTCTTTGGGGAAAGGTCCTATTCAGAAAATCAAAGCTAAATTTATTTGAACATAGTGTTAACGCCCTTTATGTTGAAGGCCATATGATATTCATTCAAATGATTGGATTACTGCTTTATAAATGGACTAACGTACTTTTTAACCAGTATTTTTTGTTCATTAATATTGCCTATTTTATCTGGTCGTGTTTTGGATTTTATAAACAAAAAGGCTTTAAAACTGTTTTAAAGGGAGGAGCGCTCTATCTTTTCGCCTACATAAGCTTTTTCCTGTTTTTCATATTAGTTACTCTTACAGGTTTTATAATTTACAAGAAATTCATAGTTCAGTAGTTGGTTAAACTCCGAATTTGTTCTTGTAATCCTCTATGCTTTGTAAAAGTATTTCCTGCGCAGTTTTCTTATCCTGAAATTCCTCCACCACCACAGTTTTGTGCTCTAGTTTTTTGTAGTCTTCAAAAAATGTTTGAAGCTCTTTAACGAAGTGAGGAGGCAGCTCATCAATATCATTGATATGATTCACACTCATATCGTTTGAGGCAACAGCAATAATCTTGTCGTCAAGTTCACCGCCATCCAACATACGCATAACACCAATTACCTTGGCTTTAATAATACACATGGGCACTACTTCTATCTGCGAAAGCACCACAATATCCAATGGGTCTTTATCATCGCAGAAGGTACGAGGTATGAAACCATAGTTTTCGGGGTAGTGCATTGACGAATAGATAACTCTGTCGAGTATAAGCAATCCGCTTTCTTTATCGAGCTCGTATTTAGCCCTGGTGTTCTTAGGAATTTCTATTATACATCTTACTTCATCAGGAACGTTGGGTCCTATATCTACGTTATGCCAGGGGTTGTTCATTATCTTCCGTAATATGAAATTATCGATGCTTTTGCCAGCGCATGCGCATTAAGGAAATAGCCAACCATTGCGGGTGGAGCATTAGGTTGTAAATCTATTTTCTCAATATCCAGCGCATATACTGTAAATATGTAGGCGTGCGGTTTGTCTCCTTCGGGAGGGCATGCTCCCCCAAAGCCTTGTTGCCCAAAAGAGGTAATACTTTGAACGCTGCCAGAAGGCGCCAAACCACTTTCAAGATTACCAGCATTTGCCTTTAATTCGCTTGTCGAATTAGGAATGTTAAACATTACCCAATGCCACCAGCCGCTTCCTGTAGGTGCATCAGGATCGTAAAGTGTAATTGCATAGCTTTTAGTGCCTTCAGGGGCATTTATCCAGGCTAGTTGGGGTGAGATATTATCTCCTGTACATCCAAAACCTGAAAAAACCTGTTTGGTAGTAAGTTGGCCCTGAAGGTCGGTGCTTGTTAACGTAAACTCCTGTGCATTTGCTGCAAAAGCAAATAGCGAAAGTATGGTAAGGGTTAAAATTTTTTTCATGGTTTTAATTATTTGTGACTATAAAAATAGCCAGATATTTACTTATCTACTAAATAAAACGGGCCAGGAAATACCCGGCCCATTTTATCATTCTATTAATTTTTACATACTTCTGTATTGCTCTGGCACTTCTCCTGTAAGCGACCCCAGAAAGGTAACTATCGATTTAACTTCATCGTCTGTTAAATCTTTATTTAACTGAAGTTTGGCCATAATTTTAACCGATTCACCCAAATCTTTAACACTTCCGTCATGGAAATAGGGTGCGGTCTTCTCAATGTTTCTTAATGAAGGAACCTTGAACATATATTTGTCGGTTTCGTTTTTAGTTACCTCAAAACGACCTGCATCTATAGATTCGCTTTGTGTCTGCTCCCAATAGTTACCAAACGTTCCGAATTTCTGGAACATTTGTCCGCCCAATGTATTGCCTGCATGGCATGCTATACATCCAGTAGAAATAAATTTATCCAATCCGGCTTTTTGCTCATTTGACAAGGCATTTTCATCGCCCTCCAAATAGGCATCAAAAGGGGCTGGAGTTACCAGTTTTCTTTCGAATGCTCCTATTGCCTTTTGTATGTTTTCATACGTTACAGGATTTGCTTCCCCAGGGAAAACCGCAGTAAACTCGGTTTTGTATTCGTCAATTTTGGAAAGTTTGCCTTCCAGAAATTTGGGATCCTTAATGGCCATTTCAACCGGGTTAACGATAGGCCCGCCTGCTTGTTCTTCAACATCTTTTGCCCTACCATCCCAAAACTGAGTTGAGTGGAATGCAGCATTCAAAACTGTTGGAGAGTTTCTGGTTCCGAAAGTACCAGCATCATTACCGGGAGACACGGGCAGGTTATCTACTCCGTATGTGCTTAAATTATGACAAGAATTGCAGCTTATTTTATCGTCTTTAGACAAACGAACATCGAAATAAAGCTTTTTACCCAAAGCCACTTTAGCATCCGAAATTGGGTTGTCCGGGTTTTCTGCTACTGTTGGCAATGTACCGAAAATAGTTTTGGCTCTTTCAGCCAAAACTGCAAATTCACTAGTGTTTGTTTGTTCCCGGGCCTCTTCTTTAGAAGAATCTGAACCACAAGCACCGACCAAGAAAGCTATAGAAAAAATAGCGAGTAAATGTTTCATCCGTTTAAAAAATTAGAGTATCAAAAAAATATAACACAAAGGTACTAAAGGATTTGCGATCATTCAAAACCACTTTTTATACGAATGTTATGTACATTTAAATTCAACTTATAATGCAATGACTCTTACTACTTCCCGAATTTTAGTTCAGTCTTTTCTTGTGCTTTTTATTGGCACAATGGGTTTGCCCGCACTGTCGCAGGAAGCCGATACCGGCACTAAGCCAAAAGCCTCTTCTTCTACCAGTTCCTGGGATCGATTTACGCTTAATGCCGGAGGATTTGTTTCGGCAAATAATAGTGGTATAATGATAGGAAGCCAACAAATCGGTGCCGGATTGCAAATTGATGTCGAGGATGCGTTGGGGCTTAAAACTACAAGTTTTGTTTTCAGGATTGACCCAAAATTAAGGTTTGGCGCCAACAGAAGGCAGTTTGTTTCATTAAGCTATTTTGATGTAAGAAGAAGTGCCAGTAAAGTACTTGAAAAGGATTTAGAAATTGGAGATCAAACTTTTCCCTTAGGAACTGAGGTGTCGAGCCGGTTCGATTTAACCATTATACGTGCAAAATATGGTTATTCTTTCTTTCATGACGACCGTATTTCAATGGGGGCTTCATTCGGTTTTTATATTATGCCTTTGAAGTTCACAGCAAAAGCTCCCAACATTGAAGAACAAAATACCCATTTTATAGCACCCTTACCATTACTTGGTTTTTACTCAGATTTCAAAATAAATGATAAATTATACCTGGCTCAAAGTATAGAATTCCTCTATCTGGCTTATAAAGGATCTTCCGGAAAGATTACCGATTTAAATGTTTCATTAGAACATAAAACACTTAAGCATTTTGGGCTTGGTGCTGGAATAAATATTAATGCTTTAAATATAAAGGTGGTTGATGAGAATACTCCTTTGGATTTTGTTGGTAAAATCCAGATGGAGTATAGCGGCTTTATGTTGTATGCCAAATACTACTTCTAAAAAATTAAGGCCAAACAATGTTTGGCCTTGTAACAAGTATCTATTTATTCTGCCCTTCTTTAAACTTTTCGAGTCTCGATTTTTCCTCCTCCTTAGGAAAAACGTTGTTGCTTAAGTCGGTATCGGCAGTGTCATCATTCGGGTCAATGGTAATATTTACTACTTCCTTATCCTTCACAAAAACCTTTTTCACTTCCGATTCATCCATCCTCCATATTTCAGCAGGAATCTTCTCTACCTCTTTAGTTCCGTCTGCGTATGTCCACTCAATAATAAGAGGCGTAACAAGCCCACCCACATTTTTAAACGTAAGTTCATAGAAGTTTTTACCGGCATATGATTTCCGTATTTCATCATCATTAACTCTGTTCTTGAACTCACCATAGTACCGTGGATCGGTATTGGTGATTGTAAGTGGTTCAGGGCCTGAAGAAAAATCCAGGTTGTTGCCATTGCTATCTGTAGCTCCAGACTTAATCTTGGTTTCCTGTACTGTGTTCTCAATACCTTTTTGCTGAGTATTAATCTTGAACCACCGCACATTAGATAGTTCCACATCTACATTATCAATTGAAAAGAACCATCCTTTCCAGAACCAGTCCAGATCAACAGCAGAAGCATCTTCCATGGTGCGGAAAAAATCGGCCGGCATAGGTCGTTTGAAGGCCCATCGCTGAGCGTATTCCTTAAAGGCTTTATCGAAAAGCTCTTCGCCCATTACGGTTTCACGAAGCAATACCAAAGCAGCCGAAGGTTTTCCATAACCATTATAACCAAACTGCCTAATTTCCTCAGAGTTGGTCATAATAGGTCGTATAAAGCTTTTATCGCCTTTCATATACTCTGTAATTCCTTGTGGCGTGCCCCAGGTTAGATCAAAATCAGGATAGTACCTGGCCATAGTGCTGTGTTCCATAAAGGTGTTCAATCCTTCATCCATCCAGGTCCATTGGCGTTCATCAGAGTTGATGATCATTGGAAAAAAGTTATGTCCCACTTCGTGCACCACTACTGAAACCAAGCCTTCCTTTAAGCGTTCGGAATACTTGCCTTTTTCGTCAGGCCTTCCATAATTAAAGCAGATCATAGGGTACTCCATACCCTGATTTGCTGCATGCACCGAAATTGCCACTGGGTAAGGGTAATCAATTGTTTTCTCGGAATAATATCGCAGCGTGTTGGCAACCGCTTTTGTAGAATACTCCTCCCAAAGTGGATTCCCTTCTTTAGGATAGAATGACATTGCCAAGGGTTTGTGCGATTCCAAGGGTACTGAAACGGCATCCCATATGTACTTTCTTGAGCTGGTAAAAGCAAAATCCCTTACATTATCTGCTTTAAACTTCCATGTTTTGGTATCCTGTGCTTTCGACTTCTCGTTTTTGCGTGCCTCTTTTTCATTCACTATAAAAATGATTTCTTCTGAATTCTGAGCTTTTTGAAAACGCTCATATTGTGTTGGAGTAAGCACTTCATTGGCATTTTGCAACCAACCGGTAGCTCCTACAATATGATCCGAAGGAACGGTTATATTCACTTCAAAGTCTCCAAATGTAAGTGCAAATTCACCCCGGCCAAGGAACTGCTTATTCTGCCATCCCTCTACATCATCGTACACAGCCATTCGGGGGTACCACTGCGCCAGGGTAAAATCGTAATTGCCATCTTTAGGAAAATACTCATAGCCTCCTCTGCCATTTAAAAGCATACGGTCGTACATATTGTACCACCAGTCAACAGAAAATGTATAAGATGCTCCCGGGGCAAGTGGTTTGGGAATATCCACTCTCATCATTGTTTCAACAATGGTATAAGGCAAGTCGTTTCCGTTAGAATCCTTTACAGATTCTATTTTAAACCCTCCATCGTAACTATTGTAATCTCCTGTATAACCCATTATCGACTTTGCCGATAGAGAATCGCGAAGCGATCGAGCTCTTACCTGCTGACCAAGAGAGTTCTTCTGTCTCACGTTTTGATCTAGCTGAAGCCACAAGTAATTGAGTTTATCTGGCGAATTATTCGTATAGGTTATTTTTTCAGAGCCTGTTAACTTAAGTGTGTTCTCGTTAATTGCAACATCAATTAAATAATCTGCTTTTTGTTGCCAGTATTTAGGCCCTGGGGCTCCGGCCGCATTCCTGTATTCATTCGGAGTAGGAAGAGCGGTGCCCAACTGCTCAAATTTACCCTGCCATTTTTGGGCGCTTGCCATCATTGGAAGCACCACTAACAGTATAGCTATCTTCTTTTTCACTGTTGTTATTAGTTGTCTTTATTTTTGAATTTATCAAGTCTGGATTCGTTTTCCTTTCTGGGGAAGGAATTGTTATCGGTATTTACATCTGCCGTTTCAAGGTTAGGGTCTATTTTAATACTTGCTACTTCTTTATCTTTCAGGAATACCTTTGTTGTTTTTGTTTCGTTCATTCTCCATATCTCGGCAGGCAATTTTTCAATTTCTTTTGTGCCATCCGTATAGGTCCATTCGATAATAACCGGCATCACTAAACCTCCTTTATTCTTAAAGGTCAATTCATAGAAGTTCTTATTGGCATATTCGTTACGTACCGCTTCATCGTCAATACGGTTTTTAAACTCACCATAATAACGAGGGTCGGTATCTGTTATGGTAAGTGGCTCGGGTCCTGCGGAGAAATCAAGGTTGTTGCCGTCTTCATCTTTGTTCGTATTACGTATTTGTCCTTGCTGATTTTGTCCCTCTAAACCTTTTGAGACAGAAGTCTCTTTGAACCAACGAACATTTGACAAATCAATATCCACATAATCTGTAGTATAGAACCATCCTTTCCAGAACCAGTCCAGGTCTACTCCGGAGGCATCTTCCATGGTGCGGAAGAAGTCGGCAGGCTCCGGTTGCTTGAAAGCCCAACGGTTTGCATATTCCTTAAAGGCTGCATCAAACAATTCGCGACCCATAACTGTTTCCCTCAGGATGGTCAATGCGGTTGCAGGTTTTGCATAGGCGTTATTGCCAAACTGAACAATTTGCTCTGAGTTAGTCATAATGGGTCTTATAAAATCAGGATTTCCCTTCATATAGTCAACAATGGTGCTTGGCTCTCCTCTCCTTCGCGGCATATCAGGATAGTTTTCCTTTTGGGTTACAGTTTGAACAAATGTATTCAAACCTTCGTCCATCCACGTCCACTGGCGCTCATCCGAATTAATAATCATTGGAAAAAAATTATGCCCTACTTCATGCACAACAACACCGATCATCCTCCATTTTAGTTGGTCCGTATATGTTCCATCTTCATCAGGGCGACCAAAATTGAAACAGATCATAGGGTACTCCATGCCAATACTTGCCGAATGCACAGAAATAGCCACAGGATACGGATAATCAATTGTCATTTTTGAATATGTACGCAGTGTATTGGCTACGGCCTTGGTTGACTCACGTTCCCAAAGTGGATTCCCTTCTTTAGGATAAAACGACATAGCCAAGGGAGTTTTATCACCGATTTTCACCATCTCGGCATCCCAAATAAATTTTCTTGAAGAAGCAAAAGCAAAGTCTCTTACGTTTTCTGCTTTGAAATGCCAGGTACTTTTTTTATCTGATTTGGCTTTCTCCTTCATTATTGCCTCGTTTTGAGTAACAATAATTACCTGATCGGCAGAGGTCTTTGCCTTTTCAAATCGTTTGTATTCTTCCGGAGTAAGAACCTCCTTTGGGTTTTGCAACCAGCCGGTGGCTGCCACAATGTGATCAGAAGGAACCGTAATTTCCACATCAAAATCTCCAAATGTTAGCGTAAACTCTCCGCGTCCTAAAAACTGTTTGTTTTGCCAGCCTTCTACATCGTTGTAAACAGCCATCCGCGGATACCACTGTGCAATAGTAAATTCATAATTATCGTCTTTGGGAAAATACTCGTATCCACTTCTCCCTCCAATCTTCATCCGGTCATTTATGTTGTACCACCAGTCTATTGAAAATGTAATTGATTGACCAGGGTTTAAGGGTTCGTCCAGGTCAATACGCATCATAGTGTGGTTAATAGCTACCCGCATATCCTCCCCTTTGGCATTTTTTACAGAAGTAAGTTTAAAACCTCCATCGTAATCAACATCCCTTAGTATGTATTGCTGAAGTGTTTTAGCTGCCACTTCATTTGAGTTAAATTCTGAAGAAGAAACCTGTGGTGTTTGCGAATCTTTGGCTCGCATATTCTGGTCTAACTGAATCCACAAGTAATTAAGTTTATCAGGAGAATTGTTTTTATAGGTAATGGTCTCGGATCCGGTAATAGTTTGCTTATCCTCATCGAGGGTTGCCTTTATTTTATAATCGGCTTTTTGCTGCCAATAAGCTTCACCAGGTGCTCCCGAAGCTGTGCGGTAGCTATTAGGCGTTGGCAATGTTGTGCCAAGCTGTTCAAACTTACCCTTCCAATCCTGAGCATTGGCTCCAGAGGCAACAGCAATCAACGCGATTAACAGTATTACTTTTTTCATAGGTATAAAATTAAGGTTCATAGGTGGTTCAAACATCGTGGAATAATTACCAAAACTTATTTTCAATCATTAGTGTGGTGGCAATTGCAGCAACTCCTGAAGAAATTATTAATCGCCAGTCGCGCCTCGAAACCCCGACTACATCTACAGCCAAAAAGGTTATTGCCATAAAGATCAAAACAATTACAATCTGGCCTGCTTCAAGCCCAATATTAAATGCCAGCAACTGGGTCACAATTGTAGAGTCATTGCCCAGCAGCCCCCTCAAATAGTTCGAAAACCCCAATCCATGGATTAACCCAAAGAAAAGGGCCAGCCAGTAGTTTAGTTGTATTTTTTTATTGTTCTGTTCCGGCCTGTTTCGAAACAGGTTGGCTGCTGCTGTAAGAAAAATAGTAACCGGAATAAGAAATTCAATTAATTGTGTGTTGATTTTAATTACCCTTAAAGTAGCCAAAGCAAGTGTAATTGAGTGACCTATTGTAAATGCTGTTACTAAAACAAGTACTTTCTTCCAGTCTTTTACCAAATAAATAGTAGTTAAAGCAACAATGAACAAAATATGGTCGTACCCTCTTATATCAAGGATGTGTTCAGTGCCCAACTGAAAATATAACTTAAAAGTATCCACAAGTATTCGTTAAAAAAGTTCGTAATATTAGCTCTTAATTTTGAGTTTATTTCACCGCTCATATAATTAGAAAAATCATCAATGACTAAACTAATAAGCCTACTCACACTTTTCTCTATCAGTTTCATACACCCGTTTCATGTTACTGTGTGCGAGATAGAGCATGATGCTGAAACAAAGGCCTTACAGGTTTCTGAAAGAATGTTTCTGGACGACCTGGAGGAAACCCTGGACAAGACCTACCATGTGCGTTTAGATATTATGCATCCTGAAGATAAAAATCTACGCGATTCATTAATACAGGATTATGTTCTCAAGCATTTAAGCATTACTGTAGATGGCAAACCCAGAAAAAGGACTTACATAGGCCATGAGATTGAAGACGATGTAATGTGGTGCTATGTGGAGTATTATGGTGTTAAAAAGCTTGATAACCTTGAAATTACCAATACCGTTTTCTTTGATATTTATGAGGACCAAAGCACAATTGTCCATGTTTCGTATGATGGCAATACAAAGAGTAAACGGTTGACAAGGTTAAAACCCACTGAAACATTTAGTTTTCTTGCAAATTAAAAATGGATAACCCCACCTATTTTAAGAACCCCGAAGAATTACGAAGCTGGTTTGAAAAAAATCACAAAAGTGAAAAAGAGATTTGGGTAGGATTCTTTAAAAAAGGAACTGGAATAGAAAGTATTACATGGCCAGAATCGGTTGATCAGGCGCTATGTTTTGGCTGGATCGATGGTATAAGGAAAAAGGTTGATGAAGAAAGCTATAAAATACGTTTTACTCCACGTAGTGTGAAAAGTCACTGGAGTGCAGTGAACCTTGACAAGGTTAAGCAACTTAAAAAAGAAGGATTAATGAAGCCGGAAGGCTTAAAAATATTTAATGCCCGAGACAAGGAGAATGCAAAAAAGGCTTCGTATGAAAGCGAGGAAAAAACTCTGACTAAAGAATTGGAAAGCAAGCTTAGAGCGAATAAAAAGGCAAATGCCTTTTTTAAAAACATGGCTCCGTCCTACCGCAAAACCACAATACATTGGATAATGAGTGCCAAACAGGAAGCCACCAGAATCAGAAGATTTGACATATTGATTGAATCGTGCCTGGAGGGCAGAAAAATACCGCTTTTAAGGAGAGAAGGCGAATAGCCTATGGGTATATCATTTCAAGTTTTGCATTCACAATGCTGAAATAATCAGCTCCCATTAAACTGATACTCGAGTCATTCAATTTGAACACTCTGTTTACTTGATCTGCAGCATTGGTAAAAAAACTTTTCTCATTAGTTTTTTTACCGTTATCAATGGTCGTTAGCAATACACTTGAGTTTCCTCCCGCAAGGATATTCCTTATTATCAAAATCCCGTTTTGAGTGGTTACTGCGTCCACATACCCCCCTGTTTCACTATCAGAATAAACCCAGGCTTGCTCACCCAGACTATTGATATTAACCAGATCGAGTTTGTTTCGTTCCGAATTAACCATGTTCGCTGTGGCTCCTGTAAAACAAGCTAAAAAATTACTTTGCTCTTCATTAAACAATAATTTACGAGGAAACAGATTCGAGTTTAACCTTTTTGCATTTTTAAGGGTTCCGTCCTGCAAAACATGTATAAATGTGGTAATACTAACGTCTTTATCCATTTGCTTTGAATGTATCAATAGGGCCACTCCTTCATTGGTTAGTGTAATAGCTGCAACAGAGTTATTGCTGTCAGTACCAGCACTGTCTATTTCAATATCATATTCATTAAACCACTTTACAGTCTTTTTAGGATTAAGTGATGCCAAAAACACCTTGCTGTTTTTTGATTTTTTGTCAGGTCCATAAAAACCTGCCAAATAATATCCACCGTCAGGGGTTTCAAGCATTTTAGTAGTAAATAATGAACCATTGGCAAGTTCTTCCGAATCGAAAGCCTGAATTGCCAAAGGAATCTTTAAGGTTTTGTATTTAGTGTATGTTCCAATGGAATCTACAGGACGAATAGATTCGACCCCTTCTTTAAACAGAGTGCCATAAATACCAAAATCCTTTCTCAGATCATTCTTTTCTGCAAACATGTATTGCTTGCTCCCATCAATGCCTCCATAATATTTATCTAAAAACCCTTCATACTTGTGCATTCTAACAGGATCAAACCTACTATTAAACTGTGCAATAAGACTGTCAGAATCCCTGATGTTGTAGAGCATTTTATTATAATAGACCAACTTTCTTTCGATACCAATTTTAGCTGTATCGTAATACGTGTCGTTTGCCTGCTCGAGTAAAAGCTTTTGTTTTGATTCCTTATACTTTAATAAGGGAACAATCGGATTATTGTAGTCGTACCTCAACAGGTTAAACACAATGGATTTATCCACTTCAATTACATTATCATTGCCATTAGTGCCTGAGGTTAGGTTCTTTATGGCATTGTCTTGCCGGTCTTCATTTGTATCCAACAATTTTCTAACTCCGGCTATTTCACCTTGTACAACACTTCTCACCGTATCTACCCATGTTGCATAATCCCAAATCTCTACATCATCTTTAAGAAAATTAACCTGGCTTACCAATCCATCATACCTGTAAATGTTAATTGGCTTAACAGTAAGCTTCTGGTTGTACCCTTTTAAAGGAAAAGTGTCTGTTTCAGCTTTATATCTATCAAAATACAATAAACAAGAATCGTAGTTCAATTTAATTGAAGTAAACTTTTCGTCAAGTTTATCGTCATACAACATGTATAAATTCTTAAGGCTACTATAAGTACTCGAAACCTGCATAAACTCCTTAACGGCTTGATCGTAGAACCCAACTGAGTTAGTAAAATCATTGTAAACAAGTGTCAGCTGATTGAGCATTTTGTTTATTTCAGACTTTTCCTCATCAATAAATTGCTTTATAAGAGGATAGTTTACTTCTGTGAGCTGTTTCAACCGCACAATCCACATGTAGTAGTCCTCATTTTTTTTAACTTCCTTTTCATCAATAAGAATACTGGCCTTAAAGAGTCGTTGTTTTGCCTCAGTTGCCAATGCCTGTATCTTTTCGTATTCAATTAGAGGGTCGGCTTTCTGAGCCTGTTTAATGTAAAGGGCGGCTATTCTGAGATTTGCTGCCGGATGATCAAGATTGGTTGAAATAAACTCTTTTAATACGCTGAGGGCATATTCATCGGAGGTACTCTCGATCATGGGTGCAATATCCTTGTATCGTACGCTTTGCGTATATCCTTTAAAGAAAAGAGTAAAAGCCAGCAGGAAGAATAAATACCTCATTTTACATCCAATATTTTAAGTTCAACCCTTCTGTTTTTTGCCCGGTTTTCATCAGAGTCGTTTACCACAAGAGGTGCTTCCTCTCCAAACCCCTTGGCAACAAATCGTGCAGAGGGTATTTGATTATCAATAAGATAATCCACAACGCTTTGAGCCCTGTTAATCGACAGTATTTTATTGTATTGAGCTGATCCTATATCATCGGTAAACGCATCAATTTCTACTACCAGCCCCGGGTTCTCATCCATTAGCTTCACCACTCTCAGCAATTCTGTAAACGACTCTTCCGACAACTGATACGAATTCGATTCAAAGTTGATGTTCTTGAGAGTAAGTTTGGCATCCTTTTCAAGTTTTGTGATCTGCATATTTACCTGTACACCTTCTTCCGCTTTTTTGCCGGATTCTGTCAGGTCAATAGTGGTGGAGTTGAAGGCATAGCCGTTGCTGCTTGTTGATTCAATTTCATACCTGTCACCTGCCCTTAAAGCAACATATTCATTACCATATGCTTCAATTACCTCGTCCCTGGATTTGTTTCGGATGATGATTTTCGACTTTATTTTACTATTGTTTTTGATGTCGGCCACATCGAGAAATACACGAACTTTTTCCGGCTGAAGCTCAATGTCTTTTTCATAACCCCTGTAAATTACCAGTCCGGATAAGTCCAACGAATAGGTTGACTCTTTGAAATTTGGCGCTTTGATACGTACATCATAAGCCTTTCCCAAAGGCAAATCCAGAATAACCCGGCCATCCTTATTATCTGTCTTTACTTCCTCAATAAGCGCACCTGTATCTTTCCTTCTCACTTTCACATCCGATTCCACCGCCTCAAATAACTCTGTATCGCTAACAGTTAGCGTTAGCTTTGCTGACCTGAAAAGTCCAATATCCAGGTTGTATTCTTTGTACTTTTTTGTATCGCGCAAATCGTATTCAGAGGCATAACTGGAATAACCATCCGATTTGAATTCCACATTATAGTTACGCCCGGCCGAAAGCACTATGGCATATTTTCCGTCAGAAGCATTACTTTTTGTCCTCAACACTTCCTTGGTAGTTCTTGCATCGCGTACAATTATTTCCGTTTCTACTCCACCTCCATTATCCCTGTCCGTTACGGCCCCGGTAACAATGTTGTTTACAAACTGGCGCAAGTTTTCAGGGATTTCTACGGTGTAAATATCCTTTGACGCATAGGCAAAATACATAATATCCCCTGCTGCCGAAATACAGGAAAACTGATCGCTTTCAGGAGTATTTACATAGGATAAATTAACCGGTAAACCCCAATCTCCTAACTCATTTTTTTGCGACTGAAAAAGATCGTAATCCAACTTATTCTCCGATCTGATTGCCGAAAAAATAAGCGTTCGATTATCTGCCATTATTCGAGGCGCTTTTGAAGAATACAGGTTGATTGGTAAAGGAAGCTCTCTGGGCGTTGACCAAACGCCATCGTCACTCCTATTTGATTCGCAAATCGAATATGCGAATGTCAGGTTCTTTCTAACCGTTTTGTTATCTATTTGATCCAGAGGTTTCTCCTTAACAAAGTAAAGTGTTTTCAGGTCCGCTGAAATTGATGGAAACGCCTCATAACCGGGAGAATTAACAGCTTCACCTAAATTAACAGGTGCGCCCCAACCATCTGCTTCCCGGGTTGAGTAATAGAGATCTTCCCTCCCAAAACCTGAATCGAATGTTGCAAAAAACAAGAGCAGGTTGCCATCAAAACTAATTGAAGGGCCACCAATAAGGTCGTTGGACGAACCAAAGTTATTGATCTTATCCAATGGAACAGGTTCAGACCAAATCCCATTATCACCCAGCTTTGATTCATACAACTTATAACTCACTCCATCTGCTCTGTTCGATTGAAAGATCATGGTTTTACCATCGGCACTAATGGTTGGCGCATACTCAACATAATCAGGGGTATTTAGCCCCTTAACAGGCACCTGCCTCATGAGACTATCCTGAGCAGATGCCAAATATGTAAAGCCTGTAAAAAAAAGACTAAAAAGAAATTTTTTTATAAATGAACTCATGCTCCAATCATAATAAAGGCACCCCAATAGTAGGGTGAGCTATATTCTTTCTGCATTTCAATTTGTGCTTCTTGCAAAGCCTTGTGTTTATCCATCCCGCTTAACCAATAACTGTAAAATAAAGACATTAGTTTTTGAGTTGCAGCATCATCCACCTTCCATAAGCTCATAATAAGTGTTTCTGCACCGGCTACAATAAACGCGCGCTGCAATCCATAAACTCCTTCTCCGTTTTGTACGTCTCCTAAAGCTGTTTCGCATGCCGATAGCACAACCAGTTCTGTATGCTCCAGACTCATATTCATTACTTCGTAAGCGGTAAGCACCCCTGCATTATTTGTTTTCGCATCGCTCGATCCGGCACCTGTTAAAAGTAATCCTGACCGGAACAAAGGATTTTCCAAAAAGCTCCTTTCTTCCTCTTCGTTCGTAAGAAAAAACCCGTGAGCAGCAACGTGTAGCAATTGAGGACTTGCATTTAATACATTAGCCTTATTCGCATTTTTTTCTTCTTCCAATTGTACCTGCCATCCCTTTTCAGTCATTAATTTGCTAATATATTCAACCTCTTTTTTTGTTCCTGGAAGAGAAACAACCGACCCAAAATTGAAACTACGCTGAACATCTTTTGAACTGGCAACCTCCGAATCAGGATAGTACGGGTCGGCAACTAACACTGCCTGTTTACCACTGAATGTCTTTTGTTTATTAAGTAGGTCACGTGTGGAGCTTACATACTGCACATTCAACTCCTGATTAAGGTATGTTTTTGCCTGGGGGTCAAAAAAGGTATTGGCATTTATCTTATTAAAAACACCATCCAGTGAAAGAAAAACCGTGCTAAAGCCAGAAGTTACTGAGTTAATGGGCTGCCAAAAAACATTATAGCTGTAGCTATCTTCCTTTTTAAACTTTATAAAATTGTCATAGGCATGAATGTACTTGCTTTCCAACGAGTTGCCATTCGCGAAAACTACAAGCTTAGGCTTCTCAAACTTTGGACTTACTGCCAAAGCCACATAGGTAACCGAGTCAATACTCGCATCCGAGTTACGCTTGATTCGAATGAGCTCAAGAGCTTCCTGATCATCTGAAAGCTGATTTTTTACATCCTGCCAGGTTATTTGCTTCTTGTCAAATTCGTCCGCAAAAAGCTGTGAGTTAGCTGAAAGCTGTTTTTCCTTGTCGTTTGCAAGCTCTTCAAGTTGATCCAAATTTATATTCTCATCTTGCAGTTTGGACTTGCTGTACGTATAAAACGTTGCCAATTGCTCTTTCAACGATCGCCATTCATTAAAATCGTTTATAAGTTTGGTGTCGCCACTGGTAAGAATCCTGTTTCTTGTTTTATTAACTGAATTCAACAAAATTGCCTTTGTGGCAATCTGAATATTATACAGTTGTTCAAGAACTGCTTCATCTTTTTTATAATTGATATAGTACTCCAGCAAAAACTCCTTATAGCGATTAAAAACCGGGGTAATCTTTTGGTAAAAAGCAGTTTTTTCTTTCTCACTTAGTGACGGAAAATATTTGATGATTTGTTGAAGATACAATTGTGCAACATGGTCAAAATCAATCTTCGCGTTGTCATAGTCATTCATTTGCTGACGCAATACTGCCCTACTGTATAAACCTGCCGTGTATGCGGGATGGTTTTCATCGTACAAGTTGGCTCTTATGCGCATTACCTCATTGAGCAGACTATCGGCCAAATTATACTCCTTATTATCTTCAGCTAAAATGGCCAGGTTATGAAGCGTATTTGCATAGGAAGGATGATTTGTTCCTAAGCTGGTTTTTTGTATAGCCAGTGCTTCTTCAAATAGTTTTTTAGCTTCTTTAGTCTTGCCCAATTTTTGTAATTGAGAAGCATAATTATGCAAGGAAACCGCATAATTGGGACTGGCCACTCCATAGATCTTGCGGTTGCCCTCCACTGTTTGAGAAAGCAGTTTAAGGGCTTTGTCATTTTCTCCTTTTAAGCTGTAAAGTGTAGCAAGGTTCTCTTCAGTCAAAACATAATCCGAAGGATTGGAAGTAGTTGCATTTTGATAAATCTCCAGTGCACGTTCAAATTGCCTTTGAGCTTCGTCTAACCTGCCCATTGATTGGTAGAGAATTCCAAGGTTATTTAAAATACCTGCATAATTAGCCGTTTTTGCTTCACCGTTATCCTCAACCAGTTTTAACACCTGCTTAAACAATGGCTCCGAGGCTTCGTACTCTCCTTTGTCTTTTAACAAACTGGCCTTTCGCAATAGAATATCTGCATATTGAGTACTGTTCTCACCATAATTTTTAGATGCCAATTGAAGTGCCTTGTTGTACAGGCCTTCAGCCTCTGTCAGATTTCCCTTGGAATGGTAAAGGCTACCAGCATTTTGCAAAAAGATGAATTGCAGCGCAGGGTCGCTCGACTGAAGTGTGCTTTCAATTTGGGAAAGTACGCGTTCGGCCTCATCAAAATTGCCCGAGGCTTGCAACAAGGAAACATAATTAAAGGCTGTGTTGTTGTAAAGCTGTGCATTGGTGGTAAATGAAATTTTTGCCAGGGCTTTTTTGTAATAGTTTGCTGCCTCATCATAATTTGCAACTGACTGATAAAAACCTGCCATATCATTATAGAGCGCAGCTACCTCTGTCTCTCTCCAGCTTCCTTCCGCAGACATGTCTACTTCTGCAATTATTTTTTTTGCCTCCCCATTCTGACCCTGGGTAACCAAGAGCCGTGCATAACCAACTCTGGCTTTTTGAAGAATAGATGAGTTAGCCGGTGCAGACTGAAACGCTTCCATATAGTGCTTCTTTGCTGCTTCTGTATTGCCGGCTAATCGATTGGCAACAGCTGCATTATAACTTACGTTGCCTAAGGCCAGATAATCAATTGGGCTTGTGTTTTTAATTGTAACCAGGGCACTATCAAATAATAGCACAGCATCTGCATATTTACCCCCATTGAGCAAAACTGTAGCCTGGTTTGCCATAAGCATTGCCGCCTGACCGCTTCCTTGTGTCACCACAGACCCTGTCTCTTTTAAAAGTTCTTCTGCCTCAGAATGCTTACCTTGTCTTTCAAGGTTATCTGCCAACAATCTTGTGTTGGTAACAAACAACTGCTCCTGATCTGCCGATTTCAGCCTGTTACGAGCCTCCCTTAAAGATGCCTCCCCTTTAGCATACTGTTTAATTTCAGTTTCGGCTTTCCCCAATTCATTCAAAGCATCCAGTACCTCAGGCTGCGTATTGTATTCTGGCGGATAATTGTCCAACATGGTTTGCAGGTAAGGTATAGCCTTTTGATAATGCTTTAAACTTGCAGCTACTTTACCATAGGAATAGCAAAAGGATAGATATTCGCCTGGCAATTCCTCGCTTTGTTCTAATACCGAAAAGGCTTTTTCAAAAAGTGTTTCACTTTCCGGTAAATTACCCCCTCCGTACATAGCATCAGCCAGGTGAGCGGTTTTAAGCGCCATACTGTATGTATCATAGTCGGTTTTCATTGATGCCAAACGAGTGGCTTCCTGCAGAACCAAAATCGCAGAGTCATACTGTTGGTTAGCCGAGTACATTACACCAAGGTTGTCAAGCGCATCAATAAATGTTGGTTCATCTACGGTAGTAGCTGACCGCCATGATTTAACTTCTTTTCGGGCATAACTTACACCATTGGCGAGATCATTCAAATCATAATTAATAATAGAAAGCTGACGTAGAATGGCCCTGTAATTGGTATGGTCGGTACTGTATTGCTTACTATATAACGACTCGCTTCTAAGCGCCTCCTCCAATGCTTTTTCAGAATCACCAGAATTGTAAAGCTCAACCGAATGGTTGTAAGCTGTAAGCCAGTCCTGCGACTGTGCCTTAAAAGGCAAAAAAGTAATTATGATAATAACGGACAGACTCACTCCAATATACGAGCGTAGCCACGTTAAATCAGGTTGTAGGTTGTTGAGCATTTCTTGTTTTAACAGGCAAACTTAAAGATACAATATCGATTACATGTTTGCTAAATTGTGCAACCAATCCTTGTCATTCTTAACTAACTAACAACAATAAATGCTCAAAAGAAGACAGGTTTACCCTTCCAAAGGTCTTTTAGCTCAGTTGGACCCCCAAAGTACTGTCCCATAAAATCATTCATTTCTCCAAGGGTCTGGTTTGAAAGAAGTTCCGATATTTCGTCCATAGCCGCACCTCCAATAATATAAGGCATGGTGGATGCCACCATTTTATCACCCCTAAAATGACCAAAAATCATATACTCTTCCATACGCTCTGTGGACTCATTGCTAATAGAACATTTAGAAAGAATTTCATCTACAGATTCGCCTTCACCCATCTGATATTTTTGAATCTTGGTCATAAAACCCTGATGTTCGAGAAAATAGTTTTGCATGTTTTGTTGCGATTCCTGTGACATAGATTTTTGCATGGTCTCGGCACAATCGGTACACATTGCATATTCAAATACCACATCCTTAACTCCATATTCCACATGGTTTTTTATAGCCTTTTCAACAAAATAATCCTTATTGCCTGAGGTTAGGTCACAGCCACATACCAGGCATTCTTTGAAGGGCTCCTGGCTTTCATAAGGCAAGTAAACTGGAGGAATATCGATAAGATCAGGCATATTAATCAAAAATAAAATTCTTCGTTCATAAATGGAATTAGCGCCAAAATAATTGCTTGTTCATAATAAGTAGCTCTATCCAGCACTCCATGGGTTAGAAGTCCTACTGATCCTTGCTTTTTCTTGGAGTCGGACTGGCCAAATACAATATCGTCCGCTTCTCCTAATTCGATGCCCTGGTGCACCAACTCGCTTACTTTATGAGGCAAGAAGAAAGAACCTGTTCGTCCAATACTTTTTTTATCTTTCGTTAAAACCACCATCCACGCAAATGCCTCCAATTGTTCTTCATGGTCTTTTACGCCTCCTTCAATTCCAACCCAGAAATCTGCATTAAAAGTTCGTGCATTCTGTGCCCGGTTGGTTGCTCCCAAAAGAGTTTCTTCTTCTCCCATTGGCTGATCAGGCACTCCCGATGGCACGTCTACTCCTTCGAAATCAAAAATTTGCTCGGGAAATACCCGGCAGAATGCCTGCCTTGCACTTTCTATTTTAACCGGGTTTTTTGAAGCTACTATTACTTTCTTCATTGAAAAACTTTCAATTTGCAAATTATCAAATAATCAGGTACACACCATCTGATTCTATTTCTATTTGAAAAATCTGCAGTCTATTACATCTATCATCCGATTCTGCTCCTGTCTCAAGATCAAATCGATACTCGTGTAAAGGGCAAATAATTTGATTAAAGGCATTTAGCTTACCCTTATGCAAGGGCTCGTTCATATGGGGGCAAAGTGCGTCTGCAACTACAAGGCCTTTGCCGGAGTGAGCAATCACGAATTGCCTGCCTTTAACTGTTAACTTTTTTATTGTACCGATTGGCACCGCCTCCATTACTTTTTGCTCCGATTCAAAAAGCTTAATTCTCATTATTAAAATGTTGAAATACCAGAATAAGCTGCTCTTTGTTAGTCGGACTTATACCTTGTTCGGAAATATAGTTTTGCAAGGTTTTTTTGTCAAGGTTAAATAAGTTACCGATTCCCGATTTGTTTAACTTAAAGCTCTTCCAACTCTCACCATTCCAAACAAAATAGTTTTCACCTACATTAAGCTGTGCCTCAGGTTTTGGTTCAAAGCGTACTTCATCCATTTTAATGGTGGCAATTTCTTTAACTTCAGCAGCCTCCAGCCCTTTTACCAAAATAAACTTACCAGAACTACATACTTCCAGTAGTTTTTGAGCGCCTTCAATATCTGCTTTTACAAGAACATAACCCGAACTTGCACCTGTGTAAATTAGAGCACCTGCCAAACCCATAGGATAAATAGACAAAGGCTTATTGTTCACAACCACCTCAATTGTTTTGGAATATCTGTCAAAATTTAGGCTGTCATATTGCTTTGAAGTTCCATTTGCATAGTACAGTTTTCCTTTTGACCAGCGAGAAGCCAGGTATTGATCATTGTTCTGACTAACAGAAATATTGAACTCATTGCTTACAGTAATAAGCTGTTTTTGGCTCAGATCTATTTTCACTTCCTGGCAAAAACCAAAAGAGGTAATAAGCGTAAGTAAGAACGTCCATTTAATCATCTAACACACAGTTGAATTGGAGCGAACCAATCGGAGACCCGTCTGGCAAAGACAAGGTTTCTTCATGCTTCCATTCATCCGGGTCTTCAAAGAATTTGTCCAGCTTATCAATAGTGTACGACATTGAGGCTATTTCGTTTTCTCCCTTAAAGGATACCGCGCCAGTTCCAAGCTTGGCTCTTACTTCTTTTAACTTGTTCCAAACAATGGCTTTTGTTTGAGAAAAAGCATTAGTGCTAACGGCAAGTTGCATCAACTGATCTAAAACCACCGCATTAACCGCACGCTGCACTTCTCTTTCCAGACCTCTCGTGTTTGCAGCCCACAAGGTTGATTGGAGTAGCTGATCGATCACATAGTCAAGGCCCGGTTGGGCATTGTTCCGTGCGTTGTGCTCAACCAAACGGTTTGCCCGGGCCGGATTTAACAGTAAAGACAATGTCATTTCAGCTGATGACTCAGCCGCACTTATGGGGTCAAAAGTGAGACCTGTTTTGCTCTTAATGTTCTCACGTGTTCGATAATAACCCAGGGGCCTTGGAGGTAATTCCTTCAGTAGCGGTTCCGGTAAAGTTAGAACACTTGCATCCAATGTTTTAAGAACAGCAGTTAATGCCTCTTTCTGCAAAGCAGGATCTACCAATGTTGTAGGCACCTGACCATCTCCCTTTACCGCGTAGGTATAATTTAGACCTCCAATTACTTTTACTACAGCCTCTGTTTGGTAGCGATGAAAGAAATAAATAGGAGCCAGTACATCTTCGATCTCATTTACAGGGCTTCCATCAGGAATTGAGTTTTCTCCAAACTGGTTTAAAGCTATTTTTCTTACTTCCAAAACATGTTCCAACTCTTTGGCGGCATTAGAACCGTTGTCCCACAAATGGGCACGAGGGCTGGCACTACTTTGCGGCCGGGCATCCTGATCAGAAAGAAACGAAAGATGTTGGTTCTGGTACGCATCGAACAAAATAGCATTCAAAGCTTTCTCTTCGTCTGTGCTTTTGGGAAAGTCCTGATAGCCATATGTAATACTTACTTTGTCCCACTCGCCAATGCCTGTATCGTATGCATTGGCTAAGCTAAGCTCTCCATTTTTAATATCCACCAATGGGTGGGGGTAATCCATAACCGATGCGCGGCCATCCATGCTGGCAGAATAGTTATGCGCAAGCCCTAGGGTATGGCCCACTTCATGGGCTGCCAATTGACGCAAGCGCGCCAATGCCATTTGCTTTGCCTCCTCAGAAGTGCCCTTGCCATCGTATGGGCTCAGTAGGCCAGTGGCTATTAAAAAGTCTTGTCGCACGCGCAGCGATCCCAAACTCACATGCCCTTTAATAATCTCGCCTGTTCGCGGGTCAATTACGCTGCTTCCATACGACCAACCACGAGTAGATCTGTGAACCCATTGGATGAGGTTGTAGCGCACATCCATTGGGTCTGCATCTTCAGGTAGCAACTCCACTCTAAACGCATTCTTATAACCTGCAGCTTCAAAAGCCTGGTTCCACCAACTGGCACCTTCCATTAAAGCAGAACGTACCGGCTCGGGTGCCCCACGGTCCAGATAATACACAATAGGTTCTACAGGTTCACTTGTAGCAGCATTTGGCTCTTTCTTTTCCAACCTGTGCCGGGTTATAAACCGTTTTACCAAGGGCTGGTCAATAGGCGTTGCATAATCCTGATACGAAATCTCGAAATACCCTGCTCTAGGATCAAACACTCGGGGTTTGTACTTATTATCAGGCAACTCAATAAAACTATGATGTTGACGAACCGTTACTGCAGTTGGCGTGGGGGTTACGCTTCTAATATCGTATCCTTCCGGGGTGCCCGTAAAGGTTAATGTGGCTTCAAATTCTGTATTTTTTGGAAAAGCCTTTGTTCGCTTAATGTACAATGCAGAACGACTCTTATCCACACTATAGCTGCCCTGCTTATCTCGTTTCAGGGTTCCACTTACGTTATGCGCATCTCTTAGTAAGAAATCAGTTGCATTTACAAGATATTTACCTTTCTCTTGTTTCACTATTTTAAATCCCCAAAGTACGGATTGCGCAAAGGCCTGCTCAACCGATTCCTGCTCATAGAAGTTGTCGGATACCGCTCTAAAATCGAGGTTGGGCTGAACCAAAAGCAATTTGGCTCCAACTTTTACAAACTTAACCACCCGCTCTCTCCCTAACTGGCCTCTATCGAGGCCAATGTCGTTGGAGCCAACTCCTGTAGCCAGTGAGTTCACATAAAGAAACTCAGATTCCAGTTTGTCCACTTCGAGGAAAAGTTCATCGCTGGCAGCATCGTAATAAAAGCTAAAATAGCCTTTATTGTATTCCATATCCTTTACAAAGGCATCGTAAACTGAAGTTTTCTGAGCTAGTAATGGAGACCATGAGCCTAGTAGAATAAGGCTCAATAAGGTTAGTTTTTTGTAAATGGTGGCATGTATCATGCTTAAACTTACAAACAGACCCCTTTGAAAAAAAATAGCCAGGCAATTTTATTACCTGGCTATTCTAATAAACAATGCTATTGTTTATACATCAAGATCTCTATCGTGTTTGCTAACCATTCTGTTTGGAAAAACCCATGGCGATACAATTGCCAAAACAAACAAAACGAGCACTAAAATTAACATTCCCATATGCTGCTGATTTTTTTGAACTACTAAGTTCAGAAATTCTTGTTAAACACGAAAATTATAGACTCATTAGTTTGTATCCTAAAAACAATCAAAACTTTAAACTTAAAATCAATCCACCATTAGGTTGGAAGTTATATCCATTTATGGTACTGTTCAGATATGGTTTGACCTCAAGCTTAAAGGCAGAATCATGTTGATCTCTAAAAGCCAGATTATTAACCTTGGCAACTATAACTGCATCAATAATAGATGCAATCCATAAACCAGACGATACGAATACCGTAGTAATCGCGTATATATAGGATTGTGGAGGGTTAACCTTTTCAGCTATTAAATGTGCACCACTCAAAACCAAAATAAAACTTCCCAGAAAAACACCTCCTCTTAATGGCTCTCCTGAAAGTATCTGTCCAAAACCAGGTATAAATGCAGATTCTATTCCAGCTAGAGTTGGGTTATATTTATCTCCCAGCCTTGGAGTATATGTTTCAGGATCATATTTAAGTTTGTTAACTCTATATTGAGCTTCAAGAGATGATGAGATTAGAATTAAAACAATAAATAAACATTTAACCTTTTTTAAGCAGTTCATCTGATAAGATATTTTTGCAAACCCTAAAACCTTAAACTAAAAGTTAGACCACCATTCGGCTGAAAATTATAACCATCTATGCTACTTTTTACAAATGGCTTCACTTCCAGTTGTAAAGATGTATTCTGCTGATCTCTGAGTGCAAGATTGTTAACTTTAGCAACTTTAACAGCATCAACAATAGAAGCGATACCAACAACAATGGTCCCTATAGATGCAATTATTGCTACCTGAGGATTACCACCAATTACATTCCCATAGTAATCAACCCCTGTAGGAGCATTAGCAATTGCAATAACGTACAAACCTACTGTTCCAACAAGAAAGGCAACGCCTCTCCCTCCTTCATGAGAAACCATTTGTCCCAAACCAGGAATTAAAAAAGAAGCTAACCCGGCAACAGTAGGGTTATATGGGTCTCCCATTTGAGGCGTATAGGTTCGAGGATCGTACTTGTATTTATTTATCTTATACTGTGCTCTAGAAAAGTTTGATACTAAGATTGCCAAAAGTATAAACAGCAATATTTTTTTCATTTCTGTTTTCATTAGTTAGTCAAAGAAACATAATTCAATTATAGATTAAATCTATAAAATACCAAATACGATATTTGTTAATTAAATTTTGCGTAAAATTTAATTATATTTCTATGTATTTAGAATTTTAATCTAAAGTACAATTTACTTACGTCCTAAACTAAAATTCAAACACATCTAGTTAAGAAACAGACTCCTAGAATTGCTTTAACAATTTACTCCAAAATACTCTTTGATACAGGTATGCCTAATAAATCCGGAATAAAATCAAATGATTGGGAAGGCAACAAAACTCTGATAACTTAAAAAAATATAAATAGGGGGTATGATTAATCATACCCCCTATCCTCCTACTTATACTCTTTCAGAAACTGTTCAAAAGACTTCTCCTGCATAGCGCCCAGGTCATACTTGGAGCCGGCCCTTTCAAGCTTTGACAATTCCTTATTCTTAATATACGAATACTTGGTTTTAGCTTCTTCCAGTGTTTTTTCAAGGATAGCCAAATTAGCATATTGGCCATTGCCAGGTTTACCATAGTTATCAGCTACAACACTATATAAGTCGCCAATCTTTTCGCGTAATTGCTTATCGGCTGTTCCAACGTAATTATCTCCTGTTGTAATTACCAGGGTCTTCTTCAGATCGTTCAGCGACTCAATTAGGCCTGCAGATGACTTTCCAAGTTTGGCATTGGCATCTTTGGCCATATTTGCATAATCAACCGTTTCATCAATTTTAAATACCAGGTAAGCAAGGTCTTGGGTCATGTTGTAGAGCTTCATTACCATTTCCTCCTGGGCTTTTCTATCTGCCAATGTTAAAATTGATTTAGGGTCATATTGCAGCTCGATTTCGTGCCTATATTCGGCTTTCCCTTTTTTCATTACAAAGGTGTAAGTTCCAGCAGGTACCCGAGGGGCAGTAAATCCACCAAAATCAAAGGTTTTGCCTTTGGCAATTTTGGGTAGCTTCATTCGGTAATTCCAGGTTACAATGTTAATCCCTCTTTGTTTTTTGGCATCAATTTCCTGCATAACCTGTCCATTCTGGTTCTGTACTTCAATCGTCATTTTGCCAAATGTGTGACGTTTCTTCAGGTAATACACCATTTTAGCAGACCGATCAGGGTTTGGCCCGATAAACTGGCTCCCATTGCTACCTCCACCAAAACTACTTTCATCAGGCATTATAAAAGGTTGAGAGGCAAAAATGTGTACATCTTCGTTTAACACATCCTGGCTCAATTCCCTCAAAGGGCTTATGTCATCAATAATGATAACTCCCCGGCCATGAGTTCCCATAACAAGGTCGTTGGTTTTAGGCTGAAGTTCAATGTAGTGAACCGCCACTTCCGGCATATTATTCGTGAACTGGGTCCAGTGTGCTCCACCATCTATAGTTACATACAAACCAAACTCTGTTCCCAGAAACAGTAAATTTTCATTTACATAATCTTCTTGAATATTTCTCGCAAAACCATAAATATCATCTGTAACAATACTTTTCCAGGTTTTGCCAAAATCTGTGGTTTTTAACACATAGGTGTTTCCATCGTTTGCTGTGTGTCCATCAAAAACCGCATACGCAGCGCCTTTATTAAAATTACTTGCCTCAATATGGTAGCACCATGTATTGGCAGGAACTCCGTTAAGATTAGTTGTTACATTCGACCATGTTTTACCACCATCCTGAGTAACCTGCACATTTCCATCGTCAGTGCCCACCCAAATCACTTTCTCGTCTAATGGCGATTCCGCTATGGTAAATATTGTACAATGGTTTTCTGCTCCTGAGTTATCCTTCGAAATACCACCCGACTCTTCCTGATTCTGCTTTTTAGGATCGTTAGTAGTAAGGTCTGGAGAAATCTTTGTCCAGTTATTACCCATGTCGTTTGACACATGAACAAACTGGCTACCTAAATAAATTCTATCAGCTTTATTTGGGCTTTGCGTTAAGGGGGCATTCCAATTGAAACGCAACTTAGGGTCGCCTTCAACAGCAAATACCTTTACATTTCTGGTTTGATTTCTTTCTACATCGTAGCGCCAAACACCTTCTGCACCTTGCATTTCTGCATATACATAAGGTTTGGTAGGGTGCTTCAATACCCTAAACCCATCTCCATATCCAACCGGGGTCCAATCACGTGCTTCAATACCGCCAGGACTTGAAGAAGGCCCAAACCAGGAACCGTTATCCTGCAAACCACCGTATACGTTGTAAGGAGTAGCTGTATCTACACTAACCTGATAGAATTGAGAAACAGGTATATTGTTTACCATTTCGGTATTGCCTCCCGCATCCCAGGTTCTGTATACACCCCCATCTGTACCAATATAAAACCTGTCCGAATTATTAATATCAAACCAAAAGTCATGGGCATCGGAATGATAGTTACCTCCAAGTTCTTTAAACGTTTTTCCTCCATCGCGGCTCATGGAAGCATACAAACCAGCCTTGAGTAAGATATCCGGGTTCTTGGGATCAACTACAATTCGGGAAAAGTAGAACGGGCGAACAACCAATCCAAAATCTTTATTTAAATATTCCCAGGACTCTCCTCCATCGGTAGACTTGTAAAGCCCCTTATCCTTTTCAGATTCAACCCCTGCATAAAGGATTTTACTATCCGAGGGAGCCATTGCCAATGCAAACCGGCCCATTTTACCGGAAGGCAACCCATTATGGATTTTCTTCCAGGTTTTGCCACCATCAGTCGATTTGTACATCGCACTCTTTTCACCACCTGAATTAAAACCCCAGGCAGTTCTTCTGTATTGCCAAAAAGCAGCATAAAGAATATTTGGGTTGTTCTTATCCAAAATCAATTCGGAGCATCCGGTGTCATTGCTTCCTGCCAACAGCCTCTCCCAGGTTTGGCCCCCATCAGTGGTTTTATACACACCGCGTTCATCACTGTCGCCCCAAAGCGGGCCTAAAACACCTACATAAACTTCATCTGAGTTTTTAGGATTAATTTGAATACTGCTTATTCGTTCCGATTTATCAAAACCAACTTTAGTCCAGTTAACCCCTCCATCTGTTGATTTATACAAACCATCTCCGACAGATGTACTGTTCCGTGTCCAGGTTTCTCCGGTTCCAACCCAAAGCACCTGATCCGGCTGATTCGGGTCCACTGCTACCGTGCCTATTGACTGGGCATGTTTATCAAAAATAGACGTAAAAGAAGATCCTCCATCTGCTGATTTCCACACACCACCACCGGCTGTTCCGGCATAAATAATCCGTGCATTGGTTGGATGACCAACCAGGTCGCTTATTCTGCCACTCATAAGTGCAGGCCCTATTTGCCTGGCTTTTAAAGAGCCAAAAAGTTCATCGCCTGATAGCACTATCTGTTCCTGAGCAAAGGATACAGTATAGCCTATCACTGCTGCAATCAGTAATATAGTTTTTTTCATACCAATGAAAATTAAATGAATAAGGTAGTTATGCTGTAACTACTTAGTTGTCACTTGTTGTAGTTTCTGCAGATTCAGGGAATTTAAAAATTGAATCGTCCACCTCAGGGTTAAGCTCTATTGCGGTTATATTGATCACCTGAGTACCCATGTCCTTAATACCATCTCCAATAGCAAATGGGAAGTACAATCCATCCACTTCCTGATAATCGCTAAATGTTGTTAAGCGAGTTTTACCCTTCATTTGTCCGCTTTTTATCTCAGCTTCCATAACAATAGGCACAAAATTCTCTGAATCAAAGTAATAATAATTGATATTATCAACTTCCTGACCATCTACTAATTGGGGCTTCTTAGTTAGCTTAACTTTAAAGCATTCGGTTCCCTCAATTGTTTCCTTGCCAAGAAGTTCAGCTGAGTATCCATTTTCTTTCATATTCAGGAAAGGGTCAGGAAAATCTCCGGATTCTCTTTTCGTATTTTCGGTAGTCTCGCTATCACTCTTCTCGGGTTCCATGGTCATAAAGTTGGTACCCCAAACTACATCTCCATCGAAAACTCCCTGAGTAATTTCTTTCCCCTGTAATTCAAACTTCATATACCTGCGGCCATCTGCCAGCTGAATCATTGTAATAGGTATGTCCATTCCTCCCTGGTTAACGGAGGCAGTCATTTTAATCCCTTTAAGGGCTTTCCAATTATCAATACCACCGGTATTTTCAAAATAATTGGAAATGATCTCATCAACAGTTTGTGCAGAAGTTGTCTGGATAACAAAAAATGCTATCAGCGATACTAGTATAAGTCTTAGTTTCATGATGTTTGGTTTAATTAAAGTTTTACTATTAACGAATTTAGGGTTAAAATAGTTAGTTTTCTTACCACTTAAAAAATTTTAACTAAAAGTTGAAAAACTTATTGTAGAAGGCTAACAACTTTTTCGAAGAATCTTGCATCCGCTTCGTCCAATTCTTTGAGCCTTGCGCTATCCACATCCAGCACAAATATTACTTCCCCATTTTTAATTCCGGGAACCACAATTTCCGATCTTGAATCACTGCTGCAAGCAATATGACCAGGGAAAGCATCTACATCAGGTACAAGTTGAGTTTGTTTAGTGGCCCAGGCGATACCGCAAACACCCTTACCCTTTTGAATGCGTGTGCAGGCAATTGGACCTTGAAAAGGACCTAGAACCAACTCATCTTCTTTTACCAGATAAAAGCCTACCCACAAATAACCTGTAGCCATGCGAATGGCAGATGCCACATTGGCCATGTTGGCAATAAGGTCGGGTTCACCCGTTACCAAAGCCTCTATTTGCGGTAGCAACTCTTTGTATCGTTCCTCCTTTGATGCTGATGGTGTTAATTGAAGTTCTTCTGCCAATGCTGTTGTGTTTTGCTGTTAAAATAATACTCTAATTTATCCTTTTCAATAAACTCTTTTTTATAAAGATCTTCGCGCAGTTTCGGTGCTCCAATACCCTTTTCAAACTTTTGTTCCGAGGTGAAAACCCTGGCTTCATCCCACAATCCTAATTCGATAAAACTTGTCAGCACCTCGCTTCCTCCTTCAACCAGCACCGCGCCTATATCTCGAGAAAGTAAATCCTGTAATACGTTTTCTAAAAAGCTCTTTTCCTCCACTTTAACTCTTTCGTAACCGTTTTGCTGTGAGCTTTCGTTTGTGTTGTACACCAACGTTTTTACTTCACCATCAAAAAGTTTGTAATCCTCGTTTAGTTCAAGGTTTCGATCCAGCACTATACGTACGGGGTTTGCGCCTTGCCAGTCACGAACTGTAAGAGATGGATTATCGTAAACCACCGTGTTCTTGCCTACCAAAATTGCATCTTCTTCAGAACGCCACTGGTGCACTCGCTGACGTGAAAGTTCGTTGCTGATCCATTTGGAATCGTTATTGGTGCGCGCAATAAATCCATCCATGGTTTGCGCCCATTTAAGCAAAATGTAAGGACGCTTGAGTTTTTGATTGATAAAGAACCTTCGGTTTAAAGCGATGCTTTCATTTTCGCAAATTCTTGTTAACACCTCAGTACCAGAAGTTTTTAGTGCCTTTATCCCTGCTCCTGATACTTTGGGGTTTGGATCAAGAGATGCCACCACCACTTTTTTTACTTTGTTTCTGATCAGCAAATCAGAACAAGCAGGGGTCTTACCATGATAGGAACAAGGCTCTAAAGTAACGAAGACCGTTGCCTTCCTTAAAAGTGTTTTATCATCAACAGAATCTATTGCATTTACCTCTGCATGAGGCCCACCAAATTGCCGGTGCCAGCCCTCTCCAATTATTTTCCCTTCATAAACTATCACACAACCCACCATTGGGTTAGGACTTACAGAACCAAGGCCATTTTTAGCCAGCTCCAAAGCACGTTGCATGTAGTACGCGTGATCCATTTAACAAAGTTAGGCAATTATTAAAGCCCCTGGTCGGCCAGTCGGCCTGAAATAGAAAGTGCATGCAAACCTTCTTTGAATTTTAAGTAGGGCACACCCTTTTTGTGATTTGCCTTGCTAATTCTATAAAGCATTTTCCAATGATGAAAAAATGCCCGATATGCCTTCAATATTGAGTAGCCAGGATGATAAATATGGGCTGGCTCTGAAGCAGCGCCATTTAATTCCATGATTTTTATATCTCCTGTTTTTAACGCATTTACATCTTTACAACGCACATCAAAACGGCCATAGTAAAACCCATCGATTTGTTTGCTTACTACATCAAAGGTATTTGTAAGCTCTTCGTCAATTAAATGGCACCCATTTAAGAAGGCTGTTCCGCGGTTGTGGTTCCCAATTGGTTGAAGTTCTATCCTTTCTCCTTTTTCAGGAACATAATCAAATTTCTCTTCCCAGGCATTTTGCAGTTTATAATATTGAATCCGCGCCCTAGGTTTCTTAATTATCAATTCCTCCAAAGTAGAAAGCCCATCTCCTTCCACAAACAATAACTCTTTTAATACAACAGAGCTCACAACACCTTTGTTTTGCCTGGGCACTCGATAATAAAAAACACCGGCCTCAAAAGGCAGGTCAAGGTACTCCTGTACTAAAATATCTCCAGTACTCTCATTTAAATACTTGGCCGCTTCTGCTCTCCCGTTTATTTTCTCAACCTTCCACCCTCTTTCGCCCAAATCAGGTTTCAGAATTATTGGAAATTGCATCCCACTCGTTTTCATAACCTCTTCAATATGAGAAATCGTTACAGGAGCTTTCAGTAAAAAGGTTAATGGAATAAGTTCCTTTGGAAGCAAATCCAGTATTTTCTTTTTTGAAGCACTAATTAGTCCACCATATTTTATGGCAGGATTAGCCGCTGAAAAAAAGAAAATTGCACCGGCTCGTACTCCCAGATAGAGCCAGTAGGCAAACACCGGTATATACACAATGTACCAGGGCCAATATTCCCAGGCGGTTAGTTTAGTCCAGAAGTTGCGTATTTTTAAAAGCCTCATAAAAGGCAATTCTAGGCATCAGACTCCGTAGTATTGTACCTAAGGGTTGAAACTGCTACCCCAAATCCATACGGTAGCTCAACATAAGGACAAATCACATTTAGGCCTATTTTAATAATAGCCATGTGGTGAATCGCATGCTCAATATTGTAGGTTATTTCACGAGCCATGTTTGTATTTACCATGATATCCCCACCATCAGAAAGCTCGTAATTAACCTCCATCACCAAAGGTTTGTCGAAATTACACGAATCAATAAACCGGTTGGTTTCTTCAATTAATTTTAGAGCAAGAATCTTGTCTTCTTCTATTCGTTTATCATGCTTTCGTTTGTCGTAACTTATTACTCCTTTTTCATAGCCTTCCATCAGGCATTGAAAAAATTCGAGAGTATGCCGAAAATGCTGACCGATGGTAGAGTGGTTGAATACATCCACTGGTTTGGTGTAATCGTCTTCCCTAATTTGTTCAATTACAAACTCAACTTGGCTAAGAACAGATTTAGTTGCTTGGGCTAATTGCATTCGTTTATACAGGTTTTAGGTCAAGTAATGTTAATCTAATTTTGTGAAGCATACAAATTTTCAATTTTTTGAACCAGCAAGCGCCTTCATGAATGACAAAAAATGGTGCCTTTGTCTTATGAGGTTTATCACTGAGAATACCAGAACAATAAGGGCGAGCGTAAATAGCAAACCTCCATCATCAAGCACCTCAATACCCAGCTTGGTAAGATGGAAGAAAACAGCTCCTGACATAAGTCCTATCCCTCCCAAAGCCCCCAACCATGTTGTCCGTGGGATTAATAAAAGAATGCTTGCAATTAATTCTCCAACTCCTATTCCTATTCTACCCCAAGGCTCCATCCCGATTTGACTGAATATGAAAACCGATTCAGGAGCTCCGGAAAACTTATAAAAAAGTGTTTGTAGTAAGATAACTGCAGGCACAATTCTTAGAATCCAATCAATAGTACTTTTCATAATTCATTATTTATTAATTATTGAATCCCAGTTTTTATCTGCATTTGTTTTAAGTCGTGTTTCATCTTTGTTCCACGACTTTAAAGTGTTGGTAAGGTAAAAATTGTAGAATAAGTAAAGTTTACCATTTACTATTTTATAGGTTTCCGGGTCAACTTTTACCTTTTCGGGTTTTAACCCCATAGCATATGCACACCACCCTCCATATTGCGGTATGTATTTTAAGGGAGCCTTTTCGAACTCAAATTTGTTGTCTTCATTGGCAAACAAATAAGTAACACCATCCAGAGTAGAGGAAATCTCTTTATTTCCTTCTTCGGGCTTACCATTAAAATAACTTACCGGATCGTAGCCATCAATGGCAATACCATTCTTGTCGATGTTATAGTTTTTTTGCTCGGCTGTTTGAGCAATAGCCTGAAAGGAAGCTCCCAGCACTAAAATGATTATCAACTTTCTCATAATTAGCAATAACTTAAATGTAATTATCACTCTAAACTCCAAAGTTGATTATTAGGTTCCGGTACCGGAAGAGCTTATTGGTGAATGATTAGCAAATGTCTTACAGCGTACATTTTTGTTAATCCATAGATTTGAGCACCTCCCAAACCAGATCGGGCTCAAAACCCCGGTTTATTAAGAAGCGTGAAGTTTTATCTTTTAGCTGGTATGAATTTGAATATTTGGGTTGCAACTCATTCATTTTTTTGATCGCCAGATCGGATATTGCCTTTTGATACTCATTATTATCGATTTCGGAAAGTCCTTTCCTGATACAATAAGCCGAAATATCCTTTAGTTGCAATGCCTGGCTTATTTTGAGCTTGCCCCATCTTTTTACCCTGAATTTGCCTCCGGCAAATGTTATGGCAAAGCGTTCCTCATTCAGGAAATTCTCAGTAATAAGCCAGGCTATAAGCTCCTCAACTTCATTGCTGAACAAGCCGTAGCTGTAGAGTTTGTCGCGAACTTCCTGCTGGCACCTTTCCTGATATGCACAGTAAGAAGCAATTTTTTGTTTTGCCTGAGCTATTTCTTCCGAAGAATGACCGGAACCCAAAACAGAACTATTTTATTAATCCTTTACGCTTAAGGATTGTTTCTACAAATTTACGTTCGTTCTCGGTATTGAAAATTTTAAATGGGAAGTGCAATAACTGGGCATTATTTACTACGAGCAGAATGTAGTCCTTGCCAACCTTTGCAGAGCGTATCTGATCCCATTTCATTGGCATACCTTGCTTGGAGCTTAATTTAATTAGTATTTGCTGAGAGCTTATTTCGTATCCCAGTTTATCAAAAAGTATTTTGGTTTGCTCTAGTTGAGTAACACCTGCAAACTGGATAAGCCAGAACAATAAATAGAGTACTAAAGCTATAAGTGTACCCCAAAACCACCAGGTATTAGGAATAAAAAAATAACCGCTGCACAATGCTAAAACGATAAGACCAACCCACCACTGCCTTTTTAAAACATTAAGCATGGCCAGCTTGATGTAAGTGCCTGTTTCCAGTTTATATTTTTTGGTTTTTACAATCATCTTAAAGGTATTTATTCAAATTGGGCACAAATCTAGCCAATAAGAAATTGCTACACCATATGGAATGAAAAATAAGACTAGGCATTTCTGGAAAAAGCCTTTAAGCTCATATCCAGGCTCTTGTATGAATGGGTTAGCGCGCCAACAGAAATAAAATCCACTCCGGTTGCAGCAACTTGCTCAATAGTATCTTCCGTAATTCCTCCACTGGCTTCTGTTTTATACTCACCATCAATCAACTTCACAGCTTCCTTCATTTCCTCAACGGACATATTGTCCAGCATAATAAAATCTATGCCTCCTTTATTTAACACTTGTTTTACTTCAGCAAGTGTTCGGGTCTCAACTTCAATCTGTAAATCAAGATCATGAGCTTTCAAATAATTATGAGTTGCTTCAATTGCCTGGGCAATTCCACCTGCAAAATCTACATGATTATCTTTAAGCATGATCATATCGTATAAAGCAAATCTATGGTTTTGGCCACCTCCAATGAGCACCGCCCATTTTTCCATAATCCTGAAGTTAGGAGTGGTTTTGCGCGTATCAAGCACTTTTGCTTTGTAGGGTTTAATTTTGTCAGACAAATACCTTGTATACGTGGCTATTCCACTCATCCGTTGCATGCAATTGAGCACCAATCGTTCTGCAGTTAGAATTGATTGAGCCTTTCCCGAAACACTGAAAAGCACATCACCTTCCTTAACAAAATCCCCATCCTTTTTAAAGAAGACCAATTGAAGAGATTCGTCAATGAAATGAAATATTCTTTCAGCAACCTCTAACCCGGCTATAATACCGGAACTTTTCATTAGTAGCTGTGCCGAGTTTTTTGCGTCAGAAGGTATGGAAGAAAGTGATGAATAATCGCCAGGGCCAATATCTTCGGCAATGGCAGCTTTAATGAATGCCGTTATTGCCTTCTCCGTTTTATAATCCATAATTCAGTTTACTCTTTAACGAAACTCATTTCGTGAATCATGAATTGATCGTTTACCTTTTTCAAACGAATCCATACCCTGTAGGAACTCTCATTTGTTTTGTACTCTCCAATAGCATACACCAGTCCGTTTTGGGAAGTACCCTCGTGATTCACCCGGAAAGTTTTGGGTGGATTGACCTTAAAAAAATTCTTCAACACTCCTTCAGCTTGTGAATTGCTGTACGTGCCGGCTTCACCGTCAATGTTCAGGTCAACTTTGTCATAAACAAACTGAATCAGCTCGTGTGCGTTGCCAACTTCTAGCACCAATCTCACCTTTTCAACTGTAGGGTTTTGAGCCTTTGAGAAGGTGGCGAAAAAAACAAGCGCAACTACAATTGGGAGTAATATTGACTTTTTTAAAATCATAAAGAAAAGAGTTGCTAAAATTATGCCAGCTCCACCAATTTAGAGCCAAATATTCATAACAAAGCTACTCTTCAATGGCTATATTTGCAACCTGTTAATTTTTAATAGCACGAAAAATGAAAAAGAGGGTTCTGTTAATGATTTTAGATGGCTGGGGAATAGCCAGGAACAAAGAAGTGTCTGCAATTGACCATGCCAATACTCCTTTTATGGATGGACTTTACAAAAAGTATAACCATTCCAAACTGCAAGCATCAGGATTATTTGTAGGCCTACCGGACGGGCAAATGGGCAATTCGGAGGTTGGACACATGAATATTGGCGCAGGGCGTGTGGTATATCAGGACCTTGTTAAAATTAATAAAGCCGTTGAAGAAGGTACACTAGCAAAAAACGAAGTAATTAAGGAGGCTTTTGACTTTGCCAAAGCCAACAAAAAAGATGTTCATTTTATCGGTTTGGTTTCTGATGGCGGGGTGCATTCGCATATAAATCATTTGAAAGGTTTGTGCACTGCGGCCGCAGAAAAAGGATTATCAAACGTTTTTGTGCATGCTTTTACTGATGGGCGCGATACAGATCCTAAAGGAGGAGTTGGTTATCTTGAGGAGTTGGAAAAACACATGAACTCATCAACCGGCACATTGGCCAGCATTACAGGCAGGTACTATGCCATGGATAGAGACAACCGCTGGCAACGTGTAAAACTTGCCTATGATGCACTCACCAAAGGTGAAGGCAAAAAAACACAGCACTGGAAAAAAGCTGTTGAAGAATCCTACCAGGAAGGTGTAACGGACGAGTTTATTAAACCTATTGTGATTGTTGATGAAAATGAGTCTCCTAAAGCCACTATAAAGGAAGGTGATGTCGTAATCAGTTTCAATTTTAGAACAGATAGAGGAAGAGAAATAACACAAGCATTGACGCAGAAAGATTTTCCTGAACAAGATATGCACAAAATGGATTTGTACTATGTTACCATGACAAACTATGACGACAGTTTTGTCGGAGTAAAAGTAGCATACGACAAAGAACATCTGCACAATACTCTAGGTGAAATTCTTAGCAAAAGGGGATTGAAGCAAATCAGAATTGCCGAAACCGAAAAATACCCTCACGTTACTTTCTTCTTTTCGGGTGGAGCCGAAGTACCATTTGAAGGTGAGAAAAGGATTTTATGCCCTTCGCCAAAAGTGGCAACCTACGATTTGCAACCCGAAATGAGTGCTGCCGACATTCGCGAAAAAATTATTCCTGAGCTGAAAGCAAAATCTGCCGATTTTATTTGTTTAAATTTTGCCAACCCTGATATGGTAGGGCACACGGGTGTATTCGAAGCAGCCGTTAAAGCCTGCGAAACTGTTGATACCGAGGCCAGCAAGGTTGTAGCAGCAGCTCTGGAAAGCGATTATGATATTATCATCATCGCAGACCACGGCAATCCGGATATCATGATCAACCCTGACGGCTCTCCAAATACTGCGCATACAACTAACCTTGTGCCTTGTATTTTGGTAACGAACAATTCTACCTACAAGCTCAAGGATGGTAAACTAGGTGACCTTGCCCCAACCATTCTTACAATTATGGGCGAAAAAGTACCGGAGGAAATGACGGGAGAAGTTTTGGTTTCGTAATGCGAAAACTGTATTTTCTGTTAACCATATTGTGGGTTGGTTGTCAACCCGCAACCACAAAACAAAATGAGCCAACATCTTATTTTGATATGGATAGTTTCGCTCAAAGGTTGATAGAGAACCAGACAAATACAGATAAATACACCGTTACCAAAATTTCAGTGGCTAATGGTGTGGAAGAGAAAACCAGAGTAGCTAAAACTGATTCGCTATTTTGGACCAAAGAGCTAACTCCATTACTAAACGCAAACATCAATAAACCTTCATTAAGCGGAGCTTATTCGGTTACTGATAACCTGCCTGAAAAAAACAGTAATCTAAAACGGCTGGTGTATACTATACTTCCTAAGTCAAATTCTGATGTCTCTCGTTTGGAGATAAAATATCTCGATTCTATTGAAGAAGTACGACAGATAGTAGCCTGGATTACCACTAAGAACCCCGTTTATAACTCTAAACAAGAAGTTAATTTGTGGGTGAATCGTTATAATGGAAAGTTGCTCATCGATTCACTTTCCATTAAAGGCTTTAACAAAACGTTATTTCAAGACTCACTTACTTACCAGACGAAACTTATTGTAAAGCATTAGAATTACTTGCTTTGCATATCATTTGGAAGGATCTTCAAAAGCATAGGTAAAGTAAGATAAGATGCCGGCAATCCAATTACCACAAAGGTTGGAAGCGCCTTTAACACATCTATGAGGCCATTATGTAACCTTTTTTCCTCGGATTTAGAAAGCTTATGATCTCTCGATTTTAGTAAAAGCTGGGTAAGTTCGGTATCGTCCTTCAGCTTATTATTTATTTGTATAGCGTTCCTATCCGTTGTTGATTTTATTCTTTGCAAATATTCTGAACCTAACTCATCCAGTGTTTGCCCGGACTGCAAGTCTTTTAATTGTTTCCAGTTCTCGAGAATGAACCCCTCTACAGCAAGTAGACTTATTTCAAGGTCCTCCTCATAAAAGCCAAGCTTTTTAATAAACTCCTTCAAAAACACCATCTCCGACTCTTCCAATTTTCTATCCACCCAGGCAGTTAAAATGGCGAGCTCAAGAAAAAACTTCTTCAACAACCATGAGTTATGACTAGGTAAATAAATGTCGTTCAGATTCACCCCTTTCTCAAAAGATCTCCTTGCTTCAGCTTTTTGAGATGATAAAAGATGTGACGATTTCAAAAAGAAATCGAATAAAGCCTGCTCTTCTTCTTCAATATTTTTGTTGGCATGCGCAGCAGCTGCCATAACTTTTACAATACTAAACCGCAACTCCTCCTTTTCCTGCATAAAAAATTCGGCAATTGTTTTTTCAGAACTGGTGTGCATCCAACGCCCAAAAAAGTAGATGTCAAGAAAAAGTATGATGTTATCAAAAAAAGAAACCCAGAAGTTTTTGTTGTCCGATTCTGTTTGCAATACTCTTTTCTCCAATATCTTTTCAGCAATTTCCAGGGGAGATTTCTTCTTTCCCAAAAATGTTCTGTTTGAGACCGATAGCTCCGGATATACCTTGTTATAGAAATCGCCAATGTTGTGAACCGTGCGCATGACCACCTCAGAAAAGTCATCCTCATTGTTTATTTCCTGATGATGGTAAATTAATGAACCACTGATAAGGCTTTCGGCAAGCAAAAGCTTAAGTTTATTCAGTTTTGTCAACGATTCATCCTCTTCCGTTGCGATGGGATGCCCGTATAGTATTCCTGTGGGCCTCAACAATCTGTACATCGACTGTTCAGGATGGCTATCGTTCGCGGTATCGTCCAAAAAGTTTTGGAAAATATCTTTTCTGTACTCCAGGTACTTGGAAAGCCATCCTCTGTTTGAAGGGTTTACAGTCATGTTCAGAAATCATCCTATTCTACCAAATTACCAAATTCTTTTTCATAAACACACAATCAAACATCAAATACAGTCCGCTTGCATAATTATACTGGTTAAACCACTACTAATTGATTAAAATTGAATACTAAAATTAAAGCAATGAAAAATTTAAACTACCTGTTAATTGTTTCTGCTTTTTTGGCATTTTCATGTACAAACAAAAAAGAACAACCCATGACTCAATATCCTGTCACAGAAAAGTCTGACCATGTGGACACTTATTTTGGTGTTGATGTACCCGACCCCTACCGATGGCTCGAAAACGATACATCTGAGGCTACTGCCAAGTGGGTTAAAGCAGAGAATGAAGTTACTTTTAATTACCTCGATCACATAAGCTATCGCGATAAAGTAAAGAAAAGGCTTGAAGAGCTAATGAATTATGAACGAGTTTACGCTCCGACTAAACATGGCGATTGGGAATATTTTTATAAGAATAATGGACTCCAGAATCAAAATGTGCTGTACCGCAAAAAGCCAGGATCGAACGATGAGGAGGTTTTTATAGATCCGAATAAGTTCAGAGAAGATGGAACCATTTCACTAGCGGGAACAAGTTTTACAAAAGACGGTTCCCTTTTTGGATACCTGATTTCCGAAGGTGGTTCCGATTGGAGGAAAGCAATAGTAATGGATACCAAAACCAAAGAAATTCTGGGCGACACCCTAAAGGACATTAAATTTAGTGGGTTGGCATGGAAAGGAAACGATGGTTTCTACTACAGCAGCTACGATAAACCCAAAGGAAGTGAGCTTTCCAGCATGACACAACATCATAAACTTTATTACCATAAACTTGGTACTCCTCAATCGGACGATAAGCTGGTTTTTGGAGGACCCGGACAAGAAAGAAGGTACGTTTGGGCAAGCCTTACTGAAGACGAACGATTTTTGGTTATAAGTGCTGCCAACAGCACTTCGGGCAATGAACTTTATTTCATGGACCTGGCAAGTGACCACCCAAAACTTGTAACTGTTGTAAGTGGTTTCGATAGCGAACAATATGTTCTCGAAAATGAAGGTGACGAGCTGATTATACAAACAAACTTAGATGCTCCAAACGGAAAAGTGGTTAGAACAAACGCAGCTAATCCAACTTCTGAAAACTGGATAGATGTTATTCCTGAAACCGAAAACGTTCTTAATGCATCAACCGGTGGAGGCAAACTGTTTGCCATATACCTGCAAGATGCCAAGTCAAAAGTGATTCAATTTACCATAGACGGAACAAAAGAACGTGAAGTTGAGCTTCCTGGAATTGGAACCGTTTATGGATTTAATGCGCTTAAAGAAGATAGTTACCTCTACTATACATTTACCTCGTTTACTACACCAGCCACCATATATAAGTACACTATATCAGATGGAGCCTCAGAGTTGTATATAAAACCGAAGGTTGCTTTTAATCCTGAGGAATACGAAACCAAACAGGTATTTTATTCAAGTAAGGATGGCACCAAAATCCCTATGTTTATTGTGTACAAAAAAGGCATGGAGTTAAATGGTAAGAATGCCACTTATCTATATGCTTATGGTGGTTTCAATATTAGTTTAACACCTTCATTTAGTACAGCCAGGATTTTGTGGCTTGAAAACGGAGGTATTTATGCTCAGCCAAATTTAAGAGGAGGAGGAGAATATGGAGAAGAATGGCACCTTGCAGGCACAAAAATGAACAAACAAAATGTTTTTGATGACTTCATTGCAGCAGGCGAATACTTGATTGACAATAAATATACTTCCAGTGATTATCTTGCCATAGCGGGAGGCTCCAATGGAGGACTTCTTGTTGGAGCAACCATGACGCAACGGCCTGATCTTGCCAAGGTGGCCTTCCCTGCTGTGGGAGTAATGGATATGCTTCGGTATCATCAATTTACGGCAGGTGCCGGTTGGGCATATGATTACGGAACAGCCGATGATTCAAAAGAAATGTTCGAATACCTGAAAGGGTACTCTCCTTTGCACAACCTTAAGCCAGCAGATTATCCGGCTACATTGATTACAACTGCCGATCATGATGATCGTGTGGTGCCTGCTCATTCATTTAAGTTTGCAGCCACATTGCAGGAAAATCAACGAGGGCCAAATCCGGTGCTTATTCGTATAGAAACCAATGCAGGGCACGGAGCAGGTACACCAACTACCAAGCAAATTGAACAAGCTGCCGACCGATATTCATTCGCATGGTACAACATGGGCATCGTTCCGGATGTAGCAAAAAAAGACATGTAATTTCTAACACCGATTTTAAAACAAAAAACCACCTTTGATAGGTGGTTTTTTGTTTATAGATTATGAGTCAAAAGGCGTTAATTATTTATCTTATTGAAAGAGTCTTAGAAAAAATATACTCTGAAAATTTCCCAAATCACATAAAGGATGTAGAGCAGGATAAGAAAAATACCAAGGCTTGGTGTTAACCTCCATTTCTTCCACATCAAAAAGAATAATATCAGTAATACCGAGCCAAAAAGTAATCCTACGGATATATTTAGGCCGACAATATTAAATTCAAGTGCTTTTCCACTAATAAGTGTCTTCAGTAACCAAGGTAGTCCCAGGCCAATAAAAATATCGAATATATTGCTGCCAACAGCATTTGAAACGGCCATTCCAGCCCTGCCCTGCCTTGCAACAATCACAGAAGAAATCATGTCTGGAACAGAAGTTCCCACAGCAAGAACAGTCAAAGCAATTACCACTTCAGGAATATCCAAGATTCGGGAAACGCCAATAGCACTTTCAACCAAGACCCAACAAAGCACTGCTATAAGCCCTATGGATATCCCAAAGCTTAACATATAATGCTCGCTGGAAGGAAAAAACTTGGAAAGAATCCAGTCAAAAGGCTTGAACATTGCTTTCCATCCTGTTTTCTCTTCATCCTCTTCTTCTTCGGGGTCCTCATCCAATTGCTTGAAATTGAACCACTTCTTCCATTTTACAACTGCATAGATATAAATACCGTACATTACAACCAGTAGTACACCTTCCCATGTTTGTACCTTACCATTGAATAGCACATAATACAACCCTAAAATAGAAAGCGCATAAAACAGTAAATCCCGAACCACAGGTTGCCAGGCAATCTTGGAATTCTTTACAACAGCAGCAGCACCAACAATAACCAAAAGATTAAATAAGGCAGATCCAACAATAGTACCTATTCCGATATCCTCATGGCCACCAGGGCGAACCAACGCAATAATAGAAACAAAAAGTTCAGGCGCACTGGATCCTATGGCCATGAATGTGGCCCCGGCCATGTCGTGGGTCATATTAAGACGATGAGATAATTTATCAAGCGACACTACAAAATAGCGGTCGCTCACCTCCGCAAGGAGATAAAATGATATTATCAAAGCAAGCAAATAGCCAACTAAAAGCATAAATAACTAATTATCGAAGCTTATTTCCAAGAACCAACTAGGTGCATTCTCCCAAAATGTCCTCAAAGAAATAACATCCGAACGAAGAACTCAATATTTTTGAGAAATAGATTTTAACATTAAATGAATTTTATCAAATAGGCTCATAAAATAGTACTATTGAGCGCCTTCTTTATTCCCATTTAACTCAAAAGGTAAACAAGTAAGTTCCGTATTTTTAAGTTTTTGTTTCAAGTTATGAATACCAATATGCCGATGATACTGTATAATGTAACCGTTTCTGTTGACCAAGCCATAGCTGACGAATGGCTCAACTGGATGAAAACCAATCATATACCCAAAGTTATGGCAACCGGATTATTTGAATCAAATCAAATTTTCAAGGTATTGCTCCAAAACGAAGAATCTGTAACTTTCTCAGTTCAGTATTTTACCACCTCCATGGCAAGGCTTCAGCAGTATCACGCAAAATTTGCACAATCTTTACAGGCAGAACATTTGGATAAGTATGATGAACAGGCAGTTGCCTTTAGAACTGTTCTTGAAAAGGTATAAGTCTTAACTTTCTTCTTTGAAATAAAGTGTGTACGTATTCATACCTGTTTGGTCATCGTAACCGCGAACAATATTTTGCCTGTTTCCATGTACATATACATGAAAATTTTTGTCAAGTTTAATTACAGAACGAATGTAACGTTTGCTTTGCTTTACGGCTTGTTTTGAAATCTCAAACTCATCGTAAAGAGGCATGTTTTCTGCCTCTCCAAAAGAATCTTTAAAGTTTTGAAAGCGCTCAATAACTCCAGCCTCCTGCATTACTTCATCTTCAAATGTTTCTATGTTAAAAGAATCGTTTTTTGAAAAGTACGTTACCGCGTTGTTCACGAGGTCTATTTTATCAACTTTATCCGCCTCAGGAAACGCCTCTTCAGCAAATTCCTTACAAAGTGCTATGTAATTCTGCGTATGATAATAGCTATCTGCATTTGGTTTCACATTCAGGAATTTATTCTTCCAGAATTGTGCTTCGTTTGATTTATTGGTAGTATCAATAACCGCTACTCTATAACCCGTTTCCCTTTCCGTATTAAAAATAAGGCAGCCCTTGTCGAGCTTATTTATGCTAATACCTTCATCTTTTTCCACCTCGTATCCACCATTGAGGGGAAATACTTTTAAATATGACTCCTTGTTTTCCGATTTAAATAAACCGAGAACATCCACCACCTCTCCATTAAGTACACATTCTTCAAAGTGAGCCACATAAAATTCCCCGGGCTTAATCATTGGATGGGCTGAAGCTTCATACAAGTGTTTTGCCATGTTAACTGATTGAAGAAGCAAACTATCCGGATCGTTAAAAATAGAAGAAGCGTAATGAAATATTTCATTTAAAGCCAAATCTGTTTCATGATGAAAAGTATATAGGCCCTGCTCTTTAAATGGTTTAAGAAAATAGTTCTTTAACAATGATTTCACTTCACTGTCAACATCTACTAAAGATTTTGACAGCTTCATTCCTTCCTGTTCGGCTACGCTACCAATAAAATGAACGGCCAACTTTTCAAGTTGAGCTTCTTTAAAATTCAGCATGTCGTGTAGCAGCTATTTAGAATTTGCCAGAACCTTTTGTACTTTTTTAGAAACCTTGACATCCTCAAAAACCAAGGTAACGTCTGACTCATTGTCCATAAAAACCTGAACATAGTTCTTGTGACCTTCCCATTCAACCTGTCTGAAATCATCAAAAACTCCTTCTTTACCTGCTCCGAGTTTGTCAGCATAAAAATCTACCAGGTAATCATATATTTCCTTTAGCGAATTTCTGTTCCTGAATGTCCACTGCACTTTAAACAATCGATCGTTATAAAACTGCATGGTAATATTGGTAGCTTCAAAGTTGCCAAACTTACGATAATCGTTACCCAGGTAAGAGGCATCTCTAATACCGGCCATTATCTTTCTTTTAAGCGCATACTGTAAGCTTGGAGCTTCTTTGTAAGCAGGCTCATCGCCAGTAATCAAATATAGATCATCGCCAAAAACAGATTTTTCAACTCCTAGTTCTATCGCATTAATGTTGGTTGTTTTATCTACATTTTGAGCCAAAGCACTTATGTAAAAACCAACAAGAACAACTATTAAAAACAGCTTTTTCATTTATTAAGTTTTTTTTGCCAAGTGGTAAAACCACCATAAAATATATTATCTCTTAAGAATTGCTATTGCTCTTATTACAAGCAAAATTACAACAGGAATGAATGCATCGTTCAAATCTTGGGGAATAAGATTCCAAAACAAGATTAGAAGGACATAAAATGGCAATAAAATAGCCATATACCAGTTTACCCATCTTCGAGTTGACTTTTTTATGATAAAAAAGGCAACTATTAAATGACTGGGCAAGGCCCAAAGCAAATTAAAGTTATCTGCTGCAGCGTGATGATCGGTAGCTGTCCACAATAATGTGAGCAACAAACCAATGGCACCGATTACAAAAAACACTGTAAAATCGAACCATCTGAACAGCCATCCTTTCTTGATCTGCACTAACAGCATAAGTAAACCCATTACAGCCAATGCGCTAAATGCTACCATTGGGGTAAACCATGGCATAGGGTAGTCCATAGGACGAGAATACAATAAGGTGCGTTCAGCTGCCACTGCCGGTGCCCAGGTACTATCCTTCTTGATTTTTGCTGCTTCAAATCCCTGATAGAGAAAATCAGGTAAATACATATATTCATTATCCGTAAGTGCCTTATCCATGGGTAGCCCCAGGCAAATGTCTATGCCTAATTTGCCCCACGGAAATTCTTCCTTGATGTAATGGTCGGTCAACTGACGGATGGTATGATCAGGATTCTTTGTAAAATGCTCCGGAATTTTAAAATCACTCCCCAGAACCTCCTCAAAAACATCTCTTATTTTAGTGGCACAATTGTCATAGAAATAATCATAGTAGTACATGCTATTTTCCGGAAGAGCATTGTTCTCAAGAAAATCGTACACTTGTTGGGCCTGATCAAGGGACAGATCAAGATATTGTGCTACCACCTGTCTATTGAAATAGGCATAGTATCCCTGAAAGCGCTCATACGTACTTACTGAGAGTCCATACAGTAAATACCCACGGGCAAAATTCAGGTAAAAATGAGGCTGATTATAATAGTAGGTTCCATAGTTATATACACGATCTATCCGGTTCACAGGATCACTAATATAGATAGCGGAATGCCCGAAAGCAGCGTATAACTCTTCGTGCCCCGGGGAAACCGTTAGCACCATAACCTTTGCTGCCGGACTCAATTGCTGAGCTCGCAATTGAGTTACCAACAAAGCAAAAACCGAAATAAGCAATAACTTTTTCATTACCTCCAAAGCTCTATAATAGTACCCAAATTCTCAACCTTCTTTGGATTTTTTGCTAGCTTGGAGCTATAATGCTAACACCAGGGTTTTATGATTCTATCAATTGGTTCAAAAAGCTAACCTTTGAACGCATCCTAAACCTTTTTCTCATTACCTTCAGCTATTACATTTCTCTATGGCTTAAAAAGCCCCAGATCTGGGGCAAGCCTGTGAGTATTTCAATCGAACCAACAACCTCCTGCAACCTGCGCTGCCCTGAGTGTCCTAGTGGACTAAGGTCCTTTACAAGGCCAACAGGTATGCTTGAAGCAGACTTGTTTAAAAAAGTAATTGATGAATCTGCTTCATTTGCCACGTACTTATTACTCTATTTTCAAGGTGAGCCATATCTGCATCCCAATTTTAACGAATTGGTGAACTACGCACATCAAAAAGGGCTTTACGCTGCAACCAGCACCAACGCACATTATCTTACCGATGAAAATGCTAAGGCAACGATAGAATCGGGGTTGGACCGACTCATTATTTCTATTGATGGAACGACCCAGAAAACATACGAAAGTTATCGGGTAGGAGGTACTTTGGACAAAGTACTTGAAGGAACAAAAAAGCTGACATATTGGAAAAAGAAACTCAGATCTAAAACACCCTACATTATATTTCAGTTTTTAGTAGTAAAGCCTAATGAGCATCAAATTGAAGAAGTAAAAGCACTGGGTAAGCAGCTGGGAGTTGATAAGGTTGCTTTTAAAACTGCACAACTTTATGAGTATGAAAATGGCAACTCGTTGATGCCAACCATTGAAAAGTACAGCAGGTATAAACTGCTCCCCAATGGAAAATATGCCCTTAAGAACAAGCTCAAGAACCAATGTTGGAAAATGTGGCATAGCACCGTAATTACATGGGATGGGAAAATGGTTCCTTGTTGCTTTGACAAAGATGCCACTCATGAAAGAGGGTCAATAAAAGAGAACTCTGTTAAGGAAGTTTGGAACAACAAAAACTACGAGAGTTTCAGGAAACAACTCCTCACGGACAGAAAAAGCATTGATATCTGCAAGAACTGTACGGAAGGGACCAAAGTTTGGGGGTAGCTTTTAAATTGGTCAGTTCCTTTTCTTTAGTTGCTCTAAAACGGGTGACTTATGAGTTGTTTCGCAACCACAATTTACATCACAACCTGTTTTTTTAACAAATAGGTTTTTGTAAAGCCGCAGCCCCAGATAGAATATAGCGGCTGATACAACCAATACAACCAACGCTTCCTGCATTATGCAAATCTAACGGTTCCAAATGGAATCTATGGCATTGATCAATTCAGGTGTTACGTCACCCGCAGCAACTATTGATTTACCAAACAAAAAGTTATCCTCTCCTTTAAAATCTGTTACCGTACCCCCTGCTTCCTTTACTATAAAGGCTCCACCGGCAACATCCCACGGATTAAGATTATACTCGAAAAAACCCTCGAACCTGCCACATGCCACATAAGCTAGATCGACCGCAGCAGAACCCATTCTTCGCAGACCATGTGTATGTTTCATGAAATGCTTAAGCATTTCAATATAGGTTTCTAACCTGTCGAAGTTATAATAGGGGAAGCCTGTTGCCAGCAAACTTCTGTTCAAGCCAGCAATTGAAGAAACAGATATCTTTTGGTCGTTTAGCCACGCTCCTCCGCCTTTATGGGCGTAAAAAAGCTCGTCTTTATTTATTTCATATACAATTCCCAACACAAGCTCATCCTCAAAAAGCAGTGCTACGGAAATTGAAAATACCGGCAATCCATGCATAAAGTTAGTGGTGCCATCCAATGGGTCAATGATCCATTTGTACACCTCATTCGTAAAGGAGGCCGTACCTTCTTCCGTTATAAAGCCGGCCTCTGGCAACACTTTCTTTAACCCATTCACCAATTTCTGTTCAGCTTCTTTATCCACATACGACACCAAATCATTCAGCCCCTTTTCTTCTATTCTTTCAATGTTGAATTTACCAGATTGCTCTTTGATAAAGGCCCCAACCTCCTTTACCAATACCTTTGCATCAGCTCCTATTTTTTCTAATGCTATCATCTCCCTTCAATAATTATTACCAGCTCTCCTTTAAGTGTTCCGGTTTCAAAATGGGCCATTACCTCCTTAACCGTACCGTTCACGGTTTCTTCATACAATTTCGTAAGCTCCCTTGAAACAGAAATTTTGCGCTCTTCTCCAAAAAACTCTTCTAATTGCGACAGCGTTTTAAGCAACCTGTGAGGCGATTCGTACAAAACGATGGTTCTTGGTTCTTCCGATAACTGCTGCAAGCGTGTTTGGCGGCCTTTTTTATGAGGTAAAAACCCTTCAAACACAAACCTATCAGAAGGCAAACCACTTTTTACCAGGGCTGGCACAAAGGCGGTAGCGCCCGGCAATGCTTCCACTTTAAATCCATGTGCAAGGGCCTCACGAACCACCAAGTAACCCGGGTCGGAGATTCCAGGTGTTCCGGCATCTGTTACCAAAGCAATAATTTGTCCCTCTTCCAGCTTGCTAATTACCCTTGGCACTGCTGAATGCTCGTTATGCGCGTGGTAACTAACCAGAGGTTGTTTGATGTCATAATGCTTCAGTAACTGACCAGTTGTGCGGGTATCCTCCGCCAAAATAACATCAACTGCTTTCAGTATTTCTAAGGCTCTGAGAGTGATATCTTTTAAATTGCCAATAGGTGTTGGCACTAAGTATAATTTTGTTTTGGAGCTGCTCATATGCTACGCCATAGATAGCACAAAGAGAACGAATTGACAAATCAAAGAGAGATTACTGTTTCTATTTTGGATGCCTTTTCGTACAAATCCATGACTTCCTGAGCACTATTCATAAGCACTCGGGCTGTAATGCTAACGTATTTCCCTTGTGAAGAAGGCTTCTCTATAACCTTATGCGGTTCAAACAGCTTTATCAACTGTTGTTTAAACTCAGTATTAACAATAAATTTAAAAAGATAGTCGGCAGGCCAATTGTATTGACTGTCAAGCAATTCCCCAAAATCTTTTTTCTCGTTAGCCGTGCTCATATAAAACAAAAATAGGGAGCACAAATGTACTCCCTATGTATTTTCTTAATGCTTTTTACTAGAAGAATTTGTAACGCTCGTCTTTTACGTCAGCAGCTTCTTTCACCAATTCGCCCAAATAATACGAAGAGCGGCCTTCTCTTGCCTTCTTCAAATTATTCGCGTGCATAGAATAATCAGCAATTTCAGGTGCTGGTGTAATGCCTTCTACCTGAACAATTACTACTCCGTTATCTGTGGTTACTGGTTTAGAAACATCACCTTCCTTAAGTGAAAAAACGGTTCCTATTGCTAAATCAGATTTGCCGGTTGAAGGTAAGGTAGTTGAAGACATTTTAACATTACTTGAAGTTAATACAGAAGCATCATCTCCATAAGCAGCTGCCATTTCATCTAGTGTTCCTGAAAGGCCCTCAAGCTTCTGCTTTATCATTTCTCCTTTTTTCTGATTCTTAACCTTTTCGGTTACTTCCAGTTTTACATCGCTTAGTTTGGCGGTTCCCTTTTCCTGTTCACCTGTCATCACTGCAACTACATACTGGTCGTCCAGTTCAAACACTTGCGAAACCTCTCCTTCAGAAGCATCTCTGAACAACCAACCTACCACCTGACGGGCTTTACCCATTCGGGCAATATTTTGATCATTGGGTTCAATATTATCTGCATCCAGAATGGCATATCCTTCTTTTTCTGCATTGGTTGTAAAATCATTCAGGTTGCTTGATGTTCCGGCAAAATAATCAGCTTTTCTAAAAGCTTCATCACGGGTTTCATCACTTGCAGTAATGTTGAGTCCTACGGTTGCTACTTTATACTTGGTAAATGTTGGCACCTCAGTAACATCAATGATGTGGTACCCAAACTGTGATTCAACCACTCTGGGTATAATTCCTTTTTTGGTTGCACTAAAAACAGCATCGTTAAATGGCTTAACCATCTGTCCTGAAGTAAACCATCCTAAATCTCCTCCATTAATCGCAGATCCGCCATCTTTACTTTTTTCTTTGGCAACCTCGGCAAAATTTGCTCCTCCCTGTACTTCACGCAGCACTTCCAATGCTTCCTTTTTTGCCTTTGCTTTAGCCTCATCTGTATCGTTATCCCATTTTATAAGAATATGACTTGCTTTGGCAACACCAGCTGTATCTTCATAAATGTCCGATAATTTATAAAGGACATAACTGTCGCCATCTATATAAGGGCCAACTACTGTTCCCTTTTTAACGATATTCAAATTAGAAGCAACAATGGCTGGCAAGGTATTTATCGTGTAAGTTGCAAATGGATTTGAGGTCTCTGAATTACTTGTAGCGTAAAGAGAATCATCTGTAATGGTGGTTAACTCTTCCTTCATCTCCCTTAGCTCATCTTTGTAGGCTAATGAGTCTTCGGAAGAAGCAATTATCGGGAACGAAACATATTCAATCGATCGTGACCAATCTACCTGGTACTGCTCCTTATGGTTCTCGATATAGCTTTCCAACTCTGAATCCGTCACATTTACAGAGGAATCGTTTATAGCAAAGTACGGAACGTAAAGGTACTTAACCTCTGCCACTGTGTTTTGGTCGTTATACTCTCTTTGCGCTTCTGCGTCTGTCACAAAAGTGGTTTTGTCAATCAGGTTGTCAAGCTCCACTCTTTTCCTTCCCGGAATAAGACTCTCTTCAAATTGCTTCCATTGCTGGCGACCTTGTGGAGTTGCATTCAATTGATTCAATGTTTGAATGAGCAAATCCTTATCGAACTGACCAGTTTGACGATTAATAAAATTTCTTTGGATATCTGGGCTGATGTTCTTACCCTGAACCATATCTACCAATTCTTCAGGGCTTACAGTTATTCCCAATTCTTTGTACTCTTTATCAAAAGATTTCTCTGCCACTAAAAGCAACCAAGTCTGGTTTCGCAATGAATTCATTTCATCTGCACTTGGGTTCCTCCCATAGGTAGCAGTGTAGTTTTGAACTAATTCATCTACTTTCTTTTGAAACTCATCGTAGGTAACCGTTTCTCCGGCAATTTTACCGATATCGCGGGCATTACCTGCCAAAATTGATTTTTGTCCACTTAGTAAATCAGTCAACACAAACGACAAAATGGCTATAGCAATAGCAACTACTATAAACTTACCCATTTTGTTCCTCAACGTATTAATTAAAGCCATTTTCTCTATTTTAAAGACCGCAAAAATAGGGACTTAATACCCATAAAACCAAATGCACTTCAATGGTTTCTAAAAGCTAACTTATTTAATGTATTTGCTTGGGAATGAGGTATCAAAATACATACAAAAACTAGCCAACAGCCAGCTTTATGGAAACGATCCTTCGATCTTCCATTTCCATAACTTCCATTCGAAAATTATCAATTTCGATAACCTGTCCTTCCTCAGGAATGTCTCCTGTAATAGAAAGTATCAATCCGCCAATTGTATCATATTCGCCTTCGGGCAAATCCCATCCGTATTTATCGTTCAGGTACTCAATTTCAAGCCGGGCACTCAATATGTACATATGTTTGCCGATCTTTTCTTCTCTTAGAGCCTCCATGTCGTGCTCATCCTGTATTTCTCCAACAATCTCTTCTATTAAGTCTTCCAGACTAATAAGCCCACTTGTGCCACCATATTCATCTACTACTAAAGCCAGTCCTCTTCGTTCAGCAATAAACTTTACCATTAATTCCTGAGCCCTCATAGTTTCAGGAACAATGAAAATAGGGGTCATTATTTTCTTTATTTCAGTCGGCTTTTTAAAAAGCTCGTGCGCATGACAATAGCCTATTACGTTATCAATGGAATCTTCATAGATCAGTACTTTAGAATAACCACTCTTTATAAGTGTTTCTTTCAGCTCTTCAATTCCATCTTCAACATCAATGGCAGTAATTTCCGTTCTGGGAATCATGCAGTCCCTCACTTTGAGATTTTTGAACTCCAACGCATTGGCGAATATATGTTCGTCAACATCGTGTACCTCATCATCCAAAGCATCCGGGTTGGGCTGCTTCACCAAATTCATAATGTATGCATTCAGGTCCGCCAACCCATAAACGGGTTTAGATTCCACATATTTAAGCCTGAAAACATATATGATCAGTAATTTCGAAAACCAGGTAACCACTGTGGTTACTACCCACAAAAGGTAGTAAACGATCAGCATTGGAAGCGCCATCCAACGTAAAATACGGTTGGGGTCCAATATAAACAGGCTCTTAGGTAAGAACTCGGCCGTAACCAGCACCAATAATGTGGAAATAAGTGTTTGAATAACGAGGTGGCCTACAGACTGATTAAGAATCGGGGGTAAAACATTATCCAGCCAGGGGTCTATGGCTCTGGCCATAAAAATTCCGTACACCACAAGTGCAATGTTATTTCCTATAAGAGTTGTTCCTAAAAAACCTGATTGGTTGGATAAGAATCTTACAAGAATTTTATCAGCAAACCCTCCTGTTTTTGCGTGGACTTCAAGCTGAAGCTTGTCGGCAGATACAAAGGCTATTTCCATGCCCGAAAAAAAGGCAGAAAAAATTAATGTAATTACTATGATGTAAAAATCTTCCAACTTAGTGGTTTCTATCCATATACCGCTTTGCTCTGCGGTTCATTTTGGGCGTGTTTTCTTCCTGTTTTTGTTTGTTCTTTCTTGTTAAATAAAACAAAAATACAGCAATGGAAACCATGAATATCCAATACGACTCGCCAAAGCCGTTTACTATGGTTTGATGTACTCCAATAACTAATACTGCTCCACTAAAAAAAAGCAGTAAAATATTAATAAGATTTGTTTTAGGTTTATCTTCCTTCATCTTCATTAACTTCAATTGTTCCTTCCGGCTTATCGAGGGTCCACTCTGAAAAATCCTGCTTGGCTTTCAGACCAGTACCTGTCATCAATTCACCCGGTGTCTCAATTTTAACAAATTTTTCTGTATAAACATTTTCTGTTTTGGGTTCCCAGAAAAGTTCTTCGGTTTTTAGAACCTCTTTATTCGCAATATTATTAACAACCACGTTTCCTGTGGCCTTCCATGTATCCTCTTCTTTTGTATAGTAAGCATAATCAGCTCTTAAGGTTGCAGAAGTGGTTCCATCCTTTTCAAAAAATGTAATAAACATTCCTTTCGGCACTTCCCTGTCTCCATTTTGCAAATCCAGAATTTCCTCTGCCTTTACATTGGCCTTTATAATGGCTGAATCGCTGTATAAAATATTGGCATCGGTAAGCTTACTCAAAGGGCCCGTGTATATCTGCGGAGTAGTATCTTTTTTGTCGGATTCACCACATGAAGCAATGCTCAACAAAAAAAGCAAACCAATGTAATAGTTGATTTTTCGCACGTAAATAGTTTATTATAAACAGAAAAAGGCTGTCTTAAAGGAATCCTTCAAAACAGCCTTTTTCTAAGCTTCTATTGTATTAGTCTCTTGAACTAAGTGTAACTGACTCATTTATCCAGCAACCTAAATTAACCGTTTGACCAGCTTCGTAATCACCATTAAACAATTCTTCTTTTGATGGAAATTGTTCTTTCGCTTGTTGCATTTTTTCCGAATCGCCAGCCTTTCTGTACATATTATATGCAGCAATGAATACAAGTCTATCTTTAACCATATCCTGTTCTTCCTTACATTCATTAAAGCTATGATAGTATAGATCGCCAATTGCAGAATATGCCTCTTTATTAGCAGGGTTAGCAGCCAATGCCTGGTTAAACATATTACGTGCAGTTGGTTTTTGACCAATTACAGCATATACTTTTCCGAGTTGAATGTAAACATCTGCTTTATCAGCTCCATCTTCCGTATATTGAAGCGCTTCTTTGTAATAATTTATGGCACAATCATAGTCTTTATTTGCAAGGCACTTGGTACCAATTACTTTGGCCAGGCCGAAATCAGGTTGCAGTTTTTCTAATTGTTTAGCCACGCTTAAAAACAATGGAGAATCGGTGCATTTACCAGTAAGCATAAATGTAAACATTCGTTTGACCAATTTAAGATCGTCAGGGTTTGCTTCGAACCTTGGGCCATAGTTGTTTTCAACAAATTCACAATTTATGTTTACTATTTCAGTTAGTATATTGTCAATAAGAGCTCTTTTTGAGACCAGGCTTTCAACATCTTCTCCCTTAGCCTTTTTCTCCTCCATCTTTTTCTCGATCACATCATTTATCTTATCGTAACGATCAAGAATTTCGTCTTCAGTCAAATTCTTTTTAGCCAAAGCATTCACTTTAATCACATTCATATATGCAATTAAGTTGGCATCAAGTATATCCTCACCCCCAATGTCAAACGCCTCATCAAACATCTTGAGCAGCCATTCTGCTTTTGAAAAGTCTTTTATGTAGTACTTGTAGCCTTTATAGGCCTTCCAGTTTAGTACATAAGGCTTGTCTCCAAAGTGTTGTATGCGCTGATCATAAACCCACATTAGTGAATCGACAAGCTGTACTTTTCTAGCCTCATCTTTTTCAACATCGGCCAGGTTGTCGTAAACCTTTGCACCATTTATATAAATTGATTTATTCAAATCAGGTGTATTGATAAATAACCAATTTAAGGCAGGTAAGGCTGTTTTGTAGTCGCCCATTTTTACCGCATCTGATTGAATAACATTTTTCTCCTCAGCTTTAACCCTCTTGGCAGAATCTTCTGGCCACTTCCATCCTCTTTGTGCATTGGCGCTTATTGCCAGAATGGTAAGTACCGCTAATGTTCCAAAAACCTTCTTCATCACTTTGTTTATTTATTTAATTAAACTTAGGTCGCAAAAACCAACGATTGTCGTTGAAGCTAACCCCAAAATATACTCTAAAATAGTTTTCCTTTATTAAATTGTTCGATAACGTTCCCCTGTTTCCGAACTGAAACCCAAAATCAAGGCTCGAAAATCGTACAACTGGAACAGATAAACCAAAGTTTATGCCAAAATCTGTTATTTGCGTTTCCTGTACAAAATAAGGGGTTTTTGTATAACTTGCTCCTACTCTGTACGTTATTCTTTTTAAATAGTTATTTACACTTGCCACATCGGGAGTAATTTCACCTCCAACAACAAATTTTTCACGTTTTTTGTAAAGAGAGTTTCCAGAAACCGGATCCTTACTAATCTCCCAATCCTGGGTGGTGTAGTCAATACCTGCAACCCACATATTTTTGTATTTGTAGGAAATACCCAGACCAAGTTTTGAAGGTATTTTTTGAATAACACTAATGTCGTTGGCCAACGTATCTCCAAAAATGGTAGAACCTGTTGCATTTTCCTGGTCAATACGCGCGAAATACTTTGAGCTAAGGTCTGTTTTCAGATCATAAGTCAACCCAAAATTAACTGCGCTTTCCCCAACCTGCTGTGAATAGGCAAGGCCTACACCAAAAAGAAAATCCTGAAAGCTAAGTCGTTCGTTATATGTTACTACATAATAATTACTTCCATCAAACGGTATGTACGAGGCGCTCTCTTTTCTTACCGAACTAAACAAATAGCTTGCCCTAACTCCAACGGAAAAACCCTTAAACAATTCTCCCCCTATCGAGAGCGCTAACTGGTCAATCCCTCCATCACCTTTAGTAACATAGCTTACAGAATCAGTTGGATGTCCATCGATTGGGGCCTGATAAGTAACATTGTAGTTTACAGCCGAATAGGGACTTAATACCAATGAAGTTGAAAGCTTCCCAGAAATTAAAGGAAATGCAACTGCCATATGATTAAGCTGACCGGAGCCAACCTTGTAAGTCTCAAATCCATCCTGACTTATATTTTTCGATTCAGCTAAAAGTGCAGCTGAAAAAAGCGCTACCTGGTTTTTGTATAATAAAGCAGGGTTAACAATATTCAAACTATAATAGGTCCCATTACTTATTCCTAAGCCACCCATTCCGAACTTAGCGGCAGTGTTTGGGTCTTGAATATCACCAATTCCGATAGACGAATAAGGTGAAAAAGTTACTTGAGCAAACGATTTGCCTCCCACAATAAAAAGAGCAATTACCCCTACAAAAAACAGTTTTTTACTTCTACTCATTATATATCAAAATTGCACGTAATCCTTCCAGCACTAAATTTGAAACCACAAAGGTGTTCAATTCCAAGTTTTTATCAAAAAAATCTGCATCTCCTCCCCCAATTATTACAGATAAGTTGTCATATTTTGCCTTGTAGGTCTCAATAATACCCTTCATTTCCAATAACGTTCCATTTGTTGCACCACTTTGAAGGCACTGGAAGGTGGTTTTGCCTTCAAGAGGTACAAATTCTAAAGGAACCAACGGCAAGTTGGATGTAAAAGTATGCATAGCCTTAAGGCGCATAAGTAAACCTGGGGTAATTACTCCTCCCTTGTGTACATTATGGTCAGTTAATAAATCATAGGTTATACAGGAACCTGCATCTATCACCAAAACGTTTCCTTCGTAATACTTTCTCCCTCCCAAACAAGCAGCTAATCTGTCCACCCCAAGAGTTTCTGGCGTTTTGTAATCTGTTGTTATTGGCATTGGGGTATCTTTCGTCAGAACTGTTACTTTGTCTGCAATAGAATTTATTTCTTCCAAAAGATTACCGGCATTTGACACGTTGCATATTAAAACATGCTTGATTTTTTTGTTCTTGAGAAATTCATAAACTTTACTGGTCTCAAAAAAGTAAGCATCTATCTCTTCAGAAGCATTACTAAAAAGGCCCAGTTTACATCTTGTATTGCCAATATCAATTACTGCATTCATAGCTACCAAAAGTATGTCATCCGTATCTTCTAATGTTACATATATGTTATCATTTATTGGATTTAACCATTTTGGGTTAGAATAAAATGCGTTGGACCAGTTTAAGGTAAAGGGATTAGTACTTTTATGATAAATTTATTTTATAGATTTAGGTTTATGATTTACCGAGAATTGCAATTTTTTAAAATTGGTGGATTAGCAATTAGTATTTTTTTAGCTCTTGTATTTGCTTCTTATACACCAAGTATTGCCGCCCCCTCACACACCGCAGTTGTTGAGTCGAACTACGATGATACAAGCAAAAATTTATCAAGCGTTGAGTCTAAGGATACAACTGAAGTGCATCATTCTCCTGCCGGTTGGGCCGTAATTCCTTTTGTACTTCTTTTAGCAATGATTGCTACTGGCCCCTTATTTTTTGAAAGGTTCTGGCACCATAATTATCCAAAAGTGGCCATAGTTTTAGCAGGAGTAGTAGTGTTGTATTATTTGTTTGCATTGCACAACGTACATGGTCCCGTTCATTCCTTTTTCGAATACGTTCAGTTTATATCATTACTCACGGGTTTGTTCATAGCATCGGGTAGTATTATGATAAGTGTGGATAAAAAAGCTACACCGATAACTAATGCTGCCATGCTTTTAACGGGTGCTATTATCGCTAATATTATAGGTACGACTGGCGCATCCATGTTACTTATCCGTCCTTTTTTGAGACTTAATAAAGGGCGTATTCAGGCCTATCACATTATATTTTTTATTTTCCTTGTTAGCAATATTGGTGGTTCTTTAACGCCTATTGGCGACCCACCTCTTTTTCTTGGATTTTTAAAAGGCGTACCGTTTCAGTGGACGTTGATCCACAATTTTGTGCCGTGGTCTTTTGCTATGACTGTTCTCCTGGTAATATTCTTTATCATGGATGTTCGAAATAAAAGAGAATCAATTGGTGAAAGAACAGGTAAGGTTTGCATAAGTGGGGGTATCAACTTTGCATGGTTGGCTATAATTGTTGGCGCTGTTTTTCTGGACCCCAATGTATTTGAATGGGTTCCGTCTATTCATTACGATGGCCAGAAATTCTCTTTTTTAAGAGAATTAATAATGCTTGCCGTTGCCTTTCTTGCTTATAAAATGGCGGATAAAAACCTGTTAAAGCAAAACGATTTTAGCTTTGAACCAATTCGTGAGGTTGCCTTTATCTTTATTGGAATATTTGGCACGATGATGCCTGCGCTTGAGTTAGTGGGCAATTTTGCCCAATCTCCTGAAGGCTCAGCATTTATAACACATAACTCGTTGTATTGGGGAACTGGTATTCTTTCCGGCATTTTGGACAATGCTCCAACTTACTTAAACTTTTTAGCAGCGGCCATGGCATCGGTTCATGGAGATATCAATAATATAGAACACGTCCGTCAATTTGCTATGGGAGAATTACCGGATGGAATTTTGTTGCTTCGTTCCATTTCAATTGCAGCGGTATTTTTCGGCTCACTGACCTACATTGGCAATGGTCCTAATTTTATGGTTAAATCCATCGCAGAACAGTTAGGCATTAAAATGCCTTCTTTCTTCGGCTATATTGTTCGATTCTCAATTCCCTTTTTGCTACCGTTGTTCTTTATTGTTTGGTTAGTCTTTTTCTATTTCCATAACCTTTAAGCCAAAAACAACATCGTTTATTTGCTTTAAGGCTTGTTGCTTATACGCTGCGGGTAAGAGAACAGAAATATTATTTTTACTACCGCCCAACGAAATCATACGAACGGGCATTTTTTCTAATGCATTGAAAAGATTATTAACCACCTCTCCGTTTTCCATAATGAAATTACCCACCAGACAAATGATCGTCTGCTCAGGATCAACCTCTACGGAGCCAAGTTTTTCCAATTCGAGCACAATATCATCTAAATGAGAAGTGTCATCTACAGTTAAGGAAACAGCAATTTCAGAGGTTGTAATCAGATCTATAGAAGTTTTAAAGGAATCGAAAATTTGAAAAACCTTTAGTAAAAAACCATGTGCCAGTAGCATTCGAGAAGACTTTATTTTGATAGCTGTAATGCCATCCTTTGCAGCAACTGCTTTAACCGTTCTTGTAACTCCTGTGTTGTCTATGAGAGTACCGGGTGCCTCAGGATTCATCGTGTTCTTTAACCTTACAGGTATTTCGCGTTCCTGAGCCGGTAAAATTGAAGTAGGGTGTAAAATCTTAGCTCCGAAGTAGGCAAGCTCAGCGGCCTCATCGAATGATAAGTGCTGCACCGCTCTTGTGTTTTCAACTATTCTAGGGTCGTTATTATGCATTCCATCAATGTCGGTCCAAATCTCTACCTCTTCAGCATTAAGTGCCGCACCAATCAGTGAAGCAGTATAATCGCTGCCTCCTCTTTTCAGGTTATCGATATCTCCCTCACTATTCAAACAAATAAACCCTTGCGTAATAAATAGTTTTTGCTCAGGATAATTCTCCAGCACCTTTTGTAGTTTGATGGAAATGTCTTCCAATGAAGGTTCCCCATTTTCATCTAAGTGCATAAAATCCAAAGCTGAAATCAACTGAGCATCAATACCATTCTCGGCCAGATACAAATTGAATAAACCTGTTGAAAGAAGTTCTCCCTGAGCAAGCAATTCATTGTTTTTGGATTTCCCGAAAGGATACTTCAAATAATTTTTCATGAGAGAAAAGCTATTATTGATCACTTCCTCACCTATTTCACGCATTTCATTGCTAGCAAGAAGCTCCTTAAGCAAATCCTGGTATTCACTGAAAAGTTTTTCAATTGCCAAATGAGCCATTTCCAAACTTCGGGCAGATAATAATTCACCGATCTCTACCAGTTTATTAGTTGTTCCTGAAACTGCAGATAAAACAATGATTTTGGGCTCTGAGGTTTTGGTAATCAGTTCTGCAACGTGCCGCATCCTTTCTGCACTACCCACGGAGGTGCCTCCAAATTTTAATACTCTCATTCTAAAAAAATTAATTGTTAAACCCCAACATCTTAACAGCAGTAATAGCTGCTGCTTCTCCTTTGTTTCCGTGTTTGCCTCCTGCCCTATCCAATGCCTGCTGCAAATTATCCGTTGTCAACACTCCAAAAACTACCGGTTTGTTGTACTTAAGGCCTACATTACAAATTCCCTGGGCTACTGCATCGCATATAAAATCAAAATGACGGGTTTCACCCTGAATTACGCATCCCAAACAAATCACGGCATCAAACTTTTTATTTTGAGCCAAAAACTGAGCCCCAAGTGGTAGTTCAAAGCTACCTGGCACATAATGCACTTTAATGTTTTTCTTTTGTGCTCCTTGCTCTTTCAAGGTTTCAATAGCTCCCTCCAAAAGGGCACCGGTTACCTCATCATTCCATTCAGAAACAACTATTCCAAACTTTTTATCGAAAACAGACCCTGTATTTCGTTCAGAGTATTCACTTAGGTTTTTTAGGTTACTTGCCATAATACTGTAAAAATAAAAAAGGGGTAAGATTCAAATCCTACCCCTTTACGTATAATTTACTTTTATAAAGTTTAGGATTTGGATTGAAGCTCAGCTTTATATTTCTTGGCTTTATCCGCCTCATTAGATTCAGGATACTTGGTTACGATTTTTTCGTATTGTTTTAATGCATTATCGTAATCCTCTAGCTTTTCATAGGCCAAACCAGCTTTCATTAAGTATACTGGTGTAAAGTACTTATTTGGCTTGTAATCGGCCGCTTTTGTATAATAGGTAGCAGCTTCACTAAATTCCCCTTGCTGCATGTAAGCATCACCCAACAAACTGTAAGCCCTGGCTTGCACAACCATATCATTACTGCTAAAATCTTCCAGGAATGGAATAGCTGATGTATATGAGCCTTTTTTCATATAGATGGCACCAACATAAAAGTTAGCTAAATTACCCGCTTCTGTATGACCGTAGTTATCGATCACATCTAAGAAGCCGTAATAATTACCATCGCCATTTAAGGCTAAATCCAGGCTGTCCTGTTCGAAATAATGAACCGCCTGAAACATTTCGTCCTGAGCCAGTGTGTTCTGGCCTTCCATATAATATTTATACCCAAAATAACCGGCCAAAACAATTGCTAAAAGACCAGCCAATGAGAACACAAGCGTTTTGTGTTCTTCTAAAAATTTTTCTGATTTTGTGAGTTGATCAGCAAGCACTTCCGCACTCTCCAATACCCCTTCTTCTTGTTGCTTTTTACCTTTCTTAGCCATGCTATTAAAATTTCGGCTGCAATAATACTACTTTCCTATTATTATCCCATCTCGAATGGGTAATCTTCCTGCACATAAACATGTTCAAATGCCTGACTAGCAGCCGGGAAGTCTGATCCTTCTGCAAACTTCACACTTTCATTTACCCGATCTTTAAGTGATTTATCAAGTGCTGCCAAATCTTCTTCGGAAGCAAACTTATTTTTAAGTATAACCTGTTTTACCTGCTCAATAGGATCCATCTGTTTGTATTGTTCTACCTCCTCCTTGGTTCTGTACTTTGCAGGATCTGACATGGAGTGACCTTTGTAGCGATAGGTCCTGAATTCCAATAAAGTGGGCCCATCTCCTTTTCTTGCTCTTGCGGCCGCTTTTTCAACAGCAGTATGCACATTCTCCACATTCATAGCATCTACTGATTCGGAAGGCATTTCATAAGCTCTACCCAGTTCCGATAAATCGGTAACATTGGATGTACGGGCTACCGAGGTACCCATAGCGTACCCGTTGTTTTCAATCACAAACAAAACAGGAAGTTTCATGGTCATTGCCAGGTTCAAGGCTTCGTGAAAAGCTCCCTGACGTACGGCACCATCTCCCATGTAGGTAACACACAGGTTATCAGAGCCTCTGTATTTTTCTGCAAATGCAATACCAACACCCAACGGCACCTGACCACCTACAATACCATGGCCACCATAAAAATGGTGCTCTTTGTCGAACATGTGCATTGAGCCACCTTTACCTTTGGAAATACCTGTTTCTTTACCGAAAAGTTCTGCCATTATTTTATTAGGATCAGAACCCAAAGCAATGGGGTGCGCGTGGTCGCGATAGGCAGTAATATACTTATCACCTTCTTTCAATGCGGAAACAGAGCCTGCTGCACAAGCTTCCTGTCCTATATACAAGTGACAAAATCCCCGGATTTTTTGCTGGCCATACAATTGGCCCGCTTTTTCTTCGAACCTACGCATAAGCAGCATTTGCTCATACCAGTTTAAATAGGTTTCTTTCGAAAATTTTACTTTGGTTGCCGGTGCTTTTTTTGTTTTTGATGTTGCCATTTTTTTCTAGCTACCTTTGGTTGTTATTTGAACCTGCGAAGTTAGTGAATGCAGGTCTTTTAATTAACTTGGCTGCAAAAATACTTAAATCCTACCATGATTTTCAAAAACTTGTCCTTATTCAATTTTAAAAATTTTGAAACACTGGACATTGGCTTTGAAAAAGGGCTAAACTGCTTTACTGGCCATAATGGTGCCGGCAAAACAAATATTCTGGATGCTTTGCACTATTTATCTATTACCAAAAGCTCGATAAACGCTGTAGATAGTGCCAACATAAAATTTGATGAAGAGTTATTCATTATAAAATCAGCCGTAGAAATCAATAAAAAGAAACACGTTGTTAGCTGTTCTGTGCAATTGGGAAAAAAGAAAGAAGTACGAGTTGATAAAAAAGAACACGAAAAATTAAGTGAGCACATTGGCTTGTTTCCTCTTGTGATGATTTCGCCTAACGATTCAGATCTAATTTACGATAGTAATGAGATCAGAAGAAGATTTTTTGATTCAGCTATGAGCCAATCGAATAAAGCTTACTTACGCCATTTAATTGCTTACAATTTTGCTCTAAAGAACCGAAATGCTTTGCTAAAGCAATTCAGTGATAGTGGCCGTTTGGATAGCGATCTTCTTCAAACCTATACTTCTCAATTAATAGAACACGGAACACCTATTTACGAAGAGCGGGCAAATTATTTGAATCAATTTCTTGACTTTTTTGAGCAACACTACGCATCCCTTCAATCGCAAAATGAATCAGTCTCCATTACGTACGAGAGCCAATTATCAGAAGGTAGTTTGAAGGATAGATACAATCAATCTCTGCAAAGAGATAAGGTTTTGCAGCGAACCAACGTGGGCATTCATAAAGATGGTTTTTTATTCACCATTTTTGATAAACCCTTGAAACGACATGGGTCTCAAGGTCAGCAAAAATCTTTTTTAATAGCGCTTAAGCTAGCCCAATACGATTTGTTGGCAAGTCAAAAAAACTTAAAACCAGCGCTTCTTCTCGATGATGTTTTTGACAAACTAGACGATGAGCGCATGCAAATGCTTTTGAAAAAGGTAACGCATGAAACGTATGGCCAGCTTTTTATAACAGATGCCCGGCCTGAAAGAACCATGGCCCTGTTGGAGCACAACCAGCTGAAGGCCCGTATATTTGAAATTGAAAAAGGAAAAGTTCAAAACACAACTGATTATGAGCCGACCCAAAAATGAGAATTATCGTAAAGCCGAACCCACCGCTTTAAAAGAGGCGATTGATCAGATGTACGAAACCTACCATTTGAAGCGTAAAGTTGATGAAGGTACCGTAATTGCACTTTGGCCAAAGCTTATGGGCAAACCAATTGCCAGCCGAACTACCAAATTGTTCTTTAAAGACAAAAAGCTTATTGTTGAATTAAGCTCAGCCCCCTTAAAACAAGAACTTATTCTTTCTAAAAAGAAAATTCTTGAATTGTTTACTAAAGAAATTGGCCCCGGAATTGTTGAAGATGTGGCTTTTCTTTAATTAATCCACTCAAATCCACAGTAAGGCACAAGTACTTTTGGTACTTTAATCCCTTCCGGGGTTTGGTTGTTTTCCAGAATAGCAGCCACAATTCTTGGCAAAGCCAAGGCGCTGCCGTTTAGTGTATGCAATAGCTGAGTTTTTTTGTTCTCATCCTTAAAACGAAGTTTTAGTCGGTTGGCCTGGAACGTTTCGAAATTACTTACCGAGCTAACCTCCAGCCACTTCTGCTGGGCAGCAGAAAAAACTTCCATATCATAGGTAATGGCAGATGTAAAACCTAAATCGCCTCCACACAATAACAATACGCGATATGGCAACTCCAGCTTTTTCAATAGCGATTGAATATAGCTACTCATTTCATTCAACGCATCGTAGGATTGATCTGGATGCTGAATCTGAACGATTTCCACTTTATCAAATTGGTGCAGGCGGTTCAAACCACGTACATGCGCTCCCCATGAGCCTGCCTCTCTTCTAAAGCATGGGGTATAGCCCACATGTTTTTTGGGTAGCTCGTCCAACTGTAGTATTACATCTCTGTAAATGTTAGTTATAGGAACTTCAGCGGTGGGTATCAAATAGTAGTCATCTTCCGTGGCATGATACATCTGGCCTTCCTTATCGGGTAATTGGCCCGTACCATAACCTGAAGCCTGGTTAATCATAATTGGAGGTTGAACTTCACCATACCCTGCTTTTTCAGCTTCATCCAAAAAGAAATTTATCAAAGCACGTTGCAGCTTTGCACCCTTGCCTTTATAAACGGGGAACCCTGCACCGGTAATTTTATTCCCAAGCTCAAAATCTATGATGTCGTATTGCTCAATAAGTTCCCAGTGAGGTTTTGCAGCATCATGCAACTGAGGAATTTCGCCATGTGTACTTTCAACCACATTGTCCTGCTCTGTAGTACCCGCAGGTACTTTTGCATTAGGAACATTGGGAATGGTGTAAAGCAATTCTCTCAACTCATCTTCAACTGCTTTTAGTTCCTCTCCGAGTATTTTGCCTTCGTTCTTATATTCTGCAGTCTTTACCTTTATTGTTTCGGCTTCTTCTTTCTTGCCTTGGGCCATTAGCTGGCCAATCTGCTTCGAAAGCAGGTTTGTTTCTGCCAATGCGTTATCGTGTCTTTGTTGCAGCGACTTTCTTTTTTCATCCAACTCCAATAGAGTATCAACAGCTTTCTCGGGTTCCTTAAAATTTCTCTTCTTTAAACCATGCAGTATGGCTTCCTTATCCTTAAGAACTTGTGCAACTTGTAACATTTTAATGCATTTTAATTAAGTGCAAAATAAGGCAATAAGCCACAATTAAAAGATGGAGCTTAGCGCATAAATATCAGATTCGTACAAAATACATGGTATTCTTGATTATCTTATACCAAACAATTATACTTGCATTGTCAAAAACGAACTTAACCATCTCTGGTAACTGTTCGATCTGAACCATTTTTATTGCTATTCCTT